>NC_023033.1:673856-1347712 GCF_000505665.1 Thermosynechococcus sp. NK55a | reverse complement strand
TGCATTATTCAGGTCAAAGGTGCCTGTGCCTTGCAATCCCAGGCCACCGGCAGTGATGCTACCGGTACCAGACTGCGTCACTCCCCCTTGGCTAATCAGGGTGAGGTTGCCGCCACTGCCGAGGTTGCTGTTGGCATTGAGGGTCAGGGTATTCCCTGTCTCCACAATTGCATCGTTGCCGCCCGTGCTCAGGCCACCACTGGTGGTGGCGCTGTCGGTGCCCACGGTGCTGGTAATGCTGCCAACTACGATTAGGGCATTACTGTCCTTGAAGGTGACGCCGCCGCTGACGTTGGCAGCAAAGGTGTTGACATCGTTGCTGGCGTTGTTCAGGTCAAAGGTGCCTGTGCCTTGCAATCCCAGGCCACCGGCAGTGATGCTACCGGTACCAGACTGCGTCACTCCCCCTTGGCTAATCAGGGTGAGGTTGCCACTGCCGAGGTTGCTGGCCTTATCGAGGGTGAGTAGGTCGTTGGTACGCAAAATAACATCAGCATTGTTAGTCGTGATGCCGTTAGCAGTTAAGGTGATCGATGAGCTGGTGCAACAACTGGAATATGTACTAACAAAAGGAATACTGACACTGCCAACCGTAAGAGCACTTTGATCTCGGTATGTAATCGCACCGGTTGAGCCAGCGGTTGCGATGGTGTTGACATTATTTGCGGGATGGTTGAGGATAAAAGTGCCGCTGCCCGATAAAAGTAAGTTAGCTGCACTAAACGGTTCTGTTTGATTGACAACGCCTCCCTTGCTGAAAAGACCTAGTGTTTTTCCACTTAAATTAATTTGTTGGTTGAGGTTAATAGAACCACCTCGCAGGCTGAGGTGTTGGCTTCGAGTGATCGGAATCGGACCATTGACTGTAACTGTTCCTGTGCCATCTTCGCGGCCAAAGATGATGTGACTAAAATTAGTTGTCAAACCAAACTCTGCAGCGTTAAACGCTAGATGAGTTATGTCAGACGCGGTACCGAGAAGGTCAATATTGCGATTTACTGTGTGGGGCTGGACAACTAAAATGCCGGAGCTATTCAATGTGGTGGTAGGGGTAACAGGATCAAGCTGAATCCTATCTCCAACAAGAATAATGTTGCCGCCACCCATACTTTGAATTGTGCGAGTGAGACCTGCTGCACGAATGCTCATCCAGTCCGAAGAAGAACTAGTGGCAGTGCCAGTGTGTTCACCAACTAGGCAGATATTGCCTGTATTTGTTTGAACAACAAAACCAGCATCAGGAGCACTTCCTGGTGGCTCCCCAAACTTAATTGCGTTATCGCTGGCGTTACCACCGCGCAAAACACCCGTTAGGGTAATATTGCCTGAGCCTGTTGCCGAAATCTTGGCACTATAGTTCGTACCGCCATATAACTGTAGATGCCGCTGTAATTCTAGACCATCCTTGTTGCCTGAACCGGTACCGGTGCCTGAGAAACCAATGTAGGTGATATTACCTTGACCTGTGGTTTGCACCAACGCATTCCAGTGAGCAATGCCATCGTCGGTGCTCCCAGATCCGTCGGCAGTACCTACAATTTTTATGTCGCCATCTATATTGGTAATTTGAGTTTGTCGCGATGGCGATGGTAATGGACTTGCAGGTGTATAACGCGGTGTTGTTGTAATAAAAACGCCATCGTTATTGGTACCAGTGCCACCAGCAAAACCATTAATTATGATGTTACCGGTTTTGTTCTGAATGCGGCCACCCTCACTAAGGTAAACTCCATAGTTATTACTACCACCAGCGCCACCGTAACCCGTAATCTCAATTGAACCGCTGATACTAATAATGTTTGCGTTTCGACGAATATCTACGCCATATCCTGTATTGCCTCCCTTACCGGTAAGCTTAATATTTCCTCCGTTAGTCTGCAACGTGGCATTATTAATTTGGATCCCGCCCGTTGTAGTACCCGCAGTATTGGCTTCAAAAACAATCGCATCAAACCCGGTGGTGCTCCAGGTGCTAGTAACCTTAGCGCCAGGCTGCATCACAATCCGTCCGGCGGCCTGCACAGTAAAAGTCTTATCGGTTGCCCAATTCACATAGGCGTTGTTATCAAAAATAATATCCCCGTTTGCACTACCACTTGTGCCTACGGTTGTAACTACCACATTATTATTCAAGAGGGCGCTGTTAATCGTTGCATCCGTTAAAGTTGACCCGCCACCTGTGGGTTTAAAGGGACTGCTACTGGTGACACTATTATCCGTTCCTGGTGGAACGATGGTTAAGTCAAGAGGGTCAAGCAGCCATGTGCCTGTTTTACCCGTGCGTCCGGTGGTATCAACCCGAGCGGTACTGCCTACCTCTAGGATGTTCTTACCGGAGGTCTCCACAAATCCGCCGTTGTCCCCTGTCGCAGTAATCGTGCCGTCAAAACGGGTAAAGTTATCCGCCCAAACGATGACTTCACCCCCATCGCCGGAAATTTTGGCATCGGCACTCAGAATGCTTTGACTGCTAACAAAAGTGTTTTGGGCATTCAAAGCCGGGTTAACTCTCTGTTTGTCTGCCCGGCCACCTAAATAATCCCCGCCCACGAAAATTAAACCGCCCGCTTTCTCCCCAGAGGCATCAACTTTCGCCGTACCGAATAACCCGACATTTTCCCCCGTAATTTCTACTTTACCGCCCCGTTCCCCAGACACATCCAACGTGCCGCTCACCGCTACCGTGCCTTTAGAACCGCCGGATAAGATAATTACTCCGTTGCGGTTTTCCGCATATTTCGCCTCAATAATTCCCCCGGTGTTAATCACAGTATTTACCACCTGTCCGGCAGCTTGGGCGCTTAAGGTGACAATCCCCCCCGGTGCGGTGATATTCCCTTGGTTATCTATCAGTGAACTTAATTTGTTCCCATAAATATCCGTAATTTGACCGGCCATTTTCGGGTCAACGGTTACGCTTAATAACCCATCCCCATAAAAATCTAAACTGACCGTTGTTCCTGATGCTAAAACTACTTTCCCCAACCGCGCAGAAATGATACCGCTATTTTGCACCGCCGGCGCGACCAAGGCGGCAAAACCCGCCTCTTTGGCCGTGATTAACCCCTGATTGATGACACTGGC
The DNA here is from genome assembly GCF_000505665.1 of Thermosynechococcus sp. NK55a. NCBI lineage: Bacteria > Bacillati > Cyanobacteriota > Cyanophyceae > Acaryochloridales > Thermosynechococcaceae > Thermosynechococcus > Thermosynechococcus sp. NK55a. The sequence continues at coordinate 1,344,628 of NC_023033.1, read as the reverse complement.
GGGCGGTTTCCCCGGCATTTGTTCAAACCGCAAAATCCCCCGCATGAAATCACTATCTTGGATATTCAACGTACTGGCGACCAACCCCGCCACATCCACCTGAGCAGTGGGCAAAAAGGCGATGCCGTTGGGGTTAATCAAAAAGATACGACCATTAGCGCTCAGTTGACCGGCAATACTTGAGGGGGTTAACCCTGTCACTCGGTTCAGCGCGGCTGCTGTTGCACTTGGCTGAACAAAGAAGACGCCTTCGCTGGTGCCAATGCTGAAGCTCTCCCAGTTAATGATCGCTTTATCGCTGCCTTGGAGAATGTGGAGCTGATGGGGGGTGCTTTGCCCAAAGAAAACCTGACCATGCATGACGCTGGGGCTTTGTGGCAGCGCCTTAACCACTTGGGAATTCAGGCTTCCTAGAAAAATACTTGACAGAGTGAGACCAAATCCTTTCAGGAACACACTAAGTAATTTTTTCATAGGAACACTCTTATTGTCTTTTGCTGGCTGTATTCAGAGGATTAAAGCCCCCACCGCTCCAGCCTGGGGCATTCTTAGGGCTAAAGTGAGCTACCGTCGGCTAAAGCCAACAGTCCCTTGTACCCTTTCTCTATGGATTGGGATTATGCCCTCTGCTAGGGGATTTTATCTCACCGTGGGTCCCACGGTGACGGAGATTTCATCCCTCAGAGGGGGCTTATGACTTTATATATATAAGTATCTACTCGTACAGTCAATAGTATATCTACCTAGATTGACTATTGTCTAAAAACTTAATATGAGCTGGATCTAGGCACTGGTTCTAGGGAAGGGAGGACCAACTGCTGCTTCAATCCCTGAAAGTCTAGAATATACCTTGAATTTGGAAGAAAAGGCGGGGGGTTTGCTCAAAATTAGGCGTAATCCTCGTGAGCGGAAGGCCAAGCTCTAAGCGAAGTTGTAGGTTAGGGTTGATTAGCTGACGCAAACCAAAACCGGTTGAAAAAGCTTGTTGACTCGGAGGTTCAGCAATAGTAGGTCTTTTAAGGAATGTTTGGCCGTAGTCCACAAAGACATAGGGCTGGCTAATAAAGTTTGTCTTACCTAGGCGATAGCGGCGAGTATTTTGCAACTCAAGGCGTAGGGCATAGCCGTCATCTCCTAAAATGGCAGATTGAATGTAGGCAGATCCAAAGTTAGGGCCACCAATGCCAAACTGCTCAGAAACCACCAGGGGAGCTGCTGCTACTTGAGCTGCACCTGTTAAGGTGACTGACCAATTTTGTGGGAGGAAGAAAATCTGAGTAACGTCAAGGTTGGCTTTGAAGGTTGCAGGAGTGGCATTCAAGCGAGAGAGGGGTAAAGTGGGAGTTCCATTCAAGCGAGCACCTAAGCCTGCAACACCTTGAGAGAGCTGTATAGAGGCGCTAGTGAATCCTACCGAGCTAATGTAGCTGAGTTGACTCGCGGTGCGAAACACGCGGACTCGGTCTTGACTCAGAGGAACTGGCGGCCCTAAAAATGTGGTGCTGATGGTGCTGTTTAGGGCATCAAAGGAAATGCTTGTGAGCAGATTCAGTTTTCTTGAGCGAATGGGATAATAGCTGAAGCCTATGCTGCCCGCCCAAGTGGTGCCTTTGATCCCGAAGGGAGCAAGATTATCTCCAGGCTGGGTTTCAGCGTAACTCAAACTGCCTAGAAACCTGAGGCTGTTTGAATTTAAAGGAATGTTTGTATCGAAGCGACCACTTTTCAGTTCATTAAAATCGAAGGGAACTGTTGTACCACTGAGAATAAATTGTTCACCTCGGTTGAGTAGAGAGTTGAGATAGGTTCCTACCTGGAGACGAACAGGCCCGACACTGTCTGCAGACCAGTTGTTAATTGTGACAAAAGGTTGAAACGAATCTTTATTTACAGTGAGCGAAAGAATGGCTGTGCCACGCTGGCTACCGGGTTCAAAGCGCCCACTCACTTGATAGCCTGCTAAGTCGCTTATTAACAACAGATTGCGCTCGAGAACCTTGGCTTTGAGAGGGCGGGAGGATTGGATGCGATTGGCATAGGGCTGTAGCGGTTTGATAGCTCCCTTGGAACCTTCAAAACGTACTTCCTCGATATAACCTTCAACAACTTCGAGGCGAACGGTACCTTCGGCTACTTCTTGGGCAGGTACAAGTACACGGATTAAAAGATAACCTGAACGGCGGTAATGTTCAGCGATTTTTTGGGCAATGGTATAGATATCAGCAAGGGTCACCTCACGGTTGAGCCAATCTGCGTATAGCCGCCTGAGAGTTTCGGGAGAATAGACAGTTGAGCCACTAATGGTGATGTCTTTCAAAAAGAAGCGAATCTTATCTGAATCAGCAGGTGGCTGGATTTCCTGATCTCTAGGAATCGTAATCTTTGGTGTACTTGGGGGTGGCGGAGGAGGTTGAGTTTCTTCAATAATCCGCTCAGGAGAAAAAGCTTGAGCGATTAATACTGCTTGGTTGTAGTTGAACGAAATAGGCGTGGGAAGCATTAAAAATACTGACAGGGAGTTCATTACTTAGCCATAAGGGAATGTTAGTGCGTTTGTTCTATAGAAATGTTGTTCTGTAAAACTTATTATAGATGCTGCATTGCTATTGCTGATTGTTAATTGTGCACTTGACAAGCTGTCATCATGCTAGATTGACCTCTTGCTTAGTTTTTGATCAGATGATTCTACTTTGAGGATTGAAGTAGTGAGTGATTCTGAGGAAAGGGCTTGGCTTGAGCTCTAATCGGTCCGTGGGGTCGGACCAACCCGAACTCGTGCCCCCGGAGAGGGGGCCGCTATGAGGGTACTACGGAGCAATCCCGATGTCTGTGTCAGCTTCCTTGTTGTTGCAAGACCAAAGCAACATCGGGGGTTGTCCAAGTTGCTTCTAGGCAAGGAAAACCCGCTTGAATATGAATTTCGGCGTGGCTGAGTGCTTCAGTAGGGCGAGCAGCACACACCACCGCAATCCACGACGACAATCAAGGGTAGGTCGTGCAAAAACTCTAACTGCTGCAGCTTGGGCATGACGTCACAACCATTCAGCAAAGGGGTGGGAGGGCAGTGATAAGATGAAAACTCCCCTTATCCCTAAACTGCGGTATATTGGCAATACCTTTGCGGAGTTTTTGATGGGCGATAGTATCAAAGTCCTGAGTGAAAATCGCCAAGCGCGCTTCCAATACGAAATTCTGGAAACCTATGAATGTGGTCTTGTGTTGCTCGGCAGCGAGGTAAAGTCTATTCGCGCTGGCAAGGTAAATTTGCGGGATGGCTTTGCCCGCATCCGCAATGGTGAAGCGTGGTTGATGAATGTCCACATTTCGCCCCACGAAAGTACCAACCCATCCTATAACCATGACCCCTTGCGCGATCGCAAGCTCCTTCTCCACAAGCAGGAGATCCGTAAGCTAGTGGGCAAAGTTGAACAAAAAGGGCTGACCCTTGTGCCCCTAAAGCTCTACCTGAAAAATGGCCGGGTCAAGGTCTCTCTAGGACTTGCCCGTGGTAAGAAACTCCACGACAAGCGCCAAGACCTCAAGCAGCGGCAGGACAGGCGGGAAATGGAGCGGGCAATGAAGCAACGCTAAGCCTAGCTTTGCGGTGTTGTTGCAGGGGGGATGTTGGTTTCGGTGCCGACAGGGCTGACAGGGGTAGGCGCGCTTCCTGTGGCTGCTTCCCAAGTGTCATTCGTGAAATAAACATGCCCCAGCACTTGGCCTTCGTAGGTGCGCCGCGTCAGCCGCCAAGTGGGTTCCAGATGGAATTTGAGAAATTGCCCTTCCTGTATACCGTGGGTGCGGCCAATCACCATCCGCGGACCACCGCGATTGCTACTGCCAACGAGGAGTAACTCCCCATCCCTCTGCTCAATGCGCAGACTATACTGCAATCCTAAATCCTGTTGCGCCACCCGAATCGAGTAGCCATTGCTATCCGTAGCCCGACCACAAATGCCTGTAAAGTCAAATGTCGTCAACAGCGGATCGATCACCACAGGGTTCCTGCCCGATTCACGCCAGCAGGGGCGAGTATCCTTCATTTGCTCCACCACCAGTAGGCGATAGCCACCGCGGGCCAGGGGCACAGCCATCACCACATAGCGGCTTTGATCTACTTCCGTTTGCGTAAACATATTGGCTTGGGCCGGCCGAGGGGCAATTGTTCCCAAACAGGCCACCGTCAATAAGCTCAAGCCAAGTTTTTGCCAGTATTTCATAGGGACACTCCTCAGCAAGACTTGGAGATTTTGACAGCTCAATCAAACTTACTGTTCCACTACGATCCACGCCGATGAACTATTAAAATTCTAGGGATTAATTCTAGGCATGATTTTTCAGGTATCAATGGTGAGCTGTTAAATCGAGGCCAATCACTTGGGTATGTTGACCCCGCGCTTGGGTGACACCAATGGTGTGCTGAGCCGCTTCTATCATTGGTCGCCGCAGACTGACAACAATAAACTGCGCCTGTTGGCTCTGCTGCTGAATCATTTTGGCAAGGCGCTCGACATTGGCACCATCGAGAAACATATCCACTTCATCGAAGGCATAAAATGGGGAAGGGCGATAGCGTTGTAGGGCAAAGATAAAACTGAGAGCGGTTAGGGATTTTTCACCCCCGGACATTGAGGCCAAGCGTTGGACGGGTTTACCCTTGGGATGCGCTACCAGATTCAGTCCACCAGCAAAGGGATCTTCAGGACTTTCGAGTTGCAGGTAGCCATCGCCATCGGAGAGGGTGGCAAAAATTGTTTGGAAGTTGGCATTGACGGCATCAAAGGCTTCATGGAAGGACTGGTGACGCAGGGTGGTGAAGTTCTCAATCCGCAGCAAAATCTCCGTGCGCTCCGCGGCCAGAACGGCGAGTTTCTCCTGTAGTTCCTTTAGCCGTGCTTGTGTCTCCTCAAATTCCTGAATTGCCAGCATATTGACTGGTTCCATGGTGCGGAGCTGTTTTTCTAGGGCTTGGCACTGCTGTTGAATGTCTTTAAGGGAGAGGTCAGCGGGTACTTCCGGCAATGGCTGCGGTAAGGGAGGTGGCTCAATGGTACTCAATTCCTGAAGTTGTGCTTGCAGGGTGGTCAGGGTTTCGCTGGCTTTTTGGTATTGCCATTCCAGTTGCTGATAGTTCTTTTGCTGCTGCCGCAGTTGGTACTCGTGGCGATCGCGATCGCCCTTGAGGTGGCCCAGGCGGGTGTCCAGCTCCCTCAGGGCAGTTTGGGTCTTTTGAACTTGTGTCGCTAGGTCACCAAGGGTTTGATCGAGGGCCTGCTGTTGACAGAGCATCTCCCCTTGGGCTTGGCGCAGTCGCTGAATCTCCTGCTCTGTTTGTGTGAGGTCTCGTTCCAGTTGCTCTAGTTGACGGTGGCGATCGCCCAAGGCTTGATCTAGGGCTTGCAGGGCGGCCACATGATCCGCGTGGATTTTTTCCTGTGCTTGAAGCTGTGCCTGAACCTGCTGCCACTGCTGATGGCTAGGATTGGCTTCAAGGGCATTGAGGGCAAGGCGCTCTGCAGCAAGTTCTGCTTCTAGTTGAGGAAGGCGAGCCTGTAGCTGAGTGAGTTCAGTTTCGGCTGCGGTTAACTCTTGGCTAAGGTACTGCTGCTGGCGCTCTAACTCTGCTTGCTGGCGGTTCAGGTGCTGCTGTTGTTGCTGAAGTTGCTCCCATTGCCGCTGGCGATCGCGATGGCTGTGGCGGACTTCACTGAGGGCTTGGCTCAACTCATTCACTCTCCCTTGTTTGTGGGTGCGCTCCTGCAGGAGGCGATCTAACAGGCCTTCTAATTCCCCAAGGCGATCGCGCACCTGTTGGACTTCTGCCGACTCTTGGGGGGGGATGCCCTGATTAAAACGGAGGGCATTGGTGCGACGCTGGCTGCCCCCAGTCATTGCCCCTGAGGGTTCCAGCAAATCTCCCTCGAGCGTGACCATGCGATATTGCCCTAGGTATTGTCGCGCCGCCTCAAGGCTCTCAAAGACCAGCGTACTGCCAAACACATAGGCAAAAATGGGGGCATATTGCGGCTCAAAGGTCACGAGATTTAACGCATAGTCAATACAACCCGCCAAGGCAATGGGAGAGAGGGGCTTGGGACGTGCCATCTTATTCAAAGGCAAAAACGTGGCTCTACCTGCCTGTTCCCGCTTGAGGAGGGCGATCGCTGCCGCTGCTACACTGTCATCTGCCACAACAATATTGCCTAGGCGCGCTCCAGCTGCAATTTCCAAGGCCAGTTGATAGCGGGGGTCCACTTGGCCGAGCTGTGCCACCAGCCCAAACACGCCGGGGAGATCCGCACTTAAAATGAGCTGCGCTGCAAAACTGCCTTGGGTTTCCTGAACCGCCTGCTGCCGTGCTTCCAATTGATCGAGCTCCCGCTGCTTTTGGCGCTGTTCTCGCTCAAGGCGTTGATAGGTTGCTTCTGTGAGGCTCAATTGTTGCTGTGCTGCAGCGAGTTGCTGGGCAAGGGTCTGCAGTTGCTGCTCCTGTTGTTTGACTGCTGCCGCAGCTTTTGCTAGAGCGTCTTGCAATTCCAATTGTTGTGCTTCTAAGGTGGTGGCCGCTTGGCACAACTCCCCCTGTCGCTGCCGCAATTGTTGCGATCGCTCCTGAAGGCGAGACAACTCACTGCGACTGGGTTCCAGTTCATGGATCAGGGTGTCAATCCGCTGCCGCCGCTGACTGTGTTCCTGAAACCAAGCTTGGGCGGCTGTATTCAACTCCTGAGCTTGCTGCCGCAGGGCCTCGAGGGCGGCTTGGCTGGTGGCAACCGCTGTAACGAAGGGGGGGCGATCGCCCCGTTGCTGTGCTAACTCTTCAGCAAGTTGCCGGTGCTGCGCCTGTTGACGGTGGTACTGGGCTTGCCGTTGCTGGAGTTGTTCTGCCAACTGTTCTTGCTGCTGTTGGTAGGCGGTTTGCTGGCGTTGACATTGGCGCTGTTGGGCATGGAGATCCGCTAACGTTGCTTGGAGGCGGAGATACTCTTCTTCGCCCAGGGCTTTCACCTGTTGATTGAGGTGTTCTAGGGTAACCGCTGCCGCTGCCATCTCCTGTGCCTTTTGTTGCAGTTGGCCTTGGCGCTGGGTTTGCTCCTGTTGTAGAGTCTGGAGCTGTGCTTGTAGTTGCACTTTTTGCTCTTCCTGGGCCTGCCATTGGCGCACTAGTAGCCATTGCTCTCGCTCTTGCAGTTCTAATCGTAGGGCTTGATATTTTTCGGCATGCAGCCGATCCCGTTGCAGGCGATCGCGCTGTTGAATCAACTCCCCCTCAACAATGCGGAAGCGTTCTTCGCGGTCCTTGACCGTATCTAATTTTTCGCGAGCTTGGGCAATCTTGCGGTCAAAATCCGCCACCCCCGCCAATTCGTCAATGATTTCCCGCCGTGCCTTGGCATTCATGGAAATGATGTTAGTGACATCCCCCTGCAGGACCACGTTATAGCCTTGGGGATAGATACAAAACGCCTGTAACTGATCGTGCAATTCATTCAGGGTGCAGGGTTGATCATTCACCGCGTAGGTCGAGGTATAGGTGCCCTGCTGAGTGACCCGCAGTCGCCGTGTTACCCGCCATTCCGTTTCAGCATCCAGTGCAAATGTCACTGTGACTCGCGTTTCAACAACACTATGGCTGCGCCGCGTTTGGCTATGGTTCACCAAATCTGGCAATCGTTCTGCCCGCATCCCTTTGGAACCGGCAAGGCCAAGGGCAAAGAGCAAAGCATCCAAAAGGTTCGACTTCCCTGAGCCATTGGGGCCAGAAATGACCGTAAACCCTGGCCGCAGCGGAATCACAGTGGTGCCGCCAAAGGACTTAAAATTCGTGAGTTCTAACTGCTTGATGTACACAGCCAAGGAGCGTGCCCAACCGTTTCATTATGCCCAAAGATGCTCCCCTTGTTTGCCGCGGAAAATCAAGCTAAAATTAAATAACTCATAATCGTTTCGAGTTTATTTTAGCCATGACACCGCCACGGATTGAAAACGTTGTCATTATTGGTTCTGGTCCTGCGGGCTACACGGCAGCTATCTATGCTGCCCGTGCCAACCTGAAACCGTTTATGTTTGAGGGCTATCAAATTGGGGGGCTACCCGGTGGCCAACTTATGACCACGACTGAAGTGGAAAACTTTCCCGGCTTTCCCGAAGGTATTCAAGGGCCACAACTGATGGCACGGATGAAGGCGCAAGCGGAGCGCTGGGGCACGGAAATGGTGACTGAAGATGTGATTCAGGTGGATTTTAGTCAACGCCCCTTTCTCATCAGCTCAGCGGAGCGGCAAGTCTATGCCCACAGCGTGATTATCTGTACGGGCGCCACGGCCAAACGACTCCATTTGCCCGGTGAAGAGCAGTATTGGACGAAGGGCGTGTCCGCCTGTGCCATTTGTGATGGCGCAACGCCCATTTTCAAGGATGTGGAGTTAGCGGTGATTGGCGGCGGCGATAGTGCGGCAGAGGAAGCAGTTTATCTCACCAAGTATGGCTCCCACGTGCATCTTCTGGTGCGTAGTGACAAAATGCGAGCCAGTAAGGCCATGCAGGATCGGGTGTTTGCCAATCCTAAAATTACAGTTCACTGGCAAACCGAAGCACGGGAAATCCTTGGCGATGGCAACTTAATGACGGGTTTGCGGATGATCAATAAAGCCACAGGGGAAGAATCCCTCTTGCCGGTGCGGGGTTTATTCTATGCTATTGGTCACACCCCCAATACCCAACTGTTCAAGGATTTTCTGGAGCTAGATAGCGTCGGCTATATCGTCACTCGCCATGGGACACAAACGAATGTGGAGGGGGTCTTTGCTGCTGGGGATGTTCAAGACCATGAATACCGCCAAGCCGTAACAGCAGCAGGCAGTGGTTGTATGGCAGCCCTTGATGCAGAACGTTGGCTCTCAGCGCGGGGGCTCATTCAGGAGTTTCACCAAACGGCAACGGCGACCCAGCCCGCAGCAACCACGAAACCCACTGCCTCGCCAGAACAGGAGTTTGATCCCAATGCCATTAAACATCGGGGTAGCTATGCCTTGCGCAAACTCTTCCACGAAAGCGATCGCCTCCTGGTGGTGAAATATGTTTCCCCCACCTGTGGCCCGTGCCATACTCTCAAGCCCATTTTGGATCGATTGGTGGAGGAATTCGACGGCAAAGTACAGCTTATTGAAATTGACATCACTGAGGACAGCGCGATCGCCGAGCAAGCGGGGGTGACCAGTACCCCCACAATTCAACTTTTCAAAAATAAGGAACTCCTAGAGGTAATTGTTGGCATGAAACCCAAGAGTCAGTACCGCGAGACTATCCAACGCTACCTTTCCTAGCCTCTACGCACTCAGGGGTATGATCAGCAAGATTGGGCTCCTTACCGTTGCGGGCCTGGTGGCGGGCTTTGTCAATGCTATTGCTGGTGGGGGAACACTGATTAGTTTTCCAGCTTTGGTGGCGATCGGCTTGCCGCCAGTGGTTGCCAATCTCACCAGCACCGTTGCCTTGGTTCCCGGTTACTTGGGAGCGACAGTGGCCCAATATCAAGAGCTCAAGGGTCAGCAACGGCGCCTTGGTTGGCTCTTTCCCACGGCAGTGGCCGGGGGGATGACGGGGGCAATGTTACTGCTGCACACCAACGAGGCACTGTTCAATGCCCTAATTCCTTATTTGCTGCTTTTGGCCGCTGTTCTCTTGGGGGTTCAGGAGCAGGTGCGGGCCTGGTTATTGCAGCGGATCAGTGTTCCAGACAGGTCTGAAGTGGGAGCCATTCCCCTTGTATTTCTGGCGGCGGTCTATGGTGGCTATTTTGGTGCCGGCTTGAGTGTGATTTTGCTAGCGGTGCTGGGCGTTGTTCTCGGGGAAAGCTTGAGGCGCCTCAATGGCTTGAAGCAAATTTTGGCCTTTGGGATCAATGTTGCTGCTGCTGCATTTTTCGTTGTGTCTGGGGAGGTAGTGTGGCCGGTGGCTTGGGGGATGGCGATCGCCACCATTGTTGGCGGATTGCTAGGGGGTAAATTTGCCCGCGCGGTCGACCCCGTGCTGTTACGCTGGACGGTCGTGCTTTTGGCCCTCGTGTTGGCGATCAACTATTGGCTGCAACAGCCTTAAACAAAGCCCGTGACGAGGATTGAACTCGTGACCTCACCCTTACCAAGGGTGTGCTCTACCACTGAGCTACACGGGCAAAGATTCCCAGAGCTTTATCATAGCCCATTGAGGGAACAATTGAACAAATGGGCTGCGAGTTTTTGCTAAAAGTTGCGACGAGAGAAAATCCAGGTGGCGATCGCCAGCAGGGCCACCGTATAAATCACGCCATAAAAGGCATTGGCCACAAGTTCCGGTACAGACGGCAGCATTCCATAGACCGCCGTATTCTTAAAGTCCAAGCGGGATAAATCGGGAAAGATCAGATAGAGAAACTGCATCAGTTGCCGTACGGTGTCACTCTCTATCTTTTGGCTGAGGATGACCAAGTTTTGGCTAAAGTGCCCCATAAAGTACAGTGCCACGGTTAGGAGCGTGGCAATCAAGGAACTGGTGAAACTACCAAAAAGCAAAGCGGCTGCCGTCAGGAGGGCTAGTTGCAGCGCAATGTAGAAAGAGTTCACTATCAAAGGACCAGTGGGATAGGCAAACTGATTCAAGCTCATGAGAATAAACAGAATTAGCGTCATCAGTGCTACCAGTACTAGCAGAACCGCCGATAAGCCCAAATGTTTGCCAATAATAAATTCCGCACGGCTGATGGGTTTCGCCAACATCACCAAAATCGTGCGCTTTTCTATTTCTTTATTGAGCAAACCACCCCCAACAAAGGCGGCAATCAGCAAGCCAAAGAGGGAAATTCCTGCCATCCCCACATCAAGGCTAATTTTGTCTTGGGTTCCTGCTGAGACCTGTCCCAAAATCACAATCGCTAAAGCTAGGCCAATGGCAAAAACAGCAGTGACGTAAAGAACCCGCTCTCGCAGTGTTTCATTGAAAACATTACGGCTAATTGTCCAGAGGCGACTCACCGTTAGCGGTAACATGTCTGGTACTCCTTGAATTTACTCTCCTCTCAAAGAATACCTATTTTGATAGCTTCGACGTCCACCGGAAAAGTCGTTCACCCTTTTACGGTGGTACCTACTGCCGGGAGAGAGAGGTCAGTATCTTTATCAAAGGGCTCAAGGGGCACCCTGAGATCATGCCTCTCGATTCGAGGCGATCGCCAGCGCGGTAGCAGCGTAGCAGCAATCCCCCACTTCATTTCTTTGTTTCTTGGATAGATGGATAGATGTCGATTGCCATTTCCTCTCAGCTAGCCAGCACACAATCCACGACGTCGGGGTTGCGGCGGTAGAGATCAAACCTTTTGCCGCGATCGTGGGCTGCCGTTGCGAGCAAGAGCACTTTGGCAGGGCGTATAGACACGACCATGAATTAGCTCATGCCCTGCCAACTGCTGCTCTGTCCAGCCAAAGTATTCTTAAAGGATTCTTCTGGTGTGAAATAGCGATCGCCCGTCTCCTTGGCAGCTACCATTGCTTGTATCTCTAGTGAAAACTGTATTCCTTTAGGATAGCTTCCCCTGATCTCTGACATCTCAGAACCAACGTGCCACAATAGGCGGTGGGGACGCAGTTAGGAGATTTAACGTAATTTAACGTAGTTCTCTTTGGAGAGGGTTGACGTGTCCCTAAGTTCAAGTCTTGATTCCCAAGCCCCTGAGGTGGCAATTCTGCGGGTGAGCGGCTTGCGTTGTGCTGGCTGTGTGCGATCGCTGGAAAATCAGTTAAAAGAGCAGCCGGGCGTAGATGCTGCGGCAGTGAATCTAGTGACGGGAACCGCCGTTGTCACCTATTCCCCCAATAAGACAACCCCTATCGCTATTGTTGAGACCCTAAACCAAGGCCGCTTTCAAGCCACCCTTGCAGAAGCCAATGCCCTTTTGGAACTGCCCACGGCCTCTGAGGAAACCTCTTTGCCAAGGTTGGCGATCGCCTTTATACTCCTTATTCTCTCCAGCGTCGGCCACGGGATTGATCTGCTGCCGGGGCACTGGTCCATGTTAGAAGCCATGATCTGGCACTGGGGGCTAGCGACGATTGCCCTTGTCCTGCCGGGGTGGGAGATTTTGCGGCAAGGGATGATCGGCCTCCTCCAAGGGTGCCCGAATATGAATACGCTGGTGGCTCTTGGCGCCTTGGGGGCTTACCTCACCAGTACGGTGGCGTGGCTGTGGCCGGCCTTGGGGTGGGAGTGTTTCTTTGATGAACCGGTGATGATCCTTGGCTTTATTTTGCTGGGGCGATCGCTGGAGCAACAAGTACGTCAACAGGCGCAACGGGACTTGCGATCGCTCCTCGCCCTGCAGCCAAAACAGGCCCTATGGCAACCGAGTTTGACCGCTAGCGATCGCTGGCCCATTCCCGTCAGTCGTATCCAGGTGGGAGACTGGCTGTGGGTGGATGCTGGAGAACCCTTTCCCGCCGATGGCATCATTGTGACCGGGGAAACCTTGGTGGATGAATCCATGCTCACGGGGGAATCTCTACCGGTAGTCAAAGGCGTGGGGGCATCCGTTCTAGCGGGCAGTCGCAATGTTGGTGCTGCCGTTACCCTACGGGTAGAACGCTGTGGCCGTGCCTCATTTTTGGGACAGATTTTAGAGCTCGTGGTGCAGGCACAAAATCGCAAAGCACCGGTGCAGCAAATGGCAGATGTGGTGGCTGGCTATTTTGGCTATGGAGTGTTGCTCTTAGCGGCAGGCACCGCTGTTTTTTGGAGTGCGATCGCCCCCCATGTCTTCCCAGAAATAACCAATCACACGTCCCTATTGCCCCTAAAGCTGGCCTTAAGTGTGCTGGTGATTGCCTGTCCCTGTGCCCTTGGCCTTGCCACTCCGATCGCCCTTCTTGTGGGCACCAGTCATGCCGCTGCCAAAGGCTTAATTATTCGCGGTGGCGATGTTCTCGAGCGCACTCAACAGTTGGACACGATTGTGTTTGACAAGACGGGCACACTGACAACGGGTGAACTCGAAGTTGCAGAGATCCACCTGTACGGGCAGTCCTCCTTAGAAACCGTCCTCTACCTACTGGCCAGCCTAGAGCACAAGAGTCGCCATCCCCTTGCAGTGGCGATTCAGAAGGCATGGGCTGCGACAAACCAGATAACAGAACTAGCAACGGTGACTGGGCTGGAAACTGCCCTTGGACTGGGGATGAGCGGTTGGATTGAGGGGCATCACTATCAAGCGGGCCGCCTCAGTTGGCTGCGTGATCAGGGTATTGACTGCCCTTCCCTAGCGGTAGAAACCCATGTGGCCTTGGCCTGCGATCGCCAGCTGATGGCGGTGGTAACCTTTCGCGATCGCCTGCGCCCAGAGGCAGTGAGCACCATTCAAGCCCTGCAAGCCCAAGGCTATGAGATTCATGTCCTCACGGGCGACACCGCCAAAGCAGCCCAACAACTCCTAGAACCCCTCGGCCTACTCCCAGCCAATATCCACACAGATCTGCAACCCCAGCAAAAGCTAGCCCTCATTGAGGAGTGGCAAACCAAGGGCAAAACAGTGGCGATGGTTGGGGATGGCATGAATGATGCCCCCGCTCTGACGGCAGCTCAGGTGGGGATTAGCCTTGGCACTGGTACAGAGGTGGCCATTGAAGCAGCAGATATTATCCTCACCCGCAATCATCTGGAGGATGTGCTCACCGTGCTGGCCCTCAGCCGTGCCACCTTCCGCAAAATTCAGCAGAATCTTTTTTGGGCAGTAGCCTACAATATCGTCGGTCTACCCATTGCAGCCGGTGTTGGGTTACCCCTGTGGGGACTCAGTCTCACGCCTGGACTTGCGGCCGCTTGTATGGCCATCAGTTCGATTGCCGTTGTTCTGAATTCCCTAAGCCTCACTCGAGCAAACTAGCTCGCGAATCTGTTGGGCATTGGCACGGGTGAGCCGCTTTTTGTGGGGCAGGACAACCACCGCTGGTCCCCGTTTGCATTCCCCCATACAGCCTGTCGCTTTCAGGGTAATGGGGAGCTGTTGGGCCTCTAGTTCTTGCCAGAGTTCCTTGGCGCCCCGGCGACAGCAGGCGGATTTTTGACAAATGAGCACCCTACAGGGCTGAGAACCCCTTGCCACTGTGGCTTGAGCCGTTGCTAAAAATTCTAAATGGTCTGCCTGGTATTGCTTGACCCAGCCATCGTACTTATCCTTGACCGTGCCTTCTAGCCGCAGGCGATCGCCCACCTTGGGGAGTTGTGCTAATTCGCGTCGTAGCGATTTTTCCAGCTTGATCCAGACTGTTCCCGTGAGGGTTTTCAAAATCACGACCTTGGGCAGTCCCTTCTTGTAAAAGATCTCTTCAACCGTGCCCTCAAGGCAAAATGTCGGCAAATCAACGACACCCAGACCCATAGAAGTAAGACCTTGTTAGAAATTTTTCTCAATAAATTGAGTCTAGCATATCAGGTAAGGTCTTGGGGTTAGCCCAAAGCCTTATTAGATTCCTTTAAGAAAATAATAAGAAAATAATCATGTCAACCGGAGAGAATCCGCTCCCACTCTGCCAGTAGGTTATCAATACTGCCCGTCGTCTCAGTCGCCTCGCCGACTCTTGCTGCGGCGGAGCTATCGAGAGGGGCACCCACCTCCTCAACGCTATTGGGAAAGAGTTCTTCAAGAGTTGGTTGAGCAGTGGAGGGTTCCTCCGACTTCCGATCGGGCATTAAGTAAATTTGGCGGATATCCGCTGGCAGATACTCCACGATGCGTGCTAAGCCTTCCTCTAAATGCTGGTTGAGTTCCTCAAGGCTGTAGGTTTCCCCTTGAACTTCTAGGTAAGCGCGCAGGCGCTCAAGGTTCCAGTGAAAGGTTTGGGTTGTCACCAGCACTAGGCGGCTCAGGGGACTCAGGTAGGCAAGGCTGGCTTCCAAATAGCACCAAAGGGGCACTGGTGCATCCCGAAGGACATAGGTAATGTGCTCAATGCCGGGAAGTTCCTCTTGAATGAGGGCGGCGGTGCGGTTGACAATCCAATTGCGCAGGGAGCGAGCTTCCTCATCCCCCACTTTCACGCCCTCAGGGGTAAATTCCACAAGGTCAAGGCTAAAAAATAAGCCATGCCACACCTTGGCAAAAAGATAGTCCACCTGTACAGGCGATCGCCCGTGGTGTTGCAGAACACTATATACAAGGGGGCCGTAGCGACAGTAGAGAGCCACGAAGTAGCAGCCGCGATCGCGCTGATCCTGAAAGGCCCTGATCAACTCCGCATCGGAAAGGGTGAGTAACGGTTGGATCAGCGGATGTTGTCGCTCCGCCATCCTGGGAAAGGAAAGTGCCTTGACCATCTCACTGCCACTGAACCAGACAGACTGTCCTACGCCTTCACCAATGGGCCTATGCAGAATTCATCCTGAGTTCAGCCTTGGGTGCGATCGCGAAACAGGGGCAGGTAATCACGACTCTCCGTCCCCAACCACCGATCCCAGAAGGTGAAATAGAGGCCATAGTTACAGCGAAATTGACAGTGGTGCAAACTGTGGTGGGTGGCTCCAATCAACCACTGCCCCAACCAATGTTCGGCAAAGCCACGGGGATAGATCTCTAAGTTTAGATGATTAATCACACTGGAGACCGTCATCAGGCTCAGCTGGATCACGATAGCGTAGGGGTGCAGTGGCACAAGCACAATAATCAGCGGCAGAAAAATCGCCTGTAAGCAGGCCTCCCAGGGATGAAATGAAAAGGCAGTCCAGGGCGAGGCAACAATGCTATGGTGATGCACCCGATGGACACGGCGATAAATTTTCGGTTGGTGCATCCAGCGATGGAGCCAATAGTAATAGGTTTCGTGGAGCAGTAGCACAAGGCCAATGCTCAAGGGAAAGTAAATATAGTCCCAAAGGGAATTTAACTCCAGATAAACCGCTGTCCAGCCCCGCTGCCACATCACTGCGGCGATCGCCCCCGCCAGGGCAAAAATAGCCGCTGTCAGCAATGACCAGCCAAACTCGTGCCAAAACTGCCCCCGCTTGTAAGGCCGCAAATTTATCCGTCGTTTCCTCAGGGGCGTCCAGCAAGCCACGACATATACCAGCGAAAAAAAGCCAGCCACTAGCAATAGGCGGCTGACGACCATCAAAAACATTACCCCAACCATAATGCCAAAGAGGCGGGGGTCACTGAGGTTGTAGGGAATCATGCAACACAGTGCTAAAGGCGTCCCCTAGAGCCAGCCCAACCAGTGGAGCAAGCCCTCTCCTGTCCAATATTCCCACAACAAAAGAGCCACCAGACCCACCATCGCTGCACGGCCATTAATCCGCTCAGCAAAGGTATTAAAGCCGTACTTTGGGGTTTCCAGTTTGGGGGTGCGGCTCGGCTCTGTAGGGGTGGCCATGATTACTCCTGCTCGTCTTCGTTCTCTTCTTCGGCTTCAGGGAAGTAGAAGCCTTGGGCACGTTCAGTCAAAATAGACTTACCAATCGAGAGGGCACGTTGTGCTTGAAGGGCAGCTTGGCGCTTCCAGACAGCACGGCGCATACTGCGCTTGGACTTTGAGGTTTTCTTTTTGGGGCAGGCCATGGTGATCCCTAGGATGAACTTTCGCAATCTACTACTTTATCCCAAACTCTTCCCGAGAACAACCACCCATCCCCCCTGTGGACCAGAAGGTTCCTCTTTTTGCACAAAAAACTATCCCAGAGGGACACCACCCTTGTAATATCAGTTAAGGGTATACTGAACCACCCCATGAGGGGATGTCCACTTCTACGAGCAAAGGGAATCGTCAGCTATGAGCAGTAAGCCAGACCGTGTGGTTCTCATCGGCGTTGCTGGAGACTCCGGCTGTGGTAAATCAACGTTTTTGCGCCGACTGGCCGATCTGTTTGGCGAAGATTTTATGACTGTGATTTGTTTGGATGACTATCACAGTCTGGATCGCAAGCAGCGGAAAGAAATGGGGATTACGGCGCTTGATCCCCGCGCCAACAACTTTGATCTGATGTATGAGCAGATCAAGGCTCTCAAAAATGGCGAATCAATCATGAAACCCATCTACAACCACGAAACGGGGACGATTGATCCGCCGGAGAAGGTGGATCCCAACCACGTGATTGTGATTGAAGGCCTGCATCCCCTCTATGATGAACGGGTGCGATCGCTCATTGACTTCAGTGTTTATCTCGACATCAGTGACGATGTAAAAATTGCTTGGAAGATCAAGCGCGACATGGCTGAGCGGGGCCATAGCTATGAAGACGTGATTGCCTCCATCAACGCCCGTCGCCCTGACTTCATGGCCTATATCGATCCCCAAAAGCAGTACGCTGACGTGGTTTTGCAAATTCTACCGACCCAGTTAGTCAAAGAGGAAAAAGTCGGCAATATCCTGCGGGTACGGATGCTGCAACGGGAAGGCATCCCCGGCTTTGAGCCCGTTTATCTCTTTGATGAAGGTTCAACGATTACTTGGATTCCCTGCGGTCGTAAGCTCACCTGCTCCTATCCGGGCATCCGCCTCAGCTACGGACCTGATGAATACTATGGTCACCCCGTTTCGGTCTTAGAAGTGGACGGTCGCTTTGAAAAACTCGATGAACTCATCTACATTGAAAGCCACCTGAGTAATACTTCCACCAAGCACTACGGCGAAGTGACGGAACTACTGCTAAAGCACCGTGACTATCCGGGTTCCGATAATGGGTCGGGTCTATTCCAAGTGCTAACGGGCCTGAAAATGCGGGCTACCTATGAGCGCTTGACCGCGCGGGACGCGGCCACTGTCACCAATCGCTAATTGGGCCTGCCACATTGAGGGCACTGATGCAACTGCACCAGCGATCGCTATGGTCATCCCTTTTGGTCTTTATCCTCTGCTGGTTGTTTCTAATGTGTGGCCAGCCAGCTTTTGCTGCCGATAGCGATGACCTGATCTTTGTCCCGCGCCAAGCCCAGAGTGTCCTCAAGCTCAATCAACCTCCCAGTAGCGATCCCCTACATTTTTGGGCGGCGCGTTTTTGGACATCCCAACTTGCTCATTGGGGCTTGTCCTGGTCTGAAATCAATGATTGGGTGGGGGAGGGGGTGACGCTTGCCCAGTTCCCCTGCCCCGAAGTGTGTTCATCCCCGCGGCAGTTGTGGATTTTGCCCTTGAAGCGCCTAGGAGCAGCAACGGCTTTTTGGGAGACCTACTGGCAGGGGCATCCCTTTGAGGTGCAAGTCTATCAAAATATCCCCCTGCAGGTGGGCAAGGACTTGGTGACAGCCCGTCTCGGCGATCGCCTGCTCCTTGCTTCGGATGTGGAGACTATGACCGCTAGCTTAGGGGCAGCGGTAACCGCGGATGGTCATCTTGCGGGATTGACTTTTTATCAAGTGGCGCGGCCCCAATTAGAGGCTGAACCTACAGCCCTCTACTATGTCAACCTGCAATCTTTGAGTTCTGAGGGGCGCCAACTGGCACCCACCTACGATCGCCTGCTTTTAGCCGCAAAGGCACAAGGCAACGAGCTACATCTGCAAATGCTGCTGCACCGCACCAGTGATGTAACACTGGCCTCTGATCCCTTCGACCTTGAGTCCCTCTGTTTCCCAGAACCGATTCCCACGGTAGTGGTGGCGGGTGCTCACTTGCCAGAGGGCTATAGCCAACTCACTGCCGCTTTGGCCGATTACCGCTTTGGCAAAACTCCCCAAGGGGATGATATTGTCAGCCCACTGCTACAGGATTTGACGGCGGATATACCGGTGGACTTGACTAGCCAGATTTTTCCCTTGGCCAGCGATCGCTTTTGCCTTGCCCTTTGGTATCTAGCCGATAAACACTGGCAATGGTTGTGGCAGACGACCCATACCCCAGAAACGGCGACGCTGCTGCACCAGTTGGATGATCTTGCCCGTGCCAATGGCTATGAGGTCAATCGCTTAGTCTTGGATAAAGAACCCGTAACCGCTTGGGTAAAATTGATGCTTGACCCGCAGACAAGGACAGGCTTGGTCTCTGATGTGGCCGCCGCCTATGGGCAACGGGGCGATCGCCTAATACTGGCATCTTCCCTATCGGTATTTTCCCAGCATCAAAGTAAAAAACTCTCTTGGTTGCCAGAGCACCTGTTGCGACAGCGACAAGGGATTCATGGGCTGGTCTATGCCCGCTGGCCGCAGCTATTTGCCCCCTTGAGCCAGCGTTGGCCCTTACTTCAGTACCTCAATGGCATTACCGCCGGCTGGTTAGAACGTCTGCAAAGCCTTACTTTGGTGAATTATGGCGTTCGCGATCGCCTGCAACACCTAGAACTGATTCTCAGCAGCAAAAACGCTTAGAACTGTTAACAAATCCTTAGTAGGCCTGTTATCAATTGTTGTGCCGCCCTGGTTCAGGATTGGGTAAAGTAGGGAGTATTATGTTTGCAGACTGGGGTAAATATGACATCAGTCCTCGATGCGACCAATCGCGATCGCTTAATTGAAAGTGAAAGTTTAGCAGCCCGTACCCTACAGGAACGGTTGCGACTGGTGGAAGAGGTCTTGGTCGATGTCTTGGCGGCAGAATCGGGTCAAGAATTGGTTGATCTATTGCGGCGCTTAGGTGCTCTCTCTTCGCCAGAAGGTCATGTGCTCCATGCCCCAGAAGGGGAACTGCTCAAGGTCATTGAATCCCTCGAACTCAATCAAGCCATTAGAGCGGCCCGTGCTTTTAACCTCTACTTTCAAATTATTAACATCGTTGAGCAGCACTACGAACAACAATACAACCGCGAACGCGCTGCCCAAGAGAGATTGCGGCGCCGCAGCGTCATGAGTGAACCGATTTCCGGTGTCAGTGGTGAAGGTTTTCCGCTGCCTCATAATGCTGCCAACGCAACGGCTGTGCGCAGTGGGCCGAGTGAACGCCTAGAGCATAGTCTCTACGAAGCCATTCCCGCTACTCAGCAGTATGGTTCCTTTGCTTGGCTCTTTCCTCGGCTGCAGATGCTGAATGTGCCGCCGCGCCATATTCAAAAGCTTTTGGATCAACTGGACATTAAGCTGGTTTTTACTGCTCACCCGACGGAGATTGTACGGCAAACAATTCGTGATAAGCAGCGGCGGGTTGCCCGATTACTCGAGCAACTGGATGTGCTAGAGGGGGCTTCTGCACACCTGACGGATTGGAATGCCCAAACTCTACGGGCACAACTGATGGAGGAAATTCGCCTCTGGTGGCGCACGGATGAGTTGCACCAATTTAAGCCGGAAGTGCTTGATGAGGTGGAATACACCCTCCACTACTTCAAGGAGGTAATTTTTGCTGTCATTCCCAAGCTCTATCGGCGCCTGGAGCAGTCATTGCATGAAACCTTTCCCACGCTTGAGCCCCCCCGTCACAATTTCTGCCGCTTTGGTTCTTGGGTGGGGGGCGATCGCGATGGCAATCCCTATGTCAAACCAGAAGTAACGTGGCAAACCGCCTGCTATCAGCGCAACTTAGTTCTTGAGGAATATATTAAGTCCGTTGAGCGCTTAATCAATTTGCTCAGCCTGTCCCTGCACTGGTGCGATGTGCTGCCGGATTTGCTAGATTCCCTTGAGCAGGATCAGCGGCAACTCCCTAGTATCTATGACCAGTATGCGGTGCGCTATCGGCAGGAACCCTACCGCCTGAAACTGGCCTATGTGCTCAAACGGCTGCAAAATACCCGCGATCGCAACCGGGCGCTGCAAACCTACTGCATTCGCCGCCATGAGGCGGAAGAGTTAAATAATGGGCAGTTTTACTGCCACGGTGAAGAATTCTTGGCAGAATTGCTGCTAATTCAGCGTAACCTCAAGGAAACAGGACTGGCCTGCCGCGAATTGGATGACTTGATTTGCCAAGTGCAGGTCTTTGGCTTTAATTTGGCAGCCTTGGATATTCGCCAAGAAAGCACCTGTCACGCTGAGGCCCTCAATGAAATTACCGCCTATTTGGGTATTCTCCCCTGTCCCTATACAGAACTCTCAGAAACCGAACGCACTCGCTGGCTCCTCAGTGAACTCTCGACCCGTCGCCCCTTGATTCCGGGGGAACTCCCCTTTAGCGATCGCACCAATGAAATCATTGAAACATTCCGCATGGTGCGGCAACTCCAGCAGGAATTTGGCACCGATTTGTGCAATACCTACATCATCAGCATGAGCCACGAGGTCAGCGATCTGTTGGAGGTACTCCTCTTTGCCAAGGAGGCAGGCCTCTTTGATCCAGCCACTGGAGCTAGTACCCTGCAAGCCATTCCTCTGTTTGAAACGGTCGAAGATCTCAAACACGCCCCGGCGGTGCTGACGCAACTATTCTCTCTCCCCTTTTGCCGGAGCTATCTTGGAAGCAACAGTACCCCCTTTCTGCAGGAGGTCATGCTGGGCTATTCCGACAGCAATAAGGATTCCGGCTTTCTCAGTAGCAACTGGGAAATTTACAAGGCGCAGCAACAGCTCCAGAAAATTGCTGAGAATTTTGGCTTCCAACTGCGCATTTTCCACGGTCGGGGTGGCTCAGTGGGTCGGGGTGGTGGACCTGCCTATGCAGCGATTTTGGCGCAGCCAGCGCAAACGATTAAGGGACGAATCAAGATTACTGAGCAAGGGGAGGTACTGGCTTCCAAATACTCGTTGCCGGAACTAGCGCTCTTTAACCTCGAAACAGTGGCCACAGCGGTAATCCAAGCTAGTTTGCTGCGCAGTAGTATTGATGAAATTGAGCCTTGGCACGAGATTATGGAGGAGTTGGCCACGCGATCGCGCCAGTGCTATCGCCATCTCATCTATGAGCAGCCAGAATTCATTGAATTCTTTAACGAAGTCACCCCAATCCAAGAGATTAGCCAACTGCAAATTAGCTCACGGCCAACACGGCGGGGGGGCAAGAAAACCCTTGAGAGCCTGCGGGCAATTCCTTGGGTCTTTAGTTGGACGCAAACCCGTTTCCTGCTGCCGGCTTGGTATGGTGTGGGTACTGCCCTAAAGGAATTCCTTGAGGAAAAACCCGCTGAGCATCTTTCCCTCTTGCGCTACTTCTACTACAAATGGCCTTTCTTCCGCATGGTGATTTCTAAGGTTGAGATGACCCTTGCCAAGGTCGATCTAGAGATTGCCCGCTACTATGTCCAAGAACTCAGCCAGCCCCAAAACCGTGAAGCCTTCTTCCGCCTCTACGATCAGATTGCTCAGGAACATCGCCTGACCACGGAATTAGTGCTCACGATTACTGGCCATGAGCGGCTACTCGATGGGGATCCGGCGCTTCAGCGATCAGTGCAACTGCGCAATCGCACCATTGTTCCTTTGGGGTTCCTGCAAGTATCTCTTTTGAAACGGCTGCGCCAGCACAATAGCCAAACTACCTCTGGGGCAATTTTGCGCTCCCGCTATGGTCGGGGTGAATTGCTCCGGGGGGCACTCTTGACCATCAATGGCATAGCAGCGGGGATGCGCAATACGGGCTAAGCAACGGCAAGGGTGAATCATGACCCCGATG
Source organism: Thermosynechococcus sp. NK55a (assembly GCF_000505665.1). Lineage (NCBI taxonomy): Bacteria > Bacillati > Cyanobacteriota > Cyanophyceae > Acaryochloridales > Thermosynechococcaceae > Thermosynechococcus > Thermosynechococcus sp. NK55a. Next base: position 1,322,141 of record NC_023033.1, on the reverse strand, counting down.
ACCTGCACATTAACCCTATCTCCGGAGTTAATGCAAATCAGCGTTGAGGACTATCACTGTTGAGCTAGGCCTTTGGGAGGAAGATGACCCTATTGAACCAGTGCGGGGGGGACTGATCAAGATGGCTGTTGGGAGATAGCCCCCGAAACCTGGATTACCCAACTGCTGCCGGTCTTAATGCCAATGTTTGGTGATAGGGCAACCCTGCGCTGTTAACCACTGGTTGTAATTTCAGTTCACAGTGAACCTGGGCTAGATATTACCCTTGTTGATAATCTTAGGATCGCCCCTTGCAATTGGTGCTCGATGCCGAGGCATAGATTCCCCCCTATTGGCTTTTGAACCTGGTGGATCGACCCCTTAAAGCAACAGTGAACCTGAGCAAATAACAACGACAACTTGAGTTAGCTGAATCGCCGCATTTTGCCGGCAACCGGAGCGATTCCCGAACGACTTTGCGCCTTGAGTCGTAATCTTTCCCTAGACTGCTGTAGAAACCTTAACAGTTGCGGTTTTGGGAAATACCCCTGATATAATCGCAACGATTCTCTTGTTGACGACGCTATGAGCCACTGGCAACGAATTACAGGTGGTGTGACTGCCGCCAAAGGGTATCGAGCTGCGGGAATAACGGCAGGACTCAAAGCTTCAGGAGCACCGGATTTGGCATTGATTGTTTCCGATGTGCCAGCGATCGCCGCTGGGGTATTTACGACAAACCATATGTGTGCCGCACCCGTCAGCTACTGTCGGCAGCGGTTACAAACCAAGGGAACGGCGCAGGCCATTTTGTGTAATTCGGGTCAGGCCAATGCCGCCACGGGAGAACAGGGCTGGCAGGCGGTTTTGGCCCAAGCGGATATGGTGGCAACGGCCTTGGGGCTCAGTCCAGAGATGGTGCTTGTGGCCTCCACTGGGGTCATTGGTCAACCCATTCCCCTCGAAAAAATGCGCCAAGCGCTGCCAACCCTGACGGCAAACTTGAGTGATGGTGGTGGCGAGGCTGCTGCTCGGGCAATTATGACAACAGATTTAGTACCCAAGCAAATTGCTCTTGAAGCCGAGTGGGAGGGGCAAACCATTCGCATTGGTGGGATGGCCAAGGGGTCGGGAATGATTCACCCGAAGATGGCAACGATGCTGGCCTTTATTACTTGTGATGCCGCCGTGTCTCCCCATCTGTGGCAGGAGATGCTACAGCGCGCCTGCGATCGCTCCTTCAATCAAATTACTGTGGATGGCGACACCAGTACCAATGACAGTGTAATTGCTTTGGCCAATGGACAATCCCGTACTCCGGCGATCGCGGAGCCGGGAGCAGCCGCCACCCGCCTTGAAGAAATGCTGACGGCTGTTTGTGTACATTTAGCGAAGGCGATCGCCCGCGATGGGGAGGGGGCAACTTGCCTCATTGAAGTACAAGTGAGCGGTGCCAGTGATGATACCGCTGCCCGTCAAGTGGCCAGAACCATTGCAAGTTCAATGCTGGTCAAGTCGGCTATCTATGGCCGAGATCCCAACTGGGGACGCATTGCTGCCGCTGCGGGTTATGCCGGGGTGCCCTTTGATGCCAGTAATCTGGCCATTTCCCTGGGGGGCATTGCCATGATGCGCCAAGGTCAGCCTTTACCTTTCGATCGCGCTGCTGCCCATGCCTATTTAGTTCAGCAAGCCGCCGCCAGTAGGGATGCCAGTGGTCAGCAATCCATTGACCATCCTGTGGTGATTGAGGTAAGTATTGGCCGCGGTAGTGGTCAAGGGGTCGCTTGGGGCTGCGATCTCAGCTACGATTACATTAAAATTAACGCTGAATACACGACTTAACTGTCCGTTACGAGTGGGAGCCGGCGATCGCCACCAATCGCAACAAAACAAAAAGACCAACCAGGGACATTGTCAGCAGAAGTGAAAATCTTAATTATCGAAGACGATAGGACAATTGCGAGCTTAGTTGCCGAATCCCTAGCACATCAGCAGTACATTGTTGAAAGTGTCCATGATGCAGAGACGGGGCTTGACTATTTAGAAGCCAGCCCTTTTGACCTCCTTATCTTAGACCTCGGCTTACCTCGCATGGACGGTCTCAGCTTTTGCCAAATAATTCGCCAAAAAGGCCACTCACTTCCTATTCTGATGCTGACCGCTCGAGACACCAGTAGCGATAAAGTCATTGGCCTTGATGCGGGTGCCGATGACTACATTGTCAAGCCCTTTGATCTCCCTGAACTCTTGGCCAGAGTCCGTGCCCTATTGAGGCGCAAGCCACTACCCTTCACCCCTACTCTTCACTGGGGTGCCCTCGTTCTTGAGCTCGATAGCACTAAAGTAATGTACAACCATCAAGAGTTGCATCTTACACCCAAAGAGTATGCCATCTTAGAGGTGTTATTGCGCCATGGCAGCCGTATTCTGAGCCGCTCAGCTATTGTGGATCATGCTTGGCCTTTTGATGAGATGCCAGGTGAGGAAACGGTTAAAGTCCACTTAAGAAGCCTACGTCATAAGTTGAAAGCAGTAGGGGCCCCTGCTAATTTTATTGAGACTGTCTATGGTTTTGGCTATCGGCTTAATCCGAACTTCCAATCGCAAACTTAGTCAGCTGCGAAATCGCCTATTTCTCGTATACTTTCTACTGATTAATGGCATCTTATCTATTTCTTCATTGACCATTTACTCCTTGATTGTTGCTCAGCGCTTTAATCAATTAAATACCAATCTCAGGGAAGTGGGAAATTGGTCTGCCAATATTTTTTCTATTCTTCAACATGAATACGAAGAATTAAAGAAGCGGCCGGAGTATAAAGCATATGCCCCTAGAAATGAATTGGGGGTTTTACAGCCAATAACTGTTTCACAATTAATGGGTAAGTACTATTTCAGTTCTGTCTATGAAGTTATAGAGAGCCCTCGAATTAACCTTTCCCAAGGTATTCAGTGGTACGATAAGGATAGAAATCTAATTCTATACGAAGGAAAGAGATTTGGGAAGATCAACTTCCCCGATGATCTTCCTGCCTCTGGAACCATCATCGAAGCAAATCAATATCAGCGTTTTCTTCTACCGGTACATGCAACTCCGATTCAACCAGGGCAGCAGAGTCAAATTCTTGGCTATGTCTGTGTTATACAATCTACCGCTGAATTGGAAGAAGAGATTAACTATTTAAGACATGTTTTTCTATTAAATATCCTATGTATTAGCACGCTGACACTCCTTGCGGCATCTTGGTTAACTCGTAAAAATCTGGAACCAATTGTTGTTTCACTAAATCAAATCAAACAATTTACTGCGGATGCCTCTCATCAATTGCGCCATCCTCTAACGGCCATTCAAGCTTCTATTTCACTCCTAGAAATTTACTTAAATAATCTTGATTCTCCCCATTTAAATAAGGTTAAAGTTATCTCATTGGCTTGCCAGCAGATGAGTGCTTTGATTAATAAGCTTCTGATGTTGGCCCGCATGGATAACAACATATTGGATCAGAGTCAATGGGTTGAAATTGACTTAGATGAGTTATTGGATTCACTAATTGAACTGAACCGCGATCGCGCCGAAAGAAGAGGGATTCATCTGACTTATCAATGCGAGACTAATACCTATGTCCGTGGACATCCTCAACAAATTTATGAAATTTTTAGCAATCTTTTAGATAATGCGCTTCAGTACACTTCCGATCGTGGGGCGATCACTGTTTGCCTTAGAAACCAAGGGGCTTTTGCCATTGTTGAAATTCAGGATACCGGCATTGGAATTGCTCCTCAAGATCTACCCCACATTTTTGACCGATTCTGGCGCTCCGAGGAAGCAAGGCTACATTACGCCCAAGGCTCAGGATTAGGTTTGACGGTGGTTAAGACACTCGTTGATCACTATGGTGGGACCGTCAGTGTCTACAGTCAGCAACATCAGGGAACAACATTTGTCATCAAGCTGCCTGCGGCATAAGCATCCTTTCCAAGATTTTTACTTTCTCTTGCTAGGGTTGGGAAGAAACGCAGCATTGAACATTCTAAGGAGTAGTCTGCAATGAATTCTTCACAAGCTGTCCGCCTGTTTCTTTCCCTAGGGCTAGCAACGACCCTAGCTAGTTGCCAAACTCCTAATGCTGGCGGTGAAGAGGGAGGAACATCCTATCGGGTTCCCTCTGTTCCCGGCGCCTCTGCCACTGCTGTCAGCGGCAAACCAACCGGAGGCTTTAGCATTTACCTGATGGCCGGACGCGGTGAACGGGGCGAACGGGGTGAATATGGTGAACGGGGTGAACGGGGTGAACGGGGTGAATATGGCGAACGCGGTCGTTATCGATTTTGGCAGTCATAAGTTGTCTTGTTTTTGTGAGTCAAGCTCTCTTCCGAGCACTTGAGTTGTAGTGCAGCCACAATGGGGCAGGCTAGTTGCTCTGCCCCGCAGAGCAGAAAGATTCCTATGACTATCCTGTGGATACCCATCAAGAAAAGTACCCTATGCTACTGCAAATTGATCAATTACTCAGCACTCAGGAATTGAGCCGGCTAAATACACTCCTACAAGCCGGGGTGTTTGAGGACGGCAAATGGACTGCCGGGATTTATGCCAAAACGGTTAAAGACAATCAACAACTGGTGCAGGAGGGGCAGGAGTACCAAGTTGCCTCGGAAATAGTGCGCTCTGCCCTAGGGAGAAATCGGCTCTTTCAAACCTATGTCCAGCCCAAGATGATTGGTTCCCTTCTGTTTAGCCGCTACGAGGCAGGCATGGCCTATGGTACCCATATGGACAATGCCCTGATGGGAAGTGGTGATCAATTGAGGCGCTCTGATCTTTCCCTAACGATTTTTCTAAATGATCCTTTGACCTACGAAGGAGGGGCATTGGTTCTCGATACCAGCCTAGGAGAGCAGTATTTTAAGCTACCTGCGGGATCAATGATTGTTTATCCTTCTATCTTTCTCCATCGCGTGGAGGCAGTAAGTAAGGGGGTGCGCCTGGTGGCAGTTGCCTGGGTGCAAAGTTTGATTCGTGATCCCCTAGAGCGGGAACTGCTCTTTGAGTTAGATACGGTTCGCCACAGCATTTTTGAAAAGCAGGGAAAGACCGTAGAGTTTGATCTCCTGTGCAAGGTGTACTCTAACTTGCTGCGGAAATGGGCTGAAATTTAATTTGCTGCGTTCTTTTGATGAAGATGAACATCCGTCACCTACATCGTCAACTAGCGATCGCTCTGTTTTTACCCTTAGGGCTAACCGCTTGTACGGGGCTGGCCTATCGTCTAGGCCGTAGTTGGTTCAATCTATCAAAGGACTTTGGTAGAGCGATGATGGCAATCCATACGGGTAGCTGTCTGGGGGAATGGTTTAGTTGCGTTTATATGCTCTTGCTCAGCTGGGCCGTGGTTGTCTTGATTGTCAGCGGCTTCAGGTTAATTAATCCGCGGCTTCTAAAACGTCCCCTTTCTTCTGCCAAGAGGAATATAAAAGTGAGGGTAATACATCAATATGGCGCCTTGTTTCTCCTTCTACCATTGCTAATCAGTGCCATCACAGGAGTGATGTATCATTTGAGTCGCTATTGGCTGGGGTTGCCGAAGGAAAGGGTGGCTATTTTATTACAGGTCCATGAAGGGGCCTATCTGGGCGCAGGCCTAAAACCCCTCTACGTCTTGCTGCTGGGTATGGCTTTGCTCCTGATGTTTTTCACCGGCTGGCGGATGTTACGCCAACGACCCGCCTAACTTGGCCAGCAGTGCTTCCTCAATTTCCCCCTGTAGTGGCTCTGGCGTAATATCACTGAGCTGCTCAAGGGCAAAGGCCTTCACCAGTAAATCCCGTGCTTGGCGCTGATCAAGGCCGCGACTGCGCAGGTAAAAGAGGTCCTCTGCGGCCAGTTGACTGACGGTGGCACCGTGGGAGCACTTGACGTCATCGGCCACAATTTCCAGTTGTGGTTTGGTATCCACACGGGCTTTGTCGGAGAGCAGCAGCGTGCGATTGAGCTGGCTGGCATCCGTGAGTTGCGCCACTTGGGGCACGATCACTCGGCCATTGAAGATGCCATGGGCGCGATCGCCAAGAATGCACTTGTGAATCTGTTCACTCCTGCTGTGGGGAGCATGGAAGAGCACTGCCGAGTGGGTGTCTACGATCTGCTCATCCATGGCGATCGCTAGCCCCTTCAGGATTGTCTGGCTACCACTGCCTTGGATCTGCACCTGCCAATGATGGCGACTCAAGCATCCCCCCAAATCAATGGCGTGCCCCTGATAGTAGCTATCGCGCTCCTGGCGGACGGCTGTCTGCCCAATGTGAATTGCCGTCGGCGATTGGTGTTGAATTCGCACGTGGTGCAAGCAAGCAGCGGCACCTAGGGAAATTTCCGTCACAGTGTTGGTGAACTGTTGATCACCGGTGAGGGACAAAAAGCGCTCAATCAGGCTAACTTGACCGTGGGCAGCCACTTCAACGGTAAGGCGGGGTGAGACCACACTCTGCTGCTGCCGACTACTGACAAAGAACACCTCCACCGGCTCCCTGAGATGTCCTGATAGGCGCAGACACAACCGCTCTGCCAGCATTGCGGCATTGAGGTCACTGAAGACCTCCGGGGGGGCGATCGCCGGCAGGGAGGGGGACAATAACTCAACCCCCGTGGCATCCACACGGGAGAGTTCCCCGCAAAAATAGCCATCAATCAGGACAATCTGGGCAATGCTTGGAAAACTGCGTTCGCACAGTAAATGCCGCACCTCAGCAACAATTTCAGGGTTGAGGGGGGCAAGGGGCGGTTCAAAGGAGCGCGTCCGTAAAACCGATAAATCCGTAAAGCGCCAATCCTCATCACGGGGGGTCGGCAAGGTTTGCTCATGGAGGCGATCGCGGGCAGTTTGGCGTAGCACTGCCAGCTCAGGGTGGCGCAGGGGCGGGGCTAAGTTCAATAGGTCATTGAGCTCATTGGTGCAACTGGCCTTGGGCAGATCCGCTTGATCGGAATTGGCATTGACTGCAATTGTCATGATGTAGCCACCTCCTCTTCGCGAACCCAGTCATAGCCCCGTGCTTCCAGTTCTAGTGCCAGTTCCTTTGGCCCCGTGAGGACAATGCGCCCTCCCTCCATGACATGGACATAGTCGGGCACGATGTAGTCCAACAGCCGCTGATAGTGGGTAATGAGCAGAATGCAGTTGTCGGGGCGAGTGAGTTGGTTGACACCTTTGGCAACAATGCGCAGGGCATCAATATCAAGCCCAGAGTCCGTTTCATCAAGGATGGCAAGGGTTGGTTCCAGCAGGGCCATTTGCAAAATTTCATTGCGCTTTTTCTCACCGCCAGAGAAGCCCTCATTCACCCCCCGATTGAGGAAGCCTTCATCTAGCTTCACCAGTTCGAGTTTCTGCCGCACCAAATCATCAAAATCAAAGGCATCCAGTTCATCGCGGCCTTGGTGCTTACGCTTGGCATTGTAGGCTACCCGCAAAAAGTCGAGGTTGCTCACCCCCGGAATTTCAAGGGGGTATTGAAAGGCCAAAAAGATCCCTTCGCGGGCACGCTCTTCGGGGGGCAAGTCCAGGAGATTTTTGCCTTTGTAGAGGACTTCGCCACCCGTTACCGTGTAGTCGGGATGACCCGCGAGAATTTTGGAGAAGGTGCTTTTGCCGGAGCCATTGGGTCCCATGATGGCATGAATTTCTCCCGCGCGAATCGTCAAGTTGAGCCCTTTGAGAATGGGGGTGTCCTCCACACTGGCTGTTAACTTTCTAACTTCTAAAATGACTTCGCTGTCGGGACGAATCACGCCTTACCTCCCCTGCATCGTTCATAATTTTTTAATGTAGCGCAGCGGGCGGGCGATCGCGATTGAGTTTCTTGGCACAAGAGCATTGATCACAACAGCCCGCCCAGAACTGGCACCGCTGTTCAACAATGTCCGCAAACAATGTCCACAGGAGAAAACCAACCACTTCCCTATGGCACTCTCCACAGCCACGATTCCCGAACTTGACCGCCTCCACCAGCAGGCCGGCCGCTGGCAATCCCTCTCCCCGCGGCAGCGGATTCCCTATTTGAAAGCGGTTAAGGCCCTGGCTCGCCGCCATGCCACAGAGTGGGTTACCCTAGCCTGTCAAATCAAGGGGATTGATCCCCAAGGCGCCTGGGCAGGGGAAGAGTGGACAACAGGCCCTCTGGGACTGATTCTCAAGCTGGATCACTATCTCTATGCCCTGCGTCACGAGGCAACTCCCCCCGTACCCCGCTGGCGAACCGCCCCCACCGGTCAGGCGATCGCTGAGATTCTGCCGCGCAATTGGCAAGAGCGCTTACTCTGGTTTGGGGTGAAAGCGGCAGTTTGGCTCCAACCCAATCACCCCCCAACTCAAGGCAGTGCCTACCGTAACCCACCCCCACCGGGAGTTGCTGTCGTGCTGGGGGCGGGCAATATTACATCCTTGTGCTTGGCGGATGCCCTCTATCAACTCGTGGTGGCCAATCGAGTGGCACTCCTGAAGATGAATCCCCTCTTGGCTCCCTTGACGGAGTGTTTTCGTAAGATTTGTGCGCCCCTGATTGAGGCGGGCTTCCTCGAGATCATGGAGGGGGATGCCGCCCTAGGCGAAGCCCTCTGCCACCATCCCTTGACGCAGCACATTCACATTACGGGGTCCCACCACACCTACAATCGTCTGCTCTGGGGAGAAACGGCGGCTGAGCAGGCCATTCGCAAGGCGCGCCAATGCCCCAAGCTGAGGAAACCCGTAACGGCAGAATTGGGAAATGTCACGCCCTTGCTGATGGTCCCCGGGCAGTGGACGGAGTCTGAACTAGTGTATCAAGCCCGCCAAGTGGCCAGTGCCCTTGTTCACAATGCCAGCTTCAACTGCATTGGGGCGCAAATCCTGGTCACTGCTGCGGGATGGCCGCAGCGCGAGGCCTTCCTCAACGCCCTAAAGGTACAACTGCAAGGGATTCCGTCGCGTCCTGCTTACTATCCGGGGGCGATCGCCCGCTATGAATCGTTTTTGGCGGATTATCCCCAAGCCACGGTGCTGAGTCCTGCGGTGGAAGGCACGATTCCTTGGACCCTGATTGAAGGCCTCACCCCGACGGCGAATCCTCGGATTTTCCGCGAAGAGGTCTTTTGTGGTTTGTTGGCAGAGGTGCAACTGCCCGTCAATGATGCCCCTGCCTACCTTGCCACTGCGGTGACCTTTGTCAATGAGCGGCTCTGGGGCACCCTTGGCTGTAGTCTAATCATTGATCCACGGACCGAGGCCAGCTATGCAGAGGCACTGGAGCGGGCGATCGCCCAACTGCGCTACGGTTCCATTGCCATTAATGCCTGGGTCTCCTTGGCCTATGGGTTGGGCTGTACCCCCTGGGGCGCCTTTCCTGGCCATAGGCCAGCGGCCATTGGTTCTGGGGTGGGCGTCGTTCACAATAGCTTCCTGTTTGACTATCCCGAAAAAGCCGTGGTTCGTGTGCCCTTCCAGTTACCGGTGACTCCTCCTTGGTTCTATGGCCATCGCACCCTACCTCAACTGGCTCAGGCGGTCATGGACATTTACGCTGGCGGCAATCCCTTGGCTTGGCTCTCCCTTTTGACAGCGGCTCTGCGGGGCTAGGCTCATATCATACCCGCAGGGTGACAGTGGTTCCCCCTGGGGGCAGTTCAAACTCGCGGGTCTGGGTTTGGCCTTGGGCGGTAACGGTTAAGCGATAGCGACCGAGGTAGCCGCGGCCCTGCCATTGTCCTTGGGCATTGGTGCGACCGGTCACCCTAGTCCACCAGTCTTCAAAGAGGAGCTTGCGGTAGGCGATCGCCGCTGGCTTGGCAGAAAAATCTTGGCGATAGAGTCCCGCCTGCGGACGCCAATGGTTCCCTGCCCAAAAGCCCCAAAGCAAAATTTCCTGGACGGCGGGGTGGGCAAAACCAAGGCGGTAAATCTGGCGCAGGGTCTGGGCCTGCTGTTGCTCATCGGGCAAGCTCACACTCACTTCGGTAATTTTTAAGGGCAGATTGAACTGGGCAAGGGTATCGAGGGCACGCTGCATTTTGGCCTCATCCAAGGGAGATTCCAGATGGGCTTGAATACCAATACCGCCAAGGGGCACCCCTTGGGTCAAGAGACTGCGAATCTGCTCAACATAGTCCTTTAGGCGATCGCCCTCAATAATGCCGTAGTCGTTGACATAGAGAACGGCTTCGGGATTGCCCTCACGGCACCAGTCAAACATCTCCTTAACAATGCCCTCACCAAGGCGACTGCGGAAAAAATTGCCATGGAGCATTTCATTGTTGACATCAAATTCGTTGATGCGACCGCGATAGTGGCGACAGACGGTCATGGCATGGTTTTGAACTGCTGCGCGCAATTGCTCGGGTGGCAGTGTTTTCAGCCAAGGGGGATTAAACTGCTCCACTTCCCAAAAGAGGGTATGCCCCCGCATTGGCCAGCCCTGCGCCTCTACCCAGTTCAAGATAGTGTCAGCCATGGTAAAGTCCAGCTTGCCCTGCTCTGGCTCCAATTGATACCACTTGAGGGCATTTTCATGAACCGCAGCGTTGAAGTTTTCCTGAGCCGTCTGCTTGTACCAAAGGGCAGCGGGGGGTGGGCTGGGGCGAAACATCTCCGTATCGAGGGCAACGCCAAAGGGGAAGGCGTGGCTTTGCTGTGCCAGTTCGATGCGGGCATTGGGAATCGGACGACCTTGGGCATTCTCAACCACGACGGTAAGGGGCGCCTGTCGCAACTGCTCAATTTTCTGGCTGAGGGTATCGGTGGCCACAGAAGAGAAAGAGGTACCACAGGCAACCACTAAAAGAGCCGCTAGGCAACTCAACCGAAGAAAACGGCGCCAGTTCAGCATAGATGATGACCTTTTGCGATGAGAATTTCACACGGATTGCATCTCTAAATTGCATTCCTAATAGGTCACTTGAATCCCCCGTTGGCGCAGTTGTTCCACAAAAAACTCTTCTAGGGTGGGGCGAGCCAGGCGCAGTTGTAGGATTTTGCCGCCCATTTCTTCAACGAGAGCAAGGAAGCGTTGTAGGGGAATTTTGATCACGCCTTGCCAGCGATCGCCCTGAATTTCTAGGGAATAGAGCCATTCCTGAAGGCCGTCCACATGGCCCCCTTTGCCCACCACATGATAGGCTTGGCTGCTGCCGAGGAGTTCATCAACCGTACCTGCGCAAATCAGTTCCCCCTGTGCCAAAATGCCAACGCGATCGCAAATGGCTTCCACATCCGCTAGCACATGGCTATTGAAGAAAATTGTTTTGCCCTGCTGTTTTAGGGAAAGAATGATCTCGCGAATTTGGTAGCGGCCAAGGGGGTCGAGGCCCGACATCGGTTCATCTAAAAAGACCACTTCGGGATCGTTAATTAGAGCTTGCGCCAATCCCACCCGCTGCACCATCCCCTTTGAATAGCGGCGCATTTGCTTTTTGCGGGCATCCTTGAGATTGAGGCCAACCATTTCCAATAGCAGGGGAATGCGTTTTTTGCGGGTGGCGGCACTGAGGCCAAAGAGGCCTGCCGTAAACTCTAGGAACTCCCAAGCAGTCAAATAGTCGTAGAAGTAGGGATTTTCCGGTAGGTAGCCAATCCGCTGCCGCACAGCGCGATCGCCCAAGGGATATCCCAGCAGCGTACCGTGGCCAGCCGTGGGTCGCACCAGCCCCAAAAGAATTTTTAAGAGGGTGGTCTTGCCCGCTCCATTAGGCCCCAGCAGGCCAAAGGTTTCCCCTGGCTGGACTTGCAGCGAGACAGACTTGAGGGGCGTCAGCACTGTCTGTAGCCAGAAACCAGTGCGGTAGGATTTTTGTAGGTGCTCAACCGCCACCACAGGGGGGCGATCGCCCGCAGCGCTAATCACCATAGCGGGGAGTCACCTCAGGAAGAACGGGGACGATGAAAATGCAAACCCACCAAAGCATCGTAGAGAAAGGGCAGGAAATTCCCTGGTTCCAATATACCAAGGGTTTGTTTGCAACCGTGAGCATCGAGGAGAGGTTTGACGGCGTAGTAGGCGGGCTGCACCTTGTACCAAGGGATATTCGGCCAGAGGTGATGGATCAGGTGATAGTTTTGGCCAAAAATGAGGATGTTGAGGACACGACTGGGATAGACCCGCGCATTGTGCCAGCGATCGCGCTCCGTGTGGGGACGATGGGGAAAATAGTCAAAAAACAGCCCCAGCATCAAACCCACAACCCCAGCGGGTAGGAACCAATAGTTCAAAATGTAGTCCAAATAGCCATTGAGGGCCGCAAAGGTGACAAGCCCCACCAGCGTTAGGCGGCTGAGGAACCACTCCAGCAGTTCATACTTGCGCCAAAGCCGCCGCTTAAAAAAGAAAACCTCATGGTAGAAAAAGCGGGGCGCAATTAACCACAGCGGCCCCCCCTTGGAAACGTAGTGATCAGGGTCATTTTCGGGATCATTGACATGGGCATGGTGCTGCATGTGCACGCGGGTAAAGACCGGAAAAACAAACCCCAACATCAAGGCACTGCCATGGCCCATGATGGCATTCATGATGCGATTGCTGTGGGCAACATTGTGGGAGGCATCGTGGATCACTGTGCCCATCAGGTGCAAGGCTAACATATTGGCCACAAATGAGACCCAGCCCGGCCAGTGACCTTGAAAGTAGCTCCAGGTGGATAGAATAGCGATCGCAAATGCGGCAAAAAACATCACTAGGGTGGGGTTAAAGCCCACCGGGGGACCTAAAAATTCCTTGGGAACCGTGGCCGGGATCGCTGCCTCCGTGATCATCCGCGCGGTCGCTCCTCACATTGTTGCAAAATGTTACCTTCTACTATGTAGGCCAATCGGCGGTACAAAATCAAGTCACGCGATCCCAAAAGTGGGTTACTGCCCTTTTCGCAAGGATTGCCCCAGAACCGTTGCTCTAGTGGAGCCACAATGCTACAAACGCTGCGGATTCAAAACTTTGCTCTCGTTGCGGAGCTAGAGGTGACCTTTCAGCGGGGGCTCAATGTCCTCACCGGGGAAACAGGGGCAGGAAAGTCAATCCTCCTCGATGCCATTGATGCCCTCCTAGGGGGAAAGCTCTCGGCACGCCAGTTGCGATCGGGAACGGCGCAGGGCTGTATCGAAGCTAGTTTCACCCTGACCCCGCCAGTGAGAGACTGGCTGACCACCGTAGAAATTGATGCTGAAGGGGAGGAGGTGATTTGTAGCCGTGAGTTTAGTCTCAAGGGTGAGACGTTTCGCAGTCGCAGTCGAGTCAATGGCGTGCTCGTGAATCGGCAACAACTGCAGGAACTGCGGCACCACCTTGTGCACCTCACAGCTCAGGGACAGGCGGTGCAACTGGCGAGTGCTGCCCAACAGCGGGATTGGCTCGATCGCTATGGGGGCGAGGCCCTAATGACCCAGCGGCAGCGGGTGGCAGAAGCCTATCGGGCATGGCAACAAAGGCAACGGGAATTGCAAGACTTTGTTGCTCAGGAACAGCAGCGACTGCAGCGACTCGATTTACTCCACTTTCAACTCCAAGAACTGCTGGGTGCCGCCCTGGAAGACCCTGAGGAACTCAGCCAGTTGCAACAGGACTATCAACGCCTCAGCCATGTCCAGGAACTGCAAAGCCAAAGCCAATGGGCCTATCACCTCCTCTACGAGGGCGAACCCAGTGTGGTGACGTTGCTCGCCCAAGCCCAAGGGGCGCTGCAATCCATTGCCGATTGGGATCCAGCGCTTCAACCCATTGGGGAATTGTTAGAAGGGGCGATCGCCCACACCGAAGAAGCGGCACGCCAACTGCGCAGCTATGCCGATCGCCTCGATGCGGACCCAGCCATGCTGGACGCCTTAGGTCAGCGCATTCACCAATTACAACGCCTGTGTCGCAAGTATGGCCCCGATTTAGCCAGTGTCATTGCCTATCGCGATCGCATCCAAGCAGAATTAGCCGCCCTCAGGGATGCTGCCACTAGCCAAGAGGTCTTAGAGGTCGAAGTTGCCCAACGGCGCCAAGTTCTTGAGCAAGCGAGTGAGCGACTCCACCAATTGCGGCAAGGGGCAGCAGAACGCCTCCAACAAGACCTCCTTGCCCACCTTTGTCCCCTTGGGCTTCCCCAAGCTCGTTTTAGGGTGCAGTTGACAACCACAGAAGCCAGTAGTAGCGGGAGTGACGAGATCACCTTTCTTTGGAGTGCCAACCCCGGCCAACCCCTGCAACCCCTGGGGGAGATTGCCTCTGGCGGTGAAATGAGTCGGTTTCTACTGGCGTTGGAGACCTGCTTGGCGACACAGCAAACGCCGAAAACGCTAATTTTCGATGAAATTGATGTTGGCGTCTCCGGCCGCGTGGCGGGGGCGATCGCCGAGAGTTTAAGCCGATTGGGGCAAACCCATCAGGTGTTGTGTGTTACCCATCAATCCTTGATTGCGGCGGCGGCTGATCATCACTATTGGGTTCACAAGGATATTGACCCCAGCACCTCCACAACGGCAATTCATGTGCAATACTTAACCGATAAGGCACGTGTCCAAGCCCTTGCGGATTTGGCGGGGGGCGATTGCTCCGCTATGGCCCTCTCATTTGCCCGTGGCCTGTTGGCACAGCAACAACGACCCCTTCCGCCCGCCGCTGAGGAAATTAGCCTGAAAACTTAACGCAGTAATGTCCATATTCTTACAGTAAAATAAGTTTGATAGTAACATTGCCGTCTGACCGTCCTCGATGCAGCGTTCTTTCTATCCGGTAGGGGGGGATGAGTTAATGACCATTGATCAGGTGCAGCAAACTCTCCGCCGCTCCCGTGCCTCTATTTACCGTTATGTGAACACTAGTCATGAAACAATTAATCCCCCCTTTGATCCCCAGCGTCTCAATCCAGAGCATCGCCAGAGCCGTCGTCAACCGCTGCTGTTTCACCCCAATGAAGTGGCTCGCTTTGCCCGTGATGTGATGGGGATTACTACCCTCCAAGTGGAATTAAAAACAATCCCCCCTCATCCCACCGACAATCTCCTCAAGGAAATTCTTGGGGAATTAAAGCACATTCGCGAGGTTTTAGAGCGGGTGGAGAAGTTACTAGGAAGCTAGGCAGGTATAAGCAGGTATAATGACGTCTGTTTCATTTGCGCATTGACCACACATGGGTTTGCAAGCACCACGGGGAACTCGCGATATTTTGCCCGCTGAGCGGGTCTATTGGCAGTATTTAGAAACCATTGCTCGGCAAATTTTAGATCGCGCTGCCTACCGTGAAATTTGCACTCCGATTTTTGAGCAAACCCATCTGTTTGAGCGGGGCATTGGTGAGGCCACCGATATTGTCAGTAAGGAGATGTACACCTTTAGCGATCGCGCTCAACGGTCGCTGACGCTGCGGCCAGAGGGCACGGCGGGGGTGGTTCGCGCCTATATTGAGCATGGCCTCCACAGCCAAGGGGGTGTGCAACGTCTGTGGTACCTAGGGCCAATGTTTCGCTATGAGCGGCCGCAATCCGGTCGCTACCGCCAGTTTCACCAGTTGGGGGTGGAAGTTTTAGGGAGTGCCGATCCCCGTGCCGATGCCGAAGTTATTGCGGTGGCCTTGGATATTTTGCAGGCTCTGGGACTAAAGGAGTTAACCCTGATGCTCAACTCCGTGGGCGATCGCGAGGATCGCAGTGCCTATCGCCAAGCCTTGGTGGATTACCTCACCCCCTACAAAGGAGAGTTAGACCCCGATTCCCAAGAACGCCTCCACCGCAATCCCCTCCGGATTCTGGATAGCAAAGACCCCCGCACCCAAGCCATTGTCAAGGAAGCGCCGCGGCTTTTGGACTATCTGAGTGCGCGATCGCGCGCCCATTTTGAGCAAGTCCAATCCCTCCTGCAGGCTCTGGGCATTGCCTACCAAATTAACCCTGCCCTTGTGCGTGGTCTCGATTACTATACCCACACCGCCTTTGAATTTCAGGAGGTGAGCTTAGGGAATGAGGGAACTGTCTGTGGCGGTGGCCGCTACGATCACCTTGTGGAGGAACTGGGTGGCCCACCCACCCCGGCAATTGGTTGGGCCATGGGACTGGAACGGCTGATTTTACTTTTGCGCGATCGCCCTCTGCCACCGCGCAATCAGCCCTACCTCTATATGGTGACCCGTGGCGAAGCTGCTGAACGTCAAGGCCTGATCTTGGCCCAGCAACTGCGGCATCAAGGCTATACCGTAGAAGTAGATCTCAGCGGTAGTGCCTTTGGCAAGCAGGTGAAACGCGCCGATCGCGTAGGTGCCACGGTGTGTCTAGTCATTGGCGAAAGTGAAGCGACGGATCGCACTGTGCAAGTGAAGTGGTTGGCTTCTGGAGAGCAGGTTTTGGTGCCGCAACAGGAACTCTTGAGCGAAAACTGGCGATCGCGCTTCCTTGCTTCCCCATGATGGCTTACTTTCTCATTAGCCACGGCAGTCCTGCCCTGGAGCCGCAGCAAGCGATGGCATTCCTGTGCCAGCAACTCACCCCTCTTGGCATCCTCAGTTGGGGAACCCTTGAAGGAGCACCACTGCCGGCGCAGATTCGCCAATTCAGTCAGCAGGCACAAGCTCAGGGGGCTAAGGGGATGGTGATCCTACCCCTCTTTCTATTGCCGGGCAACCATGTGGTGGTGGATCTACCGCGGGCGATCGCGGCCGCCGAGCCGGTGCTTCCCATTCAATTACTCCCCTTCTTGGGGGGACAGCCGCTCTTTCAAGCATGGTTAAAACGGGCGATTGCCGATGAAGTTGCCCATATTCTCCTTGGCCATGGCAGCCGTCGGCCTGAAGTCCTCCCTTGGTTTGAGGAACTGTGTCAGACCTGTGGTGTGCATCCAGCCCTGCTGACCCAAACGGGAAGTTTAGACCATGCCATTGAGGCGCGGATGGCTCAGGGGTATACCAGTAGCAAAATTTATGGCTACTTTCTTTTTGGTGGCAAAACCCTTGATCAGGTGCACAGCCAACTCACCCTGCTGCAGGTCAGGTATCCCCACCACGGCGTTTCCTTGGTGCCGGCCATTCAACCCAGCTCCTCCTTCATCAATGTTCTTCAACAGATTCTTCAGGCAGCGCCGCTCGTGGAGCCTGTTGTATGAGTCAAGTCTTTCTCTGTGGTTACTACGGCTATGGGAATACCGGCGATGAGGCGCTGTTGGCAACGCTCCTCGAACAGTTGCCCCGCCACGTTTCACCGGTCGTCCTCAGCGGCAATCCTAGGGCCACGGCAGACCGCTATGGTGTTGCCACCTGCGATCGCCGGCAGTGGCAAACGGTGCTGCGTACTCTGCAACAGAGCCACGCCTTTATTTGGGGTGGAGGAAGTCTGATTCAGGATGTGACGAGTTGGCGCAGTCCTCTCTATTACCTTGGCTTGATGACCCTGGCGCAGCGGTTTGGCTGTCGCACCATTGCTTGGGCACAGGGGATTGGACCGCTGCGATCGCCCCTCTATCGCTGGTGGACTCGGGAACTGCTCCGCCGTTGTGTGGCCGTTACGGTGCGAGATTCCGGGTCGGCAGCCCTCCTGCGGCAGTGGGGTATTCCCCATCAACAGGGAGCCGATCCCGTATGGCTGATGCCGGCGCGTCCTGGGTTGCCCCCCCAGGATAGGGCGCCCATTGCTGTGTGTTTGCGTCCCCATCGGCACCTCACGAGCGATCGCTGGCAGCTTCTCAAAATGGCCTTGCGGCGGTGGCAGGAAGAGACGGGTGTGCTGCTTTTGCTATTGCCCTTTCAGCGCCAACAGGATTTGCCCTTGGCTGAGGATCTCTATGGGGCACTGCTGCCCGATCAGACCCAACTGATCTCCTGCGAGGATCCCCGCGAGATGAAGGGAGTTTTAGCGGCAACGGCGGGGGCGATCGCCATGCGTCTCCATGCGCTGATTATGGCCGCCAGTGTCGGCTGTCGCTGCTTTGCCCTCAGCTACGATCCCAAGGTCCGCTACCTCATGGCCGATACGGGTATGGCTGGGGTTGAACTGGCAGCCTTGCCCCCTGACCCCACTGCCTTGATCCACCAATGGCAACACACCTTCTCTGCCCCCGTGCCCAGCTATCAAGCCTACCTGCAGTCGGCTGCCGTTCACAAGGCGGTGTTGAATCTCCTCTAGGCCAGCCCCTCGGCAAGGATAGGATAAGATTAACTCGATGCGTCGTTTTGTTGCGGCACCCCCATGAGCGAATTTCACCGCCGCTATCCCACCGGCAGCATTGTCAGTGATTTATTGCAAATTCATGACGGCCTCTTTATTGTCAAAACGACCCTCCGAGTGGGGGACACTATTCTCGCTACAGGGATGGCGGCGGCACCAACCCTTGAACAGGCGGAAGATACTGCTCGCCAGCGTGCTCTGCAACTCTTGGGTATTCACCTCCCTGTGCAAACGGCAGCGGAACTGATTCCCCGTGTCCCACCAGCCCTAGAGGCAGCTTCTTGGTCAGAGGCCAGCAATACTGATCTGTTCCTAGAACCCACCCCTTCTGCCAATCCTCGCCGCAGCCAACCAACCGTGAAACCGGCCAGCGAGAAGCCCCTCACCAAGCGCGAACCCGTGGATCTGGCGGATGAAATTGCCCAAACCACTGTGGAAATGAAGCGCTTGGGATGGACCGAAGCCCAAGGCCGTGCCTGTTTACTGCAACGCTATGGCAAGCGATCGCGCCAGCAATTGAGCGATGAAGAACTCTTGGATTTTCTCCACTTCTTGCAACAACAACCCAGTCCTGGGGAGTCGTCCTTTTAGGCCATCTAAAATTAGGAAATTAGGCAACAAAATGCAAGAAAAATTTATACTCTAGCGAAAACTTAAAGAAAAGCTATAGATTTTCACGGCAGCCGTGATCCCCCCCTTAGCTTCTTTACCATGAAGGAGTTGTTGCTGTCGAGGAAAAATCCGTGCTGGGTCCCTTTGATGTCTCACCCTTGACCCTAGGCAGTGATCCGAGTGTCCGTCGCCAGTGGATTTTTCACCTCGTGTTGCTGATGACGGTCTTTACCCTCTTTTTGATGGCGGTGGGCAGTGCCACACGGGTGATGGATGCCGGTTTAGCCTGTCCCGATTGGCCCTTGTGCTTTGGTACGCTGGTGCCGCAAATGGATTTGCAGATTTTCCTAGAGTGGTTTCACCGCCTGTTGGCCACCAGCTTAGGGCTGCTGGCGATCGCCTTTGTTGGCTTGAGCGTGGCTTGGCGGCAGGCCCTGCCTCCTTGGGTTCCCTACGCTGCGGCGGCGGCACTGTGCCTGGTGATTTTGCAGGGGATTTTGGGGGGGCTAACGGTCACGGAGTTGCTGCGCTTTGAAATTGTCACGGCTCACTTGGGCACAGGACTACTCTTCTTTTGCCTTTTGGTAGCAATCACCG
This sequence comes from Thermosynechococcus sp. NK55a, assembly GCF_000505665.1. Classification (NCBI taxonomy): domain Bacteria; kingdom Bacillati; phylum Cyanobacteriota; class Cyanophyceae; order Acaryochloridales; family Thermosynechococcaceae; genus Thermosynechococcus; species Thermosynechococcus sp. NK55a. The sequence continues at coordinate 1,302,798 of NC_023033.1, read as the reverse complement.
TTGGCTTGGCTCCCTTTAGCGGTAGGGGTAGCGCCCGTTGGTTGCGACTTACAGGACCGATCGCCCTGCTATGGGTCTATGGCCAGAGTTTGTTGGGGGGCTTGGTGTCTTCGCAGTGGGCGGTTCATCAGTGCCTCTATGGCGATCGCCTGTGTGGGGTGCTCCATAGTCATCTGTTGGGGGTTGTCCCAGCCACCTTGGGGGTTTTGGCAGTTGTCATGGTGGCCTGGCGCAGCCCCGCCTTAACTTCTCCGTTGCGGCAATTGAGTTTCTCGCTCCTGCCGTTGGTGGCGCTGCAAGTGGCCTTGGGGTGGAGCACTCTCCAACTAAAGCTACAGGTTCCGGCTCTCACCGTTGCCCATCAAATGATTGGCGCCACCCTCTTGGGGGTGTTGGTGGCTATTTCAGCCTTGGCGTGGCGCGATCGCCCACCCTATTTTCTGAAACGGGAATCTTAAACATCTCTGAGGTCTGCATGACATTTCTCGCTAGGCTTTCCTCCTCAACGGGGGATCTCTCGACAAAATTGGTGGACTATGTCCAGCTCACAAAACCGCGGTTAATCCTGCTCTTTTTAATTACCACTGCAGCAGCAATGGAGGTGGCCGGTCAAGGTCGGGTGGCTCCCCAATTGCTACTCATCACCCTTGTGAGCGGTACCTGTGCGGCGGCGGCAGCCAATACCATCAACTGTCTCTATGACCGTGATATTGATGCAATGATGGAGCGGACGCGCCATCGGCCTTTGCCGGCAGGGCGGGTGGCCCCTTGGGAAGCGGTGTTTCTGGCGGTACTGCTGGCAACCACGGCCTTTGGTCTTTTGGCAGTATTTGCCAATCTCCTGAGTGCTTGCCTTGCCATGGCCGGAATTGCGGTCTATGTGGGGGTCTATACCCACTGGCTGAAGCGGTCTTCGCCGCAAAATATCGTGATTGGCGGTGCGGCCGGGGCGATTCCCCCCTTGGTGGGTTGGGCAGCGGTGACGGGAGAACTGAGTTGGGCGGCCTGGGTCCTGTTTGCCATTGTCTTTATCTGGACACCGCCCCATTTTTGGCCGCTGGCGATGTTGATTCAAGAGGACTATGCCCGTGTGCAGGTGCCCATGTTGCCAGTGGTGGGGGGCGATCGCCTGACGGCACAGCAAATTTTCCTCTACACCTTGGCACTGGTGCCCACCAGTTTGCTGTTAGTTTATCCCTGTGGTGTGGTGAGTTGGGGCTATGGTCTGGGGGCGATCGCCCTTGGCAGTTGGTTTATTTACGGCGCGTGGCAGTTGACCCAAGCCCCAGAGGATAGGGAACGCGCCCGTAGTCTCTTTAAGTTTTCCATCCTGTATATGATGCTGCTGTGTGCTGCCATGGTGGGCGATCGCCTACTGCTGCCGCCCTTATCAGCCAGTCTGAATGCCCTTGGGGGTCTGTTGAGGTGACTCAGCTAGCCTTGAGTCAACTGTTGCAGCCACCCAATTAAAATTGGGTTGACAAGTTCAGGGCGATCGTCATGGGGGCAGTGGCCAGTATTGGGCAACCGCTCAATGCGGATGGCTAAGCGGTCTTGGTGAGCCTCAAAGTGCTTTGTCCCCGACACGGGGGTCCAAGGATCCACTTCCCCCCACAGCACTAGAATTGGCACTTGAATGTGGGGGAGCAAATCAACAATTTTGGGGCCAGGGGGTGCCGAAATGACGCGGGCAAAGACCTCTTTAGCACCGGTATCCATGGCCGGCCGGTGCAACAGCTCCACCAATTCATCGGTGATGGCTTCGGGATTGGCATAGACTTGGGTCAGGGTTTTGCGGATGCGCTCTGGCTGTCGAATCTGATGGAAAATGAGATGACCAATGATCGGGGAGGCCACCAATGCCCGAAAAATTGCTGTAAACAGACTCTGTGCCCAGTTGAGTTCATTGGGACGGTGGTTGAGTCCGCCGGCACAGTTGAGAACACTGACCCCACGGCAGGTGTGGCCATAGCGGGCGGCCATCATTAAACACAACAGACCCCCAATGGAGTTGCCGACCCAAACCACCGGTTCCCCAATATGGGCTTGCCAAAAATCCGCCAGTAGCTCTGCCCACAGATCCAAGCTGTAGGTTAAATCTGGCTTTGCCGATGCACCAAAGCCCAGTAAATCAAGGGCATAGACACGGTAGCCTGCGGCAGTGAGGGCGGGGATATTTTTGCGCCAGTGACCAATGGAGGCACCAAACCCATGAACCAAGACCACTGGGGCACCACTGCCATTGACGCTGTAGCGAATGCGATGGCCGCGCCAAGTCCAGTCTGCGGTGGGAAAAGCTGCTGTGGCGGAGAGCGTCGAGGTCATTTTGCCCAGTCCCTTCCTGCAAAGTGTATTACTCTTAAGATAGCGATCTTTACGTTTCGTAACAATTATGACAACGGTACTGATTACGGGGGCAACGGGGGGATTGGGGCAGGCCTTTGCCCAAGCCTTTGCCGATCGCCAGCACCATTTGATCCTGACGGGGCGTTCTCGCGACGCCCTAGAGGCCCTCAAGACGCGCCTGAGCCAAAAGGTATCGGTGCTGTGTATTCCCCAAGATCTGAGTGAGCCCGGTGCTGCCTGCCGCCTCTATGGACAGATTCAATCCTTGGGATTGGCCGTGGATGTGCTGGTCAATAATGCTGGTTTTGGCGATTATGGAGCCTTTGGCGATCGCGATCGCCAGCAATTGACGGCCATGCTCCAAGTGAACATCACAGCCCTGGTGGAACTCACCCATCTCGTGCTCCAGGAAATGCGCCCCCGCCGTCAAGGAACCATCATTAATGTCAGCTCCATTGCCGCCTTTCAGCCCCTTCCCTACCTTGCCGTCTATGCTGCCACTAAAGCCTTTGTCCGCCACTTTAGCGAAGCCCTCTGGGCAGAAGTCAAACCCTGGGGTATTCGGGTTTTGGCCGTCTGTCCCGGACCCACTGCCACCAACTTCTTTGAGCGCGCCGATATGACCCGCAACCCTGCTCTCATTGCCCAGCAGGATAGGCCCGAACAGGTCGTTGCCGAAACCCTTGCTGCCTTGCAAACCGATGGGGCAACGGTCATTCCCGGTCAGCCCGCCAATCGCTTCCTTGCCCTTGCCGGACGGTTGGTGCCCCGCCAGTGGTTGGTGCAGCAGTTAGAACCCCGCTTCCGTCCCCCCGCTCAATAGGAGCAAGCCTAAAAAGGAGCCACTGTTCCAGATGCTGTGGAGAATCATTGCCGCACCAATGTTTTGCGATCGCCAGTAGATGTAGCTGAGCACTGTTCCCAAAACCGTCAGGGGCAAGAGGTCGGCTAAATTGAGGTGGGCAATCGCAAACAACACCCCAGTGAGGCCCATGGCTGTGCCTAGGGGGAGATAGGATTGCACAGAACGAAAGAAAAAGCCCCGAAAGAGAATCTCCTCAAAGAAGGGCGCCATCAGTGCCACCATGACATAGAGCAGAGCAAAGGTTGGATAGTCACGGCTCTGCAAAATAATCTCCAGCAGCGGATTTCCCCCCCCTTGATTTTTGAGGAGGGCTTGACTGGCGAGTGAACTCAACAGCACTAGGGGAAGCGCGGCAAAATAGCCACCTACCCCCCAACGCAGCGCTCTCCCTAACCCTCCCTGCCAGCGTAGCCATTGCCAAGGGCGCTTGCCAAAGGGACGCAGGAAATACCAGAGCCAGCCCAAGCCTGCCGCCGTGATGATGCTGTAACTGGCCAATGCATAGAGGGTTTGAGCCATAGCGGAACGCAGCGGCAGCCCCTGACTGATCAGGGTGCGCACCAAGGGCATCAGCATCAGGCTAATGGCAAAAAAGAGGGCAAACCAGATCACCATGCCTTCCCAGAGGGTTTCCCAGCTCCATGTGACGGGGGTTAGGGATGGGAGGGGATTTCCTTGGTGGCGGCGGCGCAGGTGTTGATAGATCCAGACAATCCAGAGAACCATCCCAATCAAACTTCCTAGCAATGGCGTCGCGCCAAGGAGGGCAAGGCGATAGAAGGCCGCTTTGGCGCGGTTTTGTTCGGCACTGGCCAGGGCCATCAGGGCATCGGAGCGCTGTTGCAGTTCGTAGAGGCGTTCGAGGGCGCGATCGCGAAACCAGCCGTGGAGGGTATTTTTAATCAATGGTTCCGCCTCTGGGAGCAGTTGCGGTGGCTCTGACCACAGGCTGAGGAGTACTTCTGCTGTACTGCGGGTTGCCCCTTGACCCTCTTGGATCAGGAATCGCCAGGTTTTCAGGGCGCGATCGCCCTGCCCAGTTTCAGCATAGAGCAGTCCTAATTGCAGACGCAGCGGTTGGTTTTGCGGTGTGGGGGTCTGCAGCACCCTTTCATAGGCTTTGATCGCTCCTTGTAGATCGCCGAGGAGGCGATCGCCAACGTCAGCATCCCCTAGCCCCTGCCATTCGCGGGCTTGCAGTGACAAATTAGTTTGAGACAGGTTGATTTGCCCTTGGGTTTGAGGCTCCAAATAGCTGCCTAGCAAGGACACCGTAATCAGGGCAGCCACCACAACACTGAGGGCGGCAAGCACCAACCGCTTGAAAGACATAGGGCAACGCTGACAAGGGACTTCCCAAAACCTTAGCCGAAAGTCAGCCAGCGGATCAATTGAGGGAGGGGGTCAGAGCCACAACAGGGGTAGAATCGCGGCACAGCCTTTATAGTTCCATGTACAATTTTCTCAAAATACTACTGGCCTGTTCCCCGATATGCCGCGCAAAAAACAGTCCTCCAGCCGCCCCATCGCATCCTACGAGCATCGCGACAAAGAGCGCCTGAACAACCCGCTGGTTGGACTCGTGACGCCAGAGACCGACCCGGACGCCGGGCAGAAGAAAAAGCGCTACGCCTACGACCCGCACCTGGACCCGCAACTGGTCTGGGCGGGCAAGGCCGAGCACACCTCCTTCGAAGTGCCGACGGTATCGCTGCACGTCCACGAGCGCATCGAGCCGCGCACCATCATCGAGGCGGTGCGGAAAGACAGTGGTCAGTGGTCAGTGGCTAGTGGCCAGTTATCACTGTTCGAGGAAGAGAGAAAAGAGCCACTGCGGGAGGCTATCGAGTTCTACCAGCACCGCCACGGCTGGTCGAACCGCCTGATCGCCGGCGATTCGCTGCTCGTGATGAACTCGCTGCTGGAAAAGGAGGGCATGGCGGGCAAAGTGCAGATGATTTACATTGACCCGCCCTACGGCATCAAGTACGGCTCCAACTTCCAGCCCTTCGTCAACAAGCGCGACGTGAAGGACGGCAAGGACGAAGACCTGACCGCCGAGCCGGAGCAGATCCGGGCGTTTCGCGACACCTGGGAACTGGGCATCCACTCCTACCTCACTTACTTACGCGACCGGCTGCTGCTGGCGCGGGAACTCCTCACCGAGAGCGGCAGCATCTTCGTGCAAATAAGCGACGAGAACGTGCATCACGTGCGGGAGTTGATGGATGAGGTGTTTGGGGCGGGGAATTTCTGCGCGGTCATCGCATTCAAGAAGACCGTGGGCCAAACCAGCCAGTTGCTTGCAGCCACATACGACTTCGTGCTGTGGTATGCGAAGGATAGAGAGCGTGTGAAGTTTCGGCCCCTTTACAGACCTCGAACCGCAGCGGAGGATGCTGCGGCTTATCCCTATGCCGAAAGAGCAGACGGCAGTTACTATCGAATCAAAGAAGGTCAAATACCTGCAGCCGACCACAGGATTTTCGGTGCTGGCAACACTACTTCACAAACAGGTAGCGATACTTCGAGATTTGACTTTGACTTCGAGGGCAAGACGTACAAGCCGAGCGGGGCAGGGCGCGGCTGGACAACAAGTCTAGTGGGTCTTCAGCGGCTTGCTAGCATCGGGAGGCTTCTTGGAATAGGAAATACGCTGGTTTACAAACGTTACGCGACGGATTTTCCACATGTTCGCATTACGGCGACGTGGGAAGATACTGTTCAAAGCACGTTTGCAGTCGAAAAGCTTTATGTCGTCCAGACAGGCACGAAGGTCATCGAACGCTGCCTCCTGATGACCACCGACCCGGGCGACCTGGTCTTCGATCCCACCTGCGGCAGCGGCACGACGGCCTATGTGGCCGAGAAGTGGGGTCGGCGCTGGATCACCTGCGACACCTCGCGCGTGGCGCTCACGCTCGCCCGCCAGCGGCTGATGACCGCCGTCTTCGATTACTACGAACTGGCGCATCCCGAAGAGGGCGTGGGCAGCGGCTTCAAATACAAGACCGTGCCGCACGTCACGCTCAAGTCCATCGCCAACAACCCGGAGATCGATGGCATCCACGCGCGCTGGGCGAAGAGGTTGGAGGAGTTTTTAGTTTCGAGTTTCGAGTTTTTAGAGAGAGAGCGGGTGCAGCGGCATTTGGAAAAGGCAGAGTTTGGCCTGCTGGAGCAATACATCCGCGACGCCGCCAAAAGCGATCCCCAACTGGACACTAAAAACTCACAACTCAAAACTCTGCTCGCCCAACGGCGAGCAGACATTGACGCCGCCATCGCCCGGCACGCCCCGCAGGAGACGCTCTACGACCAGCCCTTCGTTGACCGCAAGAAGGTGCGCGTGACCGGGCCGTTCACGGTGGAGGCGGTGCCCGCTCCGGCGGTGAAATCGCCGGAGGAGATTCTCGAAGACAAACCGCAACCCGCCGACACCTCCATCGCCCGTTCCGGCGAGACGCTGCGCCAGGCCGAATGGCGCGATGAACTCTTGCGCACCGGCATTCGCGGCAAGGCGGGGCAATACATCCGCTTCGCGCGGCTCGAACCCCTGCCCGGCTGCCGCTGGCTGCACGCGGATGGCGAGACGCGCCCGAGCGACGAGGGGGCCGACCGAGTCCGCGAGACGGCGCCCGCCTACGACCCGATGCGCGTGGTGGTCTCTTTCGGTCCCGAGCACGCACCGCTGGAACAGCGCCAGGTGGCGCACGCCATCGAGGAGGCGCAGACACTGGTGCCCAAGCCCAAGCTCATCGTCTTCGCCGCCTTCCAGTTCGACCCCGAGGCGGCCAAGGACATCGACGAGATGAAGCCGGAACTTGCCGGCATGCAGTTCTTGAAAGTGCAGATGAACGCCGACTTGCTCACCGAGGACCTCAAGAAGAAGCGCGCCAGCAACGAATCCTTCTGGCTCATCGGCCAGCCAGACGTGGAGGTGCGCAGGGAGAAAGACGGGAAGTATGTCGTCGAAGTGCACGGTTTCGACTACTACAACACCAAGACCGGCCAGATCGAATCAGGCGGCGCGGACAAGATCGCCGTCTGGATGCTGGATACCGACTACGACGGCCGCAGTCTCTATCCACGCCAGGTGTTCTTCCCGATGGCAGGCGAGAACGAGGGCTGGGCGAAGCTGGCGCGCAACCTCAAGGCCGAGATTGACGCGGAGCGCATCGAAGCCTACCGCGGCACGGTGTCGCTGCCCTTCGAGCCGGGCGAACACAAGCGCATCGCGGTCAAGATCGTGGACGACCGGGGGATTGAGAGTATGAAGGTGATGGAACTTTCATAGGAGATAAAACATGGCCAACAAGATACCGAACAAGATACCGAAAAAATTACGCAAAGAACCTCTGCTAGAAGCAGTGTGGGAAATCCGATTTACGGGTAGAAAACCATCTGTGGCCGAATTGCTTCCTGGACTTGTGTTCCAGGCTTTACCGAATAAGTACCCTAACATTGTCCGCCTTCCCTCTGCGGATATTCCGGCGCCCATAGTAGAACATGATCCCAAGCTCAGATACGTTCCCAAGATTCGTTTGGAGGGTGGGAACCAGGCGGTTCAGATAGGGGAACATGTCGTCTCTCTAAGCTGTCGCCGACCATATTCGGGATGGAAGACGTTCTCCAAAGGTATACGGACAGTAATCACAATTATCCGCGATACCGGGTTGATTGATCGGCTGGAGCGTTTCTCCTTGAAATACATTGATCTAATTGAGTTGAATCAGCCACCGAGTCTCAGTTGTCTGAATCTCGAAATCAAAATGGGGGGATATAAGATCGATACCCGACCGGTCCAACTCCGCACAGAGATCAAAGAAGGCGACATAATTCATATCATCCAGATCGTATCGCCGGCGGAGGCGTCCATTCCAGGCGAGCCCGGAAGATTGCTCGGAGTTCTGTTGGATATAGATTCCATCAGGACCATGAAAGAAAATGAGTCTTGGCCTGATGTCGAAAGTCACCTCGACGATGTCCATTTGTCGTCGAAGAAAATGTTTTTCGGCCTATTGACACCGGAGACAATAGCCAAGCTTGAACCTGAGTACGAGGAGGGGCAGTCATGAGCGCGACGTTGACGGAACGATTGAACAGCGACTGGGCTGCCAGGAAAACCTACGGAGTTCTTTCCCCGAAATACCTCGAGGAAGGGACTGACTATAGTCTTCCAACGGAAAAGTATCGCAGAGCCGATCCTTGGATCAACTTTGTGTTGTCTCTCCCTGAAGAAGACATGAGCTACCGAAGTACGGAAATCATATTTCCGGAAGTAACCGAAGTGTTTGTCCCACGTACCCCGTTAGGCAGGAAACTCCTGTCCCTGCGCATCCGAGCGATTGAGGCAGGTATGAAATTGTTAAGTGCCGATGAGGTGCTGGAAGAGGTAAAACGGAGGCGTGGAGAGCCTGAGGACGATGAAGCGGACGTACATTGATGCGAATGTCTTGATTGCCGCGTTTCAAGGCGAAGAGAATATCTCCCGCCGTGCCTTGGAAGTGTTGGACGATCCTAACCGCGAGTTGGTAGTCAGCGATTTTCTCCGACTGGAAGTACTGCCTAAGCCGAGATTTCATAAACGGGCCGAAGAAGTTGAGTTTATGAATGCTGTGCTCGAGAATGCAGCGGAAAATGTGCCTTGTGATCCCGATGTGACAGAGAAGGCGATAGAGCTTGCTTCCACCTACGATGTGGCACCGATGGACGCGCTTCATGCGGGGGCAGCGTTGGCGGCAAAAGTGGACGAGTTCGTAACAATGGAAAAGCCATCAAAGCCAATCTGCAAGATTAAGGGTATGAATGTTGTATCCCTTCACGTATAGCTAAGCCCATGACAAGCAAGACCACCATCGACCGCCTGATCGTCAACTCGCCCTACGAGGAGCCGAGTCGATATTGGCGCTACGACCGGGAAACGCGCACCTTCGATTTGGTCGAAGGGCGTCGTCCAGCCGGCTACGTCATGGCAACGCCGGGAGCCAAGTCTTTCGACGATCCCGGGATCTTCGTGGAAATCCCTCTGGTCAATCAGATCCGCCCCCGCGTCAAGGCCTGGCGCGAGGCGGGCTACCCGGGCGTGACCAGCATCACCAAGCGGCTGCTCGAACACTGGCGCGATCCGGAGGAGTTCGACACACGCCGCTTTTTCTTCTGCCAGTTGGAGGCGGTGGAAACGCTCATCTGGCTCACTGAAGCGCCCGCCGCCGAGCGCGTGGGGATCGAGATTCCTGGCGACGGCGGCGACTTTGTTCGCCAGTGTTGCAAGATGGCAACCGGCACGGGCAAGACCGTCGTGATGGCGATGGTCATCGCCTGGCAGATTCTCAACAAGGTCGCCAACCCGCAGGACGCCCGTTTCTCGAAAAACGTCCTGGTCATCGCCCCCGGACTGACGGTCAAAAAGCGGCTCGAGGTGCTTCTCCCCGCCGCCGAGGGCAACTACTACGAAGCCTTCGACATCGTCCCTTCCGCCCTGCTCGACAAGCTGCGGCAGGGGAAGGTGCTCGTGCGCAACTGGCACGCCCTGGCCTGGGAGAGCGAAGAGCAACTGAAAAAACGCAAGAGCGTGGACAAGCGCGGCGCGAAGAGCGACGAGGCGTACACCCGCGAGGTGCTGGGCGAGATGGCGAATGCGCGGAACATCCTGGTCATCAACGACGAGGCCCACCACGCTTGGCGAGTGAACTCGGAAGCAGAAGGCAAGTACCTGCGCCAACGTGACCTCAAGGACAGCGCCGAAGAAGCTACCGTCTGGATTGGCGGGCTGGACCGCCTCCACCGTTCCCGTGGCATTCTGAAATGCTACGACTTTTCGGCCACACCCTTCACGCCCTCGGGCAAGAAAAGCAGCGAGGAGGCGCTGTTCGGCTGGATCGTCAGCGACTTTGGCTTGAACGATGCCATCGAATCGGGGCTGGTCAAGACCCCGCGCGTGGTGGTGCGCGACGATGCGGTTCCGGACGCCAAGACCTACAAGTCGCGCCTTTATCACATCTACAACGACCCGGATGTGAAGGATGATCTCAACCGCAAGGCTGAGCCACACGAACCATTGCCCGACCTGGTCCTGAACGCCTACTACCTGCTGGGCTACGACTGGCGTGAGACATGGAAAGCCTGGCGGAAAGCCGGCCTAGCAACCCCACCAGTGATGATCACCGTCTGCAATCGCACCGAGACCGCTGCCCGGGTCAAGCACGCCTTCGATTCGCGGCGCATCCACATCGACGAACTGTGCGATCCCGACCGCATCCTACACATCGACTCGAAGGTGCTGGATGAGGCGGAGGCCCAGGAGGAACCCGCCGCGCCGGTGGAAGTGTCGGAAGAGACCAATAATGCGGAAGAGAAGGACGTTCCGGTCGAACACAAGCTAACCAAGGCAGAGCAGGCCGAACTCCTGCGGCAGACCGTGGACACAGTGGGCAAGGCGGGGCAGCCGGGCGAGAAGATTCAAAACGTCATCTCCGTCGGCATGCTCTCCGAAGGTTGGGACGCCAAGACGGTCACGCACATCATGGGGCTTCGAGCATTCACCTCACAGCTTCTGTGCGAGCAGGTGGTGGGCCGCGGCTTGCGGCGCACGTCTTACGAAGTGAATGCGCAAACGGGACTGTTCGAGCCCGAGTACGTCAACATCTTCGGCGTGCCCTTCACCTTCCTGCCGCACGAAAGCACCGAAAGCGGTCCGCCCCCGCCGTCCCTTCCCAAGACGCTCGTTCAGGTGGATCCGGCCAAAGCTGCTTATGAAATCCGCTGGCCGAATATCGTGCGCATCGAACACGTGCTTCAGCCCATCCTTTCTGTGGATTGGTCGCATCTGCCTCCGCTGGAACTGGACGCGGCGCAGACCGCCCAGGTCGCCGAACTGGCGCCGGTGCTCGAAGGCAAGCCGGATGTGACAAAGATTGACCGCATCGAACTGGAGCGCCTGGCCGGAGAATTCCGCACCCAGCGCATCATCTTCGAGACAGCACGCAGTGTCTTTGATCAGATGCAGGTCGCCTGGAAAGGTAGCCGCGACGTGCTGCTGGCCCAGTTGGTGCGGATCGTCGAGCAGTTCATTCGCTCCGACCGCATCGTCATCTCGCCGCCGCTCTTCTACCAGGACGAATTACGGCGTCGGCTGATCATCACGCTGAACATGTCGCGGGTCGTGCAGCATGTCGTCGCGGCGGTGCGGCAGAAGAACACCGAGCGGTTGACGCCGGTCTTCGACCGCGATCATCCCATCCGCTCCACCGGCGAGATGCGTACCTGGTACACGGGCAAGCCCTGCGCGCGCACCAGGAAGTCGCACATCAACGTCTGCGTGTACGACAGCACTTGGGAGGCGTCCGATGCCTTTGTGCTCGACGAAAGCGACCTGGTGGCCGCCTGGGTCAAGAACGACCACCTGGGCTTCGAGGTGCTCTACGTCTATCGCGGCGTGGTGCGGAAGTACCGGCCCGATTTTCTCGTGCGGCTCACAAATGGGGACCATCTGATTCTGGAAACCAAGGGCCAGGATACGGAGCAGGATAAAGCCAAACGTGATTACCTGGACGAATGGGTGCAAGCGGTGAACACACACGGCGGGTTTGGAGTTTGGCGTTGGGACGTGGCACAACACCCTGGCAAGATTCGGGACGTGCTCCTGCAAGGCCAGGAGGCGAGAACAGGAGGCTAACAAGGGTTGCAGCCGACGTTGCTTCGCTGCTCTTCGCGTGGATGTATTGGCGCTTTCGCAGCGCGCCGTACACCTGAGCGCCTAGATGGCGGGCGCTATTTTTTGGCTATTTTGTTTTGTTTTTGTTTTGTTGAGCATTGCCCCTGGAGAGCCATTGGCAAAAGTCAGTGGCCTTAGGCTAGGTGCTTGCTTCCATGTCCCAATCTCGATTAAATGGAGACTTGTTGCTCTGGACATCCTGCTATGAGTATTGACCTAAGCCACATTCCTGCTCAACCCAAGCCGGGCGTTGTCAATGTTTTGGTGGAAATTGCTGGCGGCAGCCGCAATAAATATGAGTTTGACAAGGAAATGAACGTCTTTGCCCTCGATCGCGTCCTCTACTCGGCGGTGGTTTACCCGTATGATTACGGCTTTATTCCCAATACTTTAGCCGAGGATGGTGATCCCCTCGACGGGTTGGTGATGATGGATGAGCCAACGTTTCCGGGGTGTGTGATTGCTGCCCGTCCCATTGGCATGCTGGAGATGATTGACAGTGGCGATCGCGACGAGAAAATTCTCTGTGTGCCTGTTGGTGATCCTCGCTATGCTGAGGTGAAATCCCTCAAGGATATTGCTCCCCACCGTCTCGAAGAAATCGCCGAGTTCTTCCGCACGTACAAAAATCTGCAAAAGAAAGTCACTGAAATTCTTGGCTGGCAGGATGTGGATGCGGTGCAACCCCTTGTCGAAAAATGCATCAAAGCCTACAAGGGCTAGGGCCTGACTAGCACACGCTCTAGAAAGAGGCGGGCTCGCTCCTGTTGCGGACGATAAAACAGTTCTTGGGGCGATCCTTCCTCAATAGTTTGGCCATCGGCGAGAAAGACCACGCGGCAGGACACTGCGCGGGCAAATGACATTTCCTGGGTGACCACCACCATAGTCATTGCCTCTTCGGCCAATTGTCGCATCACGGCTAGGAGATCCCCCATCAGTTCTGGATCAAGGGCGAAGGTGGATTCGTCGTGGATTCGTCAAAGAGAAGAATCTCCGGTTGCCTGGCCAAGGCGCGGGCGATCGCCCCCCCTTGTTTTTGATCACCAGAGAGTTGGCTTGCCTAGGCATCCCGTTTGTCCAGCAATCCCACTTTGGCCAATAAACTTTCAGCCATTTCGATAGCCAGGCCGCGGGGGAGTTTGTGCCCAAGGAGCGGCGCTTCAATGCTTCAATCATGCTCTGCAACACCGTCCTGTGGGAAAAGAGGTTAAAGCGCTGAAAGACCATACCGGCATCTCAAGGAATCACCCGCAGTTGCTGCGGCCTCAGCCCTGGTGGCAGGTAATGGCCGAGAATGAGAATCTGTCCCGATTGGTAGGTCTCTAACCCATTCAAGCAGCGGAGCAAGGTACTTTTGCCAGAGCCACTGGGGCCCATGAGGGCGACCCCCTCTGGCTTAGCAACGGTGAAGTTAATGCCCTTAAGGACGGGGCGATCGCCAAAATATTTATTAGGTTTATTAGGTTTTATTAGGTGGCGTGTTTGGATCACAATGTCTGGAGCGGCCCCCCCTAAGTCATCGCTGCTGCCTAAAAACCGTTATGCTGACTAAACAGACTCTCCCCATCGCCCATTGGTTAGGCTAGGGTTATCAATAAAGGAAGTGCTTCTCCTAGGTTCCCATGATACGGTGGGAGAACACCATTCTATGATGGATTGCTCAACTTGTCGCTAAACTTGAGAGTGCCGAAAAACCCATCCCGCAGCATCTGCTATGTCCACCCTTGTCATCGTTGAATCCCCAACAAAAGCCCGTACCATTCGCAAATTTCTGCCGCCGGACTATCGCGTTGAAGCCTCAATGGGTCATGTCCGTGATCTGCCCCGCAGTGCTGCTGATGTGCCCCCCGAATTCAGGGGGGAAGAGTGGGCAACCCTAGGGGTGAATGTCGCTGCTGGCTTTGAACCCCTCTACATTGTTCCTAAAGAGAAACAAAAAGTTGTCAAAGAATTAAAAACTGCCCTCAAAACCGCTGATGAACTCCTGCTCGCGACCGATGAAGACCGCGAAGGAGAAAGCATTAGTTGGCACCTGCTGCAACTGTTGGAGCCAAAGGTGCCGGTGCGGCGGATGGTCTTCCATGAAATTACCGAGGAAGCAATCCAAGAAGCACTACGCAATTGCCGCGATGTCAATCAACAACTGGTGCGTGCTCAAGAAACGCGGCGTATCCTCGATCGCTTGGTGGGCTATACCCTGTCGCCCCTGCTGTGGCGGAAAATTGCCCCCCATCTGTCAGCGGGGCGGGTGCAGTCAGTTGCAGTGCGCCTATTGGTTCAACGGGAGCGAGAACGGTTGGCCTTCCGTAAGGGGCAATTTTGGGATCTCAAGGCCACCTTAGATCAAAGGGGAGCCCTTTTTCCAGCGCGTTTGGTGAGTGTTGGCGGTCAACGCTTGGCCACGGGCCATGATTTTGATCCCACTACAGGACAGCTACGTAACCCTGATGCTGTCTTGCTCTTGGATGAGGCGGCTGCCAACGCTCTGCGCGATCGCCTGCTAACGGAAACCTGGACGGTTACCGAACAAGAGGAGCGCCAACAAACCCGCAAACCGGCTCCCCCCTTTACCACCTCAACCCTGCAACAGGAGGCTAACCGCAAACTGCACCTCTCGGCGCGGGATACGATGCGCATTGCCCAAAAGCTCTACGAAGAGGGCTACATCACCTATATGCGTACGGACTCGGTGCATCTGTCGGATCAGGCGATCGCCGCCGCCCGCAGTTGTGTGGAAGCCATGTATGGCAAAGCCTTTTTGTCGCCCCAGCCACGTCAATACACCACCAAAACCAAGGGGGCCCAAGAAGCCCACGAAGCGATTCGCCCTGCAGGTAGCCAGTTTCGCACTCCCCAAGAAACCGGCCTTCAAGATCGGGAACTGGAACTCTACGAACTGATCTGGAAGCGCACGGTGGCCTCCCAGATGGCTGATGCCCATATCACTCTGCTAACGGTCTCGATTACGGCTGGGGATGCCCTCTTCCGTGCCCACGGTAAACGCATTGATTTTCCAGGATTTTTCCGGGCCTATGTGGAAGGTTCCGATGATCCCGAGGCCGCCCTCGAAAGCCAAGAGGTGATCCTGCCCCCCCTGCAAGTCGGAGAGATTCTCCGCTGTCACGCCCTGGAAAGTGTGGGTCACGAGACCCAGCCGCCGCCGCGCTACACGGAAGCAAGCTTGGTCAAAGCCCTCGAGCAAGCAGGCATTGGTCGTCCCAGCACCTATGCCACGATCCTCAGTACCATCCAAGACCGCGAGTATGCCATTCGGCGAGGCAATGCCCTGGAACCCACCTTTACGGCCTTTGCGGTGACGGCGCTGCTAGAGAAATACTTCCCCGACTTGGTGGATATTAACTTCACGGCGCGGATGGAGCAAACCCTGGATGATATTTCCACAGGGGAGGTGGAGTGGCAGCCCTACCTTGAATCCTTCTATCTGGGTGAAAATGGCCTTGAGCAGCAGGTTAAAGAGCGGGAGCGGACGATTGAGGCGACTGAAGCGCGGGCGATCGCCCTGCCAGAACTGAATGCTGAAGTGGTGGTGGGTCGCTTTGGTCCTTTTGTGGTCTATCAAAATGGCAATGGTAGTGAACCCATTAAGGCCTCCTTGCCCCAAGACGCCACCCCGGGTAGCCTCACCCGTGAACAGGTGGAGCAATTAATTCGCCAAAAACTAGAGGGTCCCGACAAGCTGGGCCTGCATCCTGAAACCGGCGAACCGATCTTTCTGCTGACGGGGCGCTTTGGTCCCTATGTGCAGTTGGGAGAAGCCACAGAGGCCAATCCAAAACCCAAACGAGCTTCCCTACCCAAGGGCGTCAGTCCCGATGAAGTCACCCTAGACTTGGCAATTACCCTGTTGTCGCTGCCGCGGACATTGGGGGTTCATCCTGAAACCGGTAAACTCATTCAAGCCAATCAAGGTCGCTTTGGCCCCTACATTGTCCACGATCCCGAGGGTGAAAAAGACTATCGTTCCCTCAAGGGGGAAGATGATGTGTACACGATTACCCTAGAGCGTGCCCTAGAGCTGCTGGCAACACCCAAATCGAGTCGCGCTCGGGCCAAAAAACAGGTGCTCGCGGTGTTGGGGACTCACCCGGAGGATGGGGAACCGGTACAGATCTTGGACGGCCCCTATGGCCCCTATGTCAACCACGGTAAGGTGAATGCCTCCCTGCCGGAGGGGGTGACACCAGAGACAATGACCCTTGAGCAAGCCCTGCTCCTGTTGGCGGAAAAAGCACCAAAGAAAACCCGCCGCAGCGCAACAACTACTGCCCCCAAACCCAAATCAACAACCAAAAGAACCAGTAAAAAGACGGTTGCCCAGACCGCAAAAACTAGCCGCCGTAAGTCAACGGAAACCTAGGTGAACTCCCCCTTGGCTGCTGAAACCCTCCTCTTTGAGCGATCGCGCCCCCTGCCAGAGGCGCTGCGGGTTATCTATGGCTTTCCCAATACCTACAGCGTTGGCATTACTAGCTTGGGCTATCAACTGGTGTGGGCACAACTGGCCAGCCGTGCCGATGTGGCGGTGAGTCGCCTCTTTACCGATGTGCAGGAGCCACTGCCTCGCGATCCAGAGTTGGTGGGTTTTTCCTTCTCGTGGGAGTTAGACTACGGCAATTTACTGCTGCTCTTGGAGCAGTTGGGCATTCCCATTTGGCAGCGCCATCGCCAGGATCGCCACCCCTTGGTCTTTGGCGGTGGCCCAGTGCTGACGGCAAATCCCGAACCCTTTGCCGATTTTTTCGATGTGATTTTGTTGGGGGACGCCGAACCTCTCCTAGATCCCTTTCTGACCGCAATGGCGCAGGTGCGCACCGCTGCGCGATCGCAACAGTTGGAAGCCCTGGCCCAAGTGCCCGGTATTTATGTTCCTAGCCTGTACCACGTCAGCTACAGCCATCCCACCGGTCCCATTCAAAGGATTGAACCCATCAAGGCCAGTGTACCGGCGACAGTCACTAAACAAGTCCATCGCGGTAATACCCTTGCCGCTTCCACGGTGGTCACCCCCCTCGCCGCTTGGGAAAATATCTATATGGTGGAGGTGGTGCGCAGTTGCCCCGAGCTGTGTCGCTTTTGCTTGGCCAGTTATTTGACCTTGCCCTTTCGCACACCGAGCCTAGACACACTGATTCCTGCCATTGAGCGGGGGCTAGCCGTTACTGATCGCCTAGGGCTTTTGGGCGCCTCGATTACCCAACATCCCGAATTTCCTGCCTTGATTGAGCATCTGGGTCAGCCACAATTTGATCATGTGCGGGTAAGTTTAGCTTCGGTGCGCACCAATACGGTGACCGAATCCCTGGCCCACCTGTTGAGTCAACGGGGCAGTCAATCCCTGACGATCGCCATCGAAACGGGGTCTGAGCGCCTGCGCCAAGTGATCAACAAAAAGCTTGAGACGGCGGAGATTCTGGCTGCTGCCAGCCATGCCCAAGCCGGTGGCCTCAAGGGGCTGAAGTTTTATGGCATGGTGGGGCTGCCCACAGAAACCGATGCCGATGTCGCAGCCACAGTAGAGCTCTTTTGCCAATTGAAAAAAACAGCCCCGCGACTGCGGCTCACCCTTGGCTGTAGTACCTTTGTTCCCAAAGCCCATACCCCCTTTCAGTGGTGGGGTGTACAACCCGTGGCCGAAAAACGCCTCAAGTTTTTGAAAAAAGAATTGGCCAAATTGGGGATTGAGTTTCGCCCTGAATCCTATCATGACTCGTTGATTCAAGCCTTGATTTCGCGGGGCGATCGCCGGCTTGCTCCCCTTTTAGAGCAGGTGCGCCACTATGGCACCTCCTTAGGCAGTTATCGCCGTGCTTTTAAGGAACTGCAGGGACAGTTGCCTGATTTTGAAGCCTATGTTACTGCCAATTGGCCAGAGGAGACTATCTTACCGTGGCAGCATCTCCAGAGTGGCCTGCCCACTAAAACCCTGCAAAATCATCTGAAGCGAGCGATCGCCGAGGCTAGTTGGCACTGATACAGCCATTTCAAGAGAACGGCAGGACATTGCAAGCACTCCAACTGCCCAAGAAGCGCTGAGATGCCCGGACTCCCTAACGGATGGGGGTGATTGCTTGAAGCCCATCGGACGTAATCCCCAATTCCTGGGTCAAAATTTGCGGCACCATTGCCCTGGGGGGGATTGGGGAGCACTTGCCCACCGGGAAAATCCACCGTAGCTCGCTGAACGCCCACCCGAAAGGTTGGCGGCAGGCAGATGAAATAATCTCCTTGCAGCGGCAAGACAATTACAGAGTCCGCCTTTTCTACCCGCCAGTATTCTAGGGTTTCACCGGTGTCCGTCAGCCACTTCTCGCCAATCAAGGTCACCCACTTGGATGGAATGCGTACCCGTTCATCGAGCGATCGCCAACTTACTGTTGCCACTCCTCAGGAATTTGCACTATTTTCTCCTGTCCTGTGGGGGTGTACACCGGTCTGCCAAGGGGACGGTAAGGCAGGGTGCCATTTTCATAGGCCTGAATCCGTTGGCGAGCAATGTTGACATAAACGGGTTCCTGCTCACAGCCCATTGCCCGCCGATTATGCATTAGGGCAGCCAAGAGCGATGATCCCACCCCCATATAGGGGTCAAAGACCCAATCCCCCTCATGGCTGAGGGCAAGAACGCACCGCTCCACCAACTCAATGGGAAATTGGCAGGGATGGAGCGTTTTTTCGGGATGATTGGACTTGACATTGGGAATATCCCACACCAGTTCTTGCCAATCCTGAAGAACGATTTCCCAGATATCCGATGGATTTTTACCCAAGGGATTGCCCGAGGGTTTGCCCTTCTTAGGACCCTTGAAGTGGCGTTTCCCTGGATATTTGGCTGGAATGCGCACCGCATCCAAATTAAAGATGTAGTCATCTGACTTTGTGAACCAGAGGATCGTTTCATAGCGGCCAGAAAAGCGCTTTGTGGCATGGAGACCATGGCCAAATTTCCAAATGATGCGATTGCGCAGCTTCAAACCCAATCGCTTGAAGAGGGGATAAAACAAAATATCCAAGGGATACACCTCTCCCCTTTGAACAAAATTCCCCACTTGCCAGCACAGACTTCCCTCTGGCCGGAGCACCCGATATAGCTCAGCCATCACTCTGCTTTGGCTTTGGAGATAGTCCTCGATCGCCACCGGCGTTTCGTAGGCCTTGCCGAGGTTGTAGGGCGGCGACGTAAAGATGAGCGTCATGGCCTCATCCGGCACCTGACGAACCACCTCACAGACATCCCCGGTGGCAATCACGAGCCTAGCCTCTGGAGAAAAGCGTTCTTGAATAGGTTGACCAGAACTCAATAACTACAAACAATCCTTACCTTCATGGCCAAAATACCATATTCTTAATCCTGAGATAAAAAAGAGGCCGACCCCTCGGGAGTCAGCCAGCGGATTACTTGGGAACGCGCGCTAGACAGTACAAAGCAATTGGCAACAGGATTAGCTATGCACCACAAGCTTGACGTTGGCATTCTGAAGGCCAGGGCGCTTCACCTCAGCCAAGGTTTTGTTGATGGCATATTTTTGGTTGATCGAGTTGATTAGCTCGGTTTGGTTGTGTTTTTTGGCCACACCCCAGAGGTCAGCAATGAGATCAAAGGTGCCATCAGCATTGCGAGACCAGCCCAGATCGTACTCACCGTCGAGGACGGCAACGATGTCGGCACGAACGCGTTGGCCGTTGTAGCCACGCACATCGGCATTGGTTTTCACCGTAATGCCCAGATCCCGCAGGGATGCTTTCAAGATTTCAGCATCGGTAACTTTCGTACGCAGGGTGCTGAAGTGAGACATGTGAATTTCCTCCAGATTGAGACAGAAACATTGGACTGAATGAACCACAATTTATGGCGAACCAAACCCCTGTGGTCGGGTCTTTCTCCCATCTGCACAAAACAGATAGAAGGAAGCTTGTCAGAACTCCAGTCGCTGGTATTCAGCCACTGAAGCTGCCGCCGGGCGCGCCCGTTGGCGGGCCCAATCTCGAAGTGCCGTGACCTGCTCTTGCATCGTCTTGGAAAGGGGTTGAGTGGCACGGCTAGCGGCAATAATGTCTAACTGGGTAAACTCCCGCCCTTGGGCAAAGGCTTCGTACATGGCAGCAATGATCGCCTGTTCAATCTCGGCACCAGAAAAGCCATCACAGATATTGGCCAGTTGCTCTAGGTCAAAGCGATCAATCTCACGGCGGCGCTTAGTGAGGTGAATGCGAAAAATTTCCTTGCGCTCCTCGGCATTGGGCAAATCAACAAAGAAAATTTCATCAAAGCGGCCTTTGCGCAAGAATTCACCGGGGAGCCGTTCAACTCGGTTGGCTGTTGCCAGGACAAAGACGGGAGACTTTTTCTCCTGCATCCAAGTTAGGAAGGAGCCAAAGATGCGGCTAGAGGTACCGCCATCGGAGTCTGAGGAGCCTGCCCCGCCAGCAAAGGCCTTGTCCATTTCGTCAATAAAGAGAATGGCAGGGGAAATGGATTCAGCGGTTTTCAGCGCATTGCGCAAATTTGCTTCCGATCGCCCCACCATTGAACCGTCGTAGACCCGACCCATATCAAGGCGCAGCAGGGGCAAGCCCCAAAGGCGGGAGGTGGTTTTGGCAATGAGGGACTTCCCACAGCCGGGGACACCCAAAATCAACATCCCTTTCGGTTGCGGTAAGCCGTATTCACGAGCCTTTTCACTGAAGGCGTTGGCGCGCTGACGTAACCATACTTTCAGTTCCTCTAGGCCCCCCACAGAATCAATGGTTTCATCCACTTCCATGTATTCGAGGATGCCGTTGCGGCGGATGAGTTGCTTTTTCTCGGAGAGGATGATGTCCACCTCCGCTTCGGTGAGCCGCCCAGCGGTGACTTTGGCTTTGCGAAAGACTTTTTCGGCTTCATCCCGCGTCAGACCCAGGGTGGCTTTGACGAGCTTTTCCCGTGCTTCCGGGGTGAGGCGGCGATCGCGGGGATCTAACTGTTGCCTGAGAACTTCATCTAGTTCGTTAATACTGGGTAGGGGATAGTCAACAACAACGATTTCTTTTTCTAGTTCAACGGGAATTCGCTGCGCCGCTTCAGGGGACATGAGGATAATGGTTTTGTGGCTGCTCTTGAAGCTAGCGATCGCGTCCCGTAAAGAACGAGTGACAGGGGGCGAATCAATGAAGGGGTGCAAATCCTTGAAGACGTAGATGCCCGGTTCCCGTTGGTGAACAACCCATTGAATGGCGGCTTCCGGTGAGACGGTATTGTGGTGACTATTGTTGCGGGGATGGCCATACTCAACCATGCCGTGGGTCACTGTCCAGATGTAGAGCTTGCGGGGAGACCGCCCTTGAGGCCCGACTTGACTTTGGGCAATGGTGGCGATCGCCTGTTCAGCCCGCTCTTCTTCAGAGGTCAGGAGGTAGATCAACGGATATTGCGCTTGGATTAGGATACTCAACTCTTCTTGCACAGCAATCACCTCCTTCTTTCAAGGCTGACCCAACACCCCCGCCACTGGCCTAGCGGGCAGACACCAACTCGACGGAGAGCGCAGGAACACTGAGGCTGTTGTCATCAATCACAGTGGGCTGATTGACCAAGGCCGTTAGCTCATCCCCCCGCAGGACAAGGGCACTGGCACACTCTGGGCAGTGATAAACCCGATGCACATTGCCATGTTTTTGCTCGGCATATTCCGCCAGTACCTCTGGGTGAGCCAGCAGAAATTCAATCGCACGCTCAGCAAGGGTGGACATTGTTTCCTGCTCGACTACAGCGGCAATCTTTAGCTGGCGGTGCACATCGGGGGAGAGATACAACGTAACCTTTTGCTTATCTTCCATAGGGGTTAGAGACGTACCTAGGTATGTGTGTCAGTGTAGTGAGCCAATCCGAGGGGTGTCAAGGCGAAATGCTGTCAAAACGGCAAAATCTTAACATTTAGTTACGTTAGGCCCGCCGTGCTTAAAACTTAGTTACAGAGCTGAGGACAGAATACCGAATTGAGTGGCGATCGCCAGGCGAACCCCATTGACAAAATCCCACCCCGATTGCGCTTTGCGACCACTCAACTGCACTTGACTCAGGAGTAGGCCACCCTTGCCCGTCTGTACTACTGGCCCCCAGCCCTTGACGAGAGCTAGCACCGTACCGGGGGCGGCAGAGGCCTCAGGCTCACGGACACAAGACTGTAGGGGTTCGGGTAATTTGGCCGCCACTTCGGGAATCAATGGCCACGTTTGCAAAATTTTCAAGGGTGTCCCTTGCCACTGCGTATAGGCATAGGGATAGAAGGCGCGCACCTGGTTGTGGAGGGCTAGGGCCGATCGCTCCCAATCAATCGCATAGTCCCTTTTTTGAATGAGCGGCGCGTAGGTAGCCTCAGCGTCATTTTGGGGTTCGGCTTGAAGCTGTGGCAGTTGCTGCAAGGTGTCTAGTAGTAGGTCAGCACCTATCTCGCTGAGCTTGGCGCTGAGGGTAGCAGCGTTATCCTCTAAATGAATGCCGACTTTTCGCTTCAGGAGCATTGGGCCTGTGTCCAGACCGGCATCCATGAGCATCGTCGTTACGCCGGTTTCCTGTTCGCCGTGGTAGAGTGCCCACTGAATTGGAGCTGCACCGCGATACTTCGGCAGCAGGGAGCCGTGGATATTGATGCAGCCGTAACGGGGAATTTCAAGAATGGACTGGGGCAAGATTTGACCGTAGGCAACAACCACAAAGACATCAGCAGCCAGCGATCGCAGGACTTCAGGCAGCTGTGGATCTCGACGCAGACTTGGGGGCTGCCAAATGGGTAACCTGTGGCGAAGGGCTAAGGCCTTAACAGGAGAAGGGGATAATTGGTTGCCCCGTCCCCGCCGCCGATCGGGCTGGGTGACCACCCCCAGCACCTGATAGGTCTCTGTTGCCAACAGCCGTTGGAGGGGCGCAAGGGCAAACTCCGGTGTGCCAAAATAAACGATGTTCAAGCGCCGCCTACTCCCTGCAAAACATCAACTCTTGGTTTACAGATTCTCAGTGGCGTCATCCTCAGGAGGGGTGAGGGTTTCCCCGCCGTCACTGCTGTCGTTGAGATCTTCTTCGGTTGCTTGGGAGCCGCCACTAATGACTGTTAAGTCCACCTGCTGGCGGTAGGAATCCACATTTTTAATCAGCACTTCAACGCGATCGCCCAAGCGGTAACGCAGGCGATTACGCCGACCCGTCAAAGTTTGGGCATAGGCGCGGTATTCATACCAGTCATCCTTGAGGGAACTGACGTGGACTAGGCCCTCCACATTAAAATCAAGCAGTTCCACAAAGAAGCCATAGGACTGCACGCCCGTAATAATGCCAGGACGCACTTCGCCGATACAGGCTTGGACTTGGCGCACCCGTTGCAGCCCTACTAAATCCTTCCAAGCCATGTAGGTTTGCCGCTCCCGCTCTTGGAGGTGGGGGGCTAATTCGTTAACGAGCGTGTCTACTTCCCGCTGAATGTCGGTGGTGAAAACTGTCCAATTCACCTGCTCCAAGCAACTGGACTCGCCAAGATTGACGCGCTCTTTTGCCCGTGGCCCGCGGCGATCGCGCCCTTGTGTCAGGAGAATGTGTAAAATGCGCTGATTGACAATATCGGTGTAGCGTTGCAACGGCGAGCAGAAATGGGCATAGCCCTCTCCAGTGGCCAAACTAAAGTGATTCAGCGCCATAGGGGAATCACTGGCGGGTTTGAGTTTATCGAGCAAGAGTTCCTGCAACACAGCTGCCAGATCCGAAGGGGCCAATTGCGCCATAAACCGCTGATAGTCGCGGGACGTGACCTGGGAGGGATTGTCTAGGCTCAAGGGCAAGTTCAAATTTTGGCACAGCTTGAGAAAATCCTGCACCGCATAAAGTTCGGGTACAGGTTGCGTGCGATAGAGGGCCGGTACCCCCAACTTCGCCAAATGACGGCCAAGGAGTTCATTGGCAAGAATAACCAAGCTGGTCCAAGGGGTCACCTTTGGTAGGAAAATGGCGGGGGCAAGGCCCTCATCGGCATAGGCAAGGCTCAGGGCCGCCGCTGGGGTCACTTCAATACTCCCCCGTGCCTGTCGCCGCTCGCTCACGGCATTGGCGAGGTGAATTAAAGCGCGCAACCAATCCCCAGAACTGTCTCCTAGGGCAAGGGTAGCCGCCACTTGTTCACTGGTGACACAGGCATCAATGCGGATACAACTGCGGTAAATCCTGTAGGACTGAACTTCGCCGGCGGTGTTGATTTCAATCAGCAGCGAAATGGCAGCGCGATCGCCCCCCGGCAGTAAGCGCAGCCTCTCCAATTCCTGCGGCAATAGGGGCAAACTGAGTTCAGGCGTTGCCAGGCTCATGCCCTGACGGCGAGCCGTGCGATCCAGCAGTTCATCCTGGGGAAGTAATCCCCCCACATCGCTAATGTGAATCCCCAACTTCCAGAGATCTTGCCCAAGAGCATCGAGGGAAAAGGCCACTTGGGGCTCTTGGCCGGGGGCGACTAAGGTAATGGTGACCAGCTCCCGCAAGTCTTGGCGATCGCTGAGGTCCAAGGTCTCCAACTGGGCATTCAAGGTGGCGGCTGCTGTGCGCAGGGCTGGATTAAATTGGCGGACAAGGTTGTGTTTGCAGCAAACCAAGTCAAGGACAGGTGCCGATTGGGCATCGCTCCCTAGGATCTGGGCAATTTCCCCCGTGGGCAGGTAGCCCCCCAAAGGATAGCGGCGAATGTTTACATGCACCAGCTGATCCACCACCGTCGATAGATCGGGCACAAGGTCATTTGGCTCAAGGGCAATTTCAAAGAGCAGGCGATCGTCGAGGGGCGTCCCACGAAACCCATCTTCTGTCTGTTTAACCCGAGCAATCACCGAGGGATTTCCTCGCTCAAGGATGAGTTTCACTTCCCCCTCTGGAGATTTCTTGCGGCGGCCTTCACGGGTGACCCGCACCAGCACGCGATCGCCATTCCAAGCAGTACTGAGTTGATGCTCGCGTACAAAAATATCTTCCGCACCCTCGGTATCTTGAATGGCAAAGCAAAAGCCCTTGCTCGAGCAGCGCAGCCGCCCTTCAATCAATCCATCATCACTGGCACGGCGATACTTGCCCCGTTCTTTGATGAGCAGGCCAATGCGTTCTAGGGCATCAAGGGCAATTTCCAGTTCTCGCTGGCTCTCAGGATCGTCACAGCCGAGTTTTTTTCGAGAACCTTGGGGGCAACAAATTTATCTTCGCTAAAGTTGGCAAGTAGACTGGCAATCGTAAAATGCATCGGCAACTCGGTGAAGAGAGGGCAACGGTGGATGTGGCGTTGTTGGTCTCAAGTATTCAAACTGTAGCTTATCACAGTTGCAGGAGTACTTAGGGGATCCCCAATCTGTCCTATAATTAGGGCGCGTTGATTCTGGGCACGAAACATCCTAGATTTGAGGAATGGCGATCGCCCGCATGAATTACTGTTCTCAGTCGTTGTCCATCCAGTTAAGGCATCTATGAATCAATCTGAAATTCTTGAAAAAGTAAAAGCCATTGTTGCCGATCAACTCAGTGTTGATGCAGAAAAAGTTGTACCCGAAGCCAGTTTTGCCGAAGACCTCAACGCTGACTCCCTTGACTCCGTGGAGTTGATCATGGCCCTTGAGGAAGAGTTTGGTGTGGAAATTCCCGATGAAGAGGCAGAAAAACTCAAAACCGTCCAAGATGTCCTTGACTTTATCAACAATAAGGTAGCTGCATAGATCCATGGCAAAGGCGCATCAAAAACGGGTCGTTGTCACGGGGATGGGGGCAATTACCCCCCTCGGCAACACCCTTGCGGAGTATTGGGAAGGGTTAATGGCCGGTCGCAACGGCATTGATTACATCACGGCTTTTGATGCCAGTCGTCATGACTGCCGCATTGCGGCTGAGGTGCGTGGCTTTGATCCCACCCTCTACATGGATCGCAAAGATGCCAAGCGCATGGATCGCTTTGCTCAATTTGCCGTGGCTGCCAGTAAGCAAGCCCTTGCGGATGCCCAATTGACAATTGACGAGGGCAATGCCACTGACATTGGCATCATTATTGGTACGGGTGTGGGTGGTCTAAAGGTAATGGAGGATCAGCAGGAGGTCTATCTCACGAGGGGGCCCGATCGCTGTAGTCCGTTTATGATCCCGATGATGATTGCCAATATGGCCGCAGGACTCACCGCCATTCACACCGGTGCCAAGGGCCCCAATTCCTGTTCGGTAACCGCCTGTGCAGCAGGTTCCAATGCCATTGGCGATGCCTTCCGCATGGTGCAACACGGTTACGCCAAGGCGATGATCTGTGGGGGTACAGAGGCGGCGATTACGCCCCTATCGGTGGCAGGTTTTGCGGCAGCTCGCGCCCTTTCTACCCGCAATGATGATCCCCACCATGCCAGCCGCCCCTTTGACCTCCACCGCGATGGCTTTGTCCTTGGGGAAGGGGCCGGCATCTTGATCCTGGAAGAATTGGAATTTGCCCTTGCCCGGGGAGCACGCATCTATGCGGAAATGGTGGGCTACGGCTTGACCTGTGATGCCTACCACATGACTGCTCCCTCACCGGGGGGAGAAGGGGCTGCCCGTGCCATTGAAGCTTGCCTCAAGGATGCGGAGATTGCCCCGGATCAGGTGAGCTATATCAACGCCCACGGTACCAGTACCCCCGCCAACGACAGTACGGAAACCGCCGCCATTAAACGTGCCCTTGGCGAAGAAAATGCGCGTCGCGTTGCCGTGAGTTCGACAAAATCCATGACAGGGCACCTGCTGGGGGGGTCAGGGGGTATCGAGGCGATCGCCACGGTAATGGCCATAGCCCACGATCGCATCCCCCCTACAATTAACTTGGAGCAACCGGATCCCGCCTGCGATCTGGACTATGTTCCCCATCAGAGCCGGGCCTGTCCGGTGACGGTGGCTTTGTCCAACTCCTTTGGCTTTGGTGGGCACAACGTCACGTTGGCCTTCCGCAAGTTTACTCCCGACCTTTAACTGTCTGCTGCAAACCTAATTAGAGATTAGAGAGAGAAAGCAATGCCTGCGGTTACTCAATCCCTTGATGAACTCTGTATTAATGCGATCCGTTTCCTGGCGATCGATGCGGTACAAAAGGCCAACTCTGGGCACCCCGGCCTGCCCATGGGGGCGGCTCCCATGGCCTATGTGCTCTGGAACCAGTTCATGCGGTTTAACCCCAAAAATCCGCAGTGGTTCAATCGCGATCGCTTTGTCCTGTCGGCGGGTCATGGCTGTATGTTGCAGTATGCCCTGCTCTACCTCACAGGCTATGACAGCGTTACCATTGAGGATATTAAACAGTTCCGCCAGTGGGGGTCGCGCACGCCCGGTCACCCCGAAAACTTTGAAACCCCCGGTGTGGAGGTGACCACAGGTCCCCTCGGTCAAGGGATTTGTAACGCCGTTGGCTTAGCGGTGGCTGAAGCCCATCTGGCCGCCCGCTTCAACAAGCCCGACATCAAACTGGTAGATCACTACACCTACGTCATCCTTGGGGATGGCTGCAATATGGAGGGGGTCTCCGGAGAAGCCTGCTCCCTTGCTGGTCACTGGGGCTTGGGTAAACTCATTGCCCTCTACGACGATAACCACATTTCTATTGACGGCTCCACCGACATTGCCTTTACAGAGGATGTTTGCAAGCGTTTTGAAGCCTACGGTTGGCACGTGCAGCACGTTGCCGATGGCAATACAGATCTTGCCGGCATTGCCAAGGCCATTGAAGCTGCTAAGGCCGTAACCGATAAACCCTCACTCATTAAAGTCACCACCACCATTGGCTACGGTTCCCCCAACAAAGCCAACACTGCCGGTGTGCACGGTGCTGCTCTCGGCCCTGAGGAGGTCAAGCTTACCCGTGAAAACCTTGGCTGGAACTATGAACCCTTTGTCGTCCCCGAGGAAGTTCTGAGCCACTTCCGCAAAGCCATTGAGCGCGGTGCCAGCTATGAAGCAGAGTGGAACCAAACCCTGGCCACCTACCGCCAGAAATATCCTGAGGAGGCCGCCGAATTTGAACGGCTGCTACGGGGTGAATTGCCCGCCAACTGGGATGCCAATCTCCCCAGTTACACGCCTGCGGATAAGGCCGTGGCTACCCGCAAGCATTCGGAAATTTGCCTGAACGCGATTGCCCCTAACCTGCCAGAACTCATTGGCGGTTCTGCGGACCTGACCCACTCCAACCTCACTGAACTGAAGTGTTCCGGTGACTTCCAAAAAGGTCAGTACCACAATCGCAACATTCGCTTTGGCGTCCGTGAACACGGCATGGCCGCTATTTGCAACGGCATTGCTCTCCACAATTCCGGCTTGATTCCCTACTGCGCTACCTTCTTAGTCTTTGCTGATTACCTGCGGCCTGCCCTGCGCCTCTCCGCGCTCTCCCAAGCGGGTGTCATCTATGTGATGACCCACGACTCCATTGCCCTTGGGGAAGATGGGCCTACTCACCAACCTGTGGAAACCTTGGCCTCCCTGCGTGCCATTCCCAACCTACTGGTGATCCGGCCGGCCGATGGCAATGAAACCTCGGGGGCTTACCAAGTGGCCGTCCAACGGCGCAAACAGCCCACCCTACTGGCCCTGACCCGCCAAAATGTGCCCAACTTGGCCGGTAGCTCTGCGGCGAATGTCGCCAAAGGTGCCTATACCCTTGTGGATTGTGAAGGTACCCCCGACTTGATCCTGATTGGAACAGGTTCAGAGGTCTCCCTCTGTGTCAAGGCCGCTGAAACCCTGACCGCCAATGGCAAAAAGGTGCGGGTGGTGTCCATGCCCTCTTGGGAACTCTTTGAGGAGCAATCCCCTGAGTACAAAGCCAGTGTGCTGCCGGCGGGGGTAAAACGCCTTGCTGTGGAGGCGGCTTCTAGTTTTGGTTGGTGCCGCTATGCCGATGCAACGGTATCAATCGAGCGCTTTGGTGCCTCGGCTCCTGGTAACGTCCTCATGGAGAAATTTGGCTTCACTGTGGACAATGTGGTGGCCAAAGCCAATGCCCTTCTCAGCTAAGTGCCAGTGGTACGCCTTTAGACGGAAAATATCAATAGATGCCCAGGGTGGAGGGTTATACCTCTCTGCCCTATTTTCTCCTTTGGTAAAGACCCTATGCCACGTCGTCGGAAACGATTTCCCTGCGGCCATTACGGGTATGGTCAAGTGTGTCATCGCTGCGCCCAGTTAGCCCAAGCTAAAGCTCTAGAGGCAGCCCAACGGGAAAAGGCCCGCCTAGCGCGACAGGAATGGCAGGCCTCCTTTGCCAGCGATGTGGTGGATCTAAGGGGATTGCCCAAGGAGATTGTCCTTAAAGCGCGCCAAGTGATTGCCCAACTCCTTGCAGGAGCTGACTACCGTCAATTTAAGGGGAAGCGTCTCAATCACGATCGCCAGGTGATTAGCATTCCCCTGAATTATCACTATCGCCTCGTCTGCTACGACACCGGCGATCGCATTGAACCCCGCAGTGTCCTCTCCCATGAGGCCTACAATGTCAAAAAACCCCTCGCGTGATGCGATGTCCCTACCTACTGACCACCCTTGGTATGCGGCGGCTCAACTGATGCAACCGGCTCTGATTCGACTCCTTGATCAGCTGCGGCGATCGCTAGAAACTTCTCCTTGGCAGGGCACCTATGAAACCGTCGAGATTCCCTGTGGTGAGGCTGAACCCCAAATTCTCTATTGGCTGCATTTACGTCAGGGCGATCGCCAGCAGCGGGTGAATCTGTGGGAGCTTTGCTACCAAATTTGTTTTCAGCAGTACACCCCAGAACTCGACTACAGCGGTATCCATGACTTTCAGGTGGGGGAGGTGCAAGCTGACCTCAGTCTTTTTGATCCTGCCGGGGAAGTGGACTGGCACAAGCTTGATCGGAAGGCAGCACAGGTGGTTGCAGCGCTATTTGCAGCTTTGGATTCCCCTTGATTTTAATTTCTTGGAGAAGAAGTAGCTAAGGTTGCCACCGGGAATGACCCACGACGACCCGCTGCGTGGTATGCTCCAATGCCATAGGAATCTTTTTACCGAAGCAGCATGGGCTCAAACTATCAAAACCAGCAAAACAGTAATGAGCAGCCTTGGGAAGAGGAAGACTTCGCAGAGGAAATGGAGCAGCTTCGCCTCTACGACGATGAGGGTCGCTTCCTTGACTGCTACATTGAGTTTCGTCTGAATGTGCAAGGGGAAACCTATGCACTGCTGCGCCCGGTGGACTACCCCGTAGAAATTTTTGCGGTCGTGGCTGAAAACGACGAGGAAGAAACCTTGGTGCCCCTAGAGGAGGAGGAAATTGATGAGGTCTTTGATACAGCCTGTGCCATCCTTGAAGAACAAAACCTCACCCTCAAGCGCACCGCACTCACCCTCACCGTAGAAGGCGAACTGCCAGACCTAGACGAAGATGAAATTCTCATGGTTGAGGTGGAAGCCGATGATGGCATCGAGGAGTATCAACCCCTCGGTAGTAGCTTCTTTTATGGGACACGGGAATACAGTGTTTATACGCCCCTGAGTCCCACCCTTTATGTGGCTCGCCTGGTCCCTGGTCAAGAGCCTGAACTGCTTTCGCCCCAAGACTTTCAACACCTGCAACCCCTCTTGGAGCAGCATTTGGTGACCCATTTGCTGGAAGAGGAGGACTGGGAGAACTAGACCTTACAAACTCTTAGGGTGTGCAGCGTCGGATCGGTGGCCCCCACAATCTCTGCCCCGACTTCTTGGAGGGTTTGCAACGTTGCAATCACTGATTCAGTGAATCGTTCGCCAGCGATGACAGTGGGAATCCCGGGTGGGTAGGGGGCGATTGTTTCGGCACTAATCTCATTGAGGGCCGCCCTCAGGGGAACCGCTCTCTGTGGACAAAAGTAGGCCTCCCGTGGTGAGAGTACCGGTTCTTTGAAGTTGGGGATTGATGGGATGGCCAGGGGTGGCAGAGGGGCATTGTGGCGGTATTGGGTGTAAACACTTTTCAGGCGATCGGTCAAGGTTTCTAGCATTGTTGGCGTCGTACCAAGGCCAAGGCAAAAGGTCAGCGATCGCCCACTGGGAAATTCAGCAATGATCTGCGGTTGCAGAAGCTCATCGAGGGCAAACCCCGTCAGACCTATCGGCCAAGTCCCTAGGGTCAATCGCAGCGGATCCTGAGGGATACCCGTGGGCTGCCATCGCGGCAGAGGCCATTCAGAGGTCTGGATCCACTGGAGAAGTCGCCCGTAGATTTGCTCTCCCTGCTGAGTCATTTGAGCGCCTGCTCGCTCAAGGGCTGCCAGCAACCAATAGCTAGGACTGGTGGTTTGCACAAGGTTTAGGGCCTCGCTCAAGCGTTCAGCAGACACCCGCTCTCCCTTCAGGTGCAGCACTGCCGTTTGGGTTAACGTTCCGAGGGTTTTGTGCCACGACTGCACCACCACATCCGCGCCTGCGGCCAAAGCGGTAACGGGAAAGGCTGGATGATAGGCAAAATGGCTGCCGTGGGCTTCATCGACAATGAGCGGCACACCGTGATTATGGACAGACTCGGCAATCTCTAGCAAGGGCGAGCAGAGGCCTTCATAGGTGGGACTGACAAGCACCACGGCCTTCGTATCGGGATAGGCGGCCAAGCCAGCGGCAACCACATCACGAGTGACTGGTAATGGCAGCCCCCACTGCGGATCAACCCCAACTCCCAAATAAACAGGCTTTGCCCCCGCTAACACCAGTCCCGCAATCACTGAGCGGTGGACATTGCGACCCACGAGAACGCGATCGCCAGGGCCAACTGTTGCCAAAAGGGCGGCCAAAAGGCCACCGGTTGCACCATTTACGAGAAACCACGCGCGATCGCTCCCCACTGTCGCCGCCACTGCCGCCTGTGCCTCTGCCAGCACCCCTGTGGGTTGAGCCAAATTATCAAGGCCGGGCAACTCACTCAAGTCTTGGGCTAAGGCCCTTCCCCAAAGGGCACGCAACAGCGGCTCCATGCCTCGACCCCGTTGATGACCGGGTGTGTGCAAGGGAATTGTGTGGTTTTGGGCTAAAAGAGCAGCAAGGAGAGAAGTCGTCAACTACAATTACAATTAATACTAGGCTTCTAAGTAATTATACGGATTTAGGGATGTCTATACCGCCAGACGATCGGTTGGAATATTCACTGCTGTCGGAGCGTGAGCTACAGGTGCTGGAGCTTGTGGCCGCAGGGCTAACCAACCAAGATATTGCTGCCAAACTAGACATCAGCAAGCGCACGGTAGATAACCACATCAGTAATATTCTCACGAAAACAAAATCAGAGAATCGGGTGGCACTTGTGCGCTGGGCGTTAGCGTGGGGTAAAGTGTGCTTGAATGATGTGAATTGTTGTGCTCTGCCCACCCCCCCTACCCAGCCCCATGAGTGAACGTGTGTACTACAATTCCCGAATGCCGCTGGCCGTCTATCGTGAGCTGGCTGCCCACTTGCAGTTACTCGATGGGGTTTCTGTGCGGCTGTTGCCCCAAACCTGTTCCCACTTTGACTACGAATTGAGTCAAATTGAGGGCATTGCCGTGGCTGTGCCCCCCACGCTTGACCCCAGTACTCAAGCACGATATGAGGAGATTCTGGAACACTACGGCCTTCAGCATGGCGGCTGGCGGCAATGTTAGCGATCGGCATTTTTTAGAAACGAAGTGGTGCTCCCTACTATAGACTGACGATGCAAGCCGAAGAGTTTCTCGCTCGCTATGCCGAGGGCCAAACCAACTTTCAAAGTGTGAATTTGGCGGGCATTAGTCTTGTGAACGCCGATTTCATCGGCATTGATCTGCGCGGTGCAAGTTTACAGGGGGTATATTTTCGGTTTTGTCATTTTGGCCGTGCCGACTTTAGCGATGCCCTGTTCACGGGTGCACGGTTGGAGGGATGCAACTTTACCCAAGCGATTTTTAATGACAGTCATTTTCGCGATGCTCAATGTCATGGTTGCATCTTCGATCGCGCCAATTTCCAAGGAGCAGATCTCACGTTAGCGGCTTTTCGCGACTGTAACTTCCTGAGTAGTGATTTGCGACAGGTCAGTTTAAGCCATACGGTTTTGGCGGGTTCCTGTTTGCGCAGTGCCAACTTTCGCAAAGAGAACTATCAGGAGGGGGCAAGTCTGGTGGGGGCGGATCTGCACCAGGTGGATCTCCAAGGAACAAATTTGGCAGGGACAGATCTATCGCGGGTGAACCTCAAGGGGGCCAATCTCAAGGAAGCCAACCTTAATGCTGCCAACCTTGTCCAAGCAAACTTGGAAAATACCAATCTTCAAGGGGCGATTCTCACCCGTGCCATTCTCTACAAGGCAAATTTGGTGGGGAGCAATTTGCGGCAGTCACGGCTCGTCCAAGCGGATTTGCGGGGAGCAATTCTCAATCAAGCGGATTTGAGTCAGGCAATTCTCTCAGAGGCGCGGCTCGATGATGCCCAAGCTCAAGGGGTGAATTTGCAGGCAGCGGTTTTGAACAAAGCGGATTTGCGGCGTACGGATTTGACGGGGGCCGATTTGCAGGAAGCTCGTCTGATTGATGCCTACCTCGCCCGCACGAATCTCAAGGGTGCCAATTTGCGCCAAGCCAACCTAATGCGTGCTGATCTCAGTAGTGCTCTGTTGCTGGAGGCTTGCTTGGAGCAGGCACTGATGCCCGATGGCAGTATCTTTCTCTAGGGGGCTTGCTATAGTACAACACAGAAGCAGTTTCCCTGAGAAACATGGTAGAGTTTGCAGCGGCACTGGCACCAGAGCTAACCATTCAGTGGGTGAATGCGATCGCCAGCGTTCCCCAAGACCAGTGGGATGCCCTGGCGTTGCCCCTAGAAACCCCCTTTTTGGAATGGGAATGGCTGCATCAAATTGAAGCCTCCGGCAGTGCAACGCCCCAAACAGGTTGGCTCCCCCAGCATTTGCTAGTTTGGCGCGATCGCCAGGGTCAGCGGGAACTGGTGGCCGCAGCGCCTCTGTATATCAAAGGTCACAGTCAAGGGGAATTTGTCTTTGATCACCAGTGGGCAGATTTAGCCGCGCGGTTGGGGATTCGCTATTATCCAAAGCTGCTGGGGATGGCGCCCTTTACACCGGCGGTGGGCTATCGCTTTCTCATGGTAGAGGGGGTGGATGTGGCCATGATGACCAAGGTGATGCTCCATGAAATTGATCGCCTTTGTCAGCGCCACCGCTTTTCCAGTTGCCACTTTCTCTATGTCGATCCCCAATGGCAACCCGCTGCCGAGGCCTACGGCTATCGGGCTTGGCTCCACCACAGTTACATCTGGCAAAATCGCAACTATCAGACCTTCGACGACTACCTAGCGGACTTCAATGCCAATCAACGCCGCAACATCAAGCGAGAACGCAAGGCCGTGGCTCAAGCAGATCTCACGTTTCGGGTTCATCAGGGGCATGAGGTCAGCCGTAGCCTGTTGCAACAGATGTACGATTTCTATGCCGATACTTGCGACAAATTTGGCTGGTGGGGCAGCAAGTATCTGACGCGGCAGTTTTTTGAAGGCCTGAGCGATCGCTATCGCCATCGAGTGGTTCTTTTTGCCGCCTATCCCAACAACGGCAGTCAGCGTCCCATTGCCATGTCCTTTTGCATTACCAAGGGAACCCATCTCTACGGTCGCTATTGGGGCTGTACCCGTGAAATTGATTGCCTGCACTTTAGTGCCTGCTACTACGAACCCATTGAGTGGGCGATCGCCCAAGGAATTCAGCGCTTTGATCCCGGCGCCGGTGGACGCCATAAAAAGCGGCGCGGCTTTCCAGCAACTCCCAACTACAGCCTGCACCGTTTCTATGAGCCACGTTTAGCGGAAATATTTGACCACTACATTGACCAGATCAATGACGAAGAGCAAAGGCTCATTGATACAATTAATGCCGATTTACCGATGAAGCAGCACTAAGGCTGGGAGGCTGTCAGCAGCTCTGGCGAGTCAGAAGTCTCTTGGAGATGGGCAAGTTCAGCAACAAAATCACTAATGCCCTGGAACTGGCGATAGACCGAAGCAAAGCGGACATAGGCCACTTCACTCAGGTGGCGCAATCGTTGTAGGGCTGCTTCCCCCAATTCGGTGCTGGTAACTTCGCGGCGCGATCGCAACTGCAAATCCGCCTCAATATCATCCACAAGGGCTTCAATTTTTTGTTGGGGAATGTTGGTTTTACCACAGGCGGTCATAATGCCCCGCAGCAATTTCGAGCGATCAAAGGACTCGCGATCGCCGTTGCGCTTAATGACCGTAATGGGCACAAACTCAATCCGCTCATAGGTGGTGAAACGACGACCACAGGCTAGGCACTCCCGCCGTCGCCGAATACTTTGCCCCCCTTCTGCCGATCGAGACTCTAGAACACGACTATCTGTATGGTGGCAATAGGGACACTGCATAGGGATCCCACGGATTCAGGCACCTGTAGAGTATCATAGCCGATTCTTTTCACTCATTAACCTTTGCTAGGACTGCGACAGCGTTTGCTAGGCTAGGGGTATTCCTTGGGTATCCTGCCATGACCAATCCAAACCCCCAAAAGAAACGCAATCAACCCACGATCATTAACGTCGAACCCGAAAATTTACTGCTCATTGTTGCCCTGAGTCTCTTTATGCCGCTGCTGATCGTCGGCTTTTTTGTACACTAGGATTCCTTAAAAAACAAAATCACTTGCGATAGATACAGCATAAAGGCTAAAAACTTTATTTTTCATTGAAAATCAAAAAAATCAACATCTCAGCATCCTTTGCTGCTGAGGATTTGCTGCGCCAAAGTCTCCCTGTGGCGAAGTCGTTTTGGTGGGGCAGGAATTACTAAGAAATATTAAGAAAATTAAATAGTTCTTAATTATTCAACCCATCAGTTATTAAAAAGCAAAAAAGGGATTACGAATCCTTGAAGAATCAGTGGTCCAAGTTTTAGGATGATTTACAGACAGTCTCTAAAGCGAAAATGCTTTTCTAGCCTGATGTGGTTCCTTGGATGGAGTGTCAAAAATCAAGTTTTTTGGGGAAAATCAATGAATAATCGTCAATTTCAAGATGCGGTTCAATGTCTCAAAATTGATCACTTAATGAATGATTTCGAGATTAAAAAGATGACTAAATCAATATGCATTAAAATACCGAGACAAAAATTAATTAAAACTTAAATCCCGTAAAAAAGAAGAATCAGTACTCCTTCAATACTAAACTCCCTTGGCAAAAATGAGGGAGGTTGCCTAGGACATGAGTATTGGCAAACTATCAAAGTTAATTCATTGAGAAAATTACTCTCCTGAGGGCAATCTTAGGATGCAAAAAGTTGAAGTGACTTGGGCAGTTTGTATTCTCAATAACAACGGTGACCTTTTTTTCATGGTCTAATTTTTACTAGCACAACGAGAGTAATAGGCAATTTCGCTGTGCCTGATAAGATGTAAGGTTCTAGCTTATGACTTCCCCACTGTCGATCTCAATGATCTACCACCTGCGGCGGTTGTTGCGGCAGTATCAGCCATTTCTTAAGCCTGTCATCTATGAAGGAGCAGGGCTAGTGGCTAATCCCGAAGCCGATCTCTATGCTGTACTTGAGAGTCTTTATCCCGATGCGGAGCAATTGGCTACAGTCATGGAACAGTTGGCTAGACTGATTGTTTTGCACCAGAAAAAAGAGCTACTTTCTACTGAACAGTATGAGGCAATTAGCCAGCAAATTTTTTGGATTTTGGGATTAAAATACACGCTACCCCACGTGGGATTAGTATCTATGAGCGGCTAGCCAGCAGAGGATAGAAATTTTTGTGCCTGCGCATCAAGATTTTCAAAGAGACTTCAAAGAGACCTAGGAGTCTTACGGCCTAGGAGAGCCAGTTTTTGGTTTGTTGAGCACTTAAGCTAGGATATTTCCATGGAGCAGGATGACTCATCTTTATTTTTTCAGTTCAGGTGGCCAATGGTGAATGGTCAAACGGGCCATGGATTTGATTTTCCGCTAGGTACTGATCCCTATGACTTACTGCGGGATGTTTGTGCCCGTTTACCCCTGCTCATTCTCTTCTATGACAATGAGGGGCAGATTCATTCCCTTAACCAAGAGGTGATGACCCAGTTGGGCTGGGATACAGGGGACTTGATCTCAGGGGATTTTTTGAGTCAGTGCTTTCCCGATCCAGAAACCCAGCGGCAGATGCGTTATTGGATGATTCATCCCCCCAATGGTTGGCAGGAGGTACCTGTCCATGGCGCCGATGGTCAAGTTTTAGAGATGATTTGGGCTTTTGTGCGCTTTCCCAACGGGGCAGGTTTAATCTGTGGCTACAACGTTACCGATGTGAAGTTAACTCAGGCGGCGCTCCTGGAAACCAGCGATCGCTATACGCTGCTGACCCGTAGCATCAATGATGGTATTTGGGACTGGAATTTGACCACCAATGAGACGTTTTATTCCTCGCGTTGGAAAAATATTCTCGGCTATCAGGATGACGAAATTGGCAATCACATTGATGATTGGTTCAAGCGCATTCACCCCCAAGATGTGGAGCGGGTGAAGTTAAATTTAATGCTCCATATCCGCGGCCAAATCCCCCATTTCCACCAAGAGTTTCGCATTCAACATCGCAACGGGGCCTATCGTTGGGCTTTGGCACGGGGGCTGGTGCTGCGGGATGCCTATGGCAATGCCAGACGGATGGCGGGTTCTTTGACCGATTTGACGGAACATCGCCTTGCAGAGGCCCAGTTGCTCTATGATGCCCTCCATGATTCGCTGACGGGGTTAGCCAATCGCACGCTCCTCCTTGACCGCATTGAACAGGCGACTCGCCATGCTCGTCGTCGTTCCGATTACAAGTTTGTAATTTTGTTTATTGATATTGATCGCTTTAAGGTCATTAACGACAGCCTTGGCCACAGTTGTGGCGACTTAATTTTGATTGAATTGGCCAATCGTCTCACCCGCATTGTCCGCGCCGATGACACGGTGGCTCGTATTGGGGGCGATGAGTTTGTGATTTTGCTGGATGACATTAGTGACAACAATGACGCTTTGGGGGTTTGCGATCGCATTCACAGTGAATTGAATAAACCCTTTGTCGTGAATGATCAGCCGATCGCGCTCAGGGTTAGTATTGGCGTGGCCACGCGATCGGCCCACATTGAGAAGGCAGAAAACTATTTGCGCAATGCCGATATTGCCATGTATCGTGCCAAGCTGGCGGGGGGGAATCGCTATCAAGTTTTTAGTGAAGACATGCATTTGATGGCGCGCGATCGCCTCTCCCTAGAAATCGGGTTGCGCCAAGCCGTTGAGCGGGACGAATTTACCCTCTTTTATCAGCCCATTTACCGCCTTAGGGACAATTCTCTCTACGGCTTTGAAGCCCTGATTCGCTGGCAGCATCCTACTCAGGGCTTACTCCTGCCCGATCGTTTCATTTCCCTTGCGGAGGAAACGGGATTGATTCTGTCCATTGGGGACTGGGTGATCTGGCGCGCCTGCCGTGATCTCCAGTACTGGCACGAGCAATTTCCCCAGTGTCAGTTATCCGTGAACGTGAATTTATCCAATCGGCAACTGATGTACCCTGCTCTAGCCGAGCAAGTGTTGGCTGCTTTGGAACAGACCCAGATTCCTCCCCATTGCCTGCACCTGGAAATAACTGAAAGTGTGGGGATTGATCAGCCCGATCAGGTGCGAGAGACATTATGCAAACTGAAGGCACAGGGAATCAAGCTGAGTCTTGATGACTTTGGCACTGGCTATTCCTCTCTCTCCTATTTGACCCATCTGCCCATCGACATCCTCAAGATTGATCGCAGCTTTGTGAAGCTCATCCCTGAAACCGACCAAAGACCCCTCATGATTGATGCCATTGTTAGCCTTGCCAAGGGATTGGCATTGGAAGTGGTGGCTGAAGGGGTAGAGCATCCCTATCAAGTGACGCGACTGCGGGAACTCGGCTGTGACTATGTCCAAGGCTATTATTTCTCCCGACCCCTGACGACTGAGGAGGTGGTTGCCCTATTAGCGCAGAGTCACACCCCCTAGAAAGAGAACTTTATTGCAAACCTGACGTCCCTAGGTATGGGCTTCGGAACTGAGGCGGTGCATCAACTATGGGCTGATGGCAATCATCAGAATTGGGGCGGCGAAATACGGTAAATCAAGGGGCGTTTTGACCCTAAAGGCAATCAATTGCTTTCAATGTCTTAAAGAAAGTGCCCATCAAAGCCATGACCATTGTTTTTAGCAGTTTATCCTTAGGCTGATCTAAGCTCTGAGTTTGCATCAGGGAAACGGCGGGGGCGCGATCGCGAGCCAGACCTGTGTCAATGGAAACTGGATTGGCAGGCCTTAGAGCCAGATGCTGCTGCGCGTCCCGAGGACCCTTTAGTCGACGGTGCCCAGCAATTTGGGGTACAAATTTCCACGATGAGTTCCGCCCTCGGCCGGCTGGGCATCACCTGAAAAAGCAGATGCGTTGCCAAGAACGCCGTGAGGAAAAGCGACAGCAGATCTATGCGGGATGCAGCGGTTCTATGGATGAGGTGATTGGCAAGGATTGTCCGAGATAATTTTTCATTCTTTATTGGAATAGCTCTAACAAATCCAAGAAAAAGCAAGGAAAATAAATATAGCCCGTATTCAGTTTGAAAAAGGCGATCACCTCTTTTGTTCATCTATTCCGTCGATGTCCCGTTGGCAAGTTGACCTTTACCGTCGGCCTTTGCGTACCCCCAGTGGTGCTGATCTGTGGGAACTTGTGATTTGTGATCCTGAAGAACATTTTTACTACACGGCTTTTTGTCCCGAACCACTGGTGAGTAGTACCTGGGTTGCCACAGAATTCAACCGTTGCGGTCAGCCCTTGCCTGAGCGAGTAAAGGTCTTTCGCCCCGAAAGTTTAGGGCTAGTGGAAGGAGCTTGCCGACAACTCAACATCCCCCTAGAGCCCACCCGCCGCACTTCTGCTCTGAAGCGCTACCTGTGCCAACGCGCTCAGGAATACCCAAGCCTGAAAACCTACACGGGTGAAGCCTACGATCCCTTGGCCATTGAGCAGCTCCCGCCCCTGCCCTTGCCGGATGATATTTGGGGAGAATCTTGGCAGTTTGCAGCGATTACGCCCCCCGATTTGCAGCAACTGATGCGGTACCCTTTACGGATTCTGGCCTTGGAAATGGAGATGCTGCCGGAGTCCCTAGGCTTGGCGGCAGACACCCTGATTCCGGGAATTATGCTCTATGGGGGTCGCAAATCCTTGAAGCTGGCTCGCTGGTTCCAAGAGCAGGTGCCCTATCGCCTAGAGTTTGTACCGGGGCAGCCCTGTGGCATTCTCCTGCACAGTGGATTGCGCGATCGCTGGGTGTTTTTAACGTTTCAGGATTCGGAAATTGCGCAAGCGGGAGAGGTGTTTCGCGATCGCCTGCAAAAAAGCCAAGGCTTGCACTTTCTGCTCATTCAGCCCACTCCCAAGGACACGACCTACACTGCCCTGTGGCTGCTGCAACCCCTTGAATAGCCTAGGGTTCGAGTATGTTCTGCGCCAAACGTTCCTGAAGGGTGCGAGTTTCCTCTAGAACTGTTTCAATGCCTTCAAGGTGGGTCTGGCGCACAAAGTTAATTTTCAGTTCCTCTAGCCATAGCACCAGGAGGTCTTGGATCACCTTGCCCACCTGTTCCTCTTGGAGTTCAGCACTCAGGGTTTGGCCAAATTTTTGCGCTAGTTGACTCACCAGCAAG
The DNA here is from genome assembly GCF_000505665.1 of Thermosynechococcus sp. NK55a. Taxonomy (NCBI): domain Bacteria; kingdom Bacillati; phylum Cyanobacteriota; class Cyanophyceae; order Acaryochloridales; family Thermosynechococcaceae; genus Thermosynechococcus; species Thermosynechococcus sp. NK55a. The sequence continues at coordinate 1,262,129 of NC_023033.1, read as the reverse complement.
GCGCCTTCGCGGGGTGGATTGTCTTGGTTTTTGCTTGCTTGCTCCAACAGCAGAAAGAGGCGATCGCTAATCTCCTTGGCAAGGGATTGGCGCCACTGCAGGGGTAAGGCCGCTAGGGTTGGACTCTCCAGCAATCGCCGATAGGGGGGTGCTTGCCGTAGGACCTGATCCACGCTGTAGGCCACTAATGCTTCCACTTCTGGCCGCAGTTGGGGCACGACACGGCAGAGGATCACTTGAACCACCAAGGCCGCCAGTTCCCCCAACTCATCAATGTCATTCGCCCTGCTATTGACGCTATTGACGCTATTGACCTGTAAGTCAGAGGCACGGGGAAGCCACTGGCTAAACTGACCGCGGCGGATGGCCTTTTGCAGTTGTGTCAGCACTTGCAGGACAACGACCTCTGAAATGTCGGTGGCGATCGCCCCCACCAAGCCCTGAGATAGCTGCCGCTCCAGGGTATCAAGGCAGATCAGACCCGCTTGATCGAGGCGAATCATGACGGGAATCACCCGCAGCCATGCCCACGTCGGTGCCAACCACCAAAAGGGAAAAAAGAGTAGCCCATCGTACCAGCGCCACAGCATGGCATCTCGCCAGCGACAACCGCGACACTGCCGACTCAGCCAAAACGTGCGACCCAAGAACTCAACAAAGAAGAGGAGATTAAAGGGAAGATCCAGAACGCCAAACCGATTCAGAAAATCCCCATCCTCGCCATAGGCGCGCCAATAGTTGGTCGCTATTAGGGGAATGATGTGCTTCTCAAACCAATTCAGGTTGCTCCGCCAGTCCTGTGCATTGATGTACTCCGAACTCCAAAAGCGCTCAAAGGACTCTTTGGAGGATGCATCCCGATTGCCAAAGACCCGCTGCCGCATGCGATTCTTAATCTGCTCAAGGGTGCCGGTCTTATTGGCCAGAGCAAAGGGATTGGTGTCCACCATGGTTTTGCTCTGCTGTCGCAACTGCGTCAACAGCGCTTGTGTTCCTGGGGCATCCACGCCTTCAGTGGTAATGGTGTGCCGTAGTTGGTTGACGGTGTTGATGTACTGCTGCGTTACTCGGTGGGGTTGAATGCCTTTGATGGGGTCATAGAGGCGGGTAATCGGCAACGGCTGGGGTAGATAAATGACCCGCTGAATTAGGGGAATGCGGACTTTTCCCAACAGCCAAAAGTCCCGCAGCGGAATATAGGTGAGATCAAAAAGCACCAACGCCAGGTTGAGGCTGGCGATCGCCGCCATTACCCGCTCATAGGTTCGGTTCAGGGGCTTATCCAACACAGCCCTCCCCTAACGCAGGCGGACATACCCGGCTTTTTCAATGATTGCCTGTCCTTCGTCGGTCAACAGCAGAGCCGCATAGGCACGACCGGCTTGGGCATCTAGGCTATTGTCATCCTTAGTAATGACAAACAGGCGACGGGTAATCGGATAGGTGCCGTCCTGAAATCCTTGATAGTTTAGCGTATTGCGCCGCTGTGGACATTGGGAAGAATCAACGTAGGGTTCTTGGTAAGGAGGAACGTACTGATTCGGCTGACGCCCCAAGGGCAAGGGTCGCACACTGCACTGACCAACAATTTCCGGTGCCGATGCGTAGTAAATTCCGCCCACGGTCGTCCCCAAGCGCCGCAGTGCATCCGTGGTATCTCGTACCATAACGACATTAGTGCTAAGTTGCTGCCCCCCTAAGACCTCTTGGACAAAAAATTCCACGGTACCACCATCTTCCAAGCGTCGTGAAAAGGGGGTAATGGTCAGATTCGGCCCCCCCACTTGACTCCAGTTCCTGAGTTTACCGGTGTAAATATCAACCACCTGCTGGACTGTTAAGCCGGGAATCTTGAGGGTTGGATTGACGGCGATCGCAAGGCCATCGATCGCCACCGGCAATTCAACGAGTTTGATACCCTGACTCTGCGCCTGCTGCCGCTCCTTTTCATTCAAAGGGCGTGAGGACTGGGCAAAGGCAATTTGATTGTTCAGTAACATGCGAATACCACTCCCCGATCCCGGTGTACCGGTTGCTGGATCCGTGTAGCGCAGACGAAAATTTGGCCAAGCCACTTGAATTAAAGGATCGACATCGCGGCGAATCGGCGCCCACGTGGTACTGCCGCCGTACTGAAACGTCCCGCTCGGAACATTACTGACATCACTGAAATTAGCGCCCAACCTCTCTGGCGTTTTTGCTGCCGGCGAAGTGGACAACCGGCCAGTGACTTGTTCTAGGGGATTTTGATTGCCTAGGAGCCGCAGAACCAGCACTGACCCCACCCCCAGCAGGCCACAGGTGAAGACAAGGGAGAAGAGCAACGGGAGCAAGTTACTATTCCGAGACATGGCAGAACCCGTGAAAATCTGCCCCTAGCCTAGCTTAAAGTGGTTGCTCCTGAGATCCTCAGGCAGCAGGTTTTTCCCTTAGGGGCCATGGTGCACCGTTTTCACCCACCGCAGACGTTTTGCCCGTAGGGCCATACGCAAGGTGGTCGTACTCACTACTGGCAACCAATGGAACATGTATAGGGTTCCCCGTAGGCTCTGCCAAAACAGTTGCCACACCCCCATGGATTGAGCCTGAGGAATGCCCCGTAGCATTCCCACCATCGAAATCGTCAAGCTTAGGGTTGTCAAGGGCACCAGCACCGGCGTGCGGTGGCGCAGCAGAGCCATCAGCAGATCGGGAATGGTCGCCGTAGGAATAGCATATTTGATCAAAAACCAGCAGAACACATCCCAGCTTTTTTGCCAGCCAAGGCGATTGCGCAGCAAGGGCTGCCAGTAGTCGAGATAGCTTTGGTAGCCGCCCTCGCTCCAGCGATTGCGTTGGTGCCACAGTGCCAGCAGTGTGGTCACGCCCTCTTCCTGTACCGCTGGATTCATCAGCACGTCAATCTGCCAGCCGTGGAGATGCAGCTTCAGACTGAGATCGAGATCGTCAGTAATGGTTTCCTCATTCCAGCCCCCACAGCGCTCTAGGGCTTGCCGCCGCACAAATTGGCCATTGCCCCGCAGTTCTCCCATGCCGCCACAGGCAACTCGCTGCTGTTGATAGTAGGCATCGAGAATCATCTCGACCGCTTGACCTTGGGCCAGCCAATTGATGTCGGCATTACTGATCGCCTTGCGCACTTGGACGGCGCCGACACTGGCCACCTGAAAGCGGTTGACCACCTCCTGCAGCAGATCTGGGGGTACCGTGGCATCGGCGTCAAAGACGCCAATAATTTCTCCCCGTGTCAGGGGTAGGACTTGATTGAGAGCCCCGGATTTGCCACCCCCTGCCCCTGGCAGCCGCCGCAGCACCTTGAGATGAGGATACTGCTTTTGTAGTTCGCTCAAAATATCGGGGGTGCGATCGCTACTGTTGTCATCAATGATCCACACTTCGTAGTGGGGATAATCCAAGCGGCAGAGGTTTTTCACCAGGCGACCAATCACCGCCTCTTCATTTTTGGCAGCCACCACCAAGGACACCATCGGCGGCACACTTTCTGCTGTCTCTGACGCTGGCAGACTTTGGGGTTTGGCGCGCCAGTAGCGCAGGGTTTGGAAACTCATCAAGAGGGTTAGGACATAGATGAGCCAGATACCACCAACAATCAGGTGAATGGCGATCGTGCTGCCCCAAATCAGAGACAGCGCTAGGAAAGCCTTGCGACGGCGACCCTCAGAACGCGGTTGTAATGGAGGACTCTCTGGGTCATCAACCCACTCCGACAGGAGTTCGTCGAGGGGGTCGGCTTCGTTGTAGAAACTGTTTTCGGGCCAGGAATTCTCCGGCATAGGTCACCTGATTGAGAAACCAGTACTTATCCAGTCCCTTAAAGAAGCTGGGAATGAGATAACACCACACTGTGCAGCCTTCGCAGACGGGAAGTCGGCCTTGGGAGCGGCGATACTCCTCTACCACCTCGGAGGACTTGTACAGTTCGTACAGGCGACCATTGATGGGGACTCCCTTCTGCGCAAAGTGGTAACACGGTAGCAGCAACTCATCATTGGGGGAAATGGCAATCACGGCATCCACCGCCTTACAACGGGGATTGTGAGTCCTGTTTCCCCCGGCGCGAATGAGGGCTAGCGCTGCCTTATTGTAACCAACATTGTTATACTTCTTCGCTGTTTGTTCAATGCTGTTGGCAATTTCGGGAGTGGGGTTCTTTTTGTCGTTGTAGTGTTCGTGGGCAGTAAAGGCAGGGTTGAGCCAAACCCGTACCCCTAAACTTTGGGCAAATTCAGCGACTTCCCCAATTCGCTCATAGTTCTGGGCTGTCACGGTGTGGTTCAGCACGGGATATTCACCCAGCTCGAGGGCAATCTTGACCGATTCCACCAGCGTGTCAAAAATTTTCACGCCCCGCGACTGATCATGGGTGGCAGCATCCGGCCCATCGAGGGAAAAATTCAAGAAATCTACCACCCCCTGAATTTCCTTGGCACGACGGGGATAGAGAATGGTATTTGTTGTCATGCTGGTAATGAAGCCAAGACGCTTGGCCTCGCGGTAGATGGCTGGGGCATCGGCACGCAGCAGCGGTTCGCCCCCCGTAAAGTCCACATATTTCACGCCCAAGCGCTTCAAGTCGCGGAGATTGGTTTGGATAGCGCTAAAATCAGCTTCTTTGCCCGGTTCCAGCGCCCAAATATCACAGAAATGGCAGCGGGCATTACAGCGGTAGGTCAGGTAATAGTTAGCAACCAGTGGACTCATTGAGTATCTTCCTTAGGAAATTTAAGCAAGACCAAGATGAATGGGCAAAAATAGCAAATGAGTTTATACAAGCAATTGAAAGATTTCTAGACAAAACTTCATCGGAGTTTGAGTTGATGAACAGTTTAGCACTCTGCTGAGCGGAAGGAGGGCCATTCCTCGCCTGAACCTGCTGCAAGTTTAGCAATGCTTATTATTGATAAAGATTTTTTATATTAAAAGCATGTTGCTATTTACATAGATTATCTTTTACCGTGAGGGTATGCGCAATTGTGAGGATAGTCCCATGAATCAACTCCTTACCCAACGCCCGCCCGCTTCTTTGATGACCAAAATCCGCCAATGGCTAATGACTTATCCAATTACCACGCCGGCGATCGCCCACCGCATTTGTCGCTGGATTCCTGCCCAATGTCCCTTTGCCCGCACCCTCTCCCTCTTTGGTCGGCCAGTCATTACCATTCCCCCCCTATGTAAACTCAATCCCTTCTATGAGGAGGTGATGATGCTGCGGTTTCGCGCCCTGACCTACCTCAGCGATGTCTGCCAAGAGGACATCAGTCAATACGTCTAGGCTACGTCTTGACAGCGAGGAACAGGCAGTTGCTATAGGATGTAAAGTATACAGCTTTGTATCCATGGTGCCCGTCGCATGCTGAAAGCCCTATTTGGCGACCCCAATCAGCGCAAGGTTAAGAAGTATCAACCCCTTGTGGTCGAGATCAACCTGCTGGAGGAGCAAATTCAGCCCCTGAGTGATAGTGAGCTACAGGCGAAAACGGCTGAGTTTCGGCAGCGACTCGACAATGGCGAGACCCTAGATGATTTGCTGCCAGAGGCCTTTGCTGTGGTACGCGAAGCCTCACGACGGGTACTGGGGATGCGCCATTTTGATGTCCAGCTCATCGGTGGCATGATTCTCCACGATGGCCAGATTGCCGAAATGAAAACCGGCGAAGGCAAAACCCTCGTGGCCACGCTCCCAGCCTACTTGAACGCCCTCACGGGTAAGGGGGTACATATTGTTACGGTCAACGACTATCTGGCACGGCGGGATGCGGAATGGATGGGGCAGGTGCATCGCTTTTTGGGTCTGACGGTCGGGCTAATTCAGCAGCAAATGGCACCCCAAGAGCGACAGAAAAGCTATGCCTGCGATATTACCTATGCCACCAACAGTGAAATTGGCTTTGACTACCTGCGGGACAATATGGCCACGTCCATGGCTGAGGTGGTGCAGCGCCCCTTCAACTACTGCATTATTGACGAGGTGGATTCGGTACTTATTGACGAAGCCCGCACCCCCCTAATTATTTCGGGTCAAGTGGAGCGTCCGACCGAGAAGTACTTCAAGGCCGCTGAGGTCGCTCGGCTCCTGAAAAAAGACGAACACTATGAGGTGGATGAAAAAGCTCGCAATGTGCTGATGACTGATGAGGGGTTTATTGAGGCGGAGAAGTTGTTGGGGGTGAGCGATCTCTATGACCCCCAAGACCCCTGGGCGCACTACATCTTTAATGCCATCAAGGCTAAGGAACTCTTCCAGCGGGATGTGAACTACATTGTCCGCAATGGTGAAGTGGTGATTGTGGATGAATTCACTGGACGGGTCATGGTGGGTCGCCGCTGGAGTGATGGCTTGCATCAGGCGATCGAAGCCAAAGAAGGCCTGGAAATTCAAAATGAGTCCCAAACCCTGGCCACAATTACTTACCAAAATCTCTTTCTGCTTTATCCCAAGTTGGCGGGGATGACGGGGACAGCCAAAACCGAAGAGGCGGAATTCGAGAAAATTTACAAGCTAGAAGTGACGGTGGTGCCCACCAATCGCCCCAGTCAGCGGCGGGACTTTCCCGATGTGGTCTATAAAACCGAGCGGGCTAAGTGGCTGGCAGTGGCCTCTGAATGTGCTGAGGTGCACGCTACGGGTCGGCCAGTGCTCGTGGGAACCACCAGTGTTGAAAAGTCAGAGCTATTGTCCCAACTGCTGCGGGAGTTGGAAATTCCCCACAACCTTTTGAATGCCAAGCCCGAAAATGTGGAGCGGGAGGCGGAGATCATTGCCCAAGCCGGCCGCAAGGGAGCAGTGACGATCTCAACCAACATGGCAGGCCGAGGAACAGACATTATTCTGGGTGGCAATGCCGACTACATGGCTCGCCTTAAGGTGCGGGAGTATTTGATGCCCCGCATTGTCATGCCCCCCAGTGATGACCCGATGATGCTGTTGGGACTAAAAATGGATCGCGGCGGTGGTCAAGGATTCAGTCAAGGGCCGCAGAAAAATTGGAAGGCCTCACCAGGACTTTTCCCCTGCGAAATTAGCAAGGATGCAGAAAAGCTGCTGCGCCAGGCGGTGGAGGTAGCAGTCAAGACCTATGGTGAGCGCAGTCTGCCGGAGTTGCAGGCAGAGGACATGCTGGCGATCGCCTCGGAGAAAGCACCGACCCAAGACCCTGTGATTCAAGCCCTGCGGGATGCCTTTAACCGCATCCGCGAAGAATATGAGGTGGTTACCAAGCAAGAACACGAAGAGGTGGTGGCCCTCGGTGGCTTGCATGTGATTGGTACAGAACGCCATGAGTCGCGGCGGATTGATAATCAGTTGCGGGGACGGGCCGGACGTCAAGGCGACCCCGGATCAACGCGCTTTTTCCTAAGCTTGGAGGATAACCTGCTGCGAATTTTTGGGGGCGATCGCATTGCCAGTATTATGAACGCCATGCGCATTGATGAAGATATGCCAATTGAGTCGCCGCTGCTGACTCGCAGTCTGGAAAATGCCCAGCGCAAGGTGGAAACCTACTACTACGACATCCGCAAGCAAGTTTTTGAATACGACGAGGTGATGAATAACCAGCGGCGCGCCATCTATGCTGAGCGGCGGCGAGTCCTCGAAGGGGAAGACCTCAAGGATCGGGTGCTAGAGTATGCCGAAAAAACCATGGATGACATTATTGCTGCCTATGTCAATCCCGATCTACCGCCGGAGGAATGGGATTTGGAAGGTTTAGTAGCCAAGGTGCAGGAATTTGTTCATTTACTTGCGGACCTGCGCCCTGAGCATCTGGCGCACCTAAGCGTACCGGAGATGCAGGCCTTTTTGCATGAGCAAGTGCGCACTGCCTATGAGCAAAAGGAAGCGCAAATTGAGGCCATTCAACCGGGCTTGATGCGGCAGGCAGAACGGTTCTTTATTCTGCAGCAAATTGACCTGCTGTGGCGGGAGCACCTGCAACAGATGGATGCCCTGCGGGAGTCCGTCGGCCTACGGGGCTATGGTCAAGAGGATCCCTTAGTGGAGTATAAACGGGAGGGCTATGAACTGTTCTTGGACATGATGGTGATGATTCGCCGCAATGTCGTGTACTCCCTGTTCCAATTCCAGCCCCAAGTGGCACCGCCCCCAGAGCAGGTCTCCTCATCCTCAGATCAGGGATAGTCCCGTTTCCCCAAAACCCAGTCTGACCATTGGAGCCATCTTTAAGGCGGCGGCGTCAACTATACTGGCGTAGTCTCAGTATGGATGGATTGGTTCAAGTGTGCTTGCACGGTCAGCTTATTTAGTTTTTGGGAATGCACTGACGGTGGCGATGGCGAGCGCCAACATTGTCTTTGCCCAAGAGATTCAGGGCGATCGCCTGAACTTAAATGGCCGCGACTACCCGGTGGCTTGGCAGCAGTGGCGCGATGCCCAAAATCAACTGCGCACCGGCATTAGTGATGGGGGTCTGGCCCAGCGCTTTGGTGTTCTTCTTGGCAGTACCACAGATCCCTTTCAGCAGCCAGTGGCATGGTTTCAGCACCAATTTAGTCCTTTGGCTGTGCGCTTTAGCGCCAATGGCATGTATCGCTACCTAGACATTACGCCCTGGATTGAGCAACATCAGTGGCGGGTGCAACCCCAAGGCAATACGCTCCAGATCAGCACACCCCCCGCCCGAATTCTCAGTTGGCGGCAGGGACGACAACCTTGGGGCGATCGCTGGGTCTTTGAATTGGACCGCCCCACCCCTTGGCAGATCAATCGCCTCACCTTTAGCCGCACCGCTTTGACGCCTCGGGATCTCAGTCTCACGATTGAAGCCACAGGAGAATTGGCCACGCTCCCCAATGTCAAAGTTACGGCTACCCCGGATCGCACAGTATTGGAGACCCAAATTCCCGGCACAGTTCGCCCAGTGGCCTCAATGCTGCTCAATCCACCGCGGCTGGTGATTGATTTTCGCACTGATGCGCCACCCCCCCGCACAATTCAATGGGCACCGGGACTGCGCTGGCAACAGCAAACGGTCATTCTGGGCACTCGTCAGTTCCCTGTGGATCTGCTCATCATCAATCCCCGACAGCCGGGGCTGCGTCTGCGTCCCCTTGGAATAACCCCCACAACTTTGGTGGGCTTAGCAACGCTGCCCGAACTGGCCCAACGCTGGCAGGCAGCCGCAGCAATTAATGGCGGGTTCTTTAATCGCGATCGCCAAGCTCCCTTGGGGGCAATTCGCAGTGAGGGTCACTGGCTCTCTGGCCCGATTCTCAATCGCGGTGCCATTGGCTGGGACGATCGCGGCCAGATTGTTGTGGGTCGCCTCAGTGTGCAGCAGCGGGTGAGGACGCCGACGGGCACAGTGCCCATTGTCACGTTCAATTCTGGGTATGTCCAAGCCGGTCTTGCCCTCTATACCCCCAGTTGGGGCGCGAGCTACCAAGGGAAAACGGGCAGTGAAGTGGTGATTACGGTGCGCAATGAACAGGTGGTGGAGCAGCAACCCATCAGTAACCATCAAACAGTTCCGATTCCCTCAGAGGGCTTCCTACTGGTGGCGCGTAACTTGAATTCCGCCTTGTTGGCAAACTTCCCACCGGGGGCTGCGGTGCAACTGGAAACCACTGCTATGCCCGCTGCCTTTAATAGCATTCCCAATATCGTCGGTGCGGGTCCCTTACTGGTGAATCAGGGGCGAGTGGTCTTGAATGCGGCACTGGAGCAATTTGGGGCGGGTTTGGATGCCCAGGCGGCACCCCGCAGTGCCATGGGAAATCGCAGTGATGGCAGCATTGTCTGGGTCACCACCCACAACCGTATAGGTGGTATGGGGCCCACCCTCGCAGAATGGGCACAAATTGTCCATCAGTTGGGCTTGATCAATGCGGTGAATCTGGATGGCGGCAGCTCAACGGCCCTTTATCTAGGGGGGGTGTTGGTGGATCGCCATGCGGTGACAACGACGCGGGTCAACAATGCCCTTGGGGTCTTTTGGCAGCCAATCCCCTAGAGATAGGCCAAAGGATCGCTCGGTTCGCCGTTCAAGCGCACTTCAAAGTGGAGGTGGGGGCCTGTTGACAGTCCCGTGGAGCCAACCTCAGCAATGGGCTGCCCCTGTTGCACAAATTGGCCTTCCCGTACGAGGAGCCGCTGGGCATGGGCATAGAGCGTCGTCATCCCGCCGCCATGGTCTAAGATCACGGTTTGCCCGTAGCCCCCTGACCAACCGGCAAAGATCACGGTGCCCGCTTCAGCAGCAAAGATGGGGGTGCCAAAATCAGCCCCAAAGTCCACACCAGCATGGAACCGCTGCCTGCCCAAGATGGGATGAATCCGCCAACCAAAGGGACTGGTCAGCGGTGCTTGAATGGGGTAAGCAAGACGGCCACTGCGGGGCAGGGGTGGAATGCCCCTGGGGACATAGCCGAGGCGCTGACTAATGAGTTGCTGAATGGCGACGCTGTCACGGGCCAGTTGGGCTTCAATGGCGGCAAGGGCCTGGCGATCGCTCCGCAGACGAGCAATGAGTTGGCGTTGACTTTCGGCTTCCCGTTCATAGATGGCCTGCTGCTGTTGGAGTTGCTGGCGCAGGGCTTGAATAAATCGCTGTTGTACTTGAATTTGCCGCTGCTGCTGCTGAAGTCGCTGGCGATCGCGAACCAAGGCAGCCAAGTGCTGGCGATCGCGCTCATACACCTGACGCAGGCGCCCCTGCTGCTCCAGCCAGTCATTGAGGGTCTCTGCTTCAAAGAGCATGGCCCACTGGGGAATCTCACGGTAGCGTTGCAGCCGCCGTAGGCGATCGCCAATCACAGCAACACTGGCCTTGTAGCGGCGACTCAGAACCTGTTGCTGCTCCTTGAGCTCCTTGAGCAGGGTTTCTGCCGCTTGCAGGCGATCGCTGGCCGCCGCCAACTGTTGGGTGGTTGCATCCACATTGGTTTCTAAACCCTCCAGGCGATCGCTGGCCGCTGCCTCAAGGCGTTCTAGTTGTTGACGCTGCTGACCTACTGCCTGCTGGTGCTGCTGGTGTTGTTGGATCACCTGCTGCCAATACTCCAGATTCTGGGAGGGTGCCGTTGCCCAAGCCGCCAGAGTTACCCTGAGCATCACTAGCAGCCCAAGGCAAAGGTAGAGCCCATAGCGGTATTGCTTTGGCATTGACCTTCCCCAACAACACCCTAAAAAACACCTTCAAAAATTACGTTGCCGTGGGTCGCATTATCCAACCTTTGCTGCCTGCTGGAGAAAGCGCATTGCCCACTGGGGATGGCCGCCCCAATGGAGATGCAGATAACTGGCGTGGATTCGGGAGTTGCCCCAGCCCTCTGGTTCACCCGCCAATTGCCACAGAGGCCTTGGGGGCGGCACACTCAAACAGGAATAGTGAAATTCATGGCCTTGAACCTTCTCTCCTGCCTGCACACACACCGTTGTTTGTAAAGCCGTGGCTTGGCGATAGCCAAGGGTGAGTTTTTTACCCATGTGGGCAACCGGCGGCCAGTATCCCACCAAGGGGTAGTAGTGTCCCTCGAAGGTTTGAATACCTTGGCTGAGATACATGAGGCCACCACACTCCGCATAGATGGCTATGCCCCTTTGAATGGCCTGCCGCAGCGACCCAAGGAACGAGTGATTCGCTGCTAACTCTGGGGCAAACACCTCCGGAAAGCCACCCCCCAAGATCAACCCATTGAGATCTGGGGGCAAGTGGGTATCCCGTAGGGGTGAGACTGGGGTTAACGTTGCCCCCAAAGCGTGGCACAAATCAAAGGTGTCAGCATAGTAAAAGTGGAAGGCTGCATCTTGGGCAATGCCAATGGTGACTTGAGTCAGGGGGGAAACACTAAAAGGAGGGTCTGAGGAGGTGGGGGCAGGGGCAAGCAGTGGTGTCAGCCGCTCCCAGTCAAAACAGGTGTTTCCCAAATGGGCAAGGCGATCGCCCAAGGCTTGAAACTCGCGGGATTCCTGGGGTGGCACTAAGCCCAGGTGCCGACTGGGAAGTGCCAAGGCCTGATCGCGATAGAGAACGCCAACAATAGGCACCCCCAGGGGGGCAAGGGCGGCTTCTAACAGTTGCCGGTGGCGATCGCTGGCCACCCGATTCAAGACCACACCAGCAATCTGGAGCGATGGATCATAGTGGCAAAAGCCATAGACCACCGCCGCCACCGAGGCTGCCTGTTTTTGGACATCTAAGACCAGGAGCAGAGGTGCCTGCAAAAGTTGGGCAATCTGTGCCGTACTGCCCTCATGGCTCCCTCCCCGGCCATCAAATAGCCCCATGACCCCCTCAATGAGCACTGCATCCATCCCCTGACTGTGATAGCCGACGCAGGCGCAGACATACTCAGGACTGGTCAAGATCACATCGAGGTTACGGCAAGGCCGGCCACTGATAGCCGTGTGAAACAGGGGATCAATGTAGTCAGGGCCCACCTTAAAGGTTTGTACCCGCTGCCCCCGGGCGCTCAGAGCCGCATTTAATGCTAGGGCAACCGTGGTTTTTCCCACGCCGCTGCGATCGCCTGCTATCACCAACGCCATTGTTAATCCCTTTCCCCAAGAAAAATCAATCTATGCCTGCAATCCACTCCAACACCGTTATTTCGGGGATATTCCCTGATCAACTGCCCTCAGGGGAACTCCCCACCCCTGTAAGATAGGAGACTAAGCGTGCACTCAAGAGTTGGGTCAGGGTCTATGACAGCGGTAACTTCAGTCCCCAGTTTCTGTGAAGGAATTCAGTATTTTGGCAATGATTGGCCAGACTGGGATCGCTATGGTCAAAGGCCACTCCTGAGTACCCAACAGCCAGCCCTTAGGGATCTGGAGGCTCCGGAAGCCGCCTATCAAACGCTCCTCTATGCCGATGCCCTCCGCTATCTGATCTTACAGATGACCGGCAGTAAGGCCTCTGGTCATCCTGGCGGCTTTGCCAGTCAAGCAGAAGCCTATGCTGCCCTCGTGATGTTGGGGCACAAAAATATCATCACGGAAGTGGGGCACCATGCGCCAGGCTTTTATGCCGCCCTGTTCTTGGATCGCTCCCTAGAGAAAATGGGCATTTATACGGTTCAGGACCTGCGCGATCGCTTCCGCGAAAAACATGGTCTGCTTGGCCACCTCTCAGGCTATATTCCGGGGATTCTGGCGCCGGCCGGCCCCCTGGGACAGGGGCAGCACTTTGCTATGGCCGCTGCTTGGTTACACCGCCAGACCCTCTTTCCCTTCACCTTAGGGGATGGCGGCCTAGGGGAGCCCTACGTCATGAGCAGCATGGCGCACTTCCACACCGCTTTCCCAGAGGTCACCAATTTCCTACCTGTCCTGGTTTGGAATGGCTTTAGCCAAGAACACCACAGCATGGTTTCTCTGAAAACCAATCCAGAAATGATGGCCTACTGGCACGGCAACGGTTTCCAAGAGGTGGTGCTGGTGGATGCCAAAGACTTTGACGACAGCGGTCAAGCGGGGGACTACGTCGATAGCACTCAGTTTTCCTTTGGGCAGCGCTTGGCCTTTGTGCAGGCGGTCCTGAAGGGAATGCAAGAGGCAGCGCGATCGGCTCTCGCTGGCAAGCTGACCGTCTTTATCCTCAAACAACTGAAGGGGGCAGGTGTTCATGCCAAGGGGGCAAAATCCCATAACCTTTATGCCCAGCACACCCTCGACAACCCCGATATTGTCAATGCCCTCAAAGCCCGTGCCCTTTCTCCTGCCGCCTGGGAACTGGTGCGTCAAAACTGTGTGGCAGCAGCCGGCGGGCCAGCGGCGGAGGTGGTGGTTACAGAGCAGGTCTTAGACTTACCTCCCCTTGGGGAGATTGCCCTTGAGGCCTATGCCTTGGGGGAAAGCAAAGTGGCCACAACCGCCATGGGGCGCATGGTGGCAGAAGTGGGGCAGCGCGATCGCCGCTACCTTGTTACCAATGCCGATGGCAATGAGGCCTCTGGGATTGGCAACATCAACCAAGCCCTGAAGATCATTCACCCAACGACGGATCCCCTCTACAACCAACTGCCCAATGGCCAAGTATACGAACCCCTGAGCGAGGATGCCTGCGCGGGCCTAGCTGCAGGATTATGTTTGATGGGCAGCCGTAGTCTTTGGTGCTCCTACGAATCCTTTGCCATTAATGGTCTCCCCATCTGGCAAACGGTCACCCAAGCGATGGCAGAACTGCGCCGTCCCACCCCTTCGACGGTTACTCTCTTTACCGCCGGCGCCCTTGAGCAGGGACGGAATGGTTGGACGCATCAACGCCCGGAAATTGAAGCCTACTATGCCGCTTTGTTGCGCAATGGCAATATCTTTGTCCTTTTCCCGCCAGATGCCAACAGCATTCAAGTGTGTTACCGCTGGGCACTGAACACCCAAAACAAGGGAATTGCTATCTTTGCGAGTAAAACGCCACTGCCGGTGCGCACCACCTTTGCACAAACGGAACAGGCCCTTGATGAGGGGGCACTCACCCTCTATGAATCCACTCAAGGGGGACGAACCTTAGTCCTAGCGGTGCTGGGGGATATGATTTTGCAACCCGTGTATCATGCCCTACCCCAATTGGAGGATTTAGGCTATCGAGTGCGGCTGGTTTCGGTAATTAACCCCCGCCGCCTCTACCGCCCTGGGGATGTTGCTTGGCAAACCTGCGCGGAACCCGATGGCGGCTTTGCCGATGAGGCCACCTTCCAGCGTCTGTTTGACGGCGATGCCCTCTTGGGGGTAACGGGGGGGCCTCTGCCCTTTTAGAACCCATTTTGCTGCGTGCCACTTGTCCTCGCGATCTACTGGCTTGGCAGCGCGGCGAAACAACAGCTAGCCCTGCCGAACTGATGGCCTACAATGGCCTCACCCCCGAAGCCATTTGCGATCGCGCCCGTTCACTGCTGAAGTAAGTGCCCATGACTGCTGCCCATCGCAAAGCCCGTGCCCTTAAGCCCGGTAGTCCCCGCCCCGCCAAGACCCTATGCAGTGAGTGTGGCCTCTGCGACACCTACTATATCCACTATGTCAAAGAGGCCTGTGCCTTCCTCAATCAACAGTTTGAGACCCTTGAGCAGCAAAGTCATGGCCGTGCCCGTGATCTTGACAACTGGGATGAGTGCTACTTTGGCGTTCACCGGGAGATGATGGCGGCTCGCAAAACAGAGCCGATTCCGGGAGCCCAGTGGACGGGCATTGTCAGCACTATTGCCATTACCCTGTTGGAATCGGGACGGGTTGAGGGCGTTGTCTGTGTTCAAAATAGCGAGAGCGATCGCTTTACCCCCAAGCCCGTGATTGCCCGCACCCGTGAGGAGATTTTGGCGGCGCGGGTAAACAAGCCCACCCTATCTCCCAATCTTTCGGTGCTAGAGCAGGTGGAACAAGCTGGCCTCAAACGGCTCTTGGTGATTGGGGTTGGCTGTCAAATTCAGGCCCTGCGAGCCGTTCAAGACAAACTGGGCCTAGAGAAGCTCTATGTGCTGGGAACCCCCTGCGTGGATAACGTCACCCGTGCGGGTCTGCAAAAATTCCTGGAAACCACCAGCCGATCGCCCGACACGGTGATTTACTACGAGTTCATGCAGGACTTTCGCGTACATTTCAAGCACAGCGACGGCTCCACAGAAACCGTGCCCTTCTTTGGCCTCAAAACCAATCAACTCAAGGATGTCTTTGCCCCCTCCTGCATGAGTTGCTTTGACTACGTCAATGGCCTTGCCGATTTGGTGGTGGGATATATGGGGGCCCCCTTAGGTTGGCAGTGGCTGGTGGTGCGCAATGAGCTTGGCCAAGAAATGCTGGACCTTGTGCAGGATCAATTGGAAATCCAGCCCGTCACGAGTGCCGGCGATCGCCACGCTGCGGTGCAACAAAGCATTCCTGCCTACGATAAAGGCGTTACCCTGCCCCTGTGGGCGGCCAAACTGGTGGGCTTAGTGATTGAGCGTATTGGCCCCAAAGGGCTTGAATATGCCCGCTTTTCCATTGATTCCCACTTCACCCGAAACTATCTCTATGTGCGGCGCAACTATCCCCAAAAACTTGCCGCTCATGTGCCCGCCTTTGCCCAAAAAATTGTGGATCAGTATCAACTCCCCGCCCCGTAATTGCCATAAAAAAAGCTCCCCCTGTAGGGAGCCAGATTTGGACTTATCACTAGAGAGGCTTAGGAGTGACCTTTTTAGGCTGCAATGCTCGGGGCAATCATCGCCACAGGAGCCGATTCACCGCTAGCCAAGTCGAGGGGGAAGTTGTGGGCATTGCGTTCATGCATCACCTCAATACCAATGTTGGCGCGGTTGATGATGTCTGCCCAGGTGTTGATCACGTTGCCTTGCGCATCCACAACGGAGTGGTTGAAGTTGAAACCATTGAGATTAAAGGCCATCGTGCTAATACCCAGGGCAGCAAACCAGATACCCACCACTGGCCAAGCCGCGAGGAAGAAGTGCAGGGAGCGGCTGTTGTTGAAGCTGGCGTATTGGAAGATCAGCCGACCAAAGTAACCGTGAGCGGCCACAATGTTGTAGGTTTCTTCCTCTTGACCAAATTTGTAGCCATAGTTGGTGGATTCGGTTTCCGTGGTTTCACGGATCAAGCTGGAGGTCACCAGAGAACCGTGCATAGCGGCAAACAAGGCACCACCAAAGACACCTGCCACACCCAGTTGGTGGAAGGGGTGCATGAGGATATTGTGTTCAGCTTGGAACACAATCATGAAGTTGAACGTACCGGAAATCCCCAGCATCAGTCCATCGGAAAAGCTGCCTTGACCAATGGGGTAGATCAACAGCACCGCCGTTGCCGCTGCCACAGGGGCAGAGAAGGCCACAGGAATCCAAGGCCGCATCCCGAGGCGGTAGCTGAGTTCCCACTCCCGACCCATGTAGCAGAAAATGCCGATGAGGAAGTGGAAAACAATCAGTTGGTAAGGCCCACCATTGTAGAGCCACTCATCAAGGGAAGCGGCATCCCAGATTGGGTAGAGGTGTAACCCAATGGCATTAGAGGAGGGCACTATTGACGCGGTAATGATGTTGTTGCCATAGAGCAAGGAGCCAGAAACCGGCTCACGGATGCCATCAATATCCACAGGGGGCGCCGCAATAAAGGCAATGACAAAGCAAATCGTTGCGGCAAGAAGCGTCGGGATCATGATCACCCCAAACCAGCCAATATAAAGGCGGTTCTCTGTGCTGGTGATCCAATCACAAAAACGCTCCCACAGATTCGCTGTCTGACGACGTTGCAGAACTGTAGTCATAGTCGTTATGAATCCATAAATAACAACAGGACCGGAGCAGCAGCAATAAACGCTGCATACTCTATTTATTGATTATATAGTTATATGTTTGAGCGGCAAGGGGTTTGAGGTCAAGTTTTATAGGATCAAAGAAACTTTGTTTATCCATTAATTTTTATCAATCTTTTACATTGGAGCTGGGGAGGTACCCGAGTCCCTTAGCCTTAAGCTTTTGCAATATTGAGCCCGTTAATCCCTGTGGGCTGTAACGCAATAAAAAACCGCCCCTCGGTTTAGGAGCGGCTGTGTAAAAGTTCAGCAGATAGCGTTGCTTAGCCGTTAAGGCTCGGAGCAATCATCGCCACAGGAGCAGACTCAGCGCTGGCCAAGTCGAGGGGGAAGTTGTGAGCATTGCGCTCGTGCATCACTTCCATCCCCAAGTTGGCACGGTTGATAATGTCCGCCCAGGTGTTGATCACGTTGCCCTTGGCATCAATGACCGAGTGGTTGAAGTTGAAACCGTTGAGGTTGAAGGCCATGGTGCTGATACCCAGCGCCGTGAACCACACACCCACCACCGGCCAAGCCGCCAGGAAGAAGTGCAGTGCACGGCTGTTGTTGAAGCTGGCGTATTGGAAGATCAGCCGGCCAAAGTAACCGTGGGCAGCCACGATGTTGTAGGTTTCTTCCTCTTGACCAAATTTGTAACCGTAGTTGGTGGATTCGGTTTCGGTTGTTTCACGGATCAAACTGGAGGTCACCAGAGAACCGTGCATGGCGGAGAACAGAGCACCACCAAAGACACCGGCCACACCCAGTTGGTGGAAGGGGTGCATGAGGATGTTGTGTTCCGCTTGGAACACGATCATAAAGTTGAAGGTACCGGAGATACCGAGGGGCATCCCGTCAGAGAAGCTGCCTTGACCAATGGGGTAGATCAAGAAGACCGCAAAGGCAGAGGCCAGGGGGGCAGAGTAGGCCACGCAGATCCAAGGCCGCATCCCAAGGCGGTAGCTGAGTTCCCACTGGCGACCCATGTAGCAGGAGGCACCTAGCAGGAAGTGGAAGATGATGAGTTGGTAAGGGCCACCGTTGTAGAGCCACTCATCGAGGGAGGCAGCTTCCCAAATGGGGTAGAAGTGCAAGCCAATGGCGTTGCTAGAGGGGACAACGGCACCGGTGATGATGTTGTTGCCATAGAGCAAAGAACCAGAAACAGGCTCACGGATGCCATCGATGTCTACAGGGGGAGCAGCGATGAAGGCAATTACAAAGCAGATGGTTGCGGCCAATAGGGTGGGGATCATGATCACACCAAACCAGCCCACATAGAGGCGGTTATCGGTGCTGGTCACCCAGTTACAAAACCGCTCCCACAAATTCGCGCTTTCGCGACGTTGGAGAGTTGTGGTCATAGTCGTGATAAGTCCAAATATATTTGATTTACAAACCCTTGAAAACAGTCATAAACTGCAAGGGCTTAAGCATTAAGTTAATATTCGCCCCGGGAGATCGGGGAGGGTTCTAAATGATTGTTAATAAAACTAAATAGGTAGTTGTATTTATTTATTTTCCTTAATGATTTTATTTCCATTGATGGCGAGCGATCGCCCCCCAAGGATAAGCTCAAGAGTTAAGATATTTTAAGCAACTGTGTTTAGGGCAGAGCCTTCCCATGCGCGTAATTTTAATGACTGGCAAAGGTGGCGTTGGTAAAACCTCAGTGGCGGCAGCAACGGGGCTACGCTGTGCCGAGTTGGGCTACAAAACCTTGGTGCTGAGTACCGATCCCGCCCACTCCCTTGCCGATAGTTTTGACATGGAACTGGGGCATGTGCCAGTGCCCGTTGCCGAAAATCTCTGGGGTGCCGAACTAGATGCCCTCATGGAACTGGAGGACAACTGGGGAGCCGTCAAGCGCTACATTACCCAAGTCTTGCAGGCGCGGGGGTTAGAAGGAGTTCAGGCGGAGGAA
This sequence comes from Thermosynechococcus sp. NK55a, assembly GCF_000505665.1. Classification (NCBI taxonomy): domain Bacteria; kingdom Bacillati; phylum Cyanobacteriota; class Cyanophyceae; order Acaryochloridales; family Thermosynechococcaceae; genus Thermosynechococcus; species Thermosynechococcus sp. NK55a. The sequence continues at coordinate 1,242,935 of NC_023033.1, read as the reverse complement.
TTGGCCATCTTGCCGGGGATGGATGAAATTTTTGCCCTTGTGCGTATGAAGCGCCACTACGACGAAGGTCAATACGATGTCCTCATTATTGACTCTGCCCCCACAGGCACGGCACTGCGGCTGTTGAGCCTGCCCGAGGTGAGCGGCTGGTATATGCGCCGCTTCTACAAACCCTTACAGCGGATGTCCGTGGCCTTGCGACCCATTGTGGAGCCAATTTTCAAGCCCTTGGTAGGGTTCTCTTTGCCCGATCAAGAGGTCATGGATGCACCCTATGAATTTTATGAGCAGATTGAAGCCCTTGAAAAAGTTCTCACCGACAACACGCAAACCTCCGTGCGCTTGGTAACCAATCCAGAAAAGATGGTGATCAAGGAATCCCTTCGTGCCCATGCCTATCTCAGCCTCTACAATGTGGCCACGGATTTAGTGGTGGCCAACCGCATTTTGCCGGAGACCGTGCATGATCCCTTCTTTACCCGCTGGAAAGAAACCCAGCAACGGTATCGCCAAGAGATTCACGACAATTTTCGCCCCCTGCCCGTCAAGGAAGTCCCCTTGTTTGCTGAGGAACTCTGTGGTTTAGCAGCACTGCATCGCCTGAAGGAGACCCTCTATGGCGATGAGGATCCAGCTCAGGTTTATTACCACGAGCAAACAATTCGGGTGGTGCCCAGCGATGGCCAGTACAGTCTTGAACTGTATCTACCGGGGGTCCCCAAGGAAAAAATTGAACTGAACAAGACGGCGGATGAGTTGAATATTCGCATTGGCAACCATCGTCGTAATATGGTGCTCCCCCAAGGATTGGCAGCGCTGCAACCGGTGGGCGCGAAAATGGAGGCGGACTACCTGAAAATCCGCTTTGCTAGTGCCACCAGTGGCTAATTCGCCCAATCAATGACTGATGAGACTTGCCGCTGTGATCACGACTAGGCTGGCGATCGCCACCACCAATCTAACCAAGGTTTATCGTTCTGGTCATCAGGAGACCCCTGTTCTGCAGGGAATCAATCTACAAATCGAAGCCGGTCATATCCATCTGCTGATGGGACCTTCGGGGTCGGGGAAAACCACTCTGCTCTCGATTTTGGCCGGCATTCTTGCCCCCACCAGTGGTCAAGTGGTTGTCTTAGGCCAAGAGATAACCCAACTGTCCAAGGTCGCACTGGCAAAATTCCGCCTGCAAAATATTGGCTTTATCTTTCAGAGTTTTAATCTTTTCCCTGCCTTGACCGCACTGGAAAATGTTGAAATTGCCCTCAATCTTAAGGGCATTAAAGGCAAAAAAGCGAAGGAACAGGCAGCAGCGCTTCTCGAGGCAGTTGGCTTGGGCGATCGCTGCGACTTTGTGCCCGCCAACCTCTCCGGAGGACAAAAACAACGGGTTGCCATTGCCCGTGCCTTGGCCGGTGAGCCAAAGATCATTTTTGCCGATGAACCCACAGCCTCCCTTGATTCCCAAAATGGCCAACAGGTGATCAAGATTCTCGACAAGCTGGCCAAGCAAAACGACTGCACGGTATTGATTGTTACCCATGATCCCCGTATTACAGCTATTGCTGATCGCATCACCAAAATTGAGGATGGCAAAATCAGCAACAGTTAAGCTTGCTCCCGTTGTATCCAGCGTTCCCAAAGGAGTTGCAGCGTCAGGGCCACTAGCCCCAGCGCAATAATGCTAAAGACACCCGTTGCCAGGGTACACAAACCGACCACGAGGGTGCGCACGGCAACTGCCAAGCTATAAACCAGTTGATTGTGAGGACTGACGGCATGGGTAGCAAGGAGGTAGGCGATCGCCCCTGTGAGCCGATAGAGGAGAATCCCAAGGGTACCAGCAATTAACGCGCCGGTTAAGCAGCGCAATGGGTCAGTTTTGGAAGTGAGAAGGGTCATGGACGGTATTCACCTCTGTGGGCCGATGATTCTAGAATACGGTAGCCAATGTCACGACGATAGTAGCAGTCGGCAAATTCAATAACATTGACCGCCCCGTAGGCCTTGGCTTGCGCCGTGGCAAAGTCAGGGGCCAAAGCAGTGATGTTGAGAACCCGCCCACCATTGGTGTACCACTGCCCCTCCTGCCAACGGGTACCCGCATGGAAGACCAGAACTCCCTGGGCCATTGCTTCTGGAATCCCCTGAATCACATCCCCCTTGCGGTAACTGCCCGGATAACCTCCTGCTGCCATGACAACGCATAGCGCCACTTCATTGCGCCATTGCAAGGTTCCCAAACTGGCTAAGCGTCCCTCAACACAGGCTAGGATCACATCAATCAAGGGGGTTTCCAAAAGGGGCAGCACCACTTGGGTTTCGGGATCACCAAAGCGACAGTTAAACTCCACCACGTAGGGATCCCCTGCGGGCGTCACCATCAGACCCGCATAGAGCACCCCACAGTAGTGGATGCCGCGATCCTGTAAAGCCCCAAGGGCCGGTTCGAGAATTGTCCTTTGAATCCGTCGCATTAGCTCTGGTGTTACCCAAGGTACAGGGGCATAGACTCCCATTCCCCCGGTATTCGGACCGGTATCCCCTTCGCCAATGCGCTTATGGTCTTGGGCAGGCAGCAGCGGCAGAATTGTTTTGCCATCTGTAACGGCGAGTACGGAGACCTCTTGCCCCTCCAGCACTGATTCAATGACCACCTTTTGACCAGCAACACCAAATTCGCCCCCAAAAATTCGCTCGAGGGCCGCGATCGCCTCTGCTTCTGTAGCTGCTACCGTCACTCCTTTACCCGCTGCTAAACCATCGGCCTTAATAACAATGGGGGCCCCTTTGGCTTGAACATAACGGGAGGCCGCCCCATAATTGTCAAACACTGCTGCCTGGGCCGTAGGAATCTGAGCCGCCTCCATGAGCGCCTTTGCCCAGGCTTTACTGGCTTCAATTTGTGCCCCTGCTTGGCCAGGGCCAAAGACCGGAATCTTGAGCGCCTGTAGGCGATCGCCTAAACCGGCTGCAAGGGGTACCTCTGGGCCAACGACGACTAGATCAGCGTTATTCTCTTTGGCAAATTCACTAATGCCTGTGAGGTCGGTGGCTTCAATGGCAACATTTTCACACCGCTTTAAGCAGGCTGTGCCCCCATTCCCTGGTAAACAGTAAACCTGTGTCACGCGATGAGAATCGAGTAATTTCCAAGCGATCGCGTGCTCCCGACCACCACTACCAACGACAACGACCTTCACAGACGTACTCCCAAAAGATAGGCGATCATTTTTCAAATCAATTCAAATCAATTTTCAGGAGCTTACCAAGTTTATCAGTCAACCGGCAACGTTCTCCCCAAAGGCAACAAGAAATGATAGAGGGCGATCGCCCTGCAGGGGAAATGCAACCAGTTGACAAGTCCATGATTTTCCTGATACGCTAAAAATCGCTCAAAAATTGGGACTGTAGTTCAATCGGTTAGAGCACCGCCCTGTCACGGCGGAAGTTGCGGGTTCGAGCCCCGTCAGTCCCGTCAAAGTTACACAATTTTACGTTATTTACGTTGAATTCTTCAGGGACAATCTGCAGAGTCGCGTTTTGAGTACTGGATAACTCCATAGGTGCACTATTTTGGCCGAGTGATTGATCGCTTCGGTGCCATGGATAATTGAAATGTGCAAATGATGGGCAAGAAAAAGCTTTCAAGTTTCATCGGTGTTACTAGCGCAAACCAAAACAATTCTCTGCTTAGGGTTACCGCTGAGCTTGGCTACCATACATGGCCTGTAGAACCACGGCAGGATTGACCAATTGCCCTCGGTAGCGGAGCGTCCAGTGAAGGTGGGGCCCGGTGGTGCGCCCCGTCATGCCCACTCGACCAATACGTGCCCCCGTAGGTACTCGTTGCCCCTCTAGGATTAAAATGCCACCCGCGCGATCGACGATGGCTCGTCCTTGGGGGGTCTGCTCAACCTGCCCCATCATGTGGCAGTAAACGTGTTCCCAAGCCCCCGATTGAATCCGTACCAGTGTGCCACAGGCAGTGTGATCGGAAACTTCAATTACCTGCCCGGTCCACCAATTGCGGATATAGCTGCCTTGGGGTGCCGCAAAATCAAGGCCATTGTGAAATTCGGTTGTGGTTTCCCCTGTGGGCGATCGCCGGTAGCCGAAGGGAGAGGTATAGCCTTGGAAATTTTCCACAGGAAATGAAGCATCGCTCCAGCGGAGTGTCCCTGCACTTGTATTTTGGGAGGGTTGACTGAGTTGGGGAACTGCAACCGTGGTACCCAAGGCGATCGAGAGTGCCAGACTGATTCGCTGCCAATGCATACTAAACTCCTCGCGTCTTTTTGGGCCTACGGCCTTAGACCCTCATTGATGCACACCGTTCCCTATTATTAGGGACGTAGAATATTTTCAGGTGACGGAAAAATCAAATGGCTGCTCAGGAACCCAAGCAACAGGTTGAAGTGACTCAGTCAACCCTGCGCGATCGCCTGCGAGCCGAGGCAGCAGCGCCCTATCGGGGACTACGGCGTGTTTTCTATGCCGTTTTTGCTGCCTCCGGCCTCATGGGTGCCTTTATCCTTGGCCTCAAGGGATTGGCGGGCACCGCAGGTGATGACTGGGTGTGGAATCTGGCATTACAAATCGGCGTGGTTGCCCTAATGGTTGCCCTCTGGCGTTGGGATCGCGGCTAAGGTGTTTGAGCAAGCAAAAAGCGATCGTGGCCACTAAGATCTCGAAGGATTTCCACCCGTTCATAGGCTTGGGTGGCCATTGCCAACGCTGCCACTGCTTCCCCTTGGGTGGCCATCAATTCAATAAAGAGCCAGCCTTGGGGTTGCAAATACTCTGGCGCCGTCTCAAGAATCTGACGAATGGCCTGCAAGCCATCAGTACCGCCATCGAGGGCAAGGAAAGGTTCATGGTACTGCACCTCCGGTTGGAGGGTGGCCACTAGGCTAGTGGGAATATAGGGGGGATTACTGACAATCCCCTGCACTTGCCCTTGCAGTGGCACAATGGGGTCAAACCAATTCCCGACGTAGCACCGCACGCGATCGCCCAAAGCGTACTTTTGAATATTAACTTGCGCGACCTCTAGGGCCTCAGGGCTACAATCCACGGCATGAATCAGCGCTGTCGGAAAGAACCGCGCCAACCCAATGGCGATCGCGCCACTCCCCGTACCCAAATCCAGCCAATGCCCCTGCTGTTGCCAAGGGGGTACCGTTGCCGCGACTACTTCAAGTAACTCCTCGGTTTCTGGCCGAGGAATCAGCACGCTGGGGGTAACGACTAATTCGAGATCGTGCCAGTGAGCCACACCAATCAGATATTGCAGGGGGACTCGCTCTTGCCAGCGGCGTTGCCAGCGCTCTTGGAGTTCTGCAAGGGGAAGTTTCAGATGAATCTGGGGCGGGAATCGGCGCAGTGTGATTTCAAGGGGACTCAGCACTGTAAAGGCACTGAGAAATTGTTTTAACTCCCGCAGGCCACTCTCGCGCTCAGAAGCGGGAATGATCGCCTGAGCCCAGTGCCACCATCCTTGGAGCGCCTCACCACTCACGACTATATCTTGTATATCTTGACCCTTGTTTTCTGAGGATACTCGTATCAAAATAGCCCTAGGATTCCTAACTGTGCCTTACCCACTGTGGCAGATTTTCAGGAACAGCTTCAACGTCTGCAAGAGCAACTACAGCGGGCACAGGCGCGAGCTAATGAGCTGCCGTCACTGATTCCTGAACCACCCCCGCCGCCTGTGGATCCCGCAGCCCCAGAATGGGCAGATGAACGGGCACAGATTGAAGCCCGCGTGCGCAGTGAAACCTCCGTTGCCCAACTTCAGGTTCAACTGATTGAAGCTCTCTTGGAAAATCAACGGCTGCGACGTGCCCTAGAGGAGGAACGGCAAAATCATGCCCGCACCCGTGAGGGGTTAATTGCCGCCTTGGGGGATGCCTTGGATACCCTCAAACAGCGGCGGCGATCGCCAAAACCACCCTAAGGACTTGGCCACAGTGCCACGCTTAAACCCGCCAGCACAAGAGTGCCCCCCATGATCACTGCCGTTGTCGGCACTTCACCAAACAGCAGCAAAGCAAAGAGACTCGCAGCAATTGGTTCTGCCAACACTAGAAGGGTTACCCATGTGGGGGACAGCCAACGCAGGCACCAATTGAGACTGGTGTGCCCCACCAACTGGGGAATCAACGCCAGTAGGACAATAGCGCCATAGAGCTTTAGCGGCCAACCTGTGTAGGCAAGGCCCAGGAGAGGCGGCAGGGGTAGGAGCCCCACCGCAGCAGTGGCATAGGCAACAAGGGCGTAGTGGTGAATCGACAGACCGGCCTTTTGGGCAGCCTGACCACAAATAAAGTAGGCACTGACCGCCCAGGCCGCAGCGATCGCTAGCCCATTTCCCAGTAGGGGATTCCTTGCCACAGCACTCGTCAGTTCTCCCGTGCCAATTAGGGCACTGCCACCAAGGGCGATCGCCAGGCCTACCCAAGCACGGAATTTAAGGGTTTGTCGCTGCCAAAGGTACCCCACGAGCGCCGACCAGATCGGGGTGGTCGTCACCAGCATCGTCGAGGCCGCCACCGATGTGTAGTGCAGCGAAGTGAACCAAAGGCTAAAGTGTGCCGCAAGAGCAATCCCCGCAGCCACCGCCCAACGCAGATTTTGCCGAGTCAGGTCCAGCCATGGCCAAGCGTACAGTTGCGGGGTCAAAAAGAGGGCGGCCAAACTCAGGCGACCACTGGCAAGGAAAATGCTCAACCCTACGGTTGTCCTTAGGGAATGGGTAGGTAAACCAGTCATACCCCAGCGCACCAGCACAGCAGCCATAGAAACCGCCAACACCCCCCCGCCGAGCACAAGGGCAATTTGCCAGTAGGGCGGCCTATTGACCGACATCGGGAACGACGACAGGTGTCTCCCCATCCAGCCCAAAGGCCGTATGCACTGCCCGCAGCGCCCGCACCCCCTCTGATTCTGCTACGACACAACTGACGCGAATTTCTGAGGTGGCAATCATTTGAATGTTGATGTTTTCACGGGCAAGGGCAGCAAACATTTGGGCAGCAATCCCCGGCCGGTGGATCATCCCCACACCGACAATGCTCACTTTGGCGATCGCGGTGTCGACGAGGATGTCACCGTAGCCCAATTGGGCCTGAACTTCTCTGAGCAGTTCCGTGGCTCTTTCGGCATCGGCAGAGGCGACCGTAAAGGCAATGTCGCGGGTCATCACACCCCCCAGGGAGCGCGATCGCTGGGATTGGATAATCATATCGACACTAATGGCCGCATCCGCAAGGGTCTGGAAAATGGCTGCCGCCATGCCAGGGCGATCGGGCACATCCCGAATGGCAATCCGCGCCTGCTTCGGATCAAGGGCAACGCCCCGCACCGGTGGGGCAGCGGGAGTCTCTTGAGGGACAGTGGTGGCAGCTTCCACATCAAAGGTTTGGGAGAGGACGGCAATGGCTCGACCGGCATCCGCTGCGGCCACTGTACAACTGACATTCACTTCAGAGGTGGAAATCATTTGCAGATTAATACCCGCTGCCGCCAAGGCTGAGAACATCTGAGCTGCCACCCCCGGTCGGCCAATCATGCCGGCGCCGGTAATACTCACCTTGGCAATATCGGCATCCACGAGCACATCCGTCTCTTCAACCCGGGAACTCAGGCGGGGATAAAAGGCCAGGGCAATGGCTTCGGCTTGCTTCAGAACCCGCCTTTGCACTGTAAAGGCAATATCATTCGTTTGCCCTTCATGGATAGATTGGATAATCAAATCCACATCCAGGTTTTGCCGTGCCAGTTCACCAAAAAGCTGCGCCGCAACACCGGGGCGATCGGCCACCCGCAGCAGTGCCACCTTTGCCTGATCTGTGTCAAGGGCTACACCATCCACGGGCTTGCCCAATTCAAGGTTTTCCACGGGACGCGGCGGCCGCGATGGTGCAATAACGCGAGTACCAGGATCATCCGTCCAACTGGAGCGCACCACCAAATCGACACCATAGTTGCGGGCAATCTCCACCGCGCGGGGGTGCAAGACCTTTGCCCCTAAGCTGGCCAACTCCAGCATTTCATCGCAAGTAATTTCGCTCATCAGTTGAGCCTTGGGCACTAGCCGGGGATCGGTGGTCAAAATGCCGGGGACATCGGTGTAAATTTCACAGCAATCCGCCCCTAGGGCAGCCGCCAAAGCCACAGCTGAGGTATCCGACCCGCCACGCCCAAGGGTGGTGACTTCAAAATCGGCAGCAGCAGTAATCCCCTGAAAACCGGCCACAACCACCACTTGTCCTTCTTTGAGGTGCCGTTCGAGGCGCTGGGTCTCAATGTGGAGAATGCGGGCACGGGTGTGGGCCGGTTCAGTAACAATTCCCACTTGGGCGCCGGTCAGGGAGATAGCGGGTTCCCCCAAGGCATGGAGAGCCATTGTCAATAGAGCGATCGAGACTTGCTCCCCCGTCGAAAGAAGCATATCCATTTCCCGCTGACTGGGGCGATCGCTAATGGCATAGGCCAGTTGCACCAAGCTATCCGTCGTTTTGCCCATGGCCGAGACCACCACCACTACCTGATGTCCTGCTGCCACAGTTGCCTTGATCCTACGGGCTACCGCTTGAATGCGCTCGACACTACCGACGGACGTGCCGCCATACTTTTGTACAATCAGTCCCATGGGCGTTCTAAAAAGAATGCTGTCCTATTTTATATTCAGGGCGGCGATTCTGGGCTGTGGCTGATCCGTGGCGCCAGGGAACTGAAAAATCGCTGTTAAACTGGAAATTGGAACTGAATTTCGGAAACGGGTCTCGATGAAATACGCTCAACGCCTTTGCCAACGGCTGAGTCAACTGGCTTTGGTCGTGGGTCTCTCGTTAGCCCCCACCAACATGGGTCTAGCGCAGTCGAGCAACAATAACACCGTTTCCTACACTCAATTCCTCAATGCCCTTAAAGCCGGTGAAGTTCGCTCCGTCGAACTCTATCAGGAACAGGGGCTAGCCAAGTTTCGCCGCAAGAATCAGCCAGAACAATCGCCTCCCCAAGAGGTACGGCTTTTTGATCGCAATCCCGAACTGGTGGAACTGCTGCGCCAAGTGAGCAGTCGCTATGACACGACGGTGCGGGTGGTGCCCTCAGGCAATGAGAGCGCCCTTTTCAGCCTAATTTCCAACTTGGTGCTGGGCTTCTTTCTGCTGATTTTATTCCTGATGATTTTGCAGCGGGTCAGTAATGCCCCTGGCGGCCCTGGGCAGATTCTCAACTTTGGCAAATCCCGCGCCCGCTTTCAAATGGAGGCACAAACGGGGGTGACCTTTGGCGATGTGGCAGGAATTGAAGAAGCCAAAGAAGAGCTTCAGGAAGTCGTCACCTTTCTCAAGAATTCAGAGAAATTTACCTCTATTGGTGCCCGTATTCCCAAGGGGGTCCTGCTGATTGGGCCGCCGGGAACTGGGAAAACGCTCCTTGCCAAGGCGATCGCCGGTGAAGCCGGGGTACCCTTCTTTTCCATTTCTGGCTCTGAATTTGTGGAAATGTTTGTCGGCGTTGGGGCTTCTCGCGTGCGGGATCTCTTTAGAAAGGCCAAGGAAAACGCCCCCTGCTTGGTGTTTATTGACGAAATTGATGCCGTTGGTCGCCAACGGGGTGCGGGGATTGGCGGTGGCAATGATGAGCGCGAGCAAACCCTCAACCAACTCCTGACGGAAATGGATGGCTTTGAGGGCAATACGGGCATTATTGTAATTGCGGCAACAAACCGCCCCGACGTTTTGGATGCTGCCCTACTGCGCCCTGGCCGCTTTGACCGCCAGATTACCGTTGATTTGCCCAGCTACAAAGGACGCCTACAAATTCTCCAAGTCCATGCGCGCAACAAAAAAATTGCCCCTGAGGTGTCCCTAGAGGCGATCGCCCGCCGTACCCCCGGTTTTTCTGGTGCCGAATTGGCTAACCTTCTCAATGAAGCCGCCATCCTCACAGCGCGCCGCCGCAAACCCGCCATGACCAATGCGGAAATTGACGATGCCATTGACCGGGTCACCATTGGCATGACGCTTACCCCCCTCCTCGACAGTAAGAAAAAGTGGCTGATTGCCTACCACGAAGTGGGGCATGCGCTGTTGATGACACTTCTAAAACATGCCGATCCCCTCAATAAAGTGACGATTATTCCCCGTTCTGGGGGCGTTGGTGGCTTTGCTCAGCAGATCTTTGATGAAGAGCGGGTAGATAGTGGCCTCTATACTCGTGCTTGGCTCCTCGATGAGATTACCATCCTATTGGGGGGGCGCGCTGCCGAAGTGGAAATCTTTGGTGATGCTGAGGTCACTGCCGGTGCCAGTAGCGACCTGCGAGCCGTAGCCAATCTGGCGCGGGAAATGGTGACCCGTTACGGTATGTCGGATTTGGGACACCTAGCCCTTGAAACAACAGGCAACGAGGTTTTTCTGGGTCGAGATCTCATGCCCCGCGCTGAATATTCTGAAGCCGTGGCCGTGCAAATTGACCGCCAAGTGCGTGAGATTGTTATGCACTGCTACGAGATTGCCCGCAAACTGATCCGCGAGCATCGGGGGGCCGTTGACAAGCTGGTGGAGCTGCTCCTTGACAAGGAAACCATTGACGGTGATGAGTTCCGTGCCCTGGTGCGTCAATATACCACCCTACCTGTCAAAGAACCCCCTTGGAAGGCGACGGCTACCCCCGTGTCCTTTCGTCAGGATGCCCAGCCGTCCTAGGTAAGGAGGCAACGGTGAGCGATGAGCGGCAGGCAGTCCGCCACCTATTAGTCCTCGAAGACAGTGAGGGACGGCGACCCATTTTGCTAGAGGCAGCCACCTACTCCATTGGCCGTGATCCGACGAATTCAATTGTGCTCCACTCCAAGATGGTCTCACGGCAGCACGCGATTTTGTTCCGAGTGACTAGTCCTGAGACCAATAGCTATCTTTTTCGCCTGATTGATGGCGATTTACAGGGCAAGCGCAGTACGAATGGGACTTTGGTCAATGGCCAGCGGATTGTTGCCCATGACTTGCGCACTGGCGACATGATTGTGTTTGGCGGTGATGTGCGTGCCCGCTACCTGACCCTGACCAACATGACGGATACCGAGTTTCAGGATTTTTGCCGCAGTACCGATGTCTTAGGATTTCTCTCTAAAAGCACCAATCCCTTTGCAACGCTCGTTCCCCTCAGTGAGGGCAATATCGAGAATTTTAGTGAAGCAGCCTTGGTGCGCCTGGCTTCCTATCCGGAACTGACGCCCAACCCGATTTTAGAGGTGGATTTGGAGGGGAAGGTGACGTATCTCAATCCAGCGGCGGTGATGCAGTTTCGGGACTTGCAACAACAGAAGTTGGCTCATCCCCTGCTATTGGGACTGCCGGAACTAGCACGCTACATGAAGCAAACCCAAGAAAAAGTCCATGTGCGGGAGGTGGAGTACCAAGGACGCATCTACGAGCAATCGATCCACTACATCTATGAAAGTGAGCTGATCCGCAGCTATGTCATGGATGTAACCGATCGCAAGCGAGCCGAGGAACAACTGCGCAACCAAGCCCGCCGCGAGGCCATCATTAACCGCATCATTCAAGCCATGCGGACCACCATGGTAGCAGCGGAGGTTCTGCAAATTACCGCTGATTTACTCCTAGAAGCCCTAGGTTCGACCCTCTGCCTGATTACACAAACCCATGCTCCCCATAGCCCTACCTCTGCAAGCCGTCCTCCCTTTGTCAGCTTACCCGAGGACTTGATTGCTCTCAACCAGCAGGCGATCGCCCTTTTTGAACCCACCCTCAGGAAGGGTGAACAGGTGGTTTTGGCGGTTGATGGTCCGGATTTGCCGGAGCCACTGCAAAGGGCTCTGAGAAGCTTAAATGTCAACGCCTTGGTGATCACGCCGCTGGTTTACCTCGGCCAACTCCTGGGGCAAATTACGCTTCTAGATTGTGAGTGGGAACCGAGTGAGGCAACGTCAGTTTTGGCGAGCGATCGCCCCCTTTGGCAACAAACCTTGCCCAAGTCTTGGACACCGGAAGATTTAGGCCTCCTCAAAACCATTGCCGATCAGTGTGCCCTTGCCATTCACCAAGCCCAGCTTTACCAACAGGTGCAAGAACTCAATGCAGATTTGGAGCGACAAGTGCGTGCCCGTACCGCCGAACTGGAACAGAAAATGCAGGAGCTAGAGCGGCTTAATGCCATTAAGGATGATTTCTTGAGTACCGTCTCCCACGAGTTGCGTACGCCCATGGCTAATATGAAAATGGCCATCTATATGCTGAAGCAATTTGCCACCGACGATCGCCAGAAACGCTACCTCGACATTCTCGCCAATGAGTGCAACCGCGAAACCGAACTGATCAATGATTTATTAGATCTGCAACGCCTGGAGGCAGGGCGCAGCCAGATTCAACAGGAGGTGATTGATCTCAACAGTTGGCTGCCTGCGGTGCTCGAACCCTTTCGCAACCGCATGCAACAGCGGCAGCAATCCCTTGAGGTTTTGCGCCCCGCCACGTTGCCCCCCCTCCTCTCCAACCGCCATGCCTTAGCCCGCATCTTAGCAGAGTTGCTCAACAATGCTTGTAAGTATAGCCCTGCTGGCGCACAGATTGTTGTCCGGTTTGATCCAATCGGGGGCGATCGCCTGCAAATTCAGGTGAGCAATCCCTCAGAGATCCCCAGCGAAGAGCTGCCGCGCATCTTTGAAAAGTTCTATCGCATTCCCAATGCCGATCCGTGGCAACAGGGGGGAACGGGTTTAGGCCTCGCCCTCACCCAAAAACTCGTAGAGCAATTGCAGGGTGAAATTAGCGCCGACAGTGCAGCAGGCATGACCACCTTTACCCTCAGCCTACCCCTTGCCACAGGCGATCCCTCCACCTGATAAAATAGGGTGCTAACGTTTTTAGGGTGCCATGACCCTTTCGCGAGTCGCTTTAAGTAGCCTACAGCAAGACGTCGACGAGTTAATTAGTCGCTTGGATAAGGTGCCCCACGGCGACGTGATTTACCAAGCCCTGCAGCTTTTTCTGGAGATTGCCGATGAGGAACTGGAACGACTAGATTGGAAAATTCTGCGTTCCTGTCTGCGGGATATGCACCAAGCCCTGCGGGTCTTTGCCCCCTATCGCCATACCCGCAAAATATCGATCTTTGGCTCTGCCCGCACCCCCTCCAGCGCGCCCGTCTATGAAATGGCGGTGCGCTTTGCCCAAGCCGCGAGTGCGGTGGGGTTTATGATTATCACCGGTGCCGGGGGCGGCATCATGGAGGCTGGTAACAAAGGGGCAGGCCCCAATAAGTCCTTTGGCCTCAACATTGAACTGCCCTTTGAGCAGGGTGCCAATCCCTACATTGAAGGGGATCCGCGCCTGATTCACTTTAAGTACTTTTTTACGCGCAAGCTCTTTTTGCTTAAGGAAACCGATGCCATTGCCGTCTTTCCCGGTGGCTTTGGCACCCAAGATGAAGCCTTCGAATGCTTGACCCTGTGCCAAACGGGTAAGGCCCCCCCTAAACCCTTGGCCTTGATGGACGTTCCCGGTGGTACCTACTGGCAGCATTGGGATCGGTTTATTCGCGAGGAATTGGCGGCCAAGGGGCTAATTAATGGAGAAGATCAGGAACTTTACCGCATCTGCACTAGTGTGGACGAAGGCTTAGCCTATCTGAGTGGCTTTTATCGGGTCTATCACTCCAGCCGCTATGTGGGCGATCGCTTGGTGCTGCGGTTGAACCAAGACATTAGTGATGCTGCCTTAGCAGAACTCAATCGGGATTTTCAAGACATTCTCGTATCGGGGCAGATTGAACGGACTGAACCGTTGCCTCGGGAAGTAGAAGACGAGCAACCCATCAACCACCCTGCCTTGACCCACACGCTCCACCTACCGCGATTGATCTTGCACTTTAACCAGCGGGATTACAGCCGTCTTTACCAACTCATCTATCGCCTCAACGGCTTTGCCACAGCGGCGACGGTGTACCATCCCGAACGTAAATAGGCGATCGCCATTCAATTCCAGTTTTTCATCACTCTAGCTAAACACACGCCCATGATCGAACGCTATACCCTTGCCCCGATGGGGAATCTCTGGACGGATGCCTACAAATTCAAAACATGGCTTGATGTTGAGATTGCCGTCTGTGAAGCCCAAGCCGACCTGGGGCATATTCCGGCGGAGGCCGTTGCCGAGATCAAAGCCAAGGCCAAGTTTGACCCCCAACGGGTACAGGAAATTGAAGCGGAGGTGAAGCACGATGTCATTGCTTTCCTGACCAACGTCAACGAGCATGTCGGCGATGCTGGGCGCTATATTCACCTTGGCTTGACTAGCTCCGATGTTCTCGACACTGGTTTAGCCCTGCAACTGGTGGCCAGTCTAAGACTGATTCAAGAGCAGTTGGAGCATCTCATTCAGGCGGTGCGCCACCGTGCCCAAGAACATCGCTATACAGTGATGGTGGGACGCAGCCATGGCATTCACGCTGAACCCATTACCTTTGGCTTCAAACTGGCGGGTTGGTTGGCGGAACTGCTGCGCCATCGCGATCGCCTGTGTCAGTTACAGCGCACAGTGGCGGTGGGCAAAATCTCCGGCGCAGTGGGCACCTATGCCAATGTCGATCCGCGGGTAGAGGCGATCGCCTGCCAAAAACTAGGACTGCAACCCGATACCGCCTCTACCCAGGTCATTTCCCGCGATCGCCATGCAGATTATGTGCAAACCCTTGCCCTGCTAGGCGCCAGTCTGGAGCGCTTTGCCGTTGAAATTCGCAATCTACAGCGCACCGATGTTCTGGAAGTGGAGGAATTTTTCGCGAAGGGTCAAAAAGGTTCCTCAGCTATGCCCCACAAACGCAATCCCATTCGTTCCGAGCGGCTCACGGGTCTAGCGCGGGTGCTGCGGGGCAATGCCTTGGCTGCCCTGGAAAATGTTGCCCTTTGGCATGAGCGGGATATTTCCCACAGTGCAGTGGAACGGGTAATTTTGCCCGACAGCTCGATTCTCACCCACTTTATGCTGGTGGAAATGACTGACTTGGTGCAAACGCTGCAGGTTTATCCCGAGAATATGCGCCGCAATATGAATTGCTACGGCGGTGTGATCTTTAGTCAGCGGGTGCTCTTGGCCTTGGTGGAAAAAGGCCTCAGCCGTGAAGCGGCCTATGCCCTTGTGCAGAAACATGCCCATGCCGCTTGGAATCAACCCCAGGGGGACTTTGCCGCCAACCTAAAGGCAGACCCTCAAATTCAGCGGTATCTCAGTCCTGAGGAATTAGAGGCCTGCTTTAACCCAGAGCACCACCTGCGGCACTTGGAGGAAATTTACCAGCGCTTGGGAATTTAAGTGTGATTGAGATAGGCTTCTAAGTCACTGATTTGGAAGAGCGATCGCAGGGGTACCCCCTGAGCCGCAAAGGCCGCTGCTCCCCCCCCTTGGCGATCCACAATCGCTAGGACTTCATTCACCACATAGCCCGCCTCTTGGAGACGCAGAACGGCCTTGAGGGCAGACCCCCCCGTTGTGATCACATCCTCAAGCACTGTGACCACTGCCCCCTGGGGCAAGGGGGGGCCTTCAATAAAGCTCATCGTGCCGTGGCCTTTGGCTTCCTTACGCACAATCAGCGCCGCCCGATCCTGCCCCGCTAAATTGGAAAGTACGCTCACCGCTACTACCAAGGGATCTGCCCCAAGGGTGAGACCTGCCACCGCCACCGCTTCAGGGGCTAACTGCTCCAAGAAGAGCCGCCCCACAAGGTAAGCGCCCCGCGCCGAGAGGGTGACGGGTTTGCAGTTGATGTAGTAGTGGCTTTTTTGGCCAGAGGCCAGGGTAAACTCGCCGGCACGGTAGGCATCGCGGCAAAGAAGTGCCAAGAGTTCCTGACGCAGGTCAACAAGGGAATCGTCCATGGTGTTCTCCAGTGTTAGGGGGCTGAGGGCACGCGAAACCAATGGGTGGTGCCGTCCTTTTGATCCACGAGCTTGACCCCTTGAGCCAAAAGGAGATCCCGCAGGCGATCGCTCTCGGCGTAATTCTTGGCTTGGCGGGCAGCCGTGCGAGCCGCAATTAACTCTTGAATCTCCTCATCGGTTAGTCCCACTGTTGGCGAAGGGTTGCGCTCCGCTTTCGCCTCCAGACCCAAGACCTGAGCCAGGGTTACTAAGGTGTGCCAATCGCGGCTAACCTCGGCGGGCGATCGCCGCCCCTCTCCCCCATGGAGATAGCGATGCTGCTCACGATTGAGGGTTTTTGCCAGCTCAAAGATCACTGCTAGAGCCGCTGCGGTGTTCAAGTCCTCATCCATGGCTTGGCAAAAGGCTTGAGTACTGGGGTGGCTCCTCACCGCATCTGCATCTATGGGGGGCAGGGGAATCTGCTGATGCAAGTGCAGTGCTTCCCCTAGGGTTTGCCAGCCCTTGGCAGCGGCAGTCAGTGCCTCTGGCGTAAAGTCCAAGGGTTTGCGGTACTGAGCCTGCAAGACCAATAGGCGCAAGGCCATGGGATCCACCCCCTGAGCCAGCAGGTCACGAATGGTCGTGAAATTCCCCAAGGACTTGGACATTTTCGCAGTGTTGACGGTAACAAAGCCGTTGTGGAGCCAAAATCGCGCTAGGGGCTGTTGCGTCACCGCCTCCGATTGGGCAATTTCATTCTCGTGGTGGGGAAAAATTAAATCCATACCGCCGCAGTGGATATCCACTGTGGCCCCAAAGGCCTGCCGCACCATTGCTGAGCATTCAATGTGCCAGCCGGGGCGCCCTTTACCCCAAGGGGCTTCCCAAGGATTATAGACCCTCATTTCCTCTGGCTTTGCCGCTTTCCAGAGGGCAAAATCCAGGGGATGGCGTTTGCGCTGCTCCTCCTCTTCCTCAATGCGACCACTGGCACCGGCCATCAATTGCTCAAGCTGGCGCCCCGAGAGCTTGCCATAGCTGGGAAATTGCGCCACCGCATAGTAAACATCTCCCCCAGCCACGTAGGCATAGCCCCGATCCAGCAGCCCTTGGATGAGGTTAATAATTTCTGGAATCACCTCTGTGGCGCGGGGATAAGCACTGGCGGGCAGGATATTCAAAGCCGCCATGTCCTCGTGGTAGGCGGCAATGTAGCGATCGCTAACCGTCGCCATGGTTTCACCGTTTTCATGGGCACGGCGCAGAATTTTGTCATCAATATCGGTAAAATTCTGCACATAGTGCACTGTGTAGCCCAAGAACGTGAGATAACGGCGCAGCACATCCCAAGCTACATAGGAACGGGCGTGCCCTAAATGGCAATAGTCATAGACTGTAACACCACAGGCATAGATCGTCACCCGCTCTGGGTGCAGGGGCGAAAAGGGTTCAAGGTGGCGAGACAATGTGTTGTACAGATGTAAGGGCACAGAAACACCCCGCAAGGATCAACAGTTGCAGCAGCAAATCGCTCTTTGATAGGATATAGAATACCAAATTCATCATTATCGAGGACAAACACACCCCCATGGCCAAAAAAGCATGATCGAACGGGAAAAAAGCGGCAACGGCTCGTTGCGAAATACGCCAGCAAACGCCAAGAACTGAAAGCTCAACTGGCCAGTGCCGAAACCCAAGAAGAGATCATGAGCATCCATCGGCAACTGCAACGGTTGCCCCGTAACAGTGCCCCTTCGCGGCTGCGGAATCGCTGCTGGTTGACGGGTCGTCCTCGTGGTTACTATCGCGATTTTGGCCTCTGCCGCAATGCCCTGCGGGAAATGGCTCACCAAGGATTACTGCCCGGGGTTGTCAAGTCCAGTTGGTAACTTGACGTTGCTACCCTACAGCTAATAGCACTGAGGCAAAACGATGGCAGAGCGATTATCTCCAGAGGAGATTCAGGCACAGTTAGCTAGCCTACCCGGCTGGAAACAGGTGGGCGATCGCCTTGAGCAAACCTTCACCTTCAAGAACTTCCTAGGTTCCATTGCCTTTGTCAATCGCCTTGTGGATCCCGCTGAGCAGGCTGGGCATCACCCTGATTTATCCATTTCTTGGAATCGGGTCACAGTCTGTCTCACCACCCATGATGCTGGGGGGATTACCCAAAAGGATATTGATTTAGCCAAGGTCATTTCCAATCTGGCAGCGGCATAAATTTCGTCAGCATTTGCCAACATTTAAGGATTGGGCAAAGAAAGCAAAATTACGATAGGAGGTAGTGCCCGCGATCGCCCATCCTATGAATACCGCCGAATTACTCGTGAAATGCCTTGAAAATGAAGGCGTTGAATATATTTTTGGCCTGCCAGGGGAAGAAAATCTCGATGTCCTCCAGGCCCTCCGTCGCTCTCAGATTGAATTTATAACCACCCGCCATGAACAGGGGGCAGCCTTTATGGCCGATGTCTATGGTCGGCTCACTGGCAAAGCAGGGGTGTGTCTTTCTACCCTCGGCCCTGGTGCCACAAATTTAATGACCGGCGTTGCTGATGCTAACCTCGATGGCGCTCCTCTGGTGGCTATTACAGGGCAAGTGGGGACGGACCGCATGCACATCGAGTCCCACCAATATCTGGACTTGGTGGCCATGTTTAGCCCAGTAACCAAATGGAATGCCCAGATTGTCCGCCCCAGCATTACCCCGGAAATTGTCCGCAAGGCCTTTAAAATTGCCCAGAATGAGAAGCCCGGTGCGGTTCACATTGATGTGCCTGAAAACATTGCCGCCATGGAAGCCGAGGGCTATCCCCTCAAGCCCAGCTCGCCCGAAAAAACCTATGCCTCCTTCCAGAGTATTCTCAAGGCTGCTGAACTCATCAATACTGCCGAAAACCCCCTGATCCTAGTGGGGAATGGCGCCATTCGCGCCCAGGCTGCCGCTGCCCTCACCCATTTTGCTGAAAAGCTGAATATTCCCGTGGCCAATACCTTCATGGGCAAAGGGGTCATTCCCTATCAACACCCCCTTGCCCTGTGGACCGTGGGACTTCAACAGCGGGATTATATTAGCTGCGGCTTTGATCATGCCGACTTAGTCATTGCCATTGGCTATGACTTAATTGAGTATTCCCCGAAAAGCTGGAACCCCGATGGCCGCTTGCCCATTATCCATATTGCGGCCACCCCTGCGGAAATTGACAGCAGCTACATCCCTGTCGTTGAGGTTGTTGGCGATATTTCTGACTCCCTCTATGAAATTCTTAAGCGGGCCGAACGCCAAGATAAACCCACCCCCTATGCAGTGGCACTGCGTCAGGCGATTGTGGCGGACTATTGCCAATATGCCCAGGATGAGAGTTTTCCCGTTAAGCCCCAAAAGCTAATCTATGACTTGCGCCAAGTCATGGGGCCAGAGGACATTGTTATTTCTGATGTGGGTGCCCATAAGATGTGGATTGCCCGTCACTACCACTGCGATCGCCCCAACACCTGCTTGATTTCCAATGGCTTTGCGGCCATGGGAATTGCCGTACCGGGGGCAATAGCCGCAAAATTGGTCTGTCCCCAGCGGCAGGTGGTGGCAGTCACCGGCGATGGTGGTTTCATGATGAATTGCCAAGAACTGGAGACGGCCCTGCGCATAGGCACAAACTTCACAACCATTATCTTTAATGATGGCGGCTATGGCCTCATTGAGTGGAAGCAGCAGCGCTACTTTGGTGAATCCGTCTATGTGCACTTTGGGAACCCCGATTTTGTCAAGTTAGCCGAGAGCATGGGACTCAAAGGCTATCGCATTGAGGAGACCGCTGACTTTATCCCAACCCTAAAAACTGCTCTGGCACAGGATGTCCCCACTATCATTGATGTTCCTGTGGACTATAGTGAAAATCTGCGCTTTAACCAACGTCTTGGCGAGCTAAGCTGCGACACTTAGGCGAGGTGCTCTACCCGTATCCAAGGGGCATAGGGGTTGATAAAGCCCGTGACGGTGATCGGTTGCCCATTTCTATAGGTTTGCAGCCAATCATTCACTGTGGGGTGGAGGGTCACCAAAGGCCAAGACTGTTGATCCGTGCGCAGTTGATAGGTCTGCTCCCCCAATTTTAGAAATTCGCCCGTGACGGTTTGCATTCCTACGCTCTTGGTCATCGGGGTTGGTTGAGCGATCGCCACCGCCACCGGCTGCGCTAGGGACGGATCAAAGGTCTCCAATGCCCGCAGTTGCCACTTTTCCCATTCAGGGTGTTGGGGTGGCAGATTAAAGAAAGGAAAAATAGCCTGCCGGCACCGCTGAATCATGGACTTTAGATCAAGGGTGTCCACCAATTGGTGCAGAGATTTGCCTTGGCGAACAGCAGTGGCAGCTAGCCACCCTGCTCCCTGCCCAATGCCCATCACCAGCGGTTGCAAGCGGGTGGCACCATTGGCAATATGGGTCACGGAGATGTTTTTTTCCGCCACTAAAAAGCCCTCCACCCGCTGCGGGATCAGAGCGGTATAGGGAATCACAAAGGGCGTCCCTGTCCAACGACCACCCCAGCGGATGGCCTTAGGCATCAAGGGGAGTTCCATTGCTGGATAGTGGTGATCGTTCGGGTAGTTGCCGATGGCAATACCAGTGTAGTGACCTTGGGCATCAATGGGCGGTGGGGCACTGGGGAGAATATCCTGCTCTTGAATTGTAGTGAGGCCAATTAGGCGACGACTTTCGCGGTAGTAGGGATGGAGAGCATAGGCACCACCTCCTAGCTGGCCAGGGAATCTTGGAAAAGTTTCCTCCGCTAAACCATAGCGACGACCCAAGTGGCGTTGGATATAGCAGGCAAAATCCTGAGCATGCCAGCGGGCCTCTTGACAAAAGGCTTTTCGCTCTTGGGCAGAGCCAACCAACCGCTGGAGGCCAACACCGTAGTCATTCCCGTGGTGCGGCCAGTTGAGCATAAAGCGGTTCCCCGGCAAACGGCCATAGTTAAGGAAGTGCTGTGGGTCGTAGCCTGCCCAAGCCCCGTCAAACTTGCGTTCATCCCAAAGGGGGGAAGGGGGAATCTCCGGGGCAGTGGCACCCTCACCATAGTCCTGTAGAACCACAACCCATGTGGGGGCTTGAATAGGGTAGGCTTCGGTTAGAGGGGTGGGTGCTGGCGGCGCTGAGGGTTCTTGGGTGTCTGTTTGCCACTCCCAGCCCCAACGATGGGGAATCTCCCCTAAGGCCAGGAGATCACCAAGTTCCGTGGCGTCAATGGTGATTTGGGCATGGATCGTCAGAGTAGTGAATTCCACACCGCAGATGCGATCGCCCTGGCGCAAGACCGCTTGGGGAACTTCACCGACCATCCAAACCAAGTTTGGGGTTGCCTTGACCCACTCGGCAAACAGATCAGCGGCAACCTTGGGCTCAAAGGTAAAAAACTCACCCAAGCATGATCCAAACCCCCTGGCTGGCGGTGGGCGATCGCCCGTAGAAACTTGCCCCACAGCCCTGTTTGCCACGCCATGAGTTCATTGCCATCGGGGGCCGCTACCCCGGCACTGGTGAGCATGCCCCCTAGCCAAGGGGTTTCACTGACCAGCACTGTTTGAACCCCCATTCGAGCCGCCGTTAGGGCAGCAGCGACTCCCCCTGTCCCACCGCCAACGACGAGCACCGCGGTATGGAGGGTTTGCCTCACCGTTGGGGTTCCTTGGGATCGGTAATCAGCCCCCAGCGATTGGGGGGCCAAAAGCGAATCGCAGCACGGCCAATAATGTAACTGCGGGGTACGACTCCCCAGCAGCGGCCATCAAAGCTGTTATTGCGGTTATCCCCCAACACCAAGTAACTGTTGGCAGGAATCACTTGGGGTTGAGCAAGGTAGGGCTGCATACCAGCACAGGTATCCACTGAAGTAAAGGTTGAGGGCGCAAGATAGGGTTCGGGCAGCGGTTGATTGTTGACATAGACGCGTCCTTGGCGCAGTTCTACGCGATCGCCCGGTAAGCCCACCACCCGTTTGATAAAGGCATCACGAAAGCCCGCCTGCTGAAGCGTGGGGGTTGGATTAAACACAATAATGTCGCCACGATGGGGGGCATGGAAATAGTAGCTGATTTTTTCAATAATCAGGCGATCGTTGATCAGGAGGGTGTTCTCCATGGACCCGGTGGGGATATAACGCGCCTCGGCCACAAATGTGCGAATGCCAAAGGCAAGGGCAGCCGCCAGTCCTAAGGTTTTAGCCATCTCTAGCCACCAGGGTTCTGTGGCCCCTTTTGTTTTGGCTATCCCTGATTTAGGGGCTGAAGCATTTGTGGGTGGCACTTTGCCATCGGACATAGGAAGGAATCTCGCAAACACTCAAAAACTAAAGCCATGCACTCCACGATACTACAGCGATGTGAGGTTAGCGGTCACTGTTTGCTCTTAGAGTGCTTTGGGCAACGTTCTGTTCCACAGGGTTGCTTCCGGTTAAAGGATCTGCTCGATCATGGACTGGGCTTGGGCAGCGTAGCTGCCGCCGAAGAGGTTAAAGTGATTAAGAATGTGGTACAGGTTGTAGATGGTTTTCCGTTGCTCATAGCCCGCTGTTAGGGGATAGGTGGCGTTATAGCCCTCATAAAAGGCAGCCGGAAAGCCACCAAAAAGTTCACTCATGGCCAAATCTACTTCGCGATCGCCATAATAACTAGCGGGGTCAAAAATCACGGGTTCCCCCGTAGAGCAAAAGGCGGCATTGCCTGACCAAAGATCGCCGTGCACCAAGGTGGGGGTTGGCTCATGGTTTAGGAGTTCTGGAATCACTGCGAGAAGCTTCTCCGCCTTGGGAAAGTATCCACCCCGACGGCGAGCCAGATCAAACTGATAACGCAGCCGAGCATCGCGGAAAAACTCCCCCCAGTTGTCTGACCAAGGGTTCATTTGAGGGGTGGCACCAATGGTGTTGTTTTCTGACCAGCCGTAGCGATCGCCGGTGCCCTTAAGGTGCAACTGTGCCAGCTTTACCCCCATCTGCCACCAATCCCCAGCCTGGGTGAGGGGCAAGTATTCCAAAACTAAAAAACTGGCGTCCTCAACTACCCCCCAGAGCAGGGGAAGGGGAACGCGAATCGTTTGAACCTTAGCGATCGCCCCCAGGGCATTGGCTTCAGCAGCAAACATAGCCTGCCGTTCAGGGCGATTAAATTTAACAAAGAGGGTTTGCTCCGGATGTTGCCACACATAGGTGGTGTTGATACTGCCGCCTCCCACCGCCAGGGCTTTACCCCCATGGAGCCGCCGACCCGTCGCTGCGGCAAATTGATCCCACAACTGTTGCCAGCGACTCACACCCTCAACCCTTAGTCGTCGTAAATGCGACACTCAGCAGCATCAGGGTTGTCATCACAGTACTGCTGGAAGGAGGTTTTGTGATCCTGCTGCTCAGCCCGTTGGTGGGCAGCTTCCGCTTGTAGCTCCTCAAGGGCATCCCAGGCGGCGGCACACTGTCCAGAGGTTGCCCCTTCGGTGTCACAGATTTTGTGGGCTTCCTCGCGGGCTTGTTCGATTTGTTTCTCGAGATTACTCATAGAGCCTTTATTGAAATTGAATCACCGTCTTCAGTTTATGCAATCTGCCCGAGGGCAGGAATGCCGTTACTCCACTCTAGCAATGAATGCCCAAGACTGCCAGTTGGAGAAGGGGCATCCCCACCTCGAACCCCTAGAGGGTATTGTCGGCAACTGTTGTTTCACTGAAGGGGCGGGGGGCAGATTGGGTGAGTTGGGCATAGAGGGGCAGATGGTGCTGCGCCACAGCAGGCAGAGCCGCATGGACATGGCTGGCGATCGCCGTCGTCGTCACATCGTAGGTTTGGGTAGCCACTTTGGGATACATCCCCACAGCAATAATCGGCACCAGGAGGGATAGGGCAATGAAGGTTTCACGAGGATTGATGTCCAAAAGCAGCTTGTCAAACATATCGCCCGCTTGTTTGCCCGTAAAGACCCGGCGCACCATCGAGAGCAGATAGACGGGCGTAATAATCACCCCTACGGCAGCGAGGAACATCACCCCCACTTTGAAGGTTGTGGAGTAGGCGTCACTGTTGGTCAAGCCCAAAAAGACAGTGAGTTCACTGACAAAGCCACTCATACCGGGCAGAGCCAATGAGGCCATAGCGCCAGCGGTAAAGAGGGCAAAGGTTTTTGGCATGGATTGGGCAATCCCACTCATTTTTTCCATAGCCAGTGTGTGGGTGCGATCATAGGTCACCCCAGCCAAGAAGAAGAGAACCGCCGCAATCAGACCGTGGGAGAGCATTTGCAACATCGCCCCATTGAGGCCAATGCCATTGAGGGCGCCAATGCCCAGCAGCACAAAGCCCATGTGGGAAATGGAGGAGTAAGCCAGTCGCCGCTTCAGGTTTTCTTGGCCAAAGGCGGTCAGGGCACCATAGACAATATTCACGACCCCAAGGGCAATCAGGACAGGGGCAAAGTAAATGTGAGCATCCGGGAGCATTTGCAGGTTAAAGCGAATGAGACCATAGCCCCCCATTTTCAGGAGCACGCCCGCTAGCACCATTGAGACCGGAGCCGAAGCTTCACCATGGGCATCGGGTAACCAAGTGTGCAGTGGAAAAATGGGCAGCTTGACACCAAAGGCAATGAGGAAGCCAGCATAGGCAAGGAGTTCGAGGGCCAAGGGGTAGTTTTTGAGCCCTAGGGCCGCCATGTCGAGGGTAAAGTCACCGCCATAGAAGGCCATCCCTAGGCCGGCAATGAGGATAAAGAGGGAACCAACGGCAGTGTAGAGGATAAATTTTGTAGCGGCGTATTGGCGTTTGGCACCTCCCCAGATGGAAATCAGCAGATAGACGGGCACCAGTTCCAATTCCCAAATCAGGAAGAAGAGGATGAGATCTTGGGCCGCAAAGACGCCAATTTGGGCACTGTAGAGCGCCAACATCAGGAAATAAAATAAACGCGGCTTCTGCTTTACTTGCCAAGCCGCAAAGATTGCCAGTGTGTTGACCAGACCCGTCAGCAAAATGAGGGGGACCGCAAGGCCATCAACCGCTAGGGACCAGTTCAGGCCGATTTGCGGCAGCCAAGGCAGGATTTCCACCATTTGGAACTGGGCGGATTGGGCATTGTAATGCTGCCAGAAAACCATTGCCGAAAGGCCAAATTCGAGGAGTGCGATCGCTAGGGCATACCAGCGGACTGTCTTCCCCTCACGGTCGGGCAACACGGGAATGAAAAAGGCTGCCACTAAAGGCAGCAGTGTCAGTACAGTCAGCCAAGGAAATTGGACATTCATCAGACAACCCCCCAAGGGACGAGTCCAGTAATCTGTTCAAGTATCTGAGTAAGAATATATACCTATTTGCGGAATGTTGCAAATTGTTAAGCATTTTTCTAAATTATAAAGTTTGCGACAATACTATTGATAAAAGTCTATTCAATAAAGAATTAATATTGATATAAATAAAGTTAAGATGGAGGTTGGCGGCCTTAATGTTCCTCATTAGGTTCCTAACCCTTGGCTACAGCGGTGCAGTTCTACGACAAAGGGGGAGGTGCAACGGGAAAACAGAATGCTACAGTTTGTTCCAAATACTACGGTGTCTGCGGGTTGGGTCTGATGATTTTCTTGGAAGCAAGTGTTTTTGTCACTATCCTGGTCGGGTTTCTGGGAACGATTGTCAAGAAAAACCTGCTGATGAAGATTGTGACGATGGATGTCATGGGCACTGGAATAGTGGCTTTGTTTGTGGTCATTGCCACCCACAGTGGTCTGGTCACGCCCATTGCCCGGGGAGGTGTCTTTGATACTGCCTATGCGGATCCGGTGCCCCAAGCCGTAATTTTGACCGCGATTGTGATTGGCCTGTCGATTCAAACGCTGATGCTAGTAGCGGCAATGAAGCTAGCGCGGGATAACCCGACTTTAGAAACCCCAGAAATTGATCAAAAGTATTTGTAGGAAGTGTCAATGACGGAGCTGGCGATCGCTTGGATTTTGTTGCCCTTCGTGGGCGGCTTAACCCTTTATCTGCTGCCCCCCTTGGCGCGGGGTCTAACGCTGGCGATCGCCCTTGTTTCCCTCAGTGTCGGCTTAGGGATCACCATCAACCAAGTCAACACTGCCTTTGTTCTTCTCGATAGTTTTGGCATTTCCCTGAGCATTGACCCCCTTAGTGGTTACTTTATTGTCACCACTGCCCTCGTCATTTGCGCAGCCCTGTTATATACATGGCAGGAGAGCCACAAGGCGTTCTTCTATGTGCTGCTATGTCTACTCCACGGTTGTGCCAACACCGTCTTTATTTCAGCGGATTTCCTCAGTCTTTACGTGAATATTGAGGTGCTGGGGATTGTCGTCTTTCTGCTGATTGCCTATCCCCGCAGCGATCGCTCCCTCTGGATTGGCCTGCGCTACCTGATGGTGAGCAATGTGGCCATGCTCTTTTATTTAATGGGGGTAGCGCTGGTTTATCAGACAAACCATACCTTTGCCTTTCGTGCCCTGATGCAAGCCCCGCCAGAGGCTGTGGCTCTGATTTTGATGGGATTGTTGGCAAAGGGCGCCATTTTCATCAGTGGGCTTTGGTTGCCCCAAACTAACGTCGTTGCTGCGCCTCTTGTTGCTGCTCTCCTAGCCGGTATTGTCGAAAATACTGGAGTTTTTAGCCTTGTTCGCGTCAGTCTGCTTTATAGTAACGTTGCTGATATTGTGCGGCTTTTTGCTCTTGCCTCAATCTTTTTTGGCTCAATATTTGCCTTGGTGGCCGATGATGTACGACGGATGCTCAGCTTTAGTACCCTTGGCCAACTGGGATGGATAGTCATAGCCCCTCCAGCGGCGGGTTTGTATGCCCTCATGCACGGCTTGGCAAAGGCCAGTCTTTTTTTAAGCGTGGGGGAACTGCGCCACTATCGTCTGAGTGAATTACGCCAGGAGGGTTTGCCACGCCTAGTGGCGATCGCCCTGATGATTGCTGGTTATGGCATTGTCGGTGTGCCCTTCCTTGCTGGCTTCCCCGCTAAGGCCTTGACATTGAGTTACCTTGACCCGTGGCACCAAGGACTCCTCTATGGTGCTGGCTTTTTGTCCGCCACAATTTATAGCAAGTTCCTCTTTTTGCCCCGCTATCCTAGCAAGACCTCTATAGGCTATGGCGCTGCCACAGTGGTGCTCCTGGGTGGGCTATTTCTGGCCAATGCGGGCTACATGGAAGCCTACAGTAGTGGCATGAGCTTGGTACGCGCCCTTTTGCCGCCCTTGGTGGGGTGTGGTCTGGTGGCCTTGGGAGTCTCGCGCTGGGAATCGTCTTGGCGAGGGGCTTGGGAACGTCTAGAGCATCTTCTAGGGGTGATGCTGTTGCTGTCACTTGGCTTGGTGGGGTTAGCCCTATGAATTATTTGAACGTCGCCCTGTGCCTGACGATTTGGCTGCTACTGACGGCAGACTTTGGTCTGGTCAATCTGGTGATTGGTATTCTGGTTTCACTCCTGCTGCCCCAAGGGCGGGGGGGTGGGGCAACACTGCAAGAGTGGCTCAGTACCCTAGGAAAAGTGGCGATGGCTGTTCCTCGGGCTTACCTTGAGGCAATTGAAATGATAGTGCGTCCCCATCGCCATGAAGCGATCCTCCGTGAACCCGTTGATCCTACCCGTGCCCCTGGTCTGATTTTTCTGGATATTTTTACGATTACCTTCACCCCCAAGACAATCGTACTGCGCTACGACGAGGAGGGCTGGTTTGAAGTGCATCAACTAGTGGAGCGCCGACCTGAAAAATGACGGCCTTTTTAGTCATCATGCTGCTGATTCTGGGCATTCCCCTCTATGCTGCTTGGAAAGGGGAGCACATCTGGTCGAAGATGTTGGCCTTTGCCAGTATTGCCACAAAGGCGGCGATGATGATTTTGCTAGTGTCGGTGCAGCGGGATGATTGGATGATTGGCATTGTGGGCGTAATCATTCTCAGTGTGGGTAATGGTGCCCTGATGCTCCTCGCACAGATTCTGCGGCGACTACGGGATGTAGCCAATCTTTAGGGAGGAGTCAGTGATTTTACAGTGGATCAGTTATACCTGTATTAGTTTTGGTCTTTTTCTTTGGCTGTGGGGAACTTGGCCGCTGGTGAGCCGGCGATCGCCCCTCTATAAACTGCATTTTTTGTCAGTCTCCGATACCTTGGGTTCGATGGCGATCATGATCGGGGTGTTACTGCGTATTCCCCGCGAATGGCCTCTTCTGGTCTTGGCATTGATCTCCCTTGCCCTTTGGAATACCATTCTGGGCTACGTTTTAGCCTACTGCTCCCAAGGGGAGGACACTGATGGATAGCTGGCTCATTGCGGTCACTGCCCTCTTGCCCCTAACGGCTCTCATGTTGGTTTTCCAGGAGAATCCCTACCATGCTCTTGTGATTCGCGGCATTATTGGTGCCGTGGCTGCCCTTCTCTATGCTGTTCTCGGAGCTGCCGATGTGGCGCTAACCGAAGCCCTGGTGGGAACGATGCTCTCAATTATGCTCTACGCAGTTGCAGTACGCTCTTCTTTGGTGCTGCGATTGGGCATCTTAGCTTCGTCCCTGTCCACCGATAGTTTAGATCACTTATTGGCAGCCATTCGTGAAGCCCTTGCCCCCTATCATTTGCGTGTTGAATTAATCATTTATCCCACGTTTGAGCAACTCCAAATAGCGCTCCGCGATCGCGAGATTCACGCTCTTTGTGCTGAGGAGAAGGCACAACTGCTAACAATGACTCGTGTACCGCGCCTCTACACCATCCTCAAGCCCCACCTCACGACTCTCACAGAACTTGTATACTACCCCTTGCCCAGTGAAGAGGAGTCGGCCGCATGATTTGGCTTTATGGAATTGCGGCGCTACTGCTGCTGCTTAAAATTTTGACGATTCCCACCATTCCAGCGATACCAGCTATCGGGATTGTTGAGACTCTAGTCACAGAGAGCGCAATTCCCAATGCAGTCACAGCCATCATTTTGCGCAATCGCCTGTACGACACCATTTTTGAAGTGCTGGTATTCACCCTTGCCATCATGGGGGCACAGTATCTGCTCAGTAATGAAAAACCCCTTGGCCATGTTAGCCGCTTCAATGATCAACCTTCGATTGTTTTAGCAAGATTTGGCGCCACCATTTGCTCCCTTGTGTGTATTGAGTTAGCCTTGCGGGGACACCTGAGTCCGGGGGGTGGATTTGCCGCTGGTGTTGCTGGTGGAACGGCGATCGGTCTTGTGGCCATTACCTCAGCCCCAGAGTGGTTAGAGAGCATTTATCGTCGCTTTCATGCCGCCACATGGGAAAAAATCTCCGTGGTTGTTTTCATTCTCTGCGGCGCCAGCCTGTTGATGGGGGTGGCATTGCCTGCGGGTCGGTTTGGCACACTCCTCAGTGGTGGCTGGATTCCTTGGCTGAATATCCTCATTGCCCTGAAAGTGGCCTTGGGGTCCTGGGCGGCGGTGCTGACGTTTATTCGCTATCGCGGCCTGCTCTAATCTAATCGTCATGTAGAAGTTCACTAAGCGGAGTTGCGGCGAGGTACTGCGAATGCCAAAGTTGACCACTGAGGAACTAGAGGGAGATATGGGATTATTATCTGTTTAGACGATTTGCTAGGCATTGACTACAGTTGCTCCGTCATCTGCAAGGATGCTGCTTGATAGAAAATTCATACAAAATTTATACAAAATCTGCCCTTCATTACGGATATTTTCCTGTGGCGCCTATCAAAAATCTGCTCAAGTCAGCTCACTATATCAAGTTCACTATTCACTATATAGCAAGTTCACTATATAGGAAATGTTTAGCTCGACCAGTTCAGGCCGTGGCGGTAGATATTCCTCAACGTCCACGCCAGGGGGGGCGATCGCCAGATAATATCAGACCCTCGTTGTGTATCCCCCTGGCTCGCGAACCAAATTGCTTCTTCTTGCCAGTCCCTGTTGCAATGTTAGCATCACCCTTTGCATATCCCCTTGCAAAAGGGCAGGCAAATTGAGCCAGAGGCCGCCAAACTCTTGGCTGCGAAGCACTCCCTCGCGATCGGGCTGTTGCTGAACATAGCTTCCCTGCTCGCGGTGATACCAGTAGAAGGCCTGTTCTGAGACCACCCACACTAGATATTCCTTAACGCCAAAATGGCAATAGAGGTCTTTCTTATCGTGGAGATCATAGGCAGCACGACTAGAGGCAATTTCAATCACTAGTTCTGGTGCCCCTTCGATGTAGTCATCGGCACTAATGCGCGACTGTCCCCCCGCTGATTCTTCCAGGCGCAAGATGATATCGGGCTGTACTTGATTCCTGTCATCGAGTCTGACGGTGGCATTGTCAGCCATCAAGAGGTGGGGTATGGCGATGCAATAGTTGCCTGCCCAGACCATCATTTGACTATGGGGCACACCATGCAGGCGGTAGCGTACAGGGGAGGCCACAAACACCACTCCGTTAATCAGTTCAGCTTTCTTAATGTGGGGAGAGCGCCTATAGCGGTATTCAAATTCCTCGCGGCTTAGGCGATCGCCACTTTCAAGGGTGAGGAGATGAGCCATCATTTTTCGCACAGTCCCTGATAGCACCCAGCACTTTTATTCTAGGCGTGTCTTTTAGGCGTGAGCCAAACGCTGAATGCCAAATGGGAATCAATTAGGCAGCAGGTAATCCCAACACCTCACCGGTGCCTGCAACAACGGTGCCAATCGGCCAACTCTCAATCCCCCACTTAGCAAAGCAGGTCTGCGCCGCTGCAACGGCTGAGGCCGGCAAAACAACGGTGTACCCGATGCCCATATTGAAGGTGTTAAAGAGTTCACCCAAGCTGACTTCTCCCATCTCCCCTAGCCAGTGAAACAGAGGCGGGATTGGCCAAGCCTGTGGATCCAGTTGTGCCGATCGCCCTTCGCCCAAGCAGCGGGGCAAATTTTCAGGCAGACCGCCGCCGGTGATATGGGCCATGCCGTGGATAGGAATCCCTTGGCTTAGGGCGGCGCGGATGGGCTGAACATAAATACGGGTGGGTTCTAGGCATAATTCGCCAAGGGAAGTGGAGCCAAGGGGGGTATCCTGCCAACTGAGCTGGCGATCGCTGACGATTTTGCGCACCAGACTAAAGCCATTACTGTGCAACCCAGAGCTGGCCAATCCCAAGACCACATCCCCCACCTGCACCTGCGTACCATCTAGCACCTGATCCTGCTCAACGATACCCACACAGAATCCCGCAAGGTCATAGACCCCTTCGGCATAGAATCCCGGCATTTCCGCTGTCTCCCCCCCCAAAAGGGCACAACCGGCTGCTTCACACCCCTGGGCAATACCCGCCACCACAGCGGTCATCATCTCTGACGCCAGGCGGCCACAGGCAATGTAGTCCAAGAAAAAGAGTGGCTCAGCACCACAGGTGAGAACATCGTTGACGCACATAGCCACTAGATCAATGCCAACAGTATTGTGGCGATCGAGGGCTTGAGCCAGTTTTAGCTTAGTGCCCACCCCATCAGTTCCTGAGACCAAAAGGGGTTGACGATAGCCCTTGGGAATTTGACACAGCCCAGCAAACCCCCCCAGTCGTCCCACCACTTCAGGGCGTTGGGTTCGCTGCACCAAGGGACGAATCTGCTCAACAAAAGCGCGGCCAGCGGCCACATCAACACCGGCACTGCGATAGTCCATCAATGCTGCTCCTGTAGTTGGGGATAGTTGGCCTTGAGATACTCCAGTAGGCCTTCACAGGCGTCGGTGAGCAGATCCAACACCTTCTCAAACCCTTGACGACCGCCGTAGTAGGGGTCGGGCACTTCCTTCGCGTCGTGGTGACGGCAAAAATCACACATCAGCCGCACTTTATCGCGGTATTTCCCCGCGGGATCAAGGCGCAAAATATCGTAGTAATTTTCCCGATCCATCGCCAAAATCAGATCAAATTCCTCAAAGTCAGCAGCATGAAATTGGCGGGCTCGGTGGATCAAGTGCAGTTCCCGTTGCCGTGCCGTCATGACCATCCGTGCATCCGGTGGATCCCCCACATGGAAGTTGCTGGTGCCAGCGGAATCGCACTGAATCTCATGCTCTAAACCTGCCTTTTTCACCAAGTCCTTCATAATCCCTTCGGCAGCAGGGGAGCGACAGATATTACCAAGACAAACAAAGAGAAGACGGATGGGCATAGCACGTTTCCTAGGGGGCGGGAATCAGCGTACGAATGAGATCAGCGACCTGCTGACTGCTGTTGGAGATTGCCAATTGGCGGGCATTCTCTGCCATGGCTTGTAATTTTTGCGGCTGCCCTAGCCATTCTAAAATGATCTGTCCAAGGCGATCGCCCGTCAATGCCGCTTGGGGAATCATCTCAGCCGCCCCGGCCCTGACCAGCACTTCGGCATTCACCGTTTGGTGATCCTCAGCGGCATAGGGGTAGGGAATCAACAGGGCAGGGGTTGCCGTCAGCGTGAGTTCTGCTAGGGCACTGGCGCCAGCTCGGCTAATCGCAATATCAGCGCGATGGAGTAAAGGTCCCATGGGTTCAAAAAAGGGAAAGACGAGATAGTGGGGATGCTGAATAGTGTGAGCATCGAGATCATTGTTGCCCGTGAGATGTACGACCCAAGCCCCGGCCTCGAGCCAGCGGTGAACAGTTGCCCGTACAAGGCGATTGATGGCCACTGCCCCTTGACTGCCTCCCATCACTAAAATCAGGGGCACCTCCTTGGGAATCGGTAACGCCAGGTTGCCGGGATGGAGAATATCGGGACGCACCGGTGTGCCAGTGACCCGTAGATTCACGCGTTTCGATTTGAGATAGGCCAAACTCGCAGGGGTCCCCAGGGCCACCAACGTACACCAAGGCGCCAGCCAGCGGGTGACTTTGCCCGGTAGGGCGTTGGATTCATGGAGGATGGCCACGCGTCCCAAACTGCGGGCGGCCAGAATGGCAGGGGCAGCAATGTATCCCCCTGTGGTAAACACCCCCTGAAAGTCTCCCTGCTTGAGTAGCTGACGGGTTTGCCAAAAGGCGCCCCAAAATTGCCAGAGGGGGCGCAACTTAGCCCAGGGTGTTTTGCTCTGCAGTCCACTAAAGTTCACCCTATGTAGCGGGTAATGGGGGGGAATAAGCTGGTTTTCGAGGCGATCGCGCACCCCCAACCAATGGATCTCATATTCAGGTAACTCCTCTGCCACCGCCAGCGCCGGAAAAAGATGTCCCCCCGTGCCACTGGCTGCAATCAGTAGTTTCCTTTGCCTAAGCATTAAACATTCCAGCCCAAGGTGGTCATGAGCTTATCCACAAAGTTGGTATAGACAATACCGCTGCGGAACTCCGGTGTGTCCATCACCTGCTGATGAAAGGGAATGGTGGTCGGCACCCCCATAATTGCACATTCCCGGAGGGCACGCTTCATGCGGGCAATGGCAGCGGGGCGATCGCTCCCCCACACAACTAACTTCCCAATGAGGGAATCATAGTAGGGGGGGATTTCATAGTCAGTATAGACATGGGAATCCATGCGTACCCCCGGCCCTCCAGGGGGCAAATAGCCACTAATGCGACCCGGATGGGGACGGAAATTACGCTCTGGATCTTCGGCATTGATGCGGCACTCAATGGCGTGTCCCTGCAACTGAACCTGCTCTTGGGTCAAGCTGAGGGGTTCCCCCTGGGCAATGCGAATTTGCTCCGCAATCAGATCGAGACCCGTAATCATTTCTGTGACGGTGTGCTCCACCTGAATGCGGGTATTCATCTCCATAAAGTAAAAGTTGTTTTGGCCGTCAAGGAGAAATTCAATTGTGCCAGCACCGACGTAGTTAATAGCCTTGGCAGCGGTGACAGCGGCTTCCCCCATCTTGGCGCGCAGTTCTGGGGTGAGGGCAGGGCTAGGGGCCTCCTCAAGGAGCTTTTGGTGACGCCGTTGTACAGAGCAATCGCGCTCCCCTAGGTGAATGACATTGCCATAGCTATCCGCGAGAATTTGGAATTCAATGTGGCGGGGATTTTCAATAAATCGCTCCAGATAGACGCCGGCATTGCCAAAGGCAGCTTCCGCTTCTCCCTGGGCGGCACTTAACGAGCGCCCCAGCTCCTCCTCAGAACGCACCAAGCGCATCCCGCGACCCCCTCCGCCAGCCGTGGCTTTGATCATCAGGGGATAGCCAATTTTACGGGCGATCGCCCGCGCCGTTTCCTCATCCTGCACCAGTCCCTCACTGCCGGGAATCGTCGGCACCCCCACCCGTTGCATTGTTGCTTTGGCGGTGGATTTATCCCCCATGGCACGCATGGCAGCGGGACTCGGACCAATAAATGTAATTTTGTGATCGGCGCAGATCTCAGCAAAGCGGGCATTTTCCGCCAAAAAGCCATAGCCGGGGTGAATCGCTGAGACATGGCGGGTGAGGGCAGCAGCAATAATGTTAGGAATATTGAGATAGCTGCGGCTACTGGGGGCTTCGCCAATGCACACCGCCTCATCGGCCAATTGCACGTGCAGCGCATGGCGGTCCACCGTGGAATAGACAGCAACCGTTGCAATGCCCAGTTCCTCGCAGGTACGCAGAATCCGTAGGGCAATTTCGCCACGATTGGCAATCAAAATCTTCGTAAAGGCCATGGCGCTTAACGGTAGGGGAAGCGATCCCTAATGCTACCATGCCAGCCGAACGCTTCCGAAAAGCCGACCATAATTGCATTGGTAATTGCATTGGTGCCACTGGCAAAAACAAGTTAGGATCAGCACGGTTTTGTTTGGGAGCGCACTATGGCTGCTGTGTCACCCACGATGGCATTGACCGTTACGAAAACCAGCAATTGGACAATTGAGGATAGCGAGCAGCTCTACCGTATTCAGGGGTGGGGTGAACCCTACTTTGGTATTAATGCTGCGGGTCATGTCACTGTCTCTCCCAAGGGCGATCGCGGTGGGTCGTTGGATCTCTATGAACTGGTACAGGCGCTCCAACAGCGCAACATTAGCCTCCCCCTGCTGCTGCGGTTTTCCGATATTCTTGAGGATCGCATTGAGCGACTGAATGCCTGCTTTGCCCGAGCCATTGCCCGCTATGGCTATCAGGGAGCCTACAAGGGGGTCTTTCCCATCAAGTGCAATCAACAGCGCCACATCATCGAAGCCCTCGTGCGCTTTGGTCAGTCCCATCAGTTTGGCCTAGAGGCGGGATCAAAACCGGAACTCCTGATTGCCTTGGCGATGCTGAATACACCAGGGGCACTGCTGATCTGCAATGGCTATAAGGATCGCAGCTACATTGAAACGGCTATTCTGGCCCGTCGCCTTGGCCACACCCCCATCATTGTCCTTGAGCAGCCTGAAGAAGTGGCGGAAGTGATTGCTGTTAGTCAGGCCTTGGGCATTGAGCCGATTGTGGGTGTGCGGGCAAAACTCAGTACCCAAGGGGTGGGGCGCTGGGGCACCTCCGCGGGCGATCGCGCCAAGTTTGGTCTGACGGTGCCAGAGATTTTAGCGGCAGTCGAGCAACTGCGAGAAGCGAGGATGCTCAATTCTCTGCAACTATTGCACTTTCACATTGGCTCGCAAATCTCTGCCATTAGCGTCATCAAGGATGCGATTCGCGAGGCGGGGCAGATTTACGGTGAACTGGTCCGCCTTGGCGCCAATATGCAGTACCTCGATGTAGGTGGTGGCTTGGGGGTGGACTACGACGGCTCCAAAACCAATTTCCATGCCTCAAAAAACTACAGTATGCAAAACTATGCCAGTGACGTCGTGGCTGGCATTAAGGATGCCTGTCGGCAGCGGGGCATCCCCGATCCGATCCTCATTAGTGAGAGTGGTCGTGCCATCGCCTCCCATCAATCGGTGTTAATTTTCAATGTCTTGGGGGTCAGTGAAGTGCCCAAAATGACCCCCGAGCCTGCCACTGACGAGGAGCACCTCATCATCCGCAACCTGTACGACACGTACCAAACAATTGATGAGAACAACTACCAAGAGGCCTACAACGACGCCCTGCAATTTAAGGGGGAAGCCATCAGTCTCTTTAACTTTGGCTATTTGAGTTTGCCGGAGCGGGCACGGGCAGAAAGTCTCTTTTGGGCCTGTTGTGCCAAGATCCTCGGCATTGCTCGCCAGCAGGAATATGTGCCCGACGATCTCGAAGACCTTGAGAAAATCATGGCTTCGATTTACTACATCAATCTATCGGTGTTTCAGTCGGTGCCCGATAGCTGGGCGATCGATCAACTGTTTCCGATTATGCCGATCCACCGCCTTGATGAAGAACCCACGGAACGAGGCATTCTTGCGGATCTCACCTGCGACAGCGACGGCAAAATTGACCAGTTCATTGACCTGCGGGATGTGAAATCAGTCTTAGAACTGCATCCCTTTCGTCCGGGCGAACCCTACTACCTTGGCCTTTTTCTCAACGGTGCCTACCAAGAGATCATGGGCAATCTCCACAATCTCTTTGGGGATACGAATGCTGTTCATATCCGTCTAACCCCCAAAGGCTACGAAATTGAGCATTTGGTGCGGGGCGATACAATGCAAGAAGTCCTCGGCTATGTGCAGTACCAAGGGGATGTTCTGCTGGAAAAAATTCGCTGTCGCACGGAGGCGGCGCTGGCGGAAGAACAAATTACCTTGGCCGAGGCGCAGCACTTGCTAGAAAACTATGAGCGGAGTCTGCGCAGCTACACCTACCTATGCTCCTAGGGAACACTATGCTGGGAACATTTCAGTCAAGTTATTTGCGTATTGAGGTGCCGGCCACGACAGACCAACTGCGGGAGCATTTGACGCAGCCGGCCAAGCTGCGGCAGTGGTTGTGGCCTCTACAGCTCCAGAGGACAGGCGATCGCCTGCAAGTGGGGGATACCTTCACCAGTGAATTCCTGTGGTTAAAACTGGAACATCGCGTGGAACTACTCACAGCAGAGCGACTTGTACTGGTGTTGCGCCAGGCCATTGAGGGCTGGCAGGAGTGGTCTTGGGGCGATGGCTGGGTACAGTCCTGTATTGAGGGGGTGACGCCGCTGCCTTTGGAGTTGGGGCAGACTTTCCTCCTATGGCGGCTGAAATCAGTGCTGAGTGAAACAGTATCTAGCTGAGGGTCGAGGAACGTTGAAGCGATCGCGCCAATTGGGATGGATTTTATTCTTCAGTGCCCTGCTTCTGAGTAGTTGTGAGGGCAGTGGGCTACAAAATTGGTTTGCTGCGGATCCCAATGCTGACCAATGGGCAAGCCAATCCCCGACAGCAATACCCTCTGCGCCAGCCCCAGCAACACTGCCAGAAAATTTACGGTTTCCCAATGCCACCCTCCTAAGCACTCAACCGCAGCCGGAAGCTCCCCAAACTACAGTAACCCGCTGGCAAGTAGCAGCGCCGGCGATCGCCATCCAGCAATTCTATAGTCAGCAATTTCAACAATCGGGCTGGCAACTGGTGGAGCAACAGGTGACTGATAATACCATCACCCTCAAGGGGCGCAATTCTGAACTGGAAGTGAATGTCGCTATCAACACGCTGCCAGAAAATAACCTGATAATGTTCACCGTGGCTTACACACCCGTCAAGCGCCCCACGGCCACAGGGGCTCCCCAACCCAACCCCAACGCCCCCCAAGTCTTTACCGATCTCGACCAGGCCCCCGCTCCCCTCCAACCCGCCATTCGCGATTTAGCCGAACTGGGGGTGCTTCCCACGACCGGCGATCGCCTGCAACCCAATATCCCCATCCGTCGTGGCCAGTTTGTGCGCTGGTTAGTCACTACCTACAACCGCTTTTA
Source organism: Thermosynechococcus sp. NK55a (assembly GCF_000505665.1). Taxonomy (NCBI): domain Bacteria; kingdom Bacillati; phylum Cyanobacteriota; class Cyanophyceae; order Acaryochloridales; family Thermosynechococcaceae; genus Thermosynechococcus; species Thermosynechococcus sp. NK55a. The sequence goes on along the minus strand of NC_023033.1, from coordinate 1,205,267 downwards.
TGCTGATCGCCCCGCACGGCAAATCCGCCTCGGCAGCCGCAATGACACACCCCTTTTCCAAGATGTTCCCCCTGATCATCCCGATTTTCCCTATATTCAAGGACTGGCAATGGCAGGATTTTTGCCCAGTTCCCTCACTGGCGATACCAGTGCTCTCTTTCGCCCTGAAGCTCCCCTCACCCGCGAAACACTATTGCAGTGGAAAGTTCCCCTCGATCAACAGGGGCGGCTGAGTCCCAGCACGATTGATCGCATTCAGCAAACATGGGGCTTCAAGGACAGTCAACGGATTGCTCCCACTGCCATCAATGCCGTGGCTGCTGACTACCTCGCGGGGGATCTCTCGAACATTCGCCGCGTTTGGGGAGAAACCCTCTTGCTGCAGCCCCAGAAACCCGTTACCCATGCTGAAGCCGCAGCAGCTCTGTGGTATATCGGCAACGGCACAGAGGGACTCTCAGCAGCAATGGTCAAGCAGGCACCGCCCTCCCCCTCCTAGAACCTTGCTAGATTAGAAATTCGAGTGAATTGTCACGATTTGCTGAGCTACTTGTTGCCTATGCCTTGGCCCTTATCCCGTGGTTACCGTCGTCAAATTGCCCGCCTCGAGATTACGGGGGCGATCGCTGGAGGTACTCGCCGGCGTGTCCTCAAAGCCCTGAAAACCATTGAAGAACGGGGCTACCCAGCGCTGCTCGTGCGCATTGACAGTCCCGGCGGTACCGTAGGCGACTCCCAAGAAATCTATGCTGCCCTCAAGCGCTTGCAGTCGAAAATGAAAATCGTGGCCAGTTTTGGCAATATCTCGGCCTCCGGCGGAGTCTATATCGGCATGGGGGCACAGCACATCATGGCCAACCCCGGCACCATTACGGGTAGTATTGGCGTCATCCTGCGGGGCAACAATTTGCAACGGCTCCTCGATAAGGTGGGGGTCTCCTTCAAGGTGATCAAGTCCGGTCCCTACAAGGACATTCTGGCTTTTGATCGCGACCTCACGGAGGAGGAAATCCGTATTCTGCAAGACCTGATTGACACCAGCTATCACCAATTTGTCCAAACCGTGGCCGAAGGCCGCAACCTCGATGTGGAAACGGTGCGCAGTTTTGCCGATGGCCGTGTCTTTACGGGTGAGCAGGCCCTTGCCTTGGGACTGGTAGATCGCTTGGGTACTGAGGAGGATGCCCGCCGCTGGCTGGCAGAACTGGCCGGCCTTGACCCCGACAAAACCAAGGTGCAAACCATCGAAGAACCGAAGTCTCCCTTGGCTCGGCTGTTTCCCCGTCAGCAGGAGCGCCTCCCTTTCCCGTGGCAAGCGGGTCTGGATTGGCTGGAATTTGAAATGACCACCAATGGGCTTCCCCTGTGGCTCTATCGCCCCTAAGCTGGATACAGTACCCTTGCGGATGTCTTGATGGAGGAGCACACCGTGGGCTGGCGCGTCCGAGCAATTCGTGGAGCAACTACCGCCACTGAAAATTCAATTCCCGCAATCCGTGAGGCGGTTTTGGAACTCCTCAGCGAGATTGAGCGGCGCAATGCCCTTGATTTATCGGAAGTAATTAGTGTCACCTTTTCTGTCACCCGTGACCTCGATCAGATTTTTCCGGCGGCGATCGCCCGTGAATGCCCCCATTGGCGGAACATTCCCCTCCTCGATGTCCAGCAAATGCACGTAGAGGGAGACCTACCCCGCTGTATCCGCTGCTTGATTTACTTCAACACCCCCAACCCAGATCAACCGATTTACCATGCCTACCTACGCCATGCCCAAAGCCTCCGCCCCGATCTAGCCATGCGTGGCGACTACCATCCCCTCGAACTGTCCTCTCATTCCCTAGATTAACTATGAGCGCTCTTGTCCGTGATTACATGACCCCCAACCCCTTTACCATTCGTGCCGCTGCCCCGATTTCAGAAGCAGTTCGTCTCATGGAAGAAAAACAAGTGCGCGGCCTCCCCGTCGTGGATGATAGGGGCAAATTGGTGGGACTGGTCTGTGAGGCGGACTTGATCGTGCGCGAAGCACCCCTAGAGCCGCCGTTATACATTACGTTCCTAGGGAGCATCATCTACTTTGAGTCTCCAGAGTCTTTTCACCAACACCTTAAGAAAACCCTCGGCCAACAGGTGCAGGACGTCATGACCCCCAACCCCCACACAATTAACGTGGATGCACCCATTTCCGAAGCAGCTCGCCTCATGGTCAATCACCACATTAGTCGCCTACCGGTTTTGAACGATCAGGGGGAGTTAGTGGGCATCATTAGCCGCCATGATCTGTTGCGAGCCTTGCATGCCCAAGAGGGCTCTGCGTGACGTTTGTCAAATTGGCCTGAGCCTAACTTTCAAGACGAGTGACTTTCCATAGAATAGCCACAGGTTTGCTCGCGATCGCTGGAAGGTTCCTTGATCATGACCGCTTCCCTTGATAGTCCTCCACTTTCCAATAGGCAAACTTTAAAAGCTTACCCTTATCATCAACTATCAAGAAGTGCCCGAGCTCAAGCTTATAGGTGTCTTCAAATATGCTGTATGGGGCAGTGATATAGCCATATTGAAGAAACAAAGAAACAAAGAAAGGGCTAAAGGACTGAGCTCTTTTTTAAACTTAGGGTGTTTATGAAAGGCTTTGAGCTCAGAAGCAGTCATAAAAAGTTCATCTTTAGTGTAATAGTAAAGAGGTTTTACCCCAATCCTGTCTCTACAGAGTATAAGTTTTTTCTCTTTTTTATCCCAAAGGGCAAAGGCAAACATACCCCTAAAGCGATGCACCGCCTCAAAACCCCCATCTATGAAAAGCTTTAAGTATTACTTCGGTATCTGAGCTGGAGAATTTATAGCCTTCTTTTTCAAGCTCTTGCCTTATTTCTCTAAAGCTATAAACTTCTCCATTGTAAGTGATCACAAGATTTTTAAATTCCATTGGCTGGTGTCCTGCGGAAGAAAGGTCAAGGATGGAAAGCCTTCTGTCAGTAAGGGCAAGCCCATAAGAAGGTTCTAAAAAAATACCTCCATCGTCGGGTCCACCATGGGCAAGATTACCCCTATAATTAGAGTCCCAAAATCCCGCTATCCGGCACATTTTAAGCTTACTTAATGCTTTGTTTTAAATATCATACCAACTTGAAAGTTCATAAAAGCTGGTAAATAATTAAATGGTATACCTTCCACCTTTATTAATTCAAATTTAGATGATAAATATTCAAGTAAAACTCTATAATCAAAACCTTTATGCCCTCCTTCTATCCTTTTTACTTTTTTAGTTATACCAATCGACGCAAAGAAAATTTCGGATAACTTATATTTGAAAGTTTCTGAATCATCTTTATATTTAAATCGTTTTACGAAGTGTTTGATCAAAAAGATAGGACCAAACTCTATAGGAACTGTAATAAATATTAGACCATTGAGATATTTAGAAATAAATTCAACATATTCTTCAAGAATAGGTTTTGGTAAGTGTTCAAAGGTTTCTAAAGATATGCAGACATCAAAAAAGAAATCATTATTAAACAAATTAAACTCTTGAGTAATCTTTGATGGATTTTTTGCTTCAATTAAAATAATGTTATTTAAGCCTCTATATTTACTCTTAGCTTGATCTAATAAATTTTCCCAGTTGCTATCTATTCCTACATAAATTTTTGGATTTATCTTTGTAAATTCAAGTGTTCTTAGATCACCACAGCCAATTTCCAGAATAGCTAGACTACTAATCTTATCTTTTCCTAATAAATTAAGCAAATTGCTTTTAAGCCATATATATCTTCGTGTATGAAAATAACTTCTTAAATATCCACTAAAAATTCTCTCGTTATAACCTCTTGGCTTCTCCATTTCAAACCTCCTAAAATCATTCTATAAACTCAAACTCAAAACATCCTTCCACTACTCTACAATTTTTTCAATTTTAAACTCCTTAGCCTTTCTACCGCTTTTTGGGCATAACATCTTCTTAAATCCTCATCTTTTAAAAACCTCTTCATCAGCTTCAACCCACATAAGCTCCCTCTCTTCCAAAGGCTCTCTTGCCTCTTGAAATTTTACCTCAAAGGTCGACATAAGCACGACATAGCTTGCAAACTCAGGCTCTTTGTCTTGATGGAGGAGCATACTGTGGGCTGGCGCGTCCGAGCAATTCGTGGAGCAACTACCGCCACTGAAAATTCAATTCCCGCAATCCGTGAGGCGGTTTTGGAACTCCTCAGCGAGATTGAGCGGCGCAATGCCCTTGATTTATCGGAAGTAATTAGTGTCACCTTTTCTGTCACCCGTGACCTCGATCAGATTTTTCCGGCGGCGATCGCCCGTGAATGCCCCCATTGGCGGAACATTCCCCTCCTCGATGTCCAGCAAATGCACGTAGAGGGAGACCTACCCCGCTGTATCCGCTGCTTGATTTACTTCAACACCCCCAACCCAGATCAACCGATTTACCACGCCTACCTACGCCATGCCCAAAGCCTCCGCCCCGATCTAGCCATGCGTGGCGACTACCATCCCCTCGAACTGTCCTCTCATTCCCTAGATTAACTATGAGCGCTCTTGTCCGTGATTACATGACCCCCAACCCCTTTACCATTCGTGCCGCTGCCCCGATTTCAGAAGCAGTTCGTCTCATGGAAGAAAAACAAGTGCGCGGCCTCCCCGTCGTGGATGATAGGGGCAAATTGGTGGGACTGGTCTGTGAGGCGGACTTGATCGTGCGCGAAGCACCCCTAGAGCCGCCGTTATACATTACGTTCCTAGGGAGCATCATCTACTTTGAGTCTCCAGAGTCTTTTCACCAACACCTTAAGAAAACCCTCGGCCAACAGGTGCAGGACGTCATGACCCCCAACCCCCACACAATTAACGTGGATGCACCCATTTCCGAAGCAGCTCGCCTCATGGTCAATCACCACATTAGTCGCCTACCGGTTTTGAACGATCAGGGGGAGTTAGTGGGCATCATTAGCCGCCATGATCTGTTGCGAGCCTTGCATGCCCAAGAGGGCTCTGCGTGACGTTTGTCAAATTGGCCTGAGCCTAACTTTCAAGACGAGTGACTTTCCATAGAATAGCCACAGGTTTGCTCGCGATCGCTGGAAGGTTCCTTGATCATGACCGCTTCCCTTGATTTGATTTGGCAGCAGGCACGTCAGGGTGAAGCAGAGGCGATTGCCCATTTGATGAACCGCGCACTCCAAGCCAAGGGGGTGCGCGCCCTCGTGCGGCGGCGGGGCGACTGTTTACAAATTATGTTTGAAGCAGCGCGATCGCTCCCCCCACAAGTCTGTGTTCAGTTTGTTTGCCGAGGTCTCAGGCAATTGGCGCCCCAAGGCGTTCTGCGGGTGCGTCTCCATGCTCGGCTACTTGGCGAAGAATGGCCAGAATGGACACAGACCGTTGACTTACGGGAGACCTTACCAGCGGCACCGCCTCCTCAAGCAAGTTCCAGCTCAAATGCAGCTATACCTACCACGCCATGGTCTCATCAGGCGGTGAGTGCCTTTGCCCTCAGTGTGCTGGCGATCGCCAGCACCAGTGCCATTGCCCTGACGTTGCAAAATCAACTCAGTGTCGATGCCCCGCCCAGTGCAGAACCCAGTCCAGCCATTACACCCCCTGAACCCGATGTTCCCCTTGTGTCCCCCCCACTCGCCCCTAGCGATCGCCGCTTGCGGATTAAGGCGGTTGGCGATATTGTCCTTGGCACCAATTTTCCCAGTAACCGCTTGCCTGCGGATCCCCAAAAGCTCTTTGCCCAAGTAAAACCCTATCTTCAGGGGGCAGATTTCCTCTTTGGCAATTATGAAAGTACCCTTACCGATCATCCCCATCCCTACAAAAACACCCAGGGGGGTCGCAGTTTTGTCTTTCGCTCACCGGCCAGTTATGCACAGGTGTTACGCCAAGCTGGTTTTGACGTCCTCAACATCGCCAACAACCACAGCTACGACTTCAACGAACAGGGATTTCGCGATACGATTCGCCACATCAACGCCGCTGGCATGACCGCCATTGGTGATCTCAATCAAATTACCTACCTCGAAGCCAATGGCCTGAAAACCGCATTTATTGGCTTTGGCACCTACTACGGCCAAAATCGCATCCAAGACCTCAAGGCCAGTGCCGCCCTTGTGCGGGAGGCTAAGAAAAACGCTGATATTGTGGTTGTCAGTTTCCACGGCGGCGCCGAAGGTAGCGATCAAATTTATACCCGCGATCGCACTGAGTACTTCTATGGGGAAGACCGGGGCAATGTAGTTCAGTTTGCCCGCACCATGATTGACAATGGTGCCGATTTAATTTTGGGTCACGGCCCCCATGTTCCCCGTGCCCTTGAATTATACAAAGGCCGCCTCATTGCCTATTCCTTGGGGAACTTTGTCGGCTATCAGACTCTAAGCAGTCACGGCCCCCTTGGCAAGTCGCTGATTCTCGATATTGAACTCGACAGTTCTGGTCGCTTTATTCAAGGAAAAGTCATTCCTGTACGCCTAGATGCCAAAGGGATTCCCCATATTGATCAAAACTTTGCCAGTGTGCAACTGATTCGCCGTTTAATCCAAGCCGACTTTCATAACACTCCCTTGCGGATTGAACGCTTCGGCGAGATTATCAACAGCCATTCCCAATCCTAGTCTTCCTTTGATTCCGTTTACACAATCCCCAAAATCAATATGCTTTAACTAAGCACTAGACAGTAGGAGTCATATTTTCACTGCCAGTGCGCTGACAACTCAACGGCACTGAAAGGATCGAAGAAAAGTATAAGTTAAAACAAATGGCTATTAAGCTAGCAAGCATTTATAAAAGAGCCATTTCATTGGCAACAGATGAGTCCTCTAATTTTATTTGAGATTCATTTTTATCTGCAATCTCCTATTTTAATAATTTATTAAATTCTGACAAATAATAATCTATCTAGTTCCTATCTAGCAGGGTAATAATTTTACTGTGGATATCACTTTTGCGTTTATAGACTAGTAAATAAAATTTAATATTTTTTTCATTTTTCAATTCCTATGAAAAAGGCTGTGCATTATGGCTATTTCGAAAGAGAGTGAGATATTGCAAAGAGAGATAGATTACCCTTGAAGCGTCCTCAATATCCTTAAAGAACAGGAGCTATAGACTGAATTTAGGAGATCAGGTTGTCTCCTATGTCAAGTAAGGTGGCAAAGATGAGGTGAGTTGCAATTATTGTGCCGCCCAATTTCTCATTCTTTATTGGAATAGCTATAACTTTCGCAGTGTCGGGAGTGTGCCATACTGATCAAAAGAGCTGTGCTACGATCCAAATCTTCAAGCAGTGAAAAAGCGAGTGACATTGACATTTCCCCGGCGGACGATTCAAATGCCCGTCACCTATCGCTTAGCCAAGGACTTTAATATCGCCGCCAATATCATCCGTGCCCAAGTGGCACCTAACCAAGTGGGCAAACTGGTTCTAGAATTGGCTGGAGACATTGACCAAATGGAGGCCGCCCTCGAATGGTTGCGGCAGCAGAATATTGAGGTGTCCCTTGCCAGTCGTGAAATTGTGATTGATGAGCAGGCCTGTGTCCACTGTGGGCTCTGTACAGGGGTATGCCCCACTCAGGCGCTGACGCTCCATCCAGAAACGTTTCAACTCCAATTTACCCGCTCCCGTTGCATTGTCTGTGAGCAATGTGTTGCCGCCTGTCCGATGGAGGCGATTCACACAAACTTTTGATTGAGATTAGGGCTCTAGGGTAACCTCTTCATCAATCGCAGATAGGTGGCCTTGCCAGCCAATGCTCTTGAGTTCAACCGCATCTTCTGGAGGGGAGTAGGCCTGCCAAACCCACAACCCCGAGGCACTGGGACGAAAGCTTTCCCATTGCTGTTGGCGGCTATGAACCAGTACATATTCCTCAAGGCTCTCAAGGCTTTGATAGTCAATGAACTTATCGCCGCGATCAAAGGCCTCTGTTGAGGGAGAGAGCAGCTCAATCACCAAGCAAGGGAAGGATTTATAGAGCAGTGTTTGCCGATCCCGTGGATCACAGGTCACAAGTAGATCTGAATCTGGATATCTGGATAGTAAAAGCAGTTGCGCTCTTCTAGGCGCACTTTCATATCTGAAATGTAAAGACGAGAACCCCGTTGCCGCACAGGGGGGTGTAGAAGGGTGGCCAAATTCAAGGCCGGGGTGAGGTGGGCATCAGTAGCTCTTGCCATTGCATACACTTGGCCGTTGCTGTAGTCGTGCTTAGCCCCATTTTGGGTTTCCCATTATCAATAATCTTCAGGACTCAGTGGCGGCGAAGGTTGCGTGCTCATTGGCACTTTGGAATAGTCAGCGGTTATCTCGCTACTATTGAACTTATTGATCCTAGGGTACGAGGAAAATCATGGCCCAAGAACATGGATATTGGGTACTAGCGACGCTGGCGGGCATGGTGTTCCTGATTACCCCAGCCAGGGGAGGGCCTGCGGTTGTACTGCCAGAAAGTTTTTATCGGGCGATCGCCAACCAAGACTGGGCGACAGCGGTGCAAATTCTCGATCAGGTCATTCGTGCCCATCCCCAACAGGCCCAAGCCCTTGGTAGCTATCGTCAAGAATTGCTGCGATTGCAACAACTGCCCCCAACCCCTGCTCCGTCAATGGCAACGGTGATCACTCAGCCCAGGGGTATTATACCGATTCTGCGGCGGCAAGAGGGGATTCCCGTTATTCAAGTTACGTTTAACCAACGACTGCAGTTTGAGATGCTGGTGGACTCAGGAGCCAGCATGACAGTGATTACGCGATCGATGGCACGGGCTTTGGGCATTACCCCAGCTCAAGTGGTGGATAATCGCGTGTTTTATACTGCCAATGGTCAAGTGGTGCTGCCAGTTGTCTATGTCCAATCCATAAGTGTCGGTGGCGTCCATCGTAAGCAATTGCCCGTTGCCGTGGCTGGGCCTGAAATGAGGATTGGGCTTTTGGGGCAGGATTTTCTCCAGCACTTTGATGTCAGTTTGCGGCAAGATCATATTCAGTTGCAGCGTCGTCCATAGGAAATGCCCATTCTTGCCCAAGCGGTCTTAGCGAGCCACAATGCTGGCAAAGTCAAGGAGTTTCAAGGCTGGTTACAGCCGTGGATTGGGGAGTTGCTAGCCCTGCCAGTCACCATTGAGATTGCTGAAACTGCGGATTCCTTTGTGGGCAACGCCTGTTTGAAGGCCGCTACTGCCGCCAAGCAAATGGGACAGTGGGCGATCGCCGACGATTCGGGGCTAGCAGTTCATGCTCTTCAGGGGGCACCGGGAATCTATTCGGCTCGCTATGGTGCGACGGATGCTGAGCGCATTGAGCGGCTATTGCGGGAAATGGCCGACGTGAGCGATCGCGCCGCTGAATTTATTTGTGTCATTGCCCTCGCCCGTCCCGATGGCACGATTGCCGTTACAACCGAGGGACGGTGTGCAGGCGAGATTTTAACCGCTCCCCGGGGTCAGGGGGGGTTTGGCTACGATCCTGTCTTTTGGGTACCCAGTCAGCAGCGTACCTTTGCCGAGATGAGTCCCGTCGAAAAGCAACAAGTTAGTCATCGCGGTCAGGCTCTGCAGCGGCTGCGGGAGTATTTCCAGACCTTCAATCCGTAGATTTACGGTTGTTGCCAGGAAGTTTTTTGTCCTAGACTGACATCGGTAATGTTCCTAAGCTAACCTGTGGCCACTATGCAGGAATGGGTCTAGTGTCCCAGAGTTGCATTAAGCAATGCCCTTCATAGAAAGAGACTCATAGGGAATATAATAAAACAAAGGGATAGGGTCCCTTGGCCCAGTGGCTAGCAGGCTTCTTGCCGTGATTCAAAGCAAAAACTATGGGCGATCGCGAATTAATAGACCAATTTATTAAAGACTTGATTCAGAAAAATTCGCGAATGCTCTCGAATCGGCACCTGCGTGTAGAAACAACATTTGATGAAGTTCAGCTCATTTCCTACAAAGATGGCATTGTTGCACGGGTGAAAACAGATGCCCCCACCCTTGCCATTGAGGTACGGGATGCATCCCCCTATCGACCTCTGATTCAAGAGGTAATGGTAGATTATGAAATCTTCCAAGTTGGCATAGCTCAAACCCCCGGATTTTTACGTTACGAACATCGCACTGTTCCCGAAGGCTATGTCATCCAATACACCGAAGCGGGAGTGCTGTGGAAAGACCGCTGGGCACGGGGTAAGCGACGCGGTGCTCTTACAGGAGGCAACTCCCTCGCCATGGATGCGATGATTCTTTATCGGGGCACCTGGTATCCTATTCAAAGCGCCAATGCTGCCAATGGCTTTGTTGCCATTCGTACCTTGGGGGGAGAAGCCACCTACAGCGCCTCGGACTTTCTTGTGTGGCTGAAAAAAGAGGAAAAAGATACTGCACAGAGTCACAGTCAGATCAGTGCCTACAAACGGGGAGAACGTATGGGAGAAATCGACAGTGAGCCCACCCAAATCCTCGAGGCCACGGAAATTATGGCTGCCAAGGCCAGTGGTACCCCATCCAGCCCAATCGGCTCCCCTGCTAGTGAACCAGAGGAAACAGAGGAGGCCGTTATTTTGCCTGCAGCGCCACAGGTACCTGCTGCGGCAGCAACGGCTTCAGCGTCCTCTGAGCCTGCACAACCAGTTGAAGCTAGCCAAGGATATGCAGGGGCAAACTACGAGCAATCCGTCGGCTATCCCCATTCCAACTACGACTATTCCCAAGGATATGCAGGGGCAAACTACGAGCAATCCGTCGGCTATCCCCATTCCAACTACGACTATTCCCAAGGATATGCAGGGGCAAACTATGAGCACTCCGTCGGCTATCCCCATTCCAACTACGACTATTCCCAAGGATACGCAGGGGCAAACTATGAGCACTCCGTGGGCTATCCCCATCCCAGTTATGGCCCGCCCTACTCACCCCAAGCCTACCAGCACATTGATCCCAACACTCAGATGGCGCTGACGTATCTCCAATCCAGCTTGGCCTATCTGCTGCAAGTTGAGCCCAAAAATGCCAATATTCATGCCGCAATTCGGTCAACCAGTATGGCAATTCAAAATCTCCTCACCCTTCTTAATGGTTAGCTTAATGGTTAGCGGCTCTCGGCAAGGGGATGCAAGCGAAAAATACTCTGAAGGAGTGCCCAAGCGGTTTTAATTTCAGGAACACGCACCTCATCCCATTGACCTGGTTGACAGTAGAGATAGTTAATCAGGTGCCGTTGTTGTGCAATAGACAAGGAGAGAAATTGGAGACCAATTTCTAGGACTAGGCTCTTGCTGCCTAGGTTCGCAGTTCTTGACCAACGCACTTGGACCGGTAAGCGTAGGCTGATTAGGGGGCTAGGCGCAAGAAAGTGCAATTCACCCACTGACTGAGGGAACGATTCTGGAGGAAAACGGTTGAGGCGTATCCGTACCCCTTCTTCGGAAATATCAACCGTTTGCCCACGGTAGCGATCGCCCCCAACAATCAATTCACAGGGCTCAGAGCGCAGGAAACGCGGATGGCGCCGCTGGGGCACATCGATAGCCACTAGGGTACAGATAAGAATTAACGCCAGATTATAACTGCACCAGAACATGTTAATTGCCAAACTATCTGGATTGACCTGTGTTTCTTGCAAGGGAGAACTGCGCCAGATGAGACCAAGGATGACTAAAACCGCAATCACCAGCAAAGGTCGCACCAAAGGCCAATTAATATGGATACGGTGGGGATCAACGATACCTTTGGGCGTTACCTTAAAAGGCTTGCCCTTGGGACTGATGAAGGTACGAATCACCGTGATCGCCATGGGAAAGGCAATCATTGTTTCATAGACATCGGACCAAAAGGCAGAGCGGCGACCCTCCGTGAGCCATGAAAAGGCCATGATATTCCCCAAGTAGTAGGGACAATAAAAGTAGAGAATCTCGTTCACTGTGGCCCGCAAAGGGGCGAGTCCAAAGAGTAAAAAGGCCAAGGGTGCCAAAAGAGAAATGACCCGGGGAATGGACAGCAGCCAATACAATACACCAAGGCTATGGTAAAAACGCTGAATCAAATTGAGGTTAGGAATGGTAAAAAAGTTCTGCTTGAGAAAAAGCATTTGCAGTGTACCTTGACCCCACCGCAATCGCTGGTTAATGTAGGCACTAATAGTTTCCGGCGACATTCCCGCTGAGAGCGCTTCATTCAGATACTTGATCTGATAACCACGCCCCTGCAAGTACAGAGAAGTCAGGTAGTCTTCGGTGATGCTATCGGTGGGAATGCCCCCAATCTCATCGAGGGCACTGCGGCGAATCACAAAACAGGTGCCACAGCATACCACGGCGTTGAAGAAGTCACGGCTGGGTTGAATAAAGCGAAAGAATAGCGTCTGCTCGTTGTTGACAATTCCCTCTAGGCCAAGATTTACAGTGACCGGATCCTCATTGAAAAAATGCTGCGGCGTCTGCACCATGGCGGTCTTGGAATCTTGGAAAAAGCCCACAGTGCGGGTGAGGAAGTTCCGCGTCGGCATGAAGTCGGCATCAAAGACAGCAATGAGTTCCCCCGTGAGCGTGGGCAGAGCATGGTTAATGTTCCCTGCTTTGGCATGGCGGTTGTCGGGGCGATCGCGATATTCACAGCCCAGTTCTGCGGCAAGGGCGCGCACCGCTGGGCGACGGGTATCATCCAGCAGGTAAATGCGCTTGTGGGGGTAGTCCATGGCTTGGCAGGCAATCACGGAGCGGCGCAAAATCTCTACGCCTTCGTTGTAGGTGGGTAAAATGACATCCACCCAGGGCAGATACTCACCGCGAATCACTGCTTGACTCAGGCGATCGGCTTCGGGGGTGCGGTTTTTGGAAAAGATAGACAGCACAAAGAAGCAAATCGTGTTGATCAGGGTCAGCAACTCAGCCGCAAATAGAAGAATTGAGACTGTGCCATTGAGGGGATCATCCAAGTTCAGGCTATTGAAAAAGCGCCAGAGAATATAGCGCACCGCCAACAGGGCTAGCCCCAAACTGACAATCAGCCGTGACCAAAAAGTGGGTTGGGGGGAGAGTTCCTTGAGTAAAAATGTGATGGCAAGCCAAACAAAGGCGGGCAACAGCAGGGCTTCAAGCGTAGTTCCTTGGGGTCGCATGATGGCCTGTCCCCCATGCCAAAAACTGACAAGATTCGGTAGTAAATCCCGCCAGTCCAGTTGCCAAAGCAATACTCCTAAGAGGGCTAGAATGCCTAGGAGCAAAAGCCAGCCATCGGTTTGCAACAACTTGAGGGGCATGGTTTAGCTTCTAAACACCACTTCAACACTTTGACCGACACCGCAGAAACGTTCGGCGCTGAAGTCCTCCGGTAGGTTGTGGAGTTGAACGTCAACCGCCAGTTCGTTGCGCACCAGATCGGGAGGGGGCACGGCCACGTTTTCCCCCACTTCGACCTTACCAGGGCCACCACGAATCGCCCGCACAATGCCGCTAAGTCGGCGATCGCTCCCATCCAGCAAGCGCACAGTAGCCTCTTGACCCACCCGCAGACGAGGATTTTCTCGCTCGGCCACCAATGCCGTTGCCCAGACATCAGTGCAATCTAGAACTTTAACGATCGGATCACCCGCTGCTAGGGGAATACCCAACTCCCCTGTTTTGTGGATCACTGACCAGACAACTGCGGTCGTCGGTACTTTCACAGTCGCCAGGCGTTGCAGGGAGAGTTGCTGTTTAATATTGGCAATTTCACGGCGTAGCTCGGCAATGGTTGTGGCTACTGCCAACAGTTCAGCATCAATATCAACAACTTCAATTTGCAAATCAATGAGGCGGATTTGGGGAAAGCTAAAGGTACGCGCAGCATCCAGTTGCAGTCCTTGGCGAGCCGCTTGGAGAGCTGTTTGTTGGCGGCGCAGCTCGGCCTGTTTACTCTCAACAAATTTCGCCGCTTGCTTGGCACGGGAAACGGCTTCATCGGCGAGTTGGCGAGCCACAGCCCCTGCTTCCACTAAACTGGTATAGCGATCGGCTTCAATGCGGGCAATGGCCAGAGCTTCTTGGGCTTGGCGGAGTTCCCCTAGGGTGCGCTGCACCGCTTCTTGGGCAAAGCGGGTTTCAAGGATGTGTTGACTTTGCTGATAGCGCTCCAGTTGGGCAATCAAGGCCATGCGGCTGTTCCGTTTCTCTTGCAAACTGCGCTGCTGGGCAAGGGCAACACCGAGTCGAGTTTCCAAATTCTGGCGATCGGTTTCCAGTTGAGGATTGCGATCGTTGCGGATAAAGCCAATTTTCGTTCCTGCTTTCAGGAGCTCGCCGGGGCGCAGCGGTTGCAGGGTTAATGTACCAGGAATTCTGGCATAGAGCGTAATCACTGTGCCATTGAGGTAGCCGACGCGGCTGACCACATTCCGGTGTCGCCACCAGAGGAGATACACAGCTAGGCCAATCAGGGTGATGCCAAGACCTATACGAACGATACGAAAAATGCGGCGTCGTTCGTTAGTGGGTGGGGGTTTGGTGGCAACTGAACTGGAAGATAAGGTATTCATATTCGCTCTCTCCACTTTCACAACTCAGCCAACTCAGCCATCTAATCAACGGCAAGCCCGTGCTCCTTTGCCCCGTTTTTGGCCCGTTGAGAATTGTCTCTACAGGCCACAGGATTTCATCAATAAAATCCTCCCCTGCAACCTAGGTCAGAGCCGTCATTGCCTGACCCGTGGACGTTATATTTATGGCGGTAATATCCCTTCCCTATTCAATCGTAGAAGTCTAGTCGTCGCCTCAGTACAACCGTAAACTACACCCGAAAGGGAAGGGCGAGGATCAGGAACGAGATGCGCGCTTTGATATGGTAGTCATCAAGCAGTTGAGGAATAGAGTTGGCGGTAAACTTCCATGAGGGCGATCGCCACCGATGCCGAGAGGTTCAGACTGCGGACAGCAGGCTGCCACATGGGAATTTTGAGGAAGGCATCGCAGCTGGCTAAAACATCAGCAGGAATACCATCGGGTTCACTGCCGAAGACCAGCCAATCGCTCTCAGTGAAGGTGAAGTCCCAGTAAATCTGCTGGGCGGCAGGTTCAAAGGCAATTAAGCGGCCGTGGCGGTGGGCTGTTTTCAGAAATGTTGCCCAGTCGGGGTGGCAATACAAGGTGACGTAGGGCCAATAGTCTAGACCGGCGCGCTTGAGGTAGCGATCGCTGAGTTCAAACCCTAAGGGTTCAATCAGGTGCAGCGGTGTCTGGGTGGCAGCACAGGTGCGGGCAATATTACCGGTATTGGGGGGAATTTGGGGATGGACAAGCACCACAGCAGGCATGGCATTGAGCAAGTGGCAACTAGAGACTTAATCCGTCGTTGCCCGACCACCGGGGGTTAAGCCCCGCCGTCCCTCTTCGCGGGCATAGGTTAAAAAGCGCTGCAGATGCTCTAAATGCTCAGAAGGGGGTAGGGTTGCCAATTGGGCGATCGCCTGGGCAAGGGGCAACTCCCGGCGATAAAGAATGCGAAAGGCTTCCTTGAGGTCGCGCATTTCTGCCTCTGTAACACCTGCCCGCCGCAGTCCCACCTGATTGAGAGCACGAACCCGTGCCGGATGACCTTCCACCAGCATATAGGGAGGCACATCCCGATCCACCCGTGCCATGGCTCCCACCATCGCCAAGCGACCAATATGGACAAACTGGTGAATACCCACCATACCCCCAATGCGCGCCTTTGATTCAATGCAAACATGGCCAGCGATCGAGGCGGCATTCGTAATCACCACCTGATCCTCAATCACGCAATCATGGGCTACATGAACATAGGCCAGGAGCAGATTGTGGTTACCAATAATTGTGGCATCCCCTTCACCATTGGCGCGGTTAATGGTCACGAACTCGCGAATCGTGTTGTAATCACCAATGCGCAGGGCACTATTGGCACCCGTATATTTTTGATCCTGAGAGGCAGTGCCGATGATCGCTCCCGGAAAGATACGATTGCCTACCCCCACCTCCGTTGGCCCTTCAATAATCACATGGGCACCAATTTCCGTATGGGCGCCGACGCGCACCTGTTCACCAATCACAGCATAAGGACCGACTCGAACTGTGGGATGCAGTTCAGCACTGGGATGAATGACAGCAGTAGGATGGATCAGTGTTTGCATCATTGATTGTGACTAGTCCACCAGCGAGAACATCATCTCGCCCTCACAGACCAATTGACCGTTCACCTCAGCCCGTCCTTGCATTTTGCCGATGCGCTGTTGTTTGACAACAAGAAGCTCCGCCCGCAGAATCAACTGATCTCCGGGGACGACTGGACGGCGAAAGCGCACCTTATCAATGCCCGCAAACACAGAAAGTTTATCCTTTGCCCAGTTCATCTGCATCAGCACAACCCCGCCCACTTGGGCAAGGGCTTCCACAATGAGCACCCCCGGCATGATGGGGCGACCCGGAAAGTGCCCTTGAAAAAAGGGTTCGTTGATTGTGACGTTTTTCAGCCCCACAGCATACTTTTCTGGCACGTAGTCAATGATCCGATCCACCAGCAAAAAGGGGTAGCGGTGGGGGAGCAACTGCTGTAGCTCAGTGACCGTCAGCACAGTGGTTGGTGGGGAATCAGTCAACGTTGGCATAGGGATCGGTGTCGGCTGCAAATTAAAGATATAACCAAATCATAGGGGAGAATGGCTGCCCCTAAACCCTCTGGTGGGCGATCGCCCGGGCCAATTGGGTATGCAGATGATGACTGGCGCGATAGGCCACATAATGGGCGATCGGGGGTGTCCCAAGGAGGGCTAAATCTCCCCAGAGATCGAGTAACTTGTGGCGAACAGGTTCATCGGCAAAGCGTAACGGCGGGTTGATCCAACCACTGGCACTGCACACAAGGGCATTCTCTAAACTGCCCCCTTGAATCAGACCTTGGCTGCGCAGATAGTCCACTTGTTCAGCAAAACCAAAGGTGCGAGCGGGAGCGACCTCCGCTGCTAGTTCTGAGGGCGTAAAACTACACCACTGCCGACCAATCGCCCCATAGGAAAAGTCAATGCCATAGGTGAGGCGCAGCTCAGGAGCAGGAATAGCACTGACAAAGGCGTCTCCTTCGTAAATGGTGACAGGTTCCTTTAAGATGACTGCTGGCCGAGGGGCCTCCTGAGGGACAACACCTACCCTCTGAATGCCTTCTAGCCAAGGTTGTGCCGAGCCATCGAGCACGGGCACCTCAGGACCTGTGATCTGAATCGTGACATTATCAATGCCGGCGATCGCCAGCGCCGCCAATAGATGTTCAACTGTACGCACACTAGCGCCCTTGGCCACCAACTCCGTTGCCAACTGAGTGGACTTCACAGCCTCAATCTGAGCAGGAATGACGGGCTGCCCCTCCAAATCAAGGCGTACAAACTGGCGTCCGGTATTGGCGGATGCCGGCTGAAGGGTGAGCGCAACCCACTGGCCTGAATGCAAGCCCACCCCTGACCATTGGGCAGTGCCAGCAAGGGTCTGTTGAGTTGTTGCCGCCAATGCTGTCGGTCCAGAGGCTGCGCTCATCGATCTTTCTCCTAGAAGCGTTCACCAATACCAAAGCTGAAGACACTACGCCCTTCATTATTCCAGCCAAAGTCAATGCGGATATTCCCCAAAGGCGTATTTACCCGCAGCCCTGCTCCATAACCTAAACCCTCTCCCGGCTTGCCGCGCACAATCCCCGGCTGGCCGGGTACGCTGCTTTGGGTACCGAGCAAACTGGCGCCATCAACAAACAGCGCCCCACCCACAATATTGAAAATGGGAAAGCGATACTCCACGGTCCCCTGCACAAAGGCACGTCCAGAACCGATCGCCCCCTCTTCCCAACCGCGCACCGAGTTAGCACCCCCTAAGGTAAAGGATTCATAGGGGGGCAAATCGCCAAAAATGTTCCCCGCTTGAATATTGAAGGCAAAGGTTTGCGGCCCCTCAATGCGCAGAAACTTCACTGGGATATAGAAGCTATAGCTACCCCGCACCCGACTCATCAAGATGCTACCCGCACCAATGGGAAGCGACTGATCCACACCTAGGCGGATCACTTGGCCACTGGTGGGACGCAGGGGATCATTGCGCAAGTCCCGCAGAATCGCCGCTTGTACCGTAAACAGATCATTGAAGCCACGACAGACGCCGTTGTCTGGAAAGGTTAAACAGTTGCCTAAGGCATCGGTATTAAAGCGAGTAAAACCGCCGTCTAGGGATGTGACGCGTTGATATTGCAAGCCAAGGGAACCGGTCCAAGCGGTACGCACCTGATCGCGATTCTTGGTAAAGGGACGGGTAAAAAAGACCGCAGTACCCAAGCGGTTAATCCGCGGAGAATCCCCATTGGCCAAACGAACATCAATTGGGCCATTACTGAAGGTATAGGGAACCGTCAGGCGGTTGAAGGCACTGACTGTGTAGGAGGTGCGGTAGGGATCCCCTTTAATCCACGGATCGGTGAAGCTAACGTCAAAGAGAAATTCCCCTTCAGTCCCCCCTTGGGCTTCCGCACTAAATTTCCAGTTGCGGCCAAAGAGGTTGTTTTGCTGGAATGCTACGGTTCCAAATAGACCTGCGGCCGAGCTATAGCCCGCCCCCGCAGAGACACTGCCCGTATTGCGCTCTTTGATATTGAGAATCAAGTTCACCTTGCGGGGATCCTGGCCGGGTTCAAGGGCAACTTGCACATCCTCAAAAAGTCCCAGTTCAAAGAGGCGTCGCAAGTCTGCCTGCACTGTCTTTTGGTTAAGGACTACCCCGGGTTGGGTGTCCATTTCCCGGCTAATTACAAAGTCGCGGGTACGTTGTTTCGTGGGCTCCCCTTCTTTATTTAGAAAGCGATAGGTGACCTGTTCAACCACCCCCTCAGCTACCTGCAACGTCACCACACCATCGGGATCGATTTGGGGGGTGCCAACGACTTGACCCAAAATATAGCCCTTATCCCTATAGAAGGTGTTAATTTTTTCAATTCCAGCCTGTAGCTCCCGGAGATTGAGGGTGCGGCCAATTTGCGGCGCAAAGATTTCCTGAACTTTCTCCTGGGGGAGGACTTGGTTGCCCGCTACTTGAACAGCTCGCAGTACCGGATAAGGGCGCACGATAAACGTAATCCGCACACCGAGGGGGGTATCGCTGGGGACGGCATTGACATCAGCAAAAAAGCCCGTAGCAAAGATGGCGTTGGTATCCTGTTGGAGTTGCGTGCGGGTGGTGGTACTGCCCGGTCGAGTGCTAATGACTTGATAGACCAATTGCTCCAGTTCAGGAGTGGCTCCTTCAACCACCACTTCAGCAATCAGCACTTGGGGTTCATCAGCGGGGGGCTGACTCACAGAGGGGGGGATGGGGGGTGCCGCTGGGGGGCTTTCAGGCACAGGCTCTGCCGATGGTAATGTTGGCGATGCTGGCGTCTCAGCGGGTGTGTTGACAGGAGGGGTGGGGGCTGCTTGGCCACGGCTGGGACTCAAAGGACCGAGGGCGATCGCCACCGTTGCTATTGCCACTTTTACGGTTTTCAGGGCAGCCCCCATTGACTGCATTTGCACTGGCAAAAAAAGTTGGTTATTCACTGCTCACACCTAAAAACAATCGCGTCAACACGGCCAAACCCATTGGCATTGATATAACATAGGCCAACGACTGCAAAGCGGCAATAAAAGTGCCCCTCTCTTTCCCTTTCCAGGATTAGCTGTAATAGGCCGGTTCATTCCCCGGTTTCCACTTGATATTACAGCCGAGACTTGGTTTTTGATCCTCGCTGGGGGTTTGACCGGCTAACACGGCATCAATGGCTGCCCGCAAGTCTTTTCCAGTCACCGGTAGGCCATTCTGGGGACGGCTGTCATCAAGTTGTCCGCGATACACAAGCTTGCGATCGCTATCAAAGAGGAAGAAATCCGGTGTACAGGCTGCGGTGTAGGCCTTGGCCGTTTCTTGGCTCTCGTCGTAGCAAAGGGGAAATGTAAACCCTAGCTCCGTGGCCATCGCCCTCAGGGACTCTGGAGCATCATCGGGATAGTTGGCAGCGTCATTGGCACTAATAGCCACAATTCCTAGGCCTGTCTCTTTGTAGTCGCGCCCCAGCTTCGCCAGTTCCTCTTGGACATGCTTTACATAGGGACAGTGGCGACAAATAAACATCACCAGTAGGGCTTTCTTATCGGCAAAGGTGCTGAGGGAAATGGTTTGCCCGCTCACCACATCGGGCAGTTGAAAATCGGGAGCAACGGTACCAAGGGCAAGCATTGTGGACTCTGTCCGGGCCATAAAACCTCCTGAGAACGCTGGCAAGAGTGTTACAAATAGCAATATCGCCCCTAGTGTACTCTGTTGCAAGTGTGCCTCAAAGTGGTGGCAGAAGCGACTCCCCCAAACCCCAACAAACGCAAAAAGCAGCAAGATCACTGCTGCTTAGGGAGCGTAGCTGTTGATTTTTGAACACAGAGGAAAAGTGCTTTAGCCAATATAGCTTTGACGGGAGACGTGCTTCTCGAAGTTAGCTTGGGTTTGATGGAGAAGTTGCTCACGGCTGTCGCCGGCGTGTTTCAGGGCGGGCACCAAATTGCGTGCTTGAAGTGCCATGTGCAGTTGCAAATGGGCAACGTATTCACTGAGGTCTTCACGGAGGAATGGATGACTTTGATGCACAGACACAGTGTTCTCCTTCAACTGATGGTTCAGTAAGCGCCCCATCGATCCTGTCAATCCCTAAAAGCGGTCTTGTCAGGAATGGTGCGTCCAAACTGTTTGGCAGGGTGGGCCACGGAGTGCGCCACTTAACCCTTTTAGAGGTTAACATTTCTCAGGGAGTGTGCTGCAATTTGCAATCAACTGTAATGTTTGGCCAATACTTCAGGATTCAGGGGGCGAGAAATGCGGTTACTTGTTGCCAATGATGATGGGGTCTTTGCCCCCGGTATTCGGGCGTTGGCAGATACACTGGCGATCGCTGGCCATGAAGTGGTGGTCGTGTGTCCGGATCGCGAACGCTCTGCTACAGGGCATAGCCTCACGGTGTTTGATCCGATTCGCGCAGAAGTCGTGAGGGATCTCTTTCACCCCAGGATTAAGGCCTGGGCCTGCTCTGGTACCCCCTCCGACTGTGTGAAGTTAGCCCTGGGTGCTCTCCTAGAGGAACCTCCCGATTTTGTCGTTTCTGGGATTAACCAAGGCTCCAACCTCGGCACAGATATTCTCTACTCCGGCACAGTGTCTGCTGCTATGGAGGGGGTGATTGAGGGCATTCCCAGTATTGCCATCAGCCTCGCCAGTTTCACGGTTCATGACTTTCAGCCGGCCGCTGAGTTTGCCAATCGTCTCCTCAAAGCACTGGAAACCGACCCCCTTCCTCCCAAAATGCTCCTCAATGTCAACGTGCCTGCTTTGCCCGCCAGTGAAATTGCTGGGGTTGTTATTACCCGGCAGGGGATTCGGCGCTACCATGACCTTTTCCAAAAGCGCATTGACCCTCGCGGCAAAACCTACTATTGGCTTGCAGGTGAGGTGGTCGAAGAATATCCCCAAGACCCCAATCAAGCGCCCACGGATGTGGAAGCCATTGCCCAAAATTTGATTAGTATTACGCCACTGACCTTTGATCTCACCTATGGCCAAGGGGTACAGGATTTGACGGGGTGGCTGCCCACCGTACAGCCCCTATTCAATCTCTAGGATCACGGGTGCATGGTCACTGGGCTTGGGTAAGCGCCGAGGGGCAATATCGATGTGACAGTTGCAGGCACGGGCTTTGACACCGGGGGTAATGTAGAGGTGATCAATGCGCCAGCCATGATTGCGGCGAAAGGCACCTGCCCGATAATCCCACCAAGAGTAGTGCCCTGGCGCTTCAGTAAAGTGGCGAAAGGCATCATAGAAGCCAAGATCGCGAATGGCTGCCAGAAGGTTGCGTTCAGCATCGGTGGCCCCCACTTTGGTGGCGCGATCGCTAGCATCAAAGAGGTCCTTATCTTCAGGGGCAATATTAAAATCGCCACAGAGAATCACCTCCCCTTGGGCGGTGAGTTGCTCGAGATAGATATACAGAGTTTTCAGCCAGTGCAGCTTGTAGTGGTATTTCTCACTGTCGTACTCGCCGCCGTTGGGAATATAAACATTCACTAAGATCACCTCAGGGGCCAATTGGGCGCGAATGATTCGTTTTTGTGTATCCAACTCACTGTGGCTGGGTAATTGGGGGGCAAAGCCTGCCTCTACCCCCACAAGGGGCTGACGACTGAGAATGGCCACCCCATTGTAGGCCTTTTGGCCACTACAATAAACTTGATATCCACGATCCAAAAAGGGCTGCCGCGGGAACTCAGCATCTGTGACTTTGGTTTCCTGAAGACAGAGATAGTCCGCCCCAGTACTATCCAACCACTGGCACACCTGGTCAAGGCGGGTGCGAATTGAGTTGACATTCCAAGTAGCAATTTTTGGCATCGCTTGATTGCAGTCAAAGTGGTTTGCCCAAACCGTTATAGGGGTCAGCATCGGCACATACTGTAAAAAGTATAGTTGGGGAGTGGCAGCAGTACCCGAAATATGGCTGGGTATGTTCTCGTCTTGGCGGTGATTATTCTTGGGGGCGCGATCGCCACAGTGGGCGATCGCCTGGGCTCAAAAGTGGGCAAGGCTCGATTGAGTTGGTTTAATTTGCGGCCCCGACAGACCGCTGTTTTGATCACCATTCTCACGGGGAGCTTAATTTCTGCCTCCACTTTGGCCATCCTCTTTGCCCTCAGTCGTGAATTGCGCGATGGTGTCCTGCGCATTGATACGATTCGCCGTCAACAAGCGGCTGCCGAACAGGAACTAGCGGAAACCCGTGCCCAAAAGGACAAAATTGAAGCGGAACTGGCACAATCGCAAATTGAACTGGCCAATATTCGCCAACGCCTCAATCAAACGAACCAAGTGCTAGAGCAGGCCGTCAATCGTCAAACCCTTACAGAAGCAGAACTCAAGCAACTCCAAGACCGCTACACCCAAGCCCAAAAAAACCTCGAGAACTTTGAAGCCCAAGGGGCACGCCTGCGGCAGGAAATCCAGCGCCTGCAACGGGAGCGACAAGCCATCCAAAGTCGCCTCGAGGATGTGGCTGGGCAAAAAGTAGCCCTAGAAACCGCCATTCGCACAGCTCAACAACGCCTTGCCGAAGTTGAAGCCCAAAAGGATCGCCTCCAAGCAGAGATTGAGCGCATTCAGGATCAACTGGCCGTGGCCAATCAGCAGCAGCAGGTGTTACGGAATCAACAGCGTAGTCTTCAGCAGGAAATTGCTGCCCTTGAGGCCAGTCGCCAACGCCTTGAAGAAAACGTGAGCATCCTGCTTTTGGGACTACGGCGGGGGACGATCGCCATTCGCACGGGGCAAGTTTTGGCCTCTGCAGTGATTCAAAATGTCAAAGATCCGGCTCAAGCCACCCAAGTCATTGAGGAACTCCTGCGGGAAGCGCGACGGAATGCCATCGTTCTCAATAGTCCCCAGGACCTCAAGCCAACGGATCAGGTGATTCAAATCACCACCGAAGATGTGCGCCGCCTGCGCAGCCAAATTAGTGATGGTCAGCCCTATGTGGTGCGCATTCTAGCAGCGGCCAATTATCTACAGGGGGAAAGCAATATTCTTGTGGTGCCCCAAGTGGCGCGCAATCAGCAGGTCTTCCGCGAGGGTGAGAATCTGGCCACCATCTCTTTGGATCCCAGCCAGATGACCGATGAGCAGATTTTGCAACGTTTGGATCAGTTATTTACGGTAAGTAATCAACGGGCGATCGCCTCCGGTGTGCTCCCAGATCCGGTCACTGGCACTGTTGGCTCGTTTCGCCAAATTGAACTGGTGAAATTTGTCCTTGACCTCAAGGATCACCAAGGGACGGTTGATATTAGTGCAGTCACTCCCACCTCGGTTTATACCGCTGGCCCGCTCACCCTCTCCCTTGTCGCCCGCCAAAATCAGCGAGTGATCCTCCGCAGTGGCTAGGTGCTGACCCGATTTCTCGCCCCTTGGCGTGGAGCTATAAAACCACAGGCTAGGATAATAAAACCACAGGCTAGGATAGAGAAAATTTTTCTTTTTTCACCATGTAAGGGGTGCCCCCATGAGGCGACTGGTTTCGATTGGTTTCTTGATATTTATTCCCCTTTCCGTTGCTGCGGAAAAACTGGAATGGGGCGCTCTCACCGTCTTTATTTTGGCAGCACTGGCGATCGTGCCCTTAGCGATTTGGTTGAGCACCGCCACAGAAGAGGTGGCGCTGGCCACGGGTCCGACGATCGGTGGCCTCTTGAATGCCCTCTTTGGCAATGCCACCGAACTCATTATTGCTATTGTGGCGCTGCGAGCGGGTTTAGTGGATATTGTCAAAGCCAGTATTACGGGAACCCTGATGGCGAACCTTTTGCTGGTGATGGGGCTATCCATGTTGCTGGGGGGCATTCGCTACAAGGAACAATCCTTTGCCCCAGTGGTGGCACGGGTGAATGCCTCCTCGATGACGGTGGCGATCGCTGCCATTCTTTTACCAGCAATGGTGATTTACACCTCCGATAGAGTGCCGCCAACCGCAGTTTCCCAAATGTCAGTTGTGGTATCCATCATTCTGGTTCTGGTTTATGGGCTCACGTTACTCTTTTCCCTGAAAACCCACAGCTATCTTTACGATGTTAGTGAGGTGGAACTAGGGGGCGTGGAAGGACACTACGAAAGGCCCAACCTACCCCTTTGGATCAATGTTCTTATCATTGCCACCATTGGGGTGGCCTTTGAGTCAGAAATCTTTGTTGGTGCTGTCGAGGAGGCAACGGCGGGACTGGGTTTGACGCCCCTATTTACTGGGGTCATCCTCTTGCCATTGGTGGGTGGTGCAGCGGAATATGTGACCGCTGTGGGGGTTGCCCTGAAAAACAATATGGATCTGTCCGTTTCCATTGCCTTGGGTTCATCCCTTTTGGTGGCGCTTTTGGTGGCACCGGTTCTTGTGCTCATTGGCCAGTTCATTGGTCAGCCGATGGATTTGAACTTTAGCCTTTTTGAGGTGGTGACGGTGATTATTGCGGTTGTAATTGCCAATGTGATTAGCCTAGATGGCCGCTCCAACTGGCTAGAGGGAGCGCTGCTTTTGGCCACCTATGGGATTCTCGGCACCGCCTTTTTCTTCCATACCTAGGAGAGGCGCTGAATCTGTAGTTGATAGGTCATGGTTGAGGTGACCCCCTGTCCCCGTAGGGCACCTTCAATGGGGGCAGCATCCGCCGGATCAGCGGCAGCCACAAGGGCAATGTGGCGATCGCTCACCGCTAGGCCGTGGGTGGGATCATAGCCCCGCCAGCCTGCCCCCGGCAAATACACTTCCACCCAAGCATGGAGGTGCCGTTCAGGATTATCCAAGTCTCCTTCCTGATAGCCACTGACAAACCGCGCCGCTAGGCCCACCGCCCGACAGGCATGGATAAACAAGACTGCCATATCGCGACAGGAACCCATTTGTTTTGCCCAAGTGACACAGGGGGGCCAAGGGGCACCGGTTTCACGAATTTGGTGCTGACACGTACGGTAAATTTTGTTATTGAGATCGCTGAGAAATGTGAGGACATGGCGATCGCCACTGGCTAAAACTTGCCAAGCCAGTTCATAGGCAACCGGATCCACTGGCAGTGATAGATAGGGATGCAGGCTAGTTGCCAGCCGCTGCGGATAGTTAAAAGGGAGTGTGATTGCCCATGATTCGAGCAAATAGTTAAAGGGGTTGGCGCAATAGGTTTCTACTTCAGAAGTGACCTGAATCGTTAGGGAAGCAGTGGGCTGCGGTAACCACCAGTAGCGCTGAATGTGATTGCCATGGACATCGAGGACAGGACTGTGACCTTGGGGAGTCGGTAAAATTTGCAGGGAGAGCGATCGCAGGCGTTGGTGGCCATCACTGCGGGGAATCAAGCGCAAATCGTGGGGGGCAAGAGCAACGGCAGCGCTGTAGGTGTAGGTGGTTTGATGATAAATGCGGTATTGCATTTTAATTTTCTTGGTTAAAAAACATAAAATCTGTTGTTCTATGGCTTGACTTTATCACTTTTTGTGGTAATGGTTGGACATCTCCTCGCTCATCTCATTTAAGGATCACTGTGGTTTTCATCATTCCTATCATCTTCCCAGCAGTAGCAGCGGCCGCTGCTAGCGAAGGCTGGTGTAAAATTCAAGAAGCCGAGAAGAAAGTTGAAAGTTGAACAAGCAGGGCAGGACAACGCTGCCAAGGTCAACAAGTACAATTCTGTAAAGTATTCTACCCAAAGCCAACTGAGTGAATATGAGCTTTTAGAGACATGAGTAAAATACGCTCAAACCAGCCCCTTTAGCCAGCTAGCGGATTTGGCAAAGTCAAGGACTATCTCAGGGATCCTGACCACGTTTGGGAGTGATCAGCCTTTATAAACCTTTACAAAAAGGAAGCCGCCCGAACCAATAACTGTCCAGGCGGGGTGTGGTGTGAGGAGTGAACGGAAACGTGTGTCTCCGCTATTTCTATTTTATGAGGACAGTTTCCAAATTGCCATAAGTAAATGGCGCAAAAAGATCAAAGCTTGGGCCTCTCACCACCAAAGCAAAAAGAGCCAAGAGCAAGTCCTGACTCCCCCTAAAAAGGATGCTTGTAAAAAACAGCCTAGCGGGTGGTGGCTGCCATTTTTTCTTCTGCAAGTTCCCTTAGGCTAGGGAATAAAAAGTGGTTTTCTTCAACGTACTGCGCACCAAACAAGCCCTTTTCTGCCCAGAAGTAGCGATCGGTGGTGTGCTCATTCCGCTTAACAAGAACTAAAGCGGGCGGGGTGATCCCCTTAGCTTGAATGAATTTTCGGGCCGCTGTCACGGGTTTATCTTCGCCACTTTCGATGCTATATTGAGGTACGCACTCAAGGATTTTGCGCCCTTCGAGACGCCGCCGGCTCTTCCGCTTCCGTCTTCTGGCCAAGTTGCCTTACCTCCTTTGCCTTCAAAGTACTGTGATTGAGTTTACAAAAGTTGCCCTTTAGTATATCTGGTGTATCCTAGAATTTCAACTTTCCTTAATTTATCGCAACACGATTTATTGACGGGACAACGATCCCCCGCTGCGGATCAACGCTTTGCTGATCCCGGTGCCCCTACCTGCCCCCCCAGCCAATGGGCTACCCTAGAGAACAACTGTCTAAGCTGCCAAACCCCTATGATGATCCAACGCTTAGTGCAACGGGTGCTCGAAACCCAAGTATTAACCTCAGCTATTGAAAACCAAATTTCCCAACTGCTGTGGAAGCGGGAATATGATGGCGATGATCTTGCGGCCCTTGGGGAATTGCTTGATGCCCTAGAGGCCAAGAAAATTCAAACCCAACAGTAGGTGTTGGGGTCTCTGCTGCAACTCCTGATTCTCGCCCTCAGCTACGGTGCCTTGGCCCTTGGGGGGGTGCCGGGGCTAGACATGAATCGCGCCACGATCGCCCTTGTGAGTGCGGCTCTGTTGATTGCCGTAGGGGCGATTGATCTACCCACTGCATGGCAAGCGATTGATCCCCAAACCATCGTGTTCTTGCTCAGCATGATGATTGTGAATGCCTATCTCGGCTTGAGCGGCTTTTTTCAAATAGCGATGGTGACCGTGGTGCGCTTTAGTGGCAGTCCCTTGGGGTTGCTGGTGTTTCTCACCGTGGCGACGGGAATACTATCGGCGGTCTTTCTGAATGATACCCTTGCCCTTGTAACGACGCCTTTAACCCTGCGCATTACCCATGTCTTGGGTTTGAATCCAGTACCCTACCTGCTGGCGATCGCGGGGGCAACCAATATCGGCTCTGTAGCCACCCTTAGCGGCAACCCCCAAAATATTCTCGTGGGATCGTTTTCCGAGTTGGGGTACCTTCCGTTTGCCCAAGTGATGGTACCCATTGCAGGGCTGGGCTTAGGTCTGCAAGTGATTTGGTTGGGCTGGCTCTATCCGGAGGTGCGATCGCGCCAACCTTTTACGTTAGCTACGCTCCAAGCGGTGCCGGTGCAAAAAGGGTTACTCCACAAGACCCTGATTGTCTCTGGGCTGATGTTTTTGGCCTTTGTGCTGGGCTTTCCCTTAGCAGAATCCTCTCTATTGGCAGCAGCGGCTTTACTGGTCACCCGCCGTCTCAAGCCAGAGCGGGTGCTTGCTCAGGTGGATTGGTCACTATTGATTCTGTTTGCGGGTCTGTTTATTCTGACCCGCTGTATGCAAAACCTTGATTTACTGGGCGCTTTGCGCCCTTGGGTGAATCAGCCCTTGGCCCTCGTGGTGATTACAGCACTGCTGTCGAATTTGATCTCTAACGTGCCGACAGTGCTGCTATTAGCGCAGTTTATTCCCAAAGGTGCCGATCAACTCTGGTACCTCCTGGCAGCTACGAGTACCCTCGCGGGGAATCTCACCCTTTTTGGCGCTGTGGCTAATTTGATTACAGTTGAGGCAGCTGCTAGCTCCGGGGAGCGGTTTTCCTTTTGGCAGCACTTGCGCTTTGGTGCTCCACTCACGGTGTTCACGCTGGCGATCGCCACCGTTTGGATTCTCAGTCGAACTTAGGGGCTAGAGGTGGCGTTTGTGGTTCCAGCGGCACTCTCAAAATAGGCCACATCAGACATGATGACAGCAGCATCAGATTCGGGAATAGGCTGAGCTTGACTGAGATAGCCAACACAGCCATTCATCAGGCTATAGACAAAAATGACACCTCCCGCTGAGATGGCCACAAGGCCGCTGGCCAGCAGTAGGGAAAAATCCCGAAGGCGATAAGCACCGTGGAGGAGTCGCACCGACCACAGCACCAATGCCAGTACCAGTAGAAGTAAGATAGCCATATGTAAACTATCTTAACAACTCTCAGGATTTCCCTCATCAATCTTTAGATTCTTCTAATAAATCCTTGCTAGCAAAGTGCCTTTGTCCACTCTATGGTGCAGGTGAGATTGGCGCCATACTGACCGACATGGGTAATTTCCGGCGTATAGGCCTCTAGGACCCGTCCCGTGCGATCGCACATCGTTAGGACGTAATCACAGTGGGGACATTGGGTGTGACTCACGGAACCATAGCGCTGGCGGAGAGCCAATTTACCACAGTGAGGACAGTGAATCGTTTGCATGGTAACCATAGTTAAATAATCCTTAAATTCTTTTTGATGGACACGGACTTGTGATAAAAAGTGCTGCGCAAACTTACGTTTCAAAACAACGAGACCAAAGAAATAGTGTTGCGCAACATTAAGAAAATTTATGAGAGGGGATGCTTTTTATTATGAATGGATTTCCCGGAGATGGCAACGATCCCAATGTTAAAAAATATGCTAATTTGACAGGGATCAAAGGATTCCATAAGTGGCCTAAGAGAGAATTTCTTCTCTTTGTCTGAGAAGTGATTGACTTTTATAACAGTCCTTTCCACAAGGATGAAGCAGGATCACAATTAGGTAAAACAGCCTCATAGGCATCCCGCATTTTAGATAAAGAGCTGTAATCTGAAGAAAAGGTTAAGGAAGGTATGAGGGTTGGGGGTGAATAGGTTGAGTTTGAGTTTCCTGAGTGCACTCATGGTGGGTTCACTCCAGCCAGCAAGAGCGCAGGGTTCCCTACAAGTGGTTTATCCGCCGCGGGAGCACACCACCAGTGCCCCCCAGATTTTCTTTATTGGTACAGCCCCACCCCAGGTCGCAGTGACGCTCAATGGTCAAGTGATTGGCGATCGCTCGCCAGCGGGACACTTTGCCCCCAGTCTTCCTCTGCAACCCGGATTGAATCGCATCATTCTCCAAGGGGGAAATCAACGCCTTGAGTTTGCCATTACCCGCGCTGTGCCCGAAATACCGACCAGTCCACAACCCCTAGAGCCAACAGCTGATTTAGTGCGGCTAGCCAATGACATTGTTTGCTTTACCGCTGCTGCCCCCGGCGATCGCGCCGTTGAAGTTCAAGTGGGTCAGCGCATTCTGCCCCTAGAACCCCTACCCCCCCAAGTGCAACTGCCCTCTAATCTTGCTGCACTGATTCATCAAGCCGATGTGGTCACTACTCGCCCTTCCTTGTACCGCAACTGCCTGCAATTGACCCAGGTGGGGGACTATGGCCCAATTCAATGGCGATTTGCAAGCCAGCGCCAACTGGGTGCCCGCATTCGTGTGGCTGAGCCGACGCACTTACCCGTTGTTGAAGTCAACCGCTCCCTTGGGGGCGTAGCACGCACTGGGCCGAGCACCGATTATTCACGGCTGACGCCCCTGCCAGTGGGAACGCGAGCACGGGTGCGAGGACAAACGGGGGATTGGCTGCATCTGGACTATGGGGGTTGGATCCGCGCCGAGGAAGTGCGCTTCCTTTCTAGTGCTCTGCCGACAACAGCCACCATTCGCAGTATTACCAGTCGTCAGCGGGCGGGTTGGACAGAAATCAGCTTTCCTTTAGATGTGCCGGTGCCAATTGCCATTCAGCAGGGCGATCGCCAGTTCACGCTGACGCTCTACAACACGATTCCCCAAACCGACATCATTCGCCTCGATGCTGATCCTGTCATCCAGCGCCTTGATTGGTCCCCCCTTGATCAGCAACGGGTGGCGTATCGGTTTACGCTTCATCATCGCCAACAGTGGGGCTATCGCGTCGCCTATGAAGGGAATCGGCTGCTGCTGCAACTGCGCCATCCACCACAACTCCAGCGGGGCACACAACCCCTGCGGGGGATTAAAATCCTCATCGATCCTGGCCATGGCGGGCCTGAGGACCTGGGGGCACGGGGTCCCGATGGTACCCCAGAAAAGGTTGTCACATTAACACTGGCAAAAAAACTGGCACCGGAGCTAGAACGCCTTGGGGCAACGGTCATTTTAACGCGCACAGAGGATATTGATCTGGACTTGCTCGATCGCAGTCTCGCCATTGAATCAGCCCAACCCACCCTTGCTCTCAGCTTGCACTACAATGCTCTTCCCGATGCTGGCGATGCCCGCCATACCCAAGGGATTGGCGCCTTTTGGTATCACCCTCAAAGCCACGACCTTGCGGTTTTCCTAGAGAGTTACTTAACTCAGCGACTGCGGCGGCAGCACTACGGTGTGTTTTGGAATAACCTTGCCCTGACTCGTCCGACAATTGCCCCTGCGGTGTTGCTAGAACTGGGCTTCATGATTCACCCCGAAGAGTTTGAGTGGATTGTTAACCCCCAAGCCCAAGGTGAGCTTGCCCGCACCCTTGCCCAAGGCATTCTTGAATGGTTGCAGCAGGCAACGCGGCACTAATCTTCGAGCAAAGAGTGAAGGGCTGCCGCCATCTCTGCAGTGGATGTGGTGGCTGTACCAAACTGGCGTACGACAATACTGGCGGCTAAATTGCCTAAAACTGCCGCCTCCCAAAGACTAGCACCCGCCACAAGGGCAAGGGTTAAAGCAGCCACAACCGTATCGCCTGCACCAGTCACATCAAAGACATCTGTGCGGTTAAAGGCGGGCAAATGATAGGGCGCTGCCTCCCGGCTAAAGAGACTCATACCAGCATCCCCCCGCGTAATCAGCATATATTTAGCCCCTGTCAAATCCAGCAGGTCTTCCCCCGCTTGCAGGACCTCCGCCTCCGTCCGAATTGGGTAGCCCACCGCTGCCTCTGCCTCTGGCAGGTTCGGTGTAAATAGGAAAGCACCGCGATAGCGGGCTAAATCCCGTTGGGTATCAACAATTGTGCGCTGATGCTCTAAGGCGGCGGCAATCACGGGGGGCGTAAAGACACCATCCCCATAGTCGGAGCAAACTACCGCATCGGCAGTTCCGAGCTGCTCGCGAATGAAGGCAGCTAGGGCTTCCTGAAGGGCCGGGGAGGGGAGATCATCGGATTTGCGATCGACGCGGACAATTTGCTGGGTCACCGACTGGCGAGCATGGCCTGAAATACGCGTTTTTGTCACTGTGGGGCGATCGCTCTCCTTCAAGATGCCCCGCGTATCAATCCCTGCCTCCTGAAAAATGCCACAGAGTGCTTCTCCCTGGGGATCTGTACCCACAAGACCAACGGCCTGCACCTGAGCGCCCAGCTTGGCCAAATTGTAGATAGCGTTGGCACCGCCGCCGGGGACTTGGCGGGTAAACTCATGGCGCAAAATCAGCACAGGGGCTTCCCGTGAGAGGCGCTCCACCTGCCCTGTAAGGAATTCATCGAGGGTGAGATCTCCCACCACTAGTACCCTTGCTGAAGAAAAGGACTGCAAAAGGTGTAGGAGTCGCCCTTGGCAAGATTGCAATTGTTGGCGCAGGTCGGGTGGTAACATTTTGCTTCGCCTCAATTCCCGCTGATCCAGAATACTCCTGTGGGGGAAAGTGTATAGAGATGCTATAGTCCAGAGATAGTGAATAAATGTTACAAATCCTCCTCTGCATAGCTAAGGGAATCGACTAGAAAATTGCGAGTGTTGGTGTGGCGTGAGGAATTAACCATGACTGGGCAGCAGCCGATTCGGTTTGGAACCGATGGCATTCGTGGACGGGCGGGAGAGTTGCTAACCCCCAACTTGGCCTTGAGCTTGGGATACTGGGTGGGGGAAGTCCTGCGGCAAACAACAGATGCACCCCAGCGCCCCTTTATCATTGGTCAAGACTCCCGCAACTCCAGTGATATGTTGGCCACCGCCTTGGCCGCAGGGTTAACTGCCGCTGGTTTTGAGGTGTGGCATGTGGGCCTGTGTCCGACCCCTTGTATTGCCTACCTAACGACCACCACAGAAGCCATTGGGGGTGCTATGATTTCCGCCAGTCATAATCCCCCCGCCGACAACGGCATTAAGATTTTTGGCAGTGATGGCAGCAAACTGAGCCCTGATCTGCAGAAAGCCATTGAAGCCCACTTAAATGCTGGCCTATCGCTCCCCCATACCGAACATTGGGGACATTTGCATCATCGCCCCGAACTGCTCCAGCGCTATCGCCATGCGGTGCAAGCCCCCCTTCAGGATCGTCAACCCCTGCGAGGACTGCGGGTGGTGTTGGATTTGGCCTGGGGATCTGCGGTGGCGGTGGCACCTACGGTCTTCCATGCCCTGGGGGCTGAGGTGATTGCTCTCCACGATCGCGCCGATGGAAATCGGATTAATGTCAACTGTGGCTCCACCCATCTGGAACCCTTGCAGCAGGCTGTCCGTGCAACCCGGGCTGCTATGGGATTTGCCTTTGATGGCGATGCCGATCGCGTGCTGGCGGTGGATAGTCAAGGACGGGTGGTTGATGGCGATCACATTCTCTATTTCTGGGGACAAAAACTCCAGTCGCAGGCACAACTGCCCAAGGATTTAATTGTGGCCACTGTGATGTCGAATCTGGGCTTTGAGCGGGCTTGGCAAGCGCGGGGTGGACAACTGGTACGGGCAGCGGTGGGCGATCAATACGTCCATGCAGAAATGTTGCGCCACGGTGCCATGCTGGGGGGCGAACAGTCGGGACACATCCTCTGCCGCCACTATGGCGTGGGGGGGGATGGCCTGCTCACGGCAGTGCACCTAGCGACCCTAGTTCAGGATTCTGGTCTATCCCTAGCGCAACTGCGAGACCAAAGTTTTACTGCCTACCCGCAAATTCTCCGCAATGTTCGGGTTGAGGATCGTCAGCGGCGGCTTCACTGGCAAGAGTGTGAACCTCTACAACAGATGATTGCCAAAGCGCAACTGGATATGGGCGATCGCGGGCGAGTCTTGGTGCGTGCCTCCGGTACAGAACCGGTTATCCGCGTCATGGTGGAAGCAGAACAGCAGCATATTGCTGATTATTGGACGGAGACACTAGTGCAGACGGTGAGTGCCCATTTGGCCGCCTAGGAAGGGGCACCACGAGTGTGTATGATAGTTGCCTAGTCGCGCTCTAGCCATTTCCTTGTCAGTCTCGCGTTTTCAAGCTGCCTGTGAGCAGGGTGAGTTCCTCATTACCGCCGAGGTGTGTCCCCCCAAGGGTAGGGATGCCAGTACAATGCTGCGCCAAGCAGCCCATCTGAAGGGGAGAGTTCATGCGGTCAATGTCACCGATGGCAGTCGCGCTGTGCTGCGGATGAGTTCTTGGGCAGCCGCCTATTTGTTGCAACAGCAGGGGTTCGAGCCCATTTGTCAAATAGCCTGTCGCGATCGCAACCGCATTGCTCTGCAAGCGGATCTCATGGGCATTGCCGCCCTTGGTTTACGCAATATTTTGGCACTTACGGGTGACCCCGTCAAAGCTGGGGATCATCCCCAAGCCAAGCCCGTCTTTGATTTGGAATCTGTCCGTCTATTGCGCGTCATTGGCCAACTCAATCAGGGGGTAGATAGCGAAGATCGCCCCCTAGCCGATGGAGCGACACATTTCTTTGCCGGTGCTGCCGTCGATCCCCAGTCTGCCAGTTGGTCGGGGCTGCAACAACGGTTTGAGCGTAAATTGGCAGCGGGCGCTCAGTTTTTCCAAACGCAGTTGATTACCGACTTTGGGCGGCTAGCCAAGTTTATGGATCAGATTGCAGCGGGTTGTGGTCGGCCAATTCTTGCAGGAATTTTTCTTCTTAAGTCCGCTAAAAATGCCCTGTTTATCAATCGGGCGGTGCCGGGGGCTTCGATTCCCCAGCACATTATCGATCGGCTAGCGGCAGCGCCTGATCCCCTCGATGAAGGAATAACTATTGCGGCTGAACAAGTCCAACAAGCACGGGAGTTGTGTCAGGGGGTGCACTTAATGGCGGTGCGCCGTGAGGATTTGATTCCTGAAATTCTCAACCGTGCGGGAATTCCTCCCCTTAGCGCGTCACCTGCACCCCTCGCCAAAAGGCCACATAGCCCTTGATATTGGCTGCCGCAGGCTTGGGATCGGGGTAGTACCAGGCCGCATCGCGATTCACTTCGCCATTGACAACAATGGGGTAGTAGCTGGCTGTGCCTTTCCAACCACAAACGGTGTGGGTATCGCTGGGCTGAAAATAGGCCTGATTGAGGGCTTCTGGCGGAAAGTAAACATTGCCCTCGACCACTTCGTAGCGATCGCTCTCGGCCAAGGTCGCACCTTTCCAAACTGCTTTTGCCATGATTTTTACTTTTTTCTCCGCTATTCCCCTTCCTAAGATAAAACGGCTGCCGCCAGTGGGCTAGGGATATTGGGGCGATCGCAACGAATTTGACCGTCGCGAAACTGGATAATGCGGTGGGTGACCGCTGCCACATCGGGTTCATGGGTCACCATAATTACGGTCATGCCGGCGGCATTGAGTTGACCAAAAATAGCCAGGATTTCCGCAGTGGTGTGGCTATCGAGGGCACCGGTGGGTTCATCGGCTAGCAGCAGCAACGGCTGATTGACAATGGCGCGGGCGATCGCCACCCGTTGTTGCTGTCCGCCCGAGAGTTGATTGGGACGATTCTCAAGGCGGTGCCCTAAGCCTACCTGTTCCAAGGCAGCAATCGCGCGATCGCGTCGTTCCTTAGGAGGCACTTGGGCATAGACCATAGGCAGCATCACATTTTCCAGTGCCGTTAGCTGCCCTAGTAAGTAAAACTGTTGAAAGACAAAGCCAATCTTGGCATTGCGGATATGGGCCAGTTCATCATCACTGAGATAGGCCACATCTTGGCCATCGAGAAAGTAGCGGCCAGAGGTCGGGCGATCCAAACAGCCAATAATATTCATCATTGTGGACTTCCCTGACCCCGACGCCCCCATAATGGCACAGTACTCTCCCCGCTGAATTTGCAAATTCACATCCCTAAGGGCGTGCACTTCGGTTTCCCCTTGGCCGTAAACCTTGGAAATGTTCTCTAGACAAATGAGCGGTTGATCTGGCATGACATACTGGGGATGCAGTATTCCCTCCCATTTTAAGCCCTTTTCTCAGACTAGGGCGGCAATCCTGCCATCCATCACGGAGGTTAAACACGTATGGTAGAACAGGGGACAATGGTGTAGGTTACCTGGAAAATTGGGAAGTCAGTGGGGAGAAGCAACGATGGGGTATCGATCCGGGCCAAGGCGACAAAAGACGGCCATCCTGCTAGCGATTGCTGCTAGTGGACTCACCCTTGGGGCGACACTTCTGACACCCCCCTTGGCTACTGCTCAACCAAGGCCCCTCAGCCCAAGCTCCTACAGTTTCACCAGCACTAACCCCCTTCAGGATTACCTCTTGGGTGCGGGGGACGTGCTTTTTATTGAAGTGGTTAACCTTCCACCAAGTGTTACTAGTCAGCGACAATTCACGGTTAATCTGGATGGTTCAGTCACTCTACCGTTGGCAGGGCGAGTGATCGTGGGTGGCTTAACCCTACCTCAAGCGGAGCAGGTGATCCTCAACGCTTACAGTCAAGTCATGCGCTTTCCCGCAGTAACCGTTACATTGCAGACGCCGCGCCCCATGAAGATTTTGGTGGCGGGTGAGGTGAGCCGTCCAGGATCCTATGTTGTTCCTTTTACTTCTGTATCAGCTTCTGCTGTATCAGCTTCTGCCGCTGGTATCGGCCTTCTTTCCGGTGGCCTAACATGGCCTCGCCTGAGCCAAGTCCTTGCTCAAAGCGGTGGAATTACGCAAGAGGCCGATATTCGCAGCATTGAGATCCGTCGCCAACTGGGGAATGGCCAAACGGCAGTCACGAAAATTAATCTTTGGGAGATGATTCAGTCGGGGGATGCCAGTCAAGATATTACCCTGCGCAGTGATGATGTGATTGTGGTGCCCAAGGCAAAGGAAGTGAATGCGGCTGAAGCGATTCGCGTCGCCTCTGCCACCTTTTCGCCGCAGGTGATTCGGGTGCAGGTTGTGGGTGAAGTATTGCGACCGGGCTTGGTCGAAGTACCAGCGAATGCCACCCTCACTCAGGGCATTGGGGCAGCGGGCGGCTTCAATGTGCAACGTGCCAATATGTCTAGGGTGACACTGGTGCGGCTCAATCGCGATGGCACGGTTAGTCGGCGACGGATTCCCTTTAGCTTGGCAGCCCAACCCAATGCCAACAACAATCCTGTATTGCAAGAGGGGGATGTGATTGTGGTGGAACGGTCAGGGCTAACGCAGGTGGGGGATGCCATTGGGAATGCCTTGCGTCCTATTGGTGCATTAGGAACCTTAGGAGTGTTCCTCAACTTAGTTAACGTATTTGATTAAGCATGGTGTACAACTGATGTCACTCCCACAAAAGGTACCCAATTTACGGGTCGTTGATCGCCAGCGCCATCTATCGGGGTTCATCAGCACCACCAAGAGGCAAACCAAGGGTGGAGTGCAGAACTTTGGCGATCGCTGTCGGCGACGATGGCGACTGTTCTCAGGTACGGTTTTGTTCTCATTCTTGGTCATGGGTGGGTATGTTCTCTGGCACCCCGAAATGTACAAGGCCTCCTTTCGCCTCTTGATGGAACCCGTGAGTGAGCCACAAACTCCGCCAATGCCACCACCACGGGAGGGCATTATGGGGACGCTCCCCGCAGACCGTTTGCCCACCCCCTTCCCGCAAACAGATGTGGGATCACAGATTGTTGTTTTGGAAAGTGACAAAGTACTGGCGCCCATTGCCCAAAAACTGCAACAGCAGTACCCCCATTTGACCACACGGGTCTTAGCTGAGCATCTGGAAATTCAACCAGTGGTTAGTTCAGCAACAGGGCAAGCCCCGACAGAAACAAAAGTACTAGAGGTGGCCTATCGCGATCGCCAGCCAGAAATCGTGACCGCAGTGTTAAAGGCTGTTGCCGAAGCATTTGTTGACTACAGTCAGCGCGATCGCCAAGAACAACTCAATCGCACCCTAAAGCAACTCGACAACGACATCAATCAGCACCTGGCAGAATTAGAGCAGCTACAGCGGCAACTCCAAGCCAGCGAAACCCAAGGCACCAGCCTGCAACCCTCAGAGCAACTGCGCTTTTTAACGGAACAGTATCGCCAAATCCATAGCCTGCGCCAAGCCGCTCGCCTTAAGGCCGTGGAAGCCTACGGTCGTTTTCAAGGGTTCCAAGAACAACTCAAGATGACCCCCGCCGAAGCCCTAGCGGCAGCAAATTTGAGTACTTCTCCGGCTTATCAGCAGCAACTGGCACGCATTCAAGAGCTGGATCAAGAAATTGCCAGGAATTTAGCCATTTTTCGGGAAGGAACACCCATCATCCAAGCCCTAGAGGAACAGCGCCGAGTTTTACTAGAGCAATTGCAGGCGATCGCCCGCCAAGTGATTGGTGAGCAATATCCAGTGAATAACCCCACTGCCCTAGGCTTTCAGGGAACAGTCTCACAAACGCTCATTACCAACTACATTACGGCGTGGATTGAGTACGAAAACCAGCGGCGCTATGATGCTGAGCTGGCTGCTCCCCAAGCGGCAATTGCCCAACAATTACAACAACTGAGTGGCCAACTCCCCGCCATTGAGCGCCTTCAAAATCAGATTCGGAGGGCCAATCTCTCCTTAGAGATGCTCAATCAAGCCCGACAGGCGGTCCAACTGCAACTGGCACAGAATCACTTTGCCTGGCAGGTACTGACGGATGTAGAGAATCCTGCTGTCCAACCCACATTCCCACGCTTACTGCTGTTGGTATTAGGGGCGATCGCCAGCCTCCTGTTGGGCGTTTTCGCCGTTTATCTGGCAGATGCTGCTGACCATACGTTTGTCAGTCCAGCCCAGGTGGAAGAAACCCTAGGCGTGCCCCTCCTTGGCAACATTCCCAAGGCAACCCCCCAAATCAATCTGCGCCTAGAGCGCGTCGTCAAGGGCAACGCAGGGTTGTGGCAGGTGACCCAAGTCCTACCCACTGTGGGGGAAGGAATGAAGTTCCAAGAGTCCTTTCACCATCTGTTGGCTAACCTGCAAGCGGTGGGTCTGGGGCAGTCATTGGCCATCATTTCAGCCCTACCCACCGATGGGCGTACCACGGTTGCTCTCCATCTTTCCCTTGCTGCCGCAGGCACGGGTCAGCGGGTTCTGCTCATTGATGGGGATTTGCGCCAACCTAAGATTCACCGCTATCTTGGACTGAGTAATGAACAGGGCTTGGCAGATTGGTTAATTCAGCGGCGACATTGGCATAGTGTTGCCCAGACTCAGCGCGGCCTTGCCATTTTAACGGCCGGGGAGTTGCGGCAGCAGCCGATGCGGCTCCTAAGTCAAGACACGCTGAAGCAATTCATGGCTCACCTCAAAAATTACTTTGATCTGGTGATTGTGGATACACCGCCCTTGGCCAACTTTGCTGATGCCAAACTCTGGTCGGGACTGGTGGATCAGACTCTGGTGGTGGTGAATTTGAAGGCGCCCCGGCAGTCTGTGGGTTTAGCCTTGGCAGATTACAGCTTAGGGAGTGTCAGCCCTCTGGGGGTTGTGGTTAATCTCGCCTGAAGCTAGGTTATTCCTCAAAAAACCAGAGTTCCCTATTGAGGCTCTCATCCAACACTTGGGGGGGGCGCAGCACCAGTAGAAGTTGGCCAAGAATTGGAGCCGTAGGCGGTTCAGGCAACCAAGCCAGTTGAACTGCGTCAGAGGCCCTAGGAGCAATCAACAGATAGCGATCGCGGTTCCACTCGGCCAGACCCCGATCCACAATCAGAAGCACCTGGGCAATGGGCAGCCCCTCTGGGCTTGGCGGTAATTCTGCAGGGAGGTCTGCCGCTGGCCAAAGGATCGCCACTGGATCAACGGCATTGAGCAGCACTTGCCAAGCGGGGAGAGCCACAAGACTCATTCCTTGGGGAACAGCAACCACGCGAAATACCTCGGTGCAGCTCAGGCGGGGAACCTGCTGAAAGGCAGTAGCGGTCAGGGGGGCGGTACCGGCCACAGGAACCAAGTAGGGGACTTCCTCAGCCGTATCCAAGCGGTAAAGGGGGAGGCGGGGTTGATTGACCGCGGGGACAACGGTGAAGTCCGTGAGTAATTTTTCTAGGGCCTGCCGGCCGCTAGCAGATTCGACAAAGCGCAGCCCTTGGGCAATGAGGCGCGATCGCTGGGCCAAATCTCGCTGCTGCCGTGCCAGTTGCCAATAGTAGCGACCAATGCGATCGCCAACACTCTCACCAAAGCCTTCACTGTCATCCTTTTGATAGCCGCCTGCTTTGAGGGCACGACACACCTCATGAACTGCAGTGACATCCAGTTGTTTCTCGACAATCAGCGTCGCTACTGCCAGGCGATCGCCCGCCGATAAGACCCGTAGTTCATAGAGCAGATCGCTGCCCCGGGTTTGAAAATAGGCACGCACCGATTCGGGTGCTTCCCCTAGGCTCTGATTCACTTGCAGGGCAATGATGAGTTGATTTTGGTGGATGGGTTCAATGCCCGTGGCCTCAAAAATGGCTTGGGGAGAGAGCCCCTGTTTTTGCAGTTGCCGGCATCCTGCCCCCCAATCCTGCCAAGTTCCCTCTTTGCGGCGCAGGCGTTGCAGCAGGTCCGTTGTCAGGGCATCCGGTTCTTGAGTCATCAAATCACCTCCTAGCAGCAGGAAGCATTTTATTGATTTCTATGATTTTTAGCGATCGCCCACCGTTGTCCCTTGGCGTTGAATTGCCAGTATCTCCACCCGTGCCTGCACATCAAACGTTGCCCAAGTCTCCTTGAGGGCAGTGGCAATGGCTGAAGCAGTTACGGGATCCCCAAGAGCTAAGAGAGTTGGGCCTGCTCCACTAATAACGAGGCCGTGGGCACCCGCCTCAAGAGCCGCCCTGTGGAGATCGGCATAGCCTTTGATCAGACTTTGGCGGTAGGGTTGATGCAGGCGATCGGCCAACGCCAGTTGCAGCCACTCCCGTTGCCCTGTTTCCAACCCCCGCAACAAGGCGCCAAGGTGACTGATATTAAAGACGGCATCACCATAGGTACAGTGGCAGGGCAGTACTTGCCGTGCCGTTTCTGTGGCTAGCTCAAAGTCCGGAATAGCCACAATGGGCACCACATCCTGATCCCAAGGAATCTCTAGCCAATGCCATCCGCCAGCACCCTCTTGAACAGCAAGACGACAGCCCCCTAGTAGGGCCGGCACCACATTATCGGGGTGGCCTTCCATTTCAATGGCCAATTCCAGAACCTCGGTATGATTGAGGGGAAAGCCCGCCAGCCGATTCGCCCCCACTAAGCCACCGATAATTGCTGTCGCTGAGCTGCCTAGACCCCGTGCGAGGGGAACCCCCAGGTCAATCTCCAAATATACGGGTGGTGCTTCACGCCCTAGATGTTCATAGAAACGGCTGTAGGCACGATAGGCCAAATTGTTAGGGCTACTGCTGACACTGGCGGCCTCAGTCCCCCGCACGCTGACATGGGGGCGATCGCTCAAGGAAAAGGTAAACGTATTGGTGAGGGTCAAAGCGGCCCCTAAACAATCAAACCCTGGACCCAAATTAGCCGTTGTCGCCGGCACAGTGACCACGGTCATCATCGCCTAGGTTTCCTCTCCAGTACCAAAGGCGCGATCGCCGGCATCCCCCAAGCCGGGCACAATAAAGCCCTGCTCATTCAACGTCTCATCAATTGTGGCTGCATAGACTTGCGCTGCGGGAAAATAGGCACCCAGTTTCTGCAGAGCCGGGGGGGCAGTGACAACGGAAATGATTCGCACCAAAGCTGGGTCAATCCCCCGCTGCACCAATTCCTGCATGGCTATCATGATTGAACCTCCCGTTGCCAGCATCGGCTCACTAATGAGGACACGGGTTTGGGGGTCAAACTGAGGGGGCAACTTATTGAGATAGCAACTGGGTTCAAGGGTAGCCTCATCCCGCACAATCCCTAGGTGGTAGGTCTTTGCCGTTGGTAAGACCCCTTGGGCACCCTCGAGCAAGGCTAAACCCGCCCGCAGAATTGGTACCACGACCACGGGGACTTGGGGATTCACGACCATGGCTCCACAGGGGGCTAGGGGGGTTTCAACCACTGTTTCCACTGTTGGCAACCATTCCCGTGCCGCTTCATAGGCCAGCCAGCGACCCAGTTCGGTCATTGCTACGCGAAAGAGAGGCGTGGGTGTGTTGCGATCGCGAGCCACGGTCAGCCAATGCTGAATTAGCGGATGGGGGGGGACATAAACGCGCAATTGAGGGGTCACAGTATCGCTCCAACATATACCCAGCGGGCTTTCCTATTGTCCATCGAAACTGGTCCCTTTTAGACACGGCCAAAGCGCCGCTGTCGTTGTTGGTAATCCCGCAGTGCCTCATGGAAAGCAGCCCGGTCAAAATCTGGCCAGAGGGTCTTAGTGACATAAATTTCCGCATAGGCCACCTGCCACAGCAAAAAGTTACTGATGCGCAGCTCGCCACTGGTGCGAATGAGTAAATCGGGATCCGGCAGGCCACCTGTGTATAAGTGGCGTTCAAAGAGCACTTCATCAATATCCGCAGGATCAAGGAGTCCAGCTTTTACTTGGGCGGCAATCGAACGGCAAGCGTGGATGATTTCCCGTCGCCCACCATAATTTGTTGCCACCACAAATTTAATGGTTTGGTTATTGGCCGTAGCCGCCATGGCTCGCTCGATTTCCGCTTGCAGGGATTTTGGCAAACACGCCAAGTCACCCACAAAGTGAATTTGCACGCCCTCGGCCACCATTTCCGCTAGCTCCCGCCGCAATACCCGCTCAAAGAGGGTCATCAGAAAATCTACCTCTGGCAGGGGTCGTCCCCAATTTTCTGTGGAGAAGGCATAGGCGGTCAGCGCTTCAATGCCCCAGTCTTTGCAGCAGCGCAGCAAATCCTTGAGAGTGTCCACCCCCCGTTGATGCCCCATAATGCGCGGTAAATTGCGTTGCTTTGCCCACCGGCCATTGCCATCCATAATCACCGCCACATGCCGCGGTAGGCGATCGCGATCTAAATCCTCAGGTAACTCAATGAGTGAATGGGGCTGTAGAGTCATGGATACATCCTGCTGACAGAAATTAGCGCAGTGGCCATACAGTTTTCCAAAATTTTAAGCCGTGCTGACGTTGACGGGGTTGTGAAGTTCCTGTCCCTTGATCCTGCACATATTGCCGCAACAATTCCCCTAGTTTACTGCTTGTGAGGGGACGTTGAAGCTCCCCCTTAAAGGCAAGGGAAATTGACCCTGTTTCCTCAGAGACGACCACACAGACACAGTGGCTAATGCGTTCGGTAATCCCTAGGGCGGCGCGATGGCGAGTGCCCAACTGCCACGGCCCCGTGCGATCCGAGAGGGGCAGGATCAACTTTGCTGCAATGACTTCAGCACCGCGCACCCAAATTGCCCCATCGTGCAGGGGTGAACTCGCCTGAAAAATGGAGGTAATCAGTTCTGGCGAAAGGCGGGCATTGAGGGCGATCCCTGCATGGGTAAAATCTTCGGGGCTGAGCTTTGTATGGGTTTCCAACAGAATGAGTGCTCCCGTACGAGCCTGAGATAAGCCCTTCACAGCCGTCACAATCAGATCAACGGCATCCCTGGTCAGACTCGACTCAGCTACGGGCTGCATAAAGCCTAAAAATTGACCCCGTCCCAACTGTTCCAGAAAAATGCGAATTTCCGATTGCAGAATAACGGCTAAGGCGACTGCAGAACCAATCACTAAGTTATGAAGAACAAAGCTTAAAAACTGTAGCTCAATGGCACGACTGAGGGAGGTTGCCAAAAGGAGGACGATAAAGCCCCGTACCATCCAGAGGGTTCGCCGCTCGGCCACAACCCGCAAAATAGCATAGGTTAAGGCCAAGACCAAAACCACATCCACAACTGTTCGCACCTTGGCCAGTGTCTCCGCCGACAGCAGCAGCCACGGTAAGTTACCTAGGAGGCCTATCATCCCATCGTACTCGTCACCTCCTAGGGGGCGGGGGTGCTCAATCGCAGGGGCAAGACATCATGGGCCACCAAATCAGCGTAGGTTTCCCGCTGCAGGATCAGGTTGGCTTCACCCTCATAGACGATCACCGCTGCTGGCCGAGGTACGCGATTGTAGTTGGAGGCCATGCTGTAGTTGTAGGCACCCGTACTGGCCACCACTAAAATATCGTTGGCCTGCAGGGGGGGTAGAGTGACTTGGGGTAGCAGAATATCGCCCGATTCGCAGTGCTTACCGGCAACCCGCACAGTTTCTGTGACTGCGGTGGTCATGCGGTTGGCACACAGGGCCGTATATTGTGCCTGATAGGTAA
Organism: Thermosynechococcus sp. NK55a; assembly: GCF_000505665.1. Taxonomy (NCBI): domain Bacteria; kingdom Bacillati; phylum Cyanobacteriota; class Cyanophyceae; order Acaryochloridales; family Thermosynechococcaceae; genus Thermosynechococcus; species Thermosynechococcus sp. NK55a. The sequence continues at coordinate 1,161,175 of NC_023033.1, read as the reverse complement.
TCGGTCGTGGATTATCGGACATGCCACCGTCCACAGCGATATAGGTACGCAACTCAGGAATGACCTTCCGACTGCCGACGGTATAGGCTGTAACTGCCGCAGGTCCAACGATGGAGCGACCCGGCTCACAGATGAGTTTTGGTAAGGGAAGATACCGTTGCTGACAGGCTTGGCTCAGTTGATGGCTAATGGCTTTTGTCCAGTGGGCGATCGCCGGCGGATTATCGGATTCTACATAACGAATGCCCAGTCCACCCCCTACATTCAATTCGCGCATGGGTAGCATTGCCGCACGGGCCTGAGCCAGCCAATCCACCAGTACATCACAGAGGTCTAAGTGGGGTTGCTCCTCAAAAATCTGTGAGCCAATGTGGGCGTGCAGTCCGACCCAGTCTAGTTCTGGATGCGCCTTGGCAAACTGGAGCAACTCTGGAAACTGTTGCGGATCAAAGCCAAATTTACTGTCTAGATGCCCGGTGCGGATATATTCGTGGGTGTGGCATTCAATCCCCGGTGTCAACCGCAACATGACCCGGGGTGGGGTCGACAGATCATGCTCCTCAACGTAGGCAGCAAGGCGTTCTAGCTCTAGCCAGTTATCGGCAACAATCGTGCAATTGACCTCAAGGGCATAGAGGAGTTCTTGGGGGGACTTGTTATTACCGTGGAAGTAAATATGACTGGCAGGGACGCCGGCACTCAAGGCAGTATAGAGTTCGCCCCCCGAGGCGACGTCAATGCCTAAACCTTCACTGTGGGCAAGGGCGCAGGTGGCCAAGCAGTTCCAAGCCTTTGAGGCGTAGAGCACCAAAGATTCACCGCTATAGGCCTGCTGGAGCGTGTCTTGATATTGACGGCAAGCGGTGCGAAAGGTGAATTCATCAAGAATGTAGAGGGGAGAGCCAAACTGGGCCACTAACTCCACCACATCACACCCGCCAATGGTGAGATGGCCGCGGGCATTGGTTTGCGCAGTCAAAGGTAAAATTTGTTGATTGGCAGCAAGAGGGGTGGAGATCATGGGTCAATATCGCGAGAAACCAAAGAACAATCAAGGACAAATTGCTATTCTCAATTCTAGGGGGATTTGGGCATCACTCCCTTGCCGATTGCTGGCTGCTCCAGTTCAGCAAAAAGGGGGGCAGTCCTTCCTTGCCATTGAGCACAATCACTTGGGGCACTTGGGCACCGCCTTCGCGCCACGCTTCGATCGCCTCCTTTTGCAGCACTAACTGGCCACCCGGAGCTTTGAGGGTTTCAGCAAGGAGGCGTTGGGCTTCCGCTTTCCCTTGGGCACGGTTAATTTCCGCCTGCGCCTGTTGAGCTGCCTCTTGGGCAATGTAGACTGCTCGCTGTGCCCGCTGTTCCGCAATTTGCTTATCCTCCACCGCCTTGGAAAATTCCTCCGAGAAGTCAAGGTTAACCACACTGGTATCGAGCACCAGAATGTGGTACTTAGACAAGCGTTCCTCTAGGGCGCGATCAAAATCCTGCTTCAGTTCGTCCCGCTTGGTAATGGCCTCCTCAGCCGTGCGGCGCGCCGCCGCAATTTTGAAGGCCTCTTGGGTTTGGGGGGCGATGATTTTGGCAACAATATTTTCCAGTGTGCCTTGGGTGCGGCGCACATCCACAATGGCCATAGGGTCTAGGCGAAAGTTAATGGCAAAACTGGCGGTAATGTCCTGCAAATCTTTGGTGGCACTTTCCGCTGGCACCTCAAACTTCTGGACAGTTACGTCATAGACATCCACGCTGGCAATAAAGGGGGGTTTCCAGTGAATGCCCTCAAGGAGGGGGGTATCTTGAGCCTTTCCCAAGATACTCAGCACCCCGGCTTGGCCGGGATTGATAATCACCACTGCATTCAAAAGCACAACCAGCAACACAATGGCGATCGCCACCACTGAGGAGGTGAGCCGTGAACTGCGGAGTTGATTCATGCCCGACGAACCTGATTTCTGGTTTGATTATAGGGTGTGCTTCCCGCCGATCCTAAAGACAATTCCTTGCTAGAGTACAGATAGTCTGTCATTTACTGAGCGTCCTATGCGGTTGCCCATTACTGCTGCCCAAGCGGCCTACTATGGTGATGCCTACTATCGCACTCCCCCTCCCGATCTCCCTTCGCTGCTGTTGAAGGAGCGGATCGTCTATCTTGGCATGCCTTTGGTGCCGGCGGTAACGGAGTTGATCATTGCGGAACTGCTCTATCTGCAATACGACGATCCTGAAAAACCCATCCGCATCTACATTAACTCGACGGGTACCTCCCGCTACGATGGTGAGCCCATTGGCTTTGAAACGGAAGCCTTTGCCATCTGCGACACCATGCGCTACATCAAGCCGCCTGTGCATACAATCTGCATTGGTCAAGCCATGGGGATGGCAGCCATGTTGCTCTCGGCTGGTACCAAGGGATGTCGCGCCAGTTTACCCCACGCCACGATTGTTCTGCACCAAACCAAAAGCTATGCCCAAGGGCAAGCCACCGATATCCAAATTCGTGCTAAGGAAGTGCTGGCCAATAAGGCGATGATGGTGGAGATTTTGGCACAAAATACCGGTCAACCGCCGGAACGGATCACCCGCGATATGGATCGGCTGCTCTATATGACGCCGCAAATGGCTAAGGAATACGGTATTATTGACCGCATTCTTGAACCCGAGGCGGTGACCAAGAAACTACCCGCAACCCTCACTTAATGTCACTTAGTGTAAGAGTCACTTAGTGTAAGACGGCTGCCCAGTCGCGGCCAATGCGAATGGTGATGTCGGAGGAAAGAACGCCAGTGGAATTGGCAGAGACATATCCCATGCCAAGAGTAGAGCGGAGGATTTCGGCAGCTCTAAGATCACCCTGTTGGGCAATAATCTCTGTTTCTGGGCTTTCCTGGTACCAGTCTTCAGCAATCACCACATTGGTATAGCCGTAATGGGCAAGGAAATCGGCCATATCTCGGGCAGCCTCACGACTGCCAGAGGCGTTTTGCAGGGCAATGCGCAATGTACCCGTTTCCTTCCACGTAGGGTCAACCGCTTTTGAGGGGCGATCCCGAAAGTGCGCGGCAATGACCCGATCAATGCGGTCATAGTCAGGGAGCCAGTAGCTCACCTCATAGCCATCACCACTAAAGTGTCCCGGCAGCAAAATCAAGCGGAGATTCTCCGGTGGAATGCGCAGACTAAACTGGGCGATCGCCATCAGTTCGGCAAAGGTTAAATCCGTATCCACATATTTTTGGAGGACGCCATAGATTTTTGGTAGCTGGGTCACCATGACGGGATTGGCCAGTTTCTTCTGTAGCGCCTTGATCAGCATCTGCTGCCGCTGGGCACGACCAATATCCCCCAGTTCATCGTAACGAAAGCGAACAAAGCCCTCTGCTTGCTCCCCGTTCAGGGTTTGCAGCCCCGGTTGTAAATCAATGTAGAGCTTTTGGGTGTGATCGGTATAAACCATCCGCTTAGGCACATTGACCTCAACACCCCCCACCAGATCCACCAGTTCTCGAAATGCCTGTGTATCAATGCGAATGTAGCGATCAATGGGGGTATAGTTGAGGGTTTCACTCACCACCCGCACCGTTAGCTCCACATCCCCATAGACATTGGCGGCGTTAATTTTGCCGGTACCATAGCCGGGTATTTCCACACGAGTATCACGGGGAATACTCAAGACCGTAATCGTGCCATTTTCAGGGTTAAACCGCGTCAGCAGCATCGTGTCAGTGCGACCACGGAACCGTGCCGCGGAGCCTTTGGGGGCATCCAAGACGTTATCCACCCCCAGCACCAAGAGGTTCACTGGCCGACTCATGCCATACTGGAACCCCCGTGCCATCATTTCCAGCCAAGAGAGATCCCGACGATGGCTGGTCCCCTGAAAGGGTGACATCAAAACAAACGTCATGCCCGCAAAAGCTGACACCAGGGACACACCACTAAAGGCAGCAATCCAACCTAGGGTACGCCACGGCGAAGGATGCGATCGCTGACCCCTGCTTTTTTGATACACGCTTTGACTTCCCCGACCACCCCCAAGAGAACTTACTGGTTTCCGTTGTTTAACGCCTCGTGCCACAAATTCACTCCCAAAACAAAAACGAATCGTGGGACAGTCGGGTGGACGCAACCCCTATCTCCAGTGTAGGGGATTGATTACTGATCCCGCACTTATACCTATTGGACTACCTATTGGACTGTCTTGGACTGTCCCAAGGAGGGCTTGTTTTTGCTTTTCGATCAGTCCCTGAAATTTATGCGCTGGGAATTGGTTAATTGGCAATTGTTCCACTGTCAGCTTAGTAGAGCCGTTCAAGGACATAATCCGTCAATTGGCTAAGGGCCTGACGGGGTTCCGACGGCGGAAGCACTTCAAGCGCCGGTAGAGCCGCTTGGGCATATTCCTTGGCTAAATTGCGGGCATCTTCAATCGCACCACTTTGGCGCACAAGGTTGAGGGCGGTTTCCAGATCACCTTCTTCACTAAACTCGCGCTCGATGAGGGTGTGCAGGTAGGGGGCTTTGGGTAGGGCAAAAAGGACAGGCGCCGTTAGGTTGCCATCCCGCAGATCCGAGCCCGCAGGTTTCCCTAGTTCTGCCGTTGAGCGGGTGAAGTCGAGGATGTCATCCACGATTTGAAAGGCCAAGCCCAAATTTTTGCCGTAGGTGTACATGGCTTCGATGGTTTCTGGGGGCGCTTCACTGAGAACCGCGGCGGCCTTGGCACTGTTGGCAATGAGGGAGGCTGTCTTGTAGTAGGTTTTCAGCAGATAGTCATCTAGGGTAATGCTGGTGTCAAAGCGGTTAAAGCCTTGGCGAATTTCCCCTTCAGCAAAGTCCTTGATGACTTGGGAGAGGAGCTTCACCACTTGCAGGTTATCCAAATCCGCTAGGTACCAAGAGGCTTGGGCAAAGAGAAAGTCTCCGGCTTGAATGGCCACCCGATTGCCAAAGACGCTGTTGACCGTGGGCACACCGCGCCGCAGTTGCGCTTGATCCACCACATCATCGTGAAAGAGACTGGCAGTATGAATCATTTCCGTAATTTCTGCCAAGCGGCAGTGCCGGGGGGTAATCCCCTGATCGGGGAGTGTGGCTCGCGACACCAAAAAGACAATGGCAGGTCGGATGCGCTTGCCACTGGCGGCAAAAAGATGTTCGGCGGCAGCAGAGAGTACGGCGTGTTGGGCTCCAATTAGTGCCTTCAGGTTCTCCGTGAGTACACAGAGATCCGCTTCGACAGGTGAAAAAAGAGAGGTTACCGAAGTCATGGACGGGCTGGCCGCATAAGTTACGAAATTTTACAGAATCCTAGTTGTATTCTAAGCGAACCCTCCAATCTTGGGTAAGGGTTCCGATGAATTTTCAGGAAGCCTTAGAATTGAGAGCCGCCCCGGTCGTGGAATCAAACAGATAAAGATGGCTGACCTGCAACTGGAGAGGGTCACCCCTTTGAGGGATTTGGTGACTGGGGGCTAGCCACAGCAGTTCCTGAGCACTATCCATGAGGCGACAGCGGACAATGGCTTCGCGGCCTAGGGGTTCAACGAGGGTGGCGATCGCCCCCAAACCCTGCTCGCCGAGATGCAAATGCTCTGGGCGAATGCCTATGGTGAGGCTCTGTTCATTGTTCAGCGGCCAATGGGGGGTATGGGGACAGGACAAGGACTGCTGCGCGATCCAAAGACGGCGGCCATCCCAGCGAGCGGGCAGTAAATTCATCGGTGGCGTGCCAAAAAATCGCGCCACCATTGTATTAGCCGGTCTGCCATAGAGCTCAGCAGGGGTGCCAATTTGCTGAATTTGGCCGCGGTCCAGCACCACGATGCGATCGCCAAGGGTCATGGCCTCCACCTGATCGTGGGTGACGTAGAGGGTGGTAATGCCCAGTTGTTGATGCAATTGTTTCAGTTCAGCACGGGTTTGCTCCCGCAATTGAGCATCGAGGTTAGAGAGGGGTTCATCGAGCAAAAACACTTGGGGCGATCGCGCCAAGGCTCGTCCTAGGGCCACCCGCTGCTGCTGACCACCAGAAAGTTGACGTGGTTTACGCTGCAACAGGGACTCGATCCCCAGTAGCTTTGCCACTTGCAGTACTCGCTGCTGCCGTGTTGTCGGATCAACACCGCGCATTTTCAGACCAAAGCCAAGGTTTTCGGCCACGGTCATGTGGGGATAGAGGGCATAGTTCTGAAAGACCATGGCCACATCGCGATCGCGCCCACTGCGGCCATTGACACAGGTCTCCCCAATATAGATGTCGCCGCTAGTGGGTTGCTCCAAGCCGGCAATGAGCCGCAATAGGGTGGATTTACCACAACCAGAAGGCCCAACAATCACCCAAAACTCCCCTGCCGGTACCGTTAAAGATAGGGGGCCGATCTCCACCCCCGGCGCAAATCGTCGCGTGACTCCCTCTAGGCGCAGTGTTGCCGTCACAACCTATCGCAAGCCCAGCCACGTAAAGAAATCTTGACCAGTCACCCACTCGAGCACGAGCAGGGCGATAAAGCCAATCATCGCAAAGCGGCCATTGATCAGCTCTGCATAGCGCGACCAGCCAAATTGGGGGGTCAAATCATCGGGCGTCGGTTCACTCATGGTGTTAGGAATGCAAAACCACTTCTTTAGATTGGCATAGGGTCCTGAGCATTTCATCCCCTTTTTGGGTCTTTTATTTTAGGATAGGTTTGTTTCTGCTGTAAGGCTGTGATGACCGCCTTGATTTGTGCTTGACCGGCAGACTTTTCAAACCGCAGCGGAAACTTGCCGCGCCGCAATAACCGCCACCCTAAAGGGATAAGGCTCATAACTCCAACGACATCCCGCAGACCATTGCCCACCACCCGGAGGCCAAATTGCCGCTCATCCACCCAGCCGCCTCTTTTCACCAATTCCAAGAGCACTTGACGATGACGCAAAGGACGGTCTTGATTGCGGGATGCTGGGGTTGAGCCTGCGAGGATCGCCTGCTTGATCTCACTAATGCGATCAAGGGGTTGCACGCCCACAGGGCACACCGTATTGCAATTAAAACAGCGGGTACAGCCCCACACGCCACTGCTAGCGGTGTTGTATTTGTCTAGGCGTTGCTCAGTTTCGCTATCGCGGGTATCAGCCACAAGGCGAGCGGCCTTGGCAAGGGCATGGGGACCGACAAAGGCGGGATTCACTTCCACGGCATTGCAGGCACCGTAGCAGGCGCCACAGAGGATACAGTTGCCGGCGGCGTTGAGCTTGGCGCGATCGCTGGGGGATTGGAGAAACTCCCGCTCAGGTACTTGCCGTGACGCTGCACTCACATAAGGATTGACGGCTGAAAGTTTTTGCCAAAAATTGCTCATGTCTACGACAAGGTCTTTGAGGACAGGCAAATTCCCCAAAGGGGCGATCGCAATTTGGTTGGGCACAGGGCTGTTGGCTAGCTCGGCAAGAATACTTTGCTGACAGGCAAGGGCAGAACGACCATTAATCGTCATCGCGCAACTGCCGCAGATGGTGTTGCGACAATTTTTGCGAAAGCTAAGAGTGCCATCTTGGTATTCCTTGATTTGAATGAGGGCATCCAGGATCGTCAGGGAAGGATCAATCTCTAGTTCAAAGGTTTGCCAATAGGCGCCCTTGTCGGGCGCTTGGCGACGAATCCTCAACTGAATTGTCATATGCTGGTGTTGGCCCAATCTAGTTTCCAGTCTATACTAAGCACTGCGGTGATGATAAAAGTTGCAAAATCCCTAATTTACTTTTTCATCACAGGTCTCCTCGAGCTTGGGGGAGCCTATTTTGTGTGGCTCTGGCTACGAGAGCATAAAAGCATTTGGTATGCCTTAGGGGGGGCAACCCTACTTTTTATCTATGGCATGGTACCGACGCTTCAACCCGCGCATTTCGGTCGTGTTCAAGCCGCCTATAGTGGCATTTTCCTGCTGGTGGCTATGTTCTGGAGTTGGGGAATTGATAAAGTGCGCCCCGATAAGTTTGATCTGCTCGGTGCCGGGGTTGCCCTCCTAGGAACGCTGATTATCATGTATGCGCCAAGAAACCATTGACGGCATCGCGATCGCCCCAAAATTGTTCTGTAAGCTGGACTTAATCTAATTTATTCGAAAGTAATATTTATCAAAGACCAACGGATGCAGCGGGGGCGATCGCCCAATAAGCTTCTATCAACTTCAGCCTGTACAGCCCGCTGGACAGCACATGAGCACATGATGGTTAAGGAGGAGTAATACTGTGGCTTTTCTCGGTCAGTTTCGGAGGATTGTGTCAGGTAGTTACAGTCGCTCACCCTTGGTTTCTTGCCGGGTGGCATAGCCATGGGGGCTCTGGGCAGTCAACGCCAGATTTCTGATGCCATCTATAAGTTCACCTAAAAAAATTGTCCAAATCATTCCAAATTATTAAAGTCATTAAAGAGGCGGGGATAACCGGCTCCACTGTGATGGAAACTGGCCCCAAAGGGCGTCACAATATGCGCTCCCCTGCTCAACCCCGCATTTCCCCTACCCAAGCCAACCTCAAGCTTGAGGTACTCACCCAGACCCGCGAAATGGCTGAAAAAAATTGTGGATCGGGTTGCAGTCAAGTTTTTCAACGACTATGCAGGCATTGCCTACATCTACGATGCCGAAGTGCTCTACGCCCACAGTTTTTTGGTCCAGAGGGCTGCTGAACTCCTCTGCGCATGCGCCTAACCAGCAAACCAACAACTCGGGGGGGCAAACACAGCGTGATCCCCTCTTTTTAAGGATGTATTAGGTAGTAACTTTGATGGGGCTTGACAAGACACCTCCTGATTTTTTAAGCTAAAAGTCTGTTGCGGGTATAGCTCAGTGGTAGAGCGCAACCTTGCCAAGGTTGATGTCGCGCGTTCGAATCGCGTTACCCGCTCTTAAGGTCGCAAGCAACTTCCTCCTTGGAAAACTGGGCAATGGCTCGCTTTTCCCTAATCAGTATCCGCATGAAAATAGCGGTAAATTCTTTCCGCCAGGCGGGGGCCGACCCCGTTCACCTGTGCCAACTGTTCAGGGGTGGCCATACGGATATAGTCAATGGAGCGAAAGGTGGCGAGGAGTTCCTTTTGACGTTGGTAGCCTAAGCCGGGGATTTGGTCGAGGTACGATCGCCGTTGGCGTTGGGCACGTTTCTGACGGTGGAAGTTAAGGGCAAAGCGATGGGCCTCATCCCGCACGCGGCGCAGTAATTGCACCCCTGGCTGCTCTGGATCTGTGGGGAGAGGTTGGCGGTGGTGGGGTAGGAAAATCTCCTCCCGCTGTTTAGCCAAGCTAAGAAGGGTGAGATCGCCCAAGAGTGGCTCCAAAACCTGAACCACAGCGGACAGTTGTCCCTTGCCGCCATCAATGAGGATCACATCGGGCCAATCATCGAGGGGGTCACCCTTGCCCTCAAGGTAGGGGGCAAAGCGGCGGCGTAGAATCTCAGCAAGACTGGCGAAGTCGTCGGAGTGCCCAAGCTTTACCTCGGGGTTGCGGATGTTGTAGTGGCGATAGTGCTGCTTGGCAGGCAGGCCATCAATAAAGACAACCTGTGAGGCCACCGCGTCAGACCCTTGAATGTGGGAAATGTCGTAGCCCTCAATGCGGTGGGGCAGGGTGTCAAGGCCAAGGAGCTGGGCTAAATCTTCAAGGGCAGTTTGGGTGCGATCGCTAGCCTGTTGTAGCCGTGCCAATTCTAATTCTGCATTTCGTTGCACCATGGCAATGAGTTCTGCTTTTGCCTGCCGTTGGGGGACGGTGAGGGTAACAGCGCGACCTTTCTTTTCACTGAGGTACCTGCGTAGGAAATCTGGTTCGGGGAGGGGATGCTGTAACAAAATTTCACTGGGAATTTCTACATCCTCCACTTGGGCATAGTGCTCTTCAAGAACCCGCTGCAAAATTGTGCCGGCACTGCCACTTTGGGCATCGGCGACGAAAGCTAAACGCCCCACCAAGCGACCAGCGCGAATTTGAAACAGTTGGATGGCTGCGTGGCGATCGCCCACCGCAAGGGCAATGGCATCTCGAGAGACAGTGTCATCAGGCAATGAAACTTTTTGATCCACGCCTAAATGTTCCAGGCCGCGAATTTGATCTCGCAGTCGGGCTGCCAATTCAAAATTGAGATCCGCTGCCGCTTGTGCCATTTGTGCTTGCAACTGTGCTACCAGTTCCCCTGTGCGTCCCTGAAAGATCATCGCTACCCTTTGTAGCGTTTGCCGATACTCTTGGGGAGAAATCAGACCTTGGCAGACCCCCGGACAGCGCCCAATATCGTAGTTGAGGCAAGGGCGATCCCTAAACAGGGGGCGGGGACGTTGCCGCAGCGGAAAAAGCCGCTTCACCAGGGCTAGCGTTTGGCGCAGGCGAAAGCTATCCACGTAGGGGCCATAGTAGCGATCCTTGGCAGAATCACTGCGGGGATCACCCCCATTGCCAAATTGGCGTTTGCGAGTAATGAAAATACGGGGATAGGGTTCGGACCACGTAATACAAACGTAGGGGTATTTCTTGTCATCCTTGAGGAGAACGTTGAAGTGGGGCTGATGCTGCTTGATTAAATTGGCTTCCAGAGCCAGCGCCTCCGCTTCCGTATCCGTGACAATGAACTCAATATCTGCCACCTGATAGACCATTAGCTCAAGGCGGGGTCCCAGTTGAGCGGGTTCACGAAAATAGGAACGCACCCGCGATCGCAGGCGTTTGGACTTGCCAATGTAAAGAATTTGATCCGTCTTATCCTTAAGGAAATAGACCCCCGGTGCCAAAGGCAACTGCCGCAGGACCTGTTCCAAGCGATCGCGATCTTGAATTAAGGGCTGAAGCATGCGGCTACTTCCCTAGAGCTGAGTAGCGGTTGCTCCCAACCAGGCTTCCAGATGGGCCCGCTGGCTCAGCGTGGCATCGGCTCGACACTGCAACCGATAGTGGGGTTGGGGTTCTCCCAAAATCAAATCCCCTGACTGCAATTGCTGATCATGGAACCATGTCAGATGAATTATCTCTCCCGCTGTGTATTCCCGCAATTGCTCTGACCAGTCTTCTGCCTTGACGCGCCAACCATTGAGGGCAATGATTTCATCCCCAGCCCCTAAGCCTGCCTGTTCGGCGGGGGAGTCGCGCAGGACGGCCTTGATTTGAAGAGAACCATGTTCCTGCTGAAACTGAAGTCCCGTATAGGGCAGTGCGTCTTGGGGAACCAGTTCCAGCCCGACTTTGGTCAGCCACTCCTGAAGGGGAAGCTCCACCGTTCCTTCAATGAATTGCTCGCGCCAGGTGCTGAGGTTTTCATCGGCAACAGTTTCAATTGTTTCCCACAACTCATCGGGGGTATAGCCTTGACCCGTTTCACAATACTGCTGCCACAGCCGCCGCAGGACATCAAGGAGCGATCGCTGGTGATTAAAGTTCAAGCGAATCCGCAAATCCAGCAATAGGGCCACCAACTCCCCTTTGAGGTAGTAGGACATCTGGGAATTAATGCTATTTTCATCGGGACGATAGAGCTTAATCCAAGCATCAAAGCTAGCGGCACTCAGGGGTTGGACAAAGCGGCCCGGTGTGTGGAAATAGCGATTGAGGCTGTCGCTCAGCAGTTTCAGATAGGTCTGTGCATCAAATAGCCCCGCCCACAGGGGAATGAGCTGGTCAAAATAACTGGTCACCCCCTCGACAAACCAGAGGCTGGTGGTGTAATTCTCACTGTCGTAGTCAAAGACCTCGAAGGCTTGAGGACGGATGCGTTTGACATTCCAGAGATGAAAAAACTCGTGAGCCACTAAACAGAGAAAACGACGATAGTGCTCTGCCTGCTGAAAGCCAAAACGATGAAAAATTAACGAACAGCTATTCAAATGCTCAAGACCACCATACCCTTTGTGGGTAAGGTGCAAAATAAAGACATAGCGATCGTAGGGCAGTCCGCCAAAAAGACTAGCCGCCGTCTCAATAATTCGCTGTATGTCAGCGATCGCCCGCTTTGGATCAAAATTTCCCTTGCCCCACACCGCCAATTCATGGGGTTTACCGTCCACCTCAAAGGTGTAAATCCCATGGGTACCCACCTCAAAGGGGCTATCCACAAGGAGATCGTAATTGGCAGCCCAAAAGGTGTAGCCATCCTCACCCCAGACCTCAAGGGGAGTTGTCACCCGCCAGTTTGGTGGTGCTTCAATCGTGATGGTAAGCGGCTGATCGCGATACTCCGGCGCATAGAGGCAGACCGCTCCTGGATTGAAATAGGCGTGGCTCCCATCAACATGGTTCGTGCGTACCGAGAGTTCGTGGGCATAGATGGCATAGCGCACTTCAAGTTCTAGACCCGGCGTGCAGGCCACCTGCCACCGATTCTTAGCACACTTCCACCACTCAAGGGGGATGCCATCGGCAGTCCCCACCGTAAAGTCCTGAAGATGCCGCGCATATTCGCGCACGAGGTAGGATCCAGGCGTCCACACCGGTAAATGCAGATCAAGGACATCGGTTTGGGGTGCCGTTAGCCGCAGCGTCACCCATAAAAGATGCGTCTGCCCCTGCTGGCAGTTAATGCGGTAGGCCATGGCAGGGGGCTGAAAAGAAGACTTAGAGGGGGAGGGATGGATGATCGTATGCGTCATATCCCTCAGTGTAGTGAACTTTGGCGAGGCTTACAATTTCACTTCAATATCCACGCCCGCCGGCAAGTCCAACTTCATCAGGGCATCAATTGTTTTCGGCGAAGGTTGGTAAATATCGAGAATACGGCAGTGGGTACGGGTTTCAAAATGCTCCCGTGAGTCCTTGTCCACGTGGGGCGATCGCAGGACGCAATAAATTCGACGGCGTGTAGGTAGGGGAATCGGACCTACCGGGGAAGCACCGGTTCTTTTCGCAGTCTCCACAATGCGATCGCAGGAGGTATCGAGCAATCGGTGATCAAAGGCCTTAAGGCGAATACGAATTTTCTGTTGTAAAGCAGCCATAGGAATCTTCCTTACTTGTCAAGGTTCAAAAACACCAAACAAAAATTAAGACAAAAAAGACCGCTAACCCCACAAGCGGGCTAACGGCCTCAAGCATCAACTACTCAATGATTTTGGAGACAACCCCCGCACCAATGGTACGACCGCCTTCACGGATCGCAAAGCGCATCCCCTGCTCAATGGCAATGGGCTGGATCAGTTCCACGGTCATTTTGATACGGTCACCGGGCATCACCATTTCAGGAGCACTACCATCGTCCGCAGTGAAGGAGGTAATCGTGCCAGTCACATCAGTGGTACGCACATAGAACTGAGGACGATAACCGGCAAAGAAGGGGGTTTTGCGGCCACCCTCTTTTTCAGTGAGCACGTACACTTCACCTTCAAACTTGGTGTGGGGCGTAATAGAACCGGGCTTGGCAATCACCATCCCCCGTTCCACATCCTCTTTTTTCAAACCCCGCAGCAGCAAACCGGCGTTGTCACCGGCAATCCCTTCTTCGAGGCTCTTCTTGAACATTTCAATACCGGTGACCGTCGTTGTCCGAGTTTCCCGCAGGCCAACAAGTTCAACGGTTTCATTAAGCTTAATGCGACCCCGTTCAATCCGACCGGTGGCCACCGTACCGCGACCAGTAATAGAGAACACATCTTCTACGGCCATCAGGAAGGGTTTATCCACATCCCGCTCAGGGGTAGGAATGTAGCTATCCACAGCATCCATTAGCTCGTAGATTTTATCCACCCACTCATTTTCGCCGCGCTGGGTTTTCGGATTGGCGGTCATGGCTTCGAGGGCCTTCAGACCCGAACCACGGATGATGGGCACTTCGTCACCGGGGAATTCATACTCATTGAGCAGTTCCCGCAGTTCTAGTTCCACCAGCTCCAGCAGTTCTTCGTCATCTACCATGTCCACTTTGTTCAGGAAGACAACGATGCTGGGCACACCCACCTGACGTGCCAAGAGAATGTGCTCTTTGGTTTGGGGCATTGCACCGTCGGTTGCGGCCACCACCAGAATGGCGCCGTCCATTTGGGCAGCACCGGTGATCATGTTTTTCACATAGTCAGCGTGGCCGGGGCAATCCACATGGGCATAGTGGCGTTTTTCTGTCTCATACTCCACGTGGGCAGTGTTAATGGTAATCCCACGGGCTTTTTCCTCAGGCGCAGCATCAATTTCGTCATATTTGCGAGCCTGGGCTTTCCCTTGGGCAGCCAATACCATTGTGATAGCCGCGGTTAGGGTTGTTTTACCGTGGTCAACGTGACCAATCGTACCAACGTTAACGTGGGGTTTGGTTCGTTCAAATTTAGCGCGTGCCATGTTGTTCCTCGTATAGACTATGCGTTCCCTTTATTTTTGGCAATGATCGCCTCAGCCACATTACGGGGGACTTCCTCGTAATGGCTAAATTCCATCGAGAAAATTCCCCGACCTTGGGTATTCGAGCGAATGTCAGTGGCATAACCAAACATCCGTTCGAGAGGGACTTTTGCCGTCACTTTGGCAATGCCATTTTCCACGGTTTGTCCCTCGATTTGACCGCGACGGGCAATTAGGTCTCCCATCACTGTCCCAAGGAATTCTTCTGGAACCTCGACCTCAACCTTCATCATTGGCTCCAGCAGTACCGGATTGGCTTTCATCACGGCCTCTTTAATGGCCATGGAGCCAGCAATTTTGAAGGCCATTTCTGAGGAGTCAACCTCGTGGTAGGAGCCATCCACTAGTGTGACTTTGAGGTCAATCACTGGGTACCCTGCCAAAATCCCCGATTCACAGGCTTCCTTCATCCCCTGCTCAGCGGGTGGAATGTACTCCTTGGGTACGACACCACCAACAATTTTGGAGACAAATTCAAACCCGGTACCGGGTTCAGCCGGTTCTACTTCAATAACAACGTGACCATACTGGCCTTTACCGCCACTTTGACGGATAAACTTGCCTTCGGCCCGGACGGGCTTGCGAATGGTTTCGCGGTAGGCCACTTGGGGTTGGCCAACATTGGCTTCCACTTTGAACTCCCGCTGCATCCGATCCACAAGAATCTCGAGGTGCAGCTCTCCCATTCCAGCAATCACGGTTTGGTTTGTTTCAGGATCAACGCTGACGCGGAAGGTGGGGTCTTCCTCAGAGAGGGCTTGCAGGGCTTTGGAGAGTTTTTCCATGTCCTGCTTAGTTTTGGGTTCCACAGCCACGGAAATGACTGGCTCTGGAATGTACAGCGACTCCAGAATCACGGGCGAGCTTTCATCGCAGAGGGTATCCCCTGTGAAGGTTTCTTTGAGACCTAAGGCAGCTCCTAGATCGCCGGCTCGCAGTTCATCTACCTCGATCCGTTCATCGGCCTTAAGCACGATCAGACGAGAAATGCGTTCCTTCTTGCCTTTGGTGGCATTGAGCACATAGCTGCCTTTTTTCAGAACGCCAGAATAAACGCGTACGAAGGTAAGGCGGCCATAGGGATCCGACATAATCTTGAAAGCTAGTGCTGCCAGGGGTTGATCGTCATCGGCAGCCCGCTCCACTTCCGTGCCGTCGGGGAGGTGACCTTTAATAGCAGGAATATCAATGGGAGAGGGCAGATAATCTACAACGGCATCAAGGAGCAGTTGCACACCTTTGTTTTTGAAGGCGGAACCGCAGAGCATGGGCACAATGGTGCCAGCGATCGTCCCTTTGCGTAGGGCGGCGCGGATTTCCTCTTCTGTGAGCTCTTCCCCCTCAAAGTATTTTTCCATGAGGGCGTCGTCGGTTTCGGCAACAGCCTCGATAAGCTTGGTGCGATACTCCTGCGCCAGTTCAGTCATTTCGGCAGGAATTTCAGTGTCTTCGATTTCCTTGCCAAGGTCGTCTTTGTAGATTTTGGCGCGCATCCGCACCAGATCAACGATGCCCTTGAACTGATCTTCGGCACCAATGGGCAACTGAATCGGCACGGCATTCGCCCGCAGGCGATCGCGAATCTGGTCATAGACTTTGTAGAAGTTTGCCCCCGTGCGATCCATCTTGTTGACAAAGACGATGCGCGGGACGCTGTAGCGATCGGCTTGCCGCCACACGGTTTCTGATTGGGGCTGCACACCACCAACGGAGCAGAATACCGCAATCACCCCATCGAGAACGCGCATAGAGCGCTCCACTTCAATCGTGAAGTCCACGTGGCCGGGGGTGTCAATAATGTTGATTTGGTGATCTTTCCAGGAGGTACTAATGGCGGCTGCTGTAATGGTGATGCCCCGCTCTCGCTCCTGTTCCATCCAGTCGGTAACCGTGGTACCCTCGTGCACTTCACCAATTTTGTGCACTACACCGGAATAGAACAGAATACGTTCAGTTGTGGTTGTTTTGCCCGCATCAATGTGAGCGGCAATCCCGATATTTCGCACTCGCTCTAGCGGGGTCGTCCGTGCCACAGCTACCTCCTTGTTTGTTGCATTACGTTAGAATTCTTAAGTAATTGTATCCAACTCTTGGATCGTGTGACGGTTTAGTAGCGATAGTGGGCGAAGGCCTTGTTGGCTTCTGCCATTTTGTGGGTTTCTTCCCGTTTGCGGATGGTGCTGCCTGTTTCGTTGGCAGCATCCATCAATTCATTGGCCAGCTTAGCTGACATCGACCGACCGGCTCGTTTGCGGGAAAATTGCACTAACCAGCGCAAGGCCAAGGAAACCCCGCGATCGGGACGAACTTCCATCGGGACTTGGTAGGTGGCACCCCCCACACGACGGGCTTTGACCTCCACTAAGGGCGTTGCATTTTTTACTGCACGCTCAAAAACTTGCACGGCGTCCTCACCAGTGCGCTCTTGGACGGTTTTCATTGCGTCATAGACAATGCGGCTGGCAAGGGATTTTTTGCCGTTGCGCATGACCCGCTGGATCAACATATTCACCAGCACGTTGTTATAAACCGGATCAGGGGCAGTAGGCCGTTTTTGAGCGCGAGTGCGACGAGACATAGGTGCTTTGTTTTCTAGTGAAGTTTAAGGTTTCAAGGATGGACTCAAGAAGATGGAAGAGAACGGAAATTATTTTTTCTTACCGGTAGCAGCAGCTTCACCGGGCTTGGGACGCTTGGCTCCATATTTGGAGCGACCTTGCTTGCGATCTTTGACACCGGCAGTATCCAGCGTGCCACGAATAATGTGGTAGCGCACACCGGGCAAATCTTTAACACGACCGCCGCGAATCATGACCACGGAGTGCTCCTGTAAGTTGTGGCCAATTCCCGGAATGTAAGCGGTCACCTCAAAGCCAGAGGTCAGGCGTACCCGTGCCACTTTGCGCAGGGCAGAATTGGGCTTTTTGGGCGTTGTTGTGTAGACCCGTGTGCATACCCCACGCCGTTGAGGGCAGCCTTTGAGGGCAGGAGATTTTGTTTTCTTTTCAACAGTTCCCGCTCTTGGCGGATCAGTTGCTGGATGGTGGGCATTGGGGCTTACGTTAATTTTACCGAAACTCTAGTGTATCGAGGTGGCTGTTGTGTTGTCAATGCTGTTGTGGGCTGACGCAGTGTCTCTCAGCATAATGGCTCACCACACTCAGGCTGGCGATCGCGGCGGTGACGGCTCTCAGGGTACGCCGACCCAAGGAAAATGCTTGCCACCCAGCAACTAAGACCTGCTCTAGTTCCGAGGCTGTCCATCCGCCCTCTGGCCCGATCGCTAGATAAATGGGCCCAGAAAGATTCATCTGGGGCAAGCAATTCCACAGGAGTTGCGGGGCACTTAAACTTGCAATGTAGCCCTTGGGGGTGAGACTGACCATTTCGGCAACCGACAGGGGCTCACTGAGGGTAGGCACATAAAGACGCTCACTTTGCTCGGCGGCCTCTTGGAGAATGCGTTGCCAGCGCTGGTATTTATTGATACTGGGTTGCAGGAGCGATCGCGCTGTTTGAATGGGCACAATGTGCTTGACTCCCAATTCCGTTGCCTGTTGCAACACCTGCTCAAAGTTCGCTGCCTTGAGTAGAGCCAGACAGAGAATAATCTCAGTGGACAGTTCCGTCTCACGGCAATCAGGGCGTAACAGCTTGACGGTGTGCCCTTGGAGTTCTCCAAGCCACCGCTGACCCTGACCGTCAAGAATCCAGAGTTCATCTCCCCCTTTGAGACGCAACACATGGTATAGATAATGCTGCTGCTCAGCAGTCAAGGTAACGCACTGATCTAAAATTTGGCTACCTTTAACAATGAGCCGTTGGGGCGATCGCATTTAGTTCCTAGGCACTGAGACTGCATAGCCACTCCACCAGGGTGCGCACGGGGTAGCCAGTTCCACAGGGATTGTTGTAGCCATCTTCTTTTTCCGTCCAGACTGGTCCAGCAATGTCAAGGTGTGCCCAAGGGGTATGGTCGACAAATTGCTGAAGGAATAGGGCGGCAGTAATTGACCCTGCCGAGCGCGGGCCCGTGTTTTTCATGTCAGCCACTTGGGACTTCATGGCCTCAAAGTATTTATTTTCAAGGGGCATTTGCCAGAATTTTTCCCCGCAGCGATCGCTGGCCTTTTGCAGCGCCTGGGCTAATTCGGCGTTATTGCTCCAAAGACCGGCAATATTGTCTCCCAGGGCAACAATACAGGCACCTGTCAGGGTGGCTAAATCCACAATCGCATCTACGCCCAGTTTTTCGGCATAGACAAGGGCATCAGCAAGGGTGAGGCGGCCTTCAGCATCGGTGTTGTTGACCTCGATGGTTTTACCGTTGGAGGCGGTGAGAATATCCCCCGGATGCAGCGCCCGGCCACTAATCATGTTTTCAGTGGCAGCAATAATAAAGTGGACTTCAATGCCAGCGGGTTTGAGTTGACCGATGACCTTGGCCGTTCCCAAAACGGCTGCAGCTCCCCCCATGTCCATTTTCATGGTTTCAATGCCCCCTTGGGTTTTGAGGTTGAGGCCGCCGGAATCAAACGTTAACCCCTTGCCAATGAGGGCAATTTTCTTCTGTACGTTGCCGAGGGGAGTGTAGGTAAGGTGAATAAATTTTGGCGGCAAATCAGAGGCTTGGGCCACGCCCAAAAAGGCACCCATGCCAAGGGCAGCACATTCATCGCGCTCCAAAATTTTGGCTCTCAGGCCATAGGTGGCTGCCAGTTGCTGAGCAGTTTCTGCAAGGGTGACGGGAGTCACTTCATTGGCAGGGGCGTTCACCAGTTCCCGCGCCAGAATCACGCCATCGCAAATCCGCTGCGCCCGGGTCAAGGCGGCAGTTTGTTCCCCTAGCCCTAAAAGGGTCACGACTTCTGGATAGGGTAAGAGTTTGCGCGCTTCCGGGTCAGTCTTGAAGCGGACATCACTGTGGAGGGCAAGGATAACCCCTTCGGCAACGGCTTGGGCGGCATCAGCCGCCTCTAAAGTTTCATGGGGCAGTGCTATGCCTAGGGTTTTTGCGCGTTCACGGCGGGCAGTGCGGGCAATGGTGGCGCCAGTGCGACGGAGGGCTTCTAAGTTAAATTCTTCGCGATTGCCAAGGCCAACAAGCAGGAGTTTTTTAAGGGGAAAGTTGGGTAATAGGCGCATCAGGAGGGAGGTACCAGACTTACCTTGAAATTCCCCTTCGTTGATGAGTTCCTGCAATAGGCCATTGAGGCGTTGATCGAGGGTCGTGTAGGGGTCGGTGAGGGTGAGGGTGCCTTCCGTTTGAAACACAGCGATCGCCAGTAAATCCCCCGACCAGTCGGGAATTGCTGTAGTAACCGTTTGCAGTTGCATGCCTAT
Source organism: Thermosynechococcus sp. NK55a (assembly GCF_000505665.1). Taxonomy (NCBI): domain Bacteria; kingdom Bacillati; phylum Cyanobacteriota; class Cyanophyceae; order Acaryochloridales; family Thermosynechococcaceae; genus Thermosynechococcus; species Thermosynechococcus sp. NK55a. The sequence continues at coordinate 1,141,481 of NC_023033.1, read as the reverse complement.
CTACGACCCAAAAATCTCTCAGCCCCCTTATTTTATCGGCGCTTAGGCCTCAGCAGGAACCCAGACACTGCAAAAATTCAAGGGGCAAGCCATCACAATCGCGGATAAAGGCGACGTGATAAAGGGATGAACCAATCACTTGCTGAGTTGGCTTCAGCAATAGCTGAAAGGGTAAACTCTGGGCCTTTAGGGTTTCTCCCACCTGATTGAGCCATGTTTCAAGGGGGTCAGGATGGTCACTGAGATCAAAGGAAAGATGGTAGTAGCCGACGTAGTGCTCATCGTGGAAGGAATCCGCCGCCGGCTTCGGTTGAGGGACTTGCAGAAGCTCAAGGCGGGTGTGCCAGCCCTTGAGCCAACAGGCGAGGGTATAGCCCGTGGTAAAGCGGACCTCCATCGTGAAGCCTAGGCATTCATAGAAGGCGATCGCCCGCTGGATATTGGCTGTGCGAATTGAAACATGGTGGAAGGCCATAGGCTACTCCTGTTTCGGACGTAGCCGCTCAGGAAAGTCAATAAAGACGCGCTCACCGACACTGACACCATGGATAATTTGGGTTTGATCTTGCCAGCTACTGCCAATGGTGACGGGGCGGAATTTTGGTCGTTTGTCTGCACCCACCACATAAACACCCGTTTGGCCCCGTTCAACGGCAATAGCCACTGTGGGTACCAAGAGAGCGTTGTTAATTTTTTGCCCCAGAAAATCTAAGTCCACATTCATCCCAGAACGCAGCTTTTCTAGCCCTGTCACCAAGGAAACCCGCACCTGAAAGAAGGTGACATTTTGCTCCACCACTGCCTCGGGAGCTACTAGCCGCACCCGCCCTTGAAAGGTTTCCCCTGGATAGGCATCGGCACGGATTTCAACGGGTTGCCCCACGAGCACTTGGCCAATATCCACTTCTGGTACTTCGGCAAGAATTTCTAACCCCTCAGCGATCGCCACAATGGAGGTGGAAGTGGCAGAGGTTGTTGCCGAGGCTGTAGTGGTGGGGGTTACAAAGGCTCCTGGACTGGCGTACTTTTGGGTAATGATCCCCGTAAAAGGAGCACGAATCACGGTATCTTCGAGGGCAGCACGGGCGGCTTGGACTTGGGCTTGGGCAGCAGCCACTGCGGCTTCTGCTTGACGGATGTCTTCACTGCGGGAGCCACGCTGTAAGAGTTGCAAACGCTTTTGGGCTTCATTGAGGTTGGCGATCGCACTATCGCGATTCGCTCTTAGTTCATCCAAGGTATCGCGGGGAATCGCCCCCTCCGCCGCCAAGAATTCATTGCGTTTCAGGCGTTCTTCTGCCAATTGAGCGCGGGTGGTGGCGGCTCGCACTTGGGCTGCGGCTTGGGCAATTTCCTCAGCCCGGTTCCCGGCAACGATGCGATCGCGACGGGCAATGGCGTCCGCTAGGTTGGCTTGGGCTTGGGCGAGTTGCGCTTGTTCATCGCGGTTGTCCATACGGGCAATGATTTGACCCGCTTTCACCCGATCCCCCTGTTCGACGTACAGTTCTGCCAAAAGACCCGCTCGCTTTGGACTGATATTGACAGTTTGCACAGGCACTACTTTGCCCGTGGCCGCAATGCGAGCAACTAAATCGCGACTGTCTTGAACGGAAACGGTGTAGCGATCTAGGTCAAGGGGCGTTTGGCGCGATCGCCAGAGAAGTAGTCCAGCACCGCCCACTAGGCCCGCGGCAATCACCCCAATCACGAGCGATCGCCCCGGGGATGAAGCTTTGCCGACGAAGGGGATAAAGGCTGCCATGAATCCCTTACAGTTCTTGACCTATTCTAACGTTATGTTACAGTGACCTACCGCAGAGCAGCATTGACCGTGTCTATTGGTTCTATCTGTCCCTGAATAGAAGCGCAGATGCTATCCTAACCAATACTGTCTATGTCCTTTGCCTATGAATCCTGCACTCTCCCAGATTGGCCAGCAAATGTCCCAACTGACGGGAGTCCGGGCAATCATGAAGGATATTATCGAGACGCTGCGCCTGAATCGCGGCCAAGACCTCATTAACCTGAGTGCAGGCAACCCCCTCATTCTCCCTGAGGTCGAGCAACTGTGGCGTGACTGTACCCACGAACTGATGGCCAGCCCAGAATTTGGCCAAGTGGTCTGCCGCTATGGTGCCAGCCAAGGGTATGAACCGTTGATTGCTGCTGTTGTCGATGATTTTAATCGCCGCTATGGTTTGAACCTGACGGAGCGCAACGTCCTTGTCACCCCCGGCAGTCAGGCCCTCTACTTCTTTGCTGCCAATGCCTTTGGGGGCTTGAGCGCCAACGGTCAATTAAAGAAAGTCGTTCTTCCTTTAAGTCCCGAATACACAGGCTACGGTGGCGTCAGCCTTACCCCCAATACCGTTGTTGCCTATCGTCCGCGCCTTGAGGTTTTTGAAGCGGATCACACCTTTAAGTATCGTCCAGACTTTCAACAACTGCACATTGACGACACCACGGGCTGTGTAATCTTCTCCCGTCCCTGCAATCCAACGGGAAATGTACTCACAGACCTAGAGGTGCGCCAAATTGCCGATTTGGCTGTGCCCTATGGCGTGCCGGTGCTGATTGATGCTGCCTATGGGCCACCCTACCCCAGTTTGAATTTTACCGAACTAGCGCCCGTTTTTGGCGGGAACATTGTCCACTGCCTCAGCCTTTCAAAAGCAGGGCTGCCGGGGGAACGGGTGGGGATTGCCATTGGGGATCGCGAGATTTTGAGTGTCCTTGAAGCTTTTCAAACCAATGCCTGCATTCATGCCTCCCGCTACGGTCAGGCGATCGCCGCTTTAGCCATTGCCAACGGTGCCCTCGCCGAAGTGTCTGTCAATGTCATTCGCCCCTTCTATCAGCGCAAGTTTACAATTCTCGAAGACGCCCTACGCAGTGCTTTACCCAACGACATTCCTTGGTTTTTGCATCGCGGTGAAGGGGCGATTTTTGCGTGGTTGTGGCTACGGGATTTACCCATGACGGATTGGGAATTGTATCAACACTTGAAACGAGCAGGTGTGATTGTTGTTCCCGGCAGTTCCTTTTTCCCCGGCTTAACGGAGCCGTGGCGCCACAAACAGGAGTGCTTACGCATTAGTCTCACCGCCAGTAATGAGGAAATTGCCCTTGGCATGCAACGACTGGCCGCCACCATTACCCAGGTTTACCAAGCATCTCCTAACTGTTTCTACTCTGAGATGTTGGCGTAGTTGTCTTTTTATCGTGTCGTTATAGCACTGATGGGCCAATAACTTATCCCTAGATCCCCTTAAATCTTCTGGGGTAACATTCAACCCCTGGACAAGGGGTGGCGCTTAGCCTATGCTGGGCAGTGTCTTGCTGTTTCTGGTTGAGGTAAGTTTGCCAATTTCTTGGTCAATAAAAAATAGTCCTTGCCCTTCTGTGCCAATGAGTTCAATCTTATCGAGGATACTTTTGAATAAAAATTCTTCTTGGTGTTGTTCAGCAACATACCACTGCAAAAACTGCAGTGTTGAATAGTCAGGTTCGCTATTGGCTAAATGCACTAGCTCGTTTATTTTGCGAGTGACAAACTGTTCATGCTCATAGACTTGGTTAAACATCTCCTTAAGAGAAGCAAAGTTGTGGGGAGGAGCTGCTATATCCTTCAAAATTGCTAGGGCACCGGTCTCGTGCATATAGCTCAGGAGACGCCGCATGTGCGCCATTTCTTCATCGGCATGTTGCCCAAGAAAAGTAGCACATCCTTCCAAGGCTTTGTGAGCACACCAAGAGCTCATCTGCAAATAGAGGTAGGCTGAGAACATCTCAAGGTTAATCTGTTCATTTAGGCGATTGATCATTGCTGAAGATAACATGGTTCATTCTCCACTCGTACAATTGAAGAGACTGCGAGCCGCACTGCTGGCAACTGCTGCAGTGGCTAGGGGTGATTTTTTGGACTCGCCCTTTGGCTATGAGCTGCTCAATCATAGGCTCAATGAGACTCGGTGGCGATCGAAAATGATTCACCAACTCCTCAATGGAAACCACTTGGCGCTTCTTAATATAGTCCTGCAATTCCAAAAGCATGATTACACCTCCTGTGGCGAGGAAAAGTGCCGGCGATCGCCGTAATACTTCAAGGCCATGATCACAATTGCCATCACTACTCCTAGGCTGACTAACCACAGTGCAGAAAACACAGGATGAGCAGTAAAGGTCATGATCTGATAGTAACCAGTGGCAACCCAGTAGGCGAAGCCCGTTGTCCAAGTGACTACAAAGATTGTCCAGCCCAGATTGGTTTCTCGATAGACTGCAGCAGTGGCTGACACACAGGGAAAGTAGAGCAAGACAAATAGGAGGAAGGCGATCGCTGCTGTTGGTGTACCAAACTGCTGTACCATCTGACCAAATGTGGTGTAGTGCACCTGCTGCACTTCAGCCGCTGCTTTGGGATTATCCGCCCCTTGCAATACCTGAAACCCTAAAGGATCAAGCATCTGCTGCCCTAGTTTGCTGAGATTTTCCGGAACACTCAGCACTGCTTGCCTCAGTTGTTCCCAAACTGAAAATGGTGCCGCATCGTCTCCAGCGCTAGCCTCCTGAGACTCCTGCCGGGCTAGTTCTGTATAGAGAGCATCCATTGTCCCCACCATCACTTCCTTGGCAAACACGCCCGTAAAGAGTCCCACAGTAGCCGGCCAGTTGTCTGGCTCGATTCCCATAGGTGAAAATACGGGCGTAATTTGACGGCTAAAGGCACTTAAAATCGACTGCGTACTATCCTTTTTGCCAAAACTGCCATCGGTGCCCACAGAGTTGAGTAGCCCCAGAATGACCACAAGGGTCACAATCATCTTGCCGGCTCGGCCGAGAAACGCTTTTAGCCGTTCCCAAGCTCGAAGGAACACCCCCCTCAACGTAGGCAAATGGTAGGGAGGTAACTCTATTACAAAAGGTGCAATTTCCCCTTGAAAGAGAGTGCGTTTCATCACAAATCCGGTAAAGATTGCTGCTACAATTCCCGACAGGTAGAGCAAAAATACAATATTTTGACCATTGCGGGGGAAGAAAGCCGCAACAAGCAGAGCATAGACCGGTAGGCGGGCACCGCAGGACATAAAAGGAACCATGAGAATCGTCATCAAGCGATCGAGCCGATTTTCAAGGGTGCGAGTAGCCATGATGCCGGGGATATTGCAGCCGAAGGACACTATCATTGGCAGAAAGGATTTGCCGGGCAAGCCCATCCAGCGCATCAGTCGATCCATGACAAAGGCTGCCCGTGCCAAATAACCGCTGTCCTCAAGGAAGGTAAGAAAAATAAAAAGCAGGCCAATCTGGGGAATAAATGTTGCTGTGGTTTGGATGCCACCACCCACTCCCTCTGCCAGCAGACCAATTAACCAACCAGGGGCATGGAGGGTTTCTAGAACTTGGGTTGGCCAGCCCACAACCAATGCTCCCACCCCAATATCAAAGAAGTCAATGAAGGCACCGCCAACGTTGATTGAAATTAAAAACACCATGTACATGACGCCCAAAAAGATGGGAACCCCCAACCAGCGGTTGAGAACAATTTGGTCTATGCGATCCGAAACTGTTGTGGCCGGGCGATCGCCCCGTTTCAAAACATCCGCCATTAGATGGTGAATCCAGTGATAGCGACTGTCGGCAATCACAAGATCAATATCTTCTTCTAGGGTTTGGTGAATCCGTCGTCGCCATTGATGGAGGTGGGGCACCTCCTCCTTGGGGACAGATTCTAGATATTGCAGCCAAGCCAAGGCTTGTCCTCGATCCTTAGCACCTTTAGTCAGCAAATCAGCAATTGCCTCTTCAATGATAGGGAGTTGAGGCGCCCTAACAGTGACAATTGGCCGATCTTGAAGAGCTAGGCGAATTGCTTGCCGCAGTTGATCAAAGTAGAGCTTTTGTTTGGCGCAAAAAGGAAGAACCGGAATGCCTAAACGCTGGCTGAGCACTTGGCTATCAATACTAATTCCATTAGCCTGTGCTCTGTCAATCATGTTTAGCACTAATATAAGCGGCACGCCTCGGTCTAGCAACTGGGAGGTCAGGTAAAAATTACGCTCCAGGTTAGCAGCATCAAGGATGTTTACGACTAAGTCATACGCCTCCTCTAGCAAGAAATTACGGGCAATTTGCTCGTCAACTCCAGTGCCCTCTTCAGCATCGAGGGCATAGACGCCTGGCAAATCCACCACCTCTACTACTAGATCTTGATCGCGATAGTAACCCTGCTTGCGCTCAACCGTAACTCCCGGCCAGTTGCCAACGCGCTGATTTAGTCCTGTAAGGCCATTGAAAATTGTTGTCTTACCACAGTTAGGATTGCCAATCAAGGCAATAGTTGCTGTCATGCTACACTCCATTAGTTACAGGGGCGAAACTTCCAGTGCATCGGCCTCATCCTTACGTAGGCTCAAATGGAAACCCCGCACTTTAATCTCTGTGGGATCACCTAGGGGGGCATGGCGGACAATCTCAATTTCAGTGCCGGGGGTCAAGCCCATTGCCAATAATTTACGTTTATAACTAGGGGCAGTAGGGGCATATCCGGTAATGCGTAGACGGGCACCAATGGGAGCAGTACGTAGATGAACCTCTCTCGCTTTGACAGCTGCCAGCAAAATGTGTTGCGCTAAGGCGTGGTTAATGCAAAATCGCTGGTCATTGAGAGCAACCATCGCCGCACCGTGATTATTTTTTTCAGGATGGTAATGATGACTCCCGGTTTTAGACCCATTCCTAAAAGCTCTCGAGGGTTAGGGCATGTCAACCGAGCAATCATGTAGAGATCGCCAGCTTTAGCCTCTGCCAGGGAAATCAGCTTAGACATCGGTTCTCTCCAGCATTGTCCTTCGAGATGGGGATCAGCAATATAGGTGTAGGACGGCCATGAATGTGAAGGTTTTCGCATTTAATATCTGCTTTTTGATTGCTTATTGATTATTGTTCTCAATAATACCAGACTACAGACCAGAACTGTTGAATCCCTTAACAGAACTTAGTACCTTAGCAACTGCCCTCCTTTGGTAAAGACTTGCAAACAAGCGTGAAGAAGGCTCCAGAATCCTGATACAACAATTGATGGAGTTGCAGCCGAACATCAACCGATTCCTATGAATATTGCTGTTATTGGCTTGAGTCACAAAACCGCCCCCGTGGATGTACGCGAAAAATTGAGTGTGCCAGAGGATGTGCGGGAGCGGGCACTGCAACATCTGCGCGGCTACGCCCATATTCAGGAGGCCACGATTCTCAGCACCTGTAACCGCTTGGAAATTTACATTGTTACCAGTGACACTGAGGTGGGCGTGCGGGAAGTGCATCAGTTTCTCAGTGAGTGGAGTCACATTCCCCTGCCACAACTGCGCCCGTACCTCTTTATCCTGCTCCATCAGGATGCCGTGATGCACCTGATGCGGGTGGCTTCGGGTCTAGATAGTTTGGTCATTGGCGAGGGGCAAATTCTCTCCCAGGTGAAACGCTGTCATCAGTTAGGACAACAGTACAAGGCCATTGGTTCGATTCTCAATCGCCTCTTTACAGCGGCGATCGCTGCCGGGAAGCGGGTACGCACAGAAACCAGTATTGGCACTGGGGCAGTCTCCATCAGTTCAGCGGCGGTGGAACTGGCGGATCTGCGGCTGCAGAATCTACAAAACTGCCGAATTGCCGTTGTCGGTGCCGGTAAAATGTCCCGCTTGGTAGTGCAACACCTGATTGCCCGGGGCGTAAAGGAAATCAGCATTATCAACCGCTCCTTGGAACGGGCACAGGAACTGGCGCAGCAGTTTCCCGAAGTGCGCTTTGAACTCTTTACGATGACAGATCTGCTGCCGATTGTGGCAGCGATGGATTTGGTCTTTACGGGTACAGCAGCAACCCAGCCCCTCCTGGATCGCGAGAACCTAGGCTCCGTACTCACAGGCGATCGCCCCCTTGCCATCATTGATATTTCTGTGCCCCGCAATGTCCATGCCAATGTGACGGAATTGGCCTGCGTAGAACTTTTTAATGTGGATGATCTGGAAGCTGTAGTGGCACAAAACCAAGAGGCTCGACGCCAGTTAGCCCAAGAGGCTGAGGGCATCCTTGAGGAAGAATTAGAGACATTTTTGGCTTGGTGGCACGCCCTGGAAACGGTTCCAACAATCCGCAGTCTGCGCCAAAAAATGGAAGCGATCCGTACCCAGGAACTAGAAAAAGCCCTCTCTCGCTTGGGTAGCGAGTTTGCTGACAAGCACCAAGGGGTCATTGAAGCTATGACCCGCACCATCATCAACAAAATCCTCCATGATCCGACAGTGCAACTGCAATCCCAGCGAGACCTAGAGAGTCGTCAACGCGCTATGCAAACCCTCCAAGACTTGTTTAATCTCGAACCCATCGAAGCCTAGGGCCTATGCGCCACGTGGGTGATTGTGGGGAGGCGGTAGTTGCGGCGTGGCTACAAACTCAGCAGTGTCAAATTTTGGCTCAAAACTGGTCTTGCCCTTGGGGTGAACTGGATATTGTTGCCTGTGATCCGGAGGGAGTGGTGCTCTTTGTCGAAGTGAAAACCCGCCGTTCTTACAACTGGGATAGGGATGGCCTCGACGCTATTTCCCCCAGCAAGCAACGCAAACTCATTTTGGCAGCCCAAGCATTCCTAGAGTCTCAGCCCCAGTGGCAGGAGCACCCCTGTCGCTTTGATGTGGCCTTGGTGCGACACCACAGGGGTGCCTATTGGCTCCATTGCTACCTGGAACAGGCCTTTACCTTAGACTCAACCGCGTGAAGCCATTTACCAGCTCAGCAGTTTTTGCAGGCGATCGCGAATCCAGTTCATCGGCCGACTTGGATCCGACTCTTGGCGACTCAGTTCCTGAAGCTCCTGTTGATGTTGCGCCAGCACATCCTGGCGGCGGGCGATCGCCACCGCAATATCCTCAGCCAGGAAAGGATGTTCCTTGAGCAACTGTTCAAATCCCTCCCGCGGCAGGACAAACAATACCGTATCCGTCATTGCCATCATTGTTGTTGGGCAGGCCACCCCCAGCATTAGGGGCAGTTCGCCAAAGTGCTCCCCGGGATTAAATCTCATCATCGGCTTCAGTTCCCCATCCTCCTCATAGACCGCTGCCATCTGCCCCTGTAATACGATGTAGAAGTTGCTGATCGGCTCCTGAGCACGGAACAAAATTTCCTTCGCTCTCAGGTGCTTGCGGTAGCCCGATTCAATGAGAAAGCGTAATTGCAAATCATTCATGCATTGAAAATAGCTCACCTGCCGAAGCAGCGACCTTAAGGAGGGCGTTGCTGGTGCCAAGGGCATGCCTACCGTTTCGGCTGGTTCAGAAGTAACAGAGAGCGTTGGTGCATTGCGAATCCACAGATCTCGCTGTGGGAAAGGAATCGAGATATTGTGCTGCCGAAAGTAGTAATCAATCTTGAAATTGAGACTGCTTTTGATGAACACTCGCCGCTCAATGGTCTCCGTCCATACCCAAAGCTCAAACTTAAGGGCCGAATCGCCAAATTCACGGAAAATAACCCGAGGCGCTGGCTCCTTGAGGATATCTGGCTCAGAATGCGCAATATTGAGCAAGACCTCCGTTACTAAAACTGGATCCGTACCATAGGCAACCCCAATAGGAATATCAATGCGACCGCGGTGGGTTTCATAGTACCAATTCAATACCGGACTATCAGCAAGGTAGGTATTGGGCACTACCACATTTGAACCGTTAAAGGTTTGAATCACCGTGGCGCGCATCGAGACTTCCTGAACGTAGCCACTGATGTTTTCAATTTCCACAAAGTCGCCAACACGCACCTTGCGTTCAATCAAGAGGGTCAGACCACTGATGAGATTGCGGGTGACATCCTGCAAACCAAAACCAATCCCCACCCCCAAGCCGCCAATAATCACCGCTAGGGAATCGAGATTAATTCCCACCGCTTGCAAAACAATAATGTAGCCCAGTGCTCCCCCAGCACCACTAATCACAGTGGAAATGGCCTCGCGGTTGCCTAAATCCAGACCAAGGCGCGGTAAAAGCTGATTTTTCAGCACCCCTTTGAAAAAGCGCGCTAAAATTGCAACAAGAATGAGCAGCAGCACCACTTGAAACAGCCAACGCAGGGAAATAGTCTCCCGCCCAAGGCGAAACAAAGGTGTATCGAGAATACTAATCAACGATGACCACAGCTGAATGACTTGAGATGGCATTCTCCACAGTCTCCGCAGGGGTTCACAAACTTAGATAATGCCGAAGAGAGTCAGCGGGCTCACTGCAACCCCTTCACTTTAGCAGGGGGTGACTATCAACTCAAGGAACTCACCTAGAATCGCGATCTGCTCTCCTAGTGATCAAAGGCTTGGGTGTAACATATCCCACAATAGCCAGAGGGCGATCGCCAACAGGCTAGTGCCCGTCAACGTTTGTAATCGCTGCTCCGAGAGGTACTGGGATAGCCAGCGACCAATCCATACTCCAATCAAGCTAGTGGTCACTAAGGCTAAAGCTGCCCCCAAAAACACCAACCAAGGGGAGGCGGCGCTGGCAGCCATGAAAAATACAGCAATTTGAGTTTTATCGGCGAATTCAGCCAAAAAACGGTTAAAAACGCAACCCCAAACTCTCGCCATGGCAACGCCCGCTTAATCACCAACTGCCCTCTAGGCGTCCGTCATTTCCTCAACGGTCTCAGTGGTCTTCGTTTCTGGGCGATTCTCCGTATTTAGACGGCGACTGTAGCGACCCGAAGAACGCTTGCGAAACTTACGAGCGTAGGCTTGGTTACGAAGAGCTTTTTCTTTCTTGGGATTGCGGCGTTTGGCCATGCTTACCTCAATGGTAGGGGTGGTCTCAGCATTCAACAAAAATTAAGAACAGAAACTCTATTTTATCGGAATTTTCCTCCTAGTACAAGAAGCCCCCATCGAAAAACCACCGAGCATACCGTGCCAAAAGAAAAGAGAACCCCCTAAGCCTTCACCTAGGGGGAGGAGGTGTCTGGTTCTGGCAGAAAGTTGTCAATAGGCGGGACTATTTGGTTTCCGAGAACTCGGCGTCAATCACTTCGTCATCACCGCCACTACCACTGCCACCGCCGCTGCTGGCGCCAGTTCCATCACTGGACTGAGCACTTTGATAGACACTTGAGCCGACACTGTAGAGGGCTTGTTGCAGATCCTGCATCAGCGATTTCACCCGTCCAAAGTCAATGGACTCAATGGGTTTCTTCTCCGCTTCGGTGCCGATTTCCGAGCGCAGGTTGGCAATGAGGGAAGTGAGACGGTCTTTATCACTGGTGGAGACTTTATCCCCCAACTCATTCAACTGTTTCTCCGCTTGATAGCAGAGTTGCTCCGCTTGGTTCTTAGTCTCGATTTTCTCGCGTTTGGCTTTATCGGCGGCGGCATTCATTTCTGCTTCGCGCACCATACGTTCCACTTCTTCCTTGGGCAGCGTTGAGGCGCCTGTGATGCTAATGGACTGCTGTTTGCCGGTGCCTTTGTCACGAGCGGTCACGTTGAGGATACCGTTGGCATCAATATCAAACGTGACTTCGATTTGCGGCACGCCGCGCGGTGCTGGCGGAATGCCATCCAAACGGAAGGTACCGAGGCTCTTGTTGTCGGCGGCCATTTCCCGCTCTCCTTGGAGAACGTGGATTTCCACATTGGTTTGACCATCAACGGCGGTGGAGAAGACCTCGGATTTTTTCGTGGGGATCGTGGTGTTGCGGGGAATAATTTTCGTCATCACACCCCCAAGGGTCTCGACGCCCAGCGACAGCGGTGTGACATCGAGGAGGAGAATGTCTTTCACTTCCCCTGCCAGTACCCCAGCTTGAATGGCAGCACCCACAGCCACGACCTCATCGGGGTTGACACTCTGGTTGGGGTCTTTGCCCAATAGCCGTTTGACCAGCTCTTGGATGGCGGGAATGCGGGTGGAACCTCCCACTAGCACCACTTCATCAATTTGATCCTTGGTGAGTTTGGCGTCTTTGAGCGCTTGCTCGACGGGTACACGGCAACGGTCAATCAGGTCAGAGCAGAGTTCCTCAAATTTAGCGCGGGTGAGCGTCATGTCGAGGTGCTTAGGACCATCCTGGGTTGCGGTGATGAAGGGCAGGTTGATTTCCGTTTGCATGACGCTGGAGAGTTCAATTTTGGCTTTTTCTGCTGCCTCTGTGAGCCGTTGCAGTGCCTGTCTGTCTTTGCGTAGGTCAATGCCTTCTTGGGCACGGAAGGACTCAGCTAGATAGTCCACAATTTTCTTGTCGAAGTCGTCACCGCCCAGGTGGGTGTCCCCGGAGGTAGCCAGCACTTCAAAAACGCCATCGCCCACTTCAAGGATGGAGACGTCAAAGGTGCCACCGCCAAGGTCAAAGACGAGGATAGTTTCATTGGCTTTTTTATCTAGGCCATAGGCCAAGGAGGCAGCGGTGGGTTCGTTAATGATCCGCAGCACTTCTAGGCCGGCAATTTTACCGGCATCTTTTGTGGCTTGGCGTTGAGAATCGTTGAAGTAGGCAGGCACAGTAATTACTGCTTGGGTGACTTCTTCACCCAGGTACTTACTGGCGTCCTCTTTGAGTTTGCGCAGGACTTGAGCAGAAATTTCCTCAGGGGCAAACTGTTTGCCAAGGGCGGGGCAATCCAGTTTGACGTTGCCATTGACGTTCAAAACTTTGTAGGAGACCTCGGTGGCTTCGTGGGTCACCTCGTCGAAACGACGGCCAATAAAGCGCTTCACAGAATAGAAGGTATTTTCGGGGTTCATCACTGCTTGCCGTTTGGCAATTTGACCCACGAGGCGATCGCCATTTTTGGTGTAGGCAACAACGGAGGGCGTTGTCCGAAACCCTTCAGCATTGGCAATAACCGTGGGCTTGCCCCCTTCCATGACGGCCACACAGGAGTTGGTGGTCCCCAGATCAATTCCGACAACTTTTGCCATAGCGACGAAAACTCCCTTTGCAGGCTAACTTCAATGCGGGGCACAGCACCCATATTGGGCTTAACCCTCTCTTCTTCCTATAGTGCGATCGCCCCTGCCATGAGCAAAAGGGGGATTTACCGAACCTACAGCGGGGGGTGAACTGCGTAGGGCAAGGGATCTACTAAACCTAGTTCGGCAAAGGCCGCTAAACGCAACCGACAGGCATCACAGCAACCACAGGCCTGTTCGCCATTGCTGTAACAAGACCATGTTTTTTCCCAAGGAACACCATACCCATGACCTAGGCGAATGATGTCTTTTTTGTGAAGTTCAATGAGGGGGGTGACAATTTCAATCGGCTGGCCTTCACGCCCCTGTTTGGTACCGAGGCGATAGACCTCCTGCATCGCGGCAATATAGTCAGGGCGACAGTCGGGATAGCCAGAGTAATCGAGGGCATTAACGCCAATATGAACGGTTTGTGCCCCTAGGGCTTCGGCATAGGCGAGGGCAACACTCAGGAAAATTGTATTGCGGGCGGGGACATAGGTGACGGGAATCTCTTGGCTCATGGTGGCCAGATCGCGATCGCGGGGCAGGTCAATGCTCAAGTCTGTCAGAGCCGATCCCCCCCATAGGCGCAAATTCAGGGGAAGGATTTGATGCTCAACAACCCCAGCAGCGGTGGCAATGGCAATCGCTGCTTCCAATTCCCGCCGATGGCGCTGCCCATAGTCAAAGGAGAGAGCATAGCAAGCATACCCCAGTGCCTTGGCACGAAATAATACGGTGCTGGAGTCTAAGCCCCCTGAGAGCAACACAACGGCCTTTTGTGTCGTCGTCATACCTGTCTATCAAGAACTTTACATTTGGTAATGCTGTGGTAGCATCTTTCTGAAAATGTTCATTCTGTGAACTCTGTGGGTTTTTACCTACGGCGGGCGATCGCCAACACCAAACCCTTCCCCGGTTGCGTAGAGGAGTGAAATCAATAGACATGAGTTCTGCCTTCCGTCCCCAGCCCGAACCACTGCGCATTGGCGTCATCGGTGTTGGCAACATGGGTCAGCACCACACCCGTGTTTTGAGTTTACTCAAGGATGTCGAACTTGTGGGCATCTCTGATGTCAATCTAGAGCGGGGCATTGACACTGCTAGCAAATATCGGGTCAAATTCTTTGAAAACTATGTGGATTTACTGCCCCACGTTGAGGCGGTCTGTATTGCCGTGCCCACCCGTCTGCATCATGAGGTGGGGATTACCTGCCTGCGCCATGGGGTTCACGTCTTGGTGGAAAAACCGATTGCCGCCAGTATTAGCGAAGCAGAGTCCCTTGTTAACGCGGCAGCGGAGTGCCAATGCATTCTCCAAGTCGGACATATTGAGCGATTTAACCCTGCCTTTCAAGAGCTGAGCAAAGTCCTGCGCACGGAGGAAATCCTTGCCCTTGAGGCGGATCGCATGAGTCCCTACTCCGATCGCGCCAATGATGTCTCAGTGGTTCTTGACTTAATGATCCACGACATTGACCTGTTATTGGAACTCACCAATTCACCTGTGGTGCGCCTGACGGCCGCCGGCAGTCGCTCTGCTAACTCCGGGTATCTAGACTACGTGACGGCCACCTTGGGCTTTGCCAACGGTATTATTGCCACTCTCACTGCCAGTAAAGTCACCCACCGCAAGCAACGGCGCATTGCTGCCCACTGCAAAAATTCCCTCACAGAGGCGGATTTCCTCAAAAATGAGATTCTCATTCACCGCAAAACCACCGCATCCTGCAGTGCCGATCATGGCCAAGTCCTTTACCGCCAAGACGGCCTAATTGAGAAGGTCTATACGAGTAACATTGAACCTCTCCATGCGGAGCTGGAGCACTTTGTCAACTGCGTTCGTGGCGGTCAACCCCCGTCGGTGGGTGGGGAACAGGCCCTCAAAGCGTTGCGCTTGGCCAGTCTCATCGAGCAGTTAGCCCTTGATGGCCACAGTTGGGGACAGTTAGATGCCGCCTTGGCGCCCCTCATGCGTTAAGCTGGGCCACTGAGGTTAGTTAATCCATTGAAAAAATCTAATGGGCTTGAGGACTTCTGACTGGGATTGAAAATTCAGGGTGTGGGTTATTGGACGAGATGTGGGGTAGGCGTTAGGCTATCTAGGCCGGCTGGGGAATTGCCCTGAATACCTGCAAGCAACGACTTGATCCTCACTTTCCTACTGGTTTGAATCCTAGCAGCGGATGAGCTAAGCCGATCTGCGACCCTCGTTCCCTTGCGCTAGGGTAGTAAGTACACTAGCGAGGGTGGTATCAATGACGGAGATAGAAGACTGTGCCTTTTTGGCAGCCCAAGCAAAGGTCAAGTCCTATCTGGCCTACTGGTTTCAGTTGGGGAAGCGGCTTTGTATTTGGGGTGGAGAGCATACGGTGCTGCCACAACCGGTTCTTCAGGGCGATCGCTACAGTCAAGCCTTTGAGGCTTGCTGGGCCTATGTGATCTCTGGTCAGGCAGGAGAGTGCTTTCTCGAAGACACGACGGAGACAATTACCCAGCTACTGGGCGACTGTTGGGAGATTAGCCCCTGCGCCCGCTGCCAGATGCCTGTGCCCCTACCTTGTCATGGGTTGCCCCCTCTACACTGTCCCTGTGCGAGTCTAACCAATTGGCCGAATTTTGAATTACCCTTGCCCCATAGCCCAATTAATCCCCGTACTCACCTATTGTCCCTAAAAAAACGCCTCAGTCTTTAATGTGTGGGATTGTCCCCTGCCCCCGATTGTTGCCCCTCAATGGCGGGCGCCACACCCCGACCTCACCCTAGATTCCTATGCGCTGCATCTTTGGTGGCTAACACTTCCCCCTGATGTGCCCCGTGGGGTGATTCTCCGTGCCTATTTACGACGCTATCAACCTCATCTTGGAGAGAAGCCTTTGCCGCGTGCTGCCGGGGGTAAGCCCTATCTGAATGGGTTGGAGTTTAACTGGAGCCATAGTGGCCAATTGGCGGTGTTGGCTGTGAGTGGGAGGGCTCCTGTAGGGGTAGATGTTGAAATCTTGCGCCTCTGTCCTCAACGTGCAGCGATTAGTCGGCGGTTTTTTGGGGCTGCGCTGCAACAAAGAATCGTCGAGGGGGGCGATCGCTCCTTTCTCCAGGCTTGGACCTACTATGAAGCGTGGCTCAAGGCTCAGGGGATAGGGGTATGGCAGCGGGCAGCGGCTCAGCCTTTAGAGCATTGGGTAGCTAGTTTCCCTGTGGGCGATCGCGCCATTGCCAGTGTTGTTGTGCTAACGCCAACGCCGCCCCAGTGTTTCTTTTTGCGGCCAGAAGCGATGGATTGAATTGAGGTTTACACTTATAGATTATAAGCAGCGTCATCAGCGTCATCTTAGCCAAAAGCCCTGCCAGCCTCAACAGGAGTACCAGCAGTCATGCCGAAAACGGATTGTTGAACCTTGGCCTTTTCCCAATCCCACCATCGCAGCCCTGCTGTCCATGCTCCAAGATACCCATTCATGCTTTTTGATGCTTTAACCGGTTGCTGCAGACCAGGAATAGATCAGATGAGGCTGCCACTCACTGGGAGACTGTTGGGTGTAGGCTTGGCGATCCAGATCCATCGGTAGGTTGAGCATTGGATCGGTGCCCGTGGCCACCAGAAACTCAAATCCTTTTAGCGTTGGCCATTGGCAAAATTGCCGCAGCAGGGTTTGCACCGCAAGCACATAGGGATGTTCCGGCTGCTTATACCACTGGCGATCGGCCACATGGGGCTGGTCAAAGCCAAAGTGAACAATGAGGTCAGGATGCCCAAAGATGGCTTGAGCAACGGGCCGAGCTTCTTCGCGCAACAGCAAATGGACGCCTGCGGCCAGATGACGCAGTTTTTCCAGTCGTTCGTAGCGATCGCCCGCATCCAATTGCGACTCCTGCCAGCGAAAGGCCACCGTCATCAGGTAAGTTTGCAGCAGCAGATGCCCCAGTTTCTCTGCCTTGGTCGTCAAGTAGGGGGTGTTGTAGGGGGTCGCTTCAATCAACAGGGGCACCCGATCCACCACTTCAAGGCCATAGCCCTTGAGCCCAGCAATTTTGCGGGGGTTATTGGTAATCAGGCGAATCTGCTTCACCCCCAAGTCGTTGAGGATCTGGGCGCCGACGCCATAATTGCGCAAATCCGCTGGAAAGCCCAAGTGCTCATTGGCCTCCACCGTATCCATGCCTAAATCTTGCAGGGAATAAGCACGCAGCTTGTTGACCAGCCCAATCCCCCGTCCCTCTTGCCGCAGGTAAACCACCACACCCCGACCGGCGGCGTTAATCATTTTCAGAGCCGCCTGCAGTTGCATCCGACAATCACAGCGCAAGGAACCAAGGGCATCGCCCGTCAAGCATTCAGAATGGACGCGCACCAGTACGGGTTGCTCGCTAAATGTGGCGGGATCCCCTTTGACAATGGCGACGTGCTCCGATTGATCGAGGGAATTGCGGTAGCCATAGATTTGAAATTCACCG
The DNA here is from genome assembly GCF_000505665.1 of Thermosynechococcus sp. NK55a. NCBI lineage: Bacteria > Bacillati > Cyanobacteriota > Cyanophyceae > Acaryochloridales > Thermosynechococcaceae > Thermosynechococcus > Thermosynechococcus sp. NK55a. The sequence goes on along the minus strand of NC_023033.1, from coordinate 1,124,039 downwards.
AACTCCGTCGGTAGCTTGGCCACAGCCTCGCGGCGCACAAAGCGCTCATGTTGGAGACGGTAGCTAATGAGGTCAGCGATACTAATGATTTTGAGTTGGTGGGTGCGGGCATACTCCATGAGTTGGGGCAGCCGCGACATCGTGCCGTCGGGATTTTGAATTTCACAGATCACACCCGCTGGGTAAAGACCCGCCAACCGTGTCAAATCCACTGCCGCCTCGGTGTGGCCAGCTCGCTTGAGAACTCCCCCAGGGCGCGATCGCAGGGGGAAAACATGACCAGGGCGACGTAGATCTTGAGGTTGCGTGCTCGGATCAATCAAGGCTTGAATCGTGCGGGCGCGATCCTCGGCGGAAATACCTGTGGTCACACCCCAACGGGCACCGGCATCAACACTCACCGTAAAGGCAGTTTGATTGCTATCGGTATTTGTTGTCACCATTAAGGGCAGATTCAATTCATCGAGGCGATCGCCCTCCATGGCGAGGCAGATCAGTCCCCGTGCATGAACAGCCATGAAGTTAATCATGGCGGGGGTCACACGCTCGGCAGCCCCAATCAGATCCCCTTCATTCTCGCGATTTTCGTCATCCACCACCACAATCACTTCGCCGCGCCGCAGGGCTTCTAATGCTGATTCAATGGAGTCAAACACAGGCACATCCGCCAAGGTAGTTACTTCCAGAATTCCTAAGGCTTCTTATTACTAAGTTACAGCCTTTTTCACAACGATTGGGGGCCCGCCGCACCACTCAGTAGGATTGCACCAACTTTCCAAGATAACTTTTCAAGATAGTATTGAAGATCGTCCAATCTCCCACGAAAACCCATCCGTGGTTCTTTCCCTTGTGAAAATGCTGAAAACCTCGTCATCATAGTGAAAGGTTTCGTTAGGCAATCTGCTGCATGTCTCACTTAGGATTCATAGTGGTTATCACTGTTGGTACCTTAGTCCTGCTGGGCTTAGCGCTTTACCTGTTGTTTCCCCGCAAGTACGAGTCTGCCCGCTCCGTGGCCGAGTCCTATGACAACTGGACCAATGACGGCATTCTTGAATTTTACTGGGGTGAGCATATTCACCTTGGCCACTATGGGTTGCCCCCTCGTCCCAAGGACTTTCGCCAAGCCAAGGTAGATTTTGTCCATGAAATGGTGCGTTGGGCTGGTCTTGATCGCCTGCCGCCGGGGACAACCGTCTTGGATGTCGGCTGTGGTATTGGCGGGAGCAGTCGTATCCTGGCCCGTGACTATGGCTTTCATGTTACTGGAATTACGATTAGCCCTGAGCAGGTACGGCGGGCGCGAGAACTCACTCCTGGGGATCTGAATGTTCGGTTTCAACTCGATGACGCTCTGGCTTTGTCATTTCCAGATGCCAGCTTCGACGTGGTTTGGTCAATTGAAGCCGGTCCCCACATGCCCGATAAACAGCAGTTCGCTAAAGAATTACTCCGTGTCCTGAAGCCTGGGGGAATTCTGGTGGTTGCCGATTGGAACCAGCGGGACGATCGCCAGCAGCCCTTGAACATCTGGGAGCGGCTGATGATGCGGCAGCTCTTGGATCAATGGGCACACCCCGCCTTTGCCAGCATGGAAGGCTTTGCCGAGGCCCTGGCAGCAACGGGTTTAGTGGCTGGAGAAGTAATTACTGCTGACTGGACACAGGAAACGCTCCCCTCATGGCTAGATTCGATTTGGCAGGGAATTGTGCGGCCAGAGGGACTGATTCGCTTTGGCCTAGCGGGGCTAGTGAAATCCTTGCGGGAGGTACCCACATTCCTGCTGATGCGGATTGCTTTTGGCATGGGACTCTGCCGCTTTGGTATGTTTCGCGCCGTACGGGCGGAGATTCCCGCTGTCTCCCTTGACCCCGCCTCTCAAGTTAACTGCTGATAAATAATGGGATACATCATGCCCCAAATGGCAGGCTGTACTTCCTTGAGGGCATGATCACTGTCCAATTCTACCCGACTGACCCAAGGGCGACCTTCACAGTAGCGACGACTAGTGTCAATGGGAATCACTTCATCCTGAAGGCCATGGAAAATGAGCGTGGGCACAGGGCGCTGAAGCTGGCGATCGTCATACTCCAGTAAATCTTTGGCAAAGCCATAGCTAAGGGGCAGTAGGCGTTCTTCAGTGTAGTGATAGACCTCTAAAACCCCCGTGGTTTGCCAGCGGCGATATTCATCCCCGAGACGCGGCAGCCACTGGATAGCAAACTCAAAGGCAGGAGCCAAAAGAAACAGCTGCACCACTTGGGGATGTTTTTCGGCAAGCCAAGCAGCCGTCAAGCCACCAAAACTAGAGCCAATTAATGTGATCGGTTCTTCGGGGGTAAGCAGTGCTTCTACCTGTTCAATTTGGCGACTCAGGGTCAAGTGAAAAAAGTCCCCCTGATTGAGATCAGGAATGAGTAGCGGTTGACCAAGTTCCTCAAAGCGATCGCGAAAATACTGGGCTTTACTCGAGCGCGGCGACGAGGCAAATCCATGGAGGTAGAGATATTGCATTGCTCAACGATCCCTGGGGAGGAGTGGACATATTTTTGTTGTACTTTGTCAATAATCTTAACAAATTTCCCCTTAGCCATAGGTTGTTCAAGGGTGATCATTGGTAATCAGTCAGAATCCGGATCAAATAGCCCAATAACCCAATAACCCAATCACAATGAGTCATCATGAACGAACTGTTACAGTTTCTCACAAGTCGCATCAATCCAGCGATTTCAATGCTACGATGCCGTTGAATCTGGTTATAACCCTTTTCGCAATGGTGGCAAACGCTCAAGACTGCGAAGGCCCCCATGGGAAAGGAGTGCATCCCCTTGATGTATCCCATATACAAGAAAAGGGTTGTACCTAGCCAATCTTAAGGATAACAACGTCAGAGATTGAGGATCGAACGCATGACAACACTCACTGGGCAACCCCCGCTCTATGGTGGCAGCACCGGCGGCCTCCTCAGCGCAGCGGATACCGAAGAGAAATACGCCATCACTTGGACAAGCCCCAAAGAGCAAGTTTTTGAAATGCCGACGGCTGGGGCTGCTGTTATGCGTGAAGGTGAAAATCTCGTTTACCTTGCCCGTAAGGAGCAGTGCCTTGCCCTAGCTGCTCAACAACTGCGTCCCCGCAAAATTAACGACTACAAAATCTATCGTGTTTTCCCCGATGGCGAAACGGTATTGATCCATCCCAAGGATGGCGTTTTCCCTGAGAAAGTCAACCAAGGGCGGGAAGCGGTCAACTCTGTGCCTCGCTCCATTGGCCAGAATCCCAACCCCTCGCAACTGAAGTTCACTGGCAAAAAGCCCTACGATCCATAGGTCGGTGCTGAACGTTCTTTATTATCGCCCCCATGGTTGAGCCATAGGGGGTATTCTTTTGAGCTAACCTAGGGTCAACGGGAGTCCTGAAGGAAGGTGATAGGTGTTGAGTCGCACCCCTTTAATTGAACGCCTGGCGGCTGAAATTGGCCGTGATATTTATATGGATGTTGCTAAATGGCATCTATACCTTGGTGATGCAAAGCTAGCAACCCCTCTTGCGGAAGCCTTTTTACCCCTTTTAGAACAGGGGGAGATGAGTTCGGCACAGGTTGCTAGCGTCTTGCAGGAGGTCTCAGTTCCCCTTGGCGGGGGTCAGCAATTCCTTTCCCTGGATCGCTTGATTCCCAAGGCCAACCAAGAATTGCTGGTGGAACTGCTCAACCGTTTTCGCCAAGAGGAGCTTGACTCTTAGTGGACGGTGCCCCATTCCTGTTGGGCATTGATGGGGGGCAGCAGATAAATGCGCAGGAGATGACCCGCGATCGCCAACTGGTGGGGAAGTTTCCGTAATGCCTTCAGCCACTTTGGTTGATGACTGGCTTCAATTGCCTGTAGTTTCTTGTTGATTTCAACACAGCGTTGCAGACGCGGATAAAACTCAGGGTGATCGACATTGAGCACCACAGAGAAAGTACGGGCCGCTGTTTCATTGGTTTTGGCAATCACCTCGCGATCGAATGCTGTGGCATCAAACCCAAGGGCTTCATAGAATTTGGCACGCTCATGCACCGTCAGCGTATGGGTGGCAAACACCGTCAGCAGGAAGAAGCGCATCCACAGTTTGGCGCCCCAGCCTTGAATCAATTGGGGTTGGGAGTGGATCAAGGCCTTGAAAATGTCGCCGTGGCGGTTTTCGTCTTGGCACCAACTTTCAAAATAGTTAAAGAGGGGGTAGAAGGAATGTTCGGGGTGCTTTTCAAGATGACGGTAGATGATGATGTAGCGCCAGTAGCCAATTTTCTCTGATAGATAAACGGTGTAGAGTACCCAGGGCAGGGGGAAAAAGGTGTAGGTGCGCGTCTTGGAGAGGTGGCCCAAGTCCATGGCATGGCCAAAATCCATCATAGCTTTGTTGAGAAAGCCGGCGTGCCGCGCTTCATCCCGCGCCATCAGGTGAAAGATTTCCGCCAAAAGGGGGTTACGATTCTTGAGCTTGCGCGAGAGTTCCTTAAAGAGCAAAAACCCTGAAAACTCAGAGACACAGGAGCGCTCAAGGTAGTCAATAAAGGCTTTGCGGGTCTCTGCATCCAAGATGTCCCAAGTGCCTTTGAAGGAGTCATCGCGGACAAAGTGATGGCGGTTGTAGTCTGCCCGCATTTCCGCCAACATCGCTTCCAGTTGTTCTTGCTGACGACTGAGGTCAAGTTTTGCTGCATGTTCAAAATCTGTTGTGTAAAAACGGGGGGTTAAAAGGTTTTCACGAATGGTTTTAACGCTCTGGCCTGAATCAGGATGGGGGGCGATCGCCACCATAAGCCTCTTACTCCTATAGAACTAAACCTATGCAGGTCATACCGTTTTACTATACTATATCCCTGAGGATGGTCAATAACCACCTTGACGATGTTGCAAAAGTAGGCAGTTTTGTTATGTTTTTTGAAGTTTCACTTGACAGCCATATGGTTAAAAAGTAATACTCGCCAATAGCCTGCCATTCTGACCCTGTTCAGCCCACGGCCATTCCCCGTTGGCAGGATAAACTTATTCAAAAAAGATTGTTAAAACCAATTTCAGGAGTTACAGGTATGACAGTCCTCTCCCTTGCGCTGCGGGAAGGAACGGCTGAGGCTCACACCTTGGCCGAGCACACCGCCTTCATGAAATGTTTTGTACGCGGGTTGATTACCCCTAGTCTCTTCCGCCAGTTCTTGGCTAACCTCTACTTTGTTTACACCGAGCTGGAGGCGGCCTTAGCTAGTGCCAAGGGCGATCCGGTGCGCGCTATTTACTTCCCCGAACTCAACCGCAGTGGCCAACTGGCCCAGGACTTGGCCTTCTACTACGGCGAGGATTGGCGCGATCAGATTACTCCCCTTACGGCCACCCGCGTTTACCTCAGTCGCCTTCATGAGGTGGCCCAAAGTGAACCTCTGTTGCTCATTGCCCATTCCTACACCCGCTATATGGGGGATCTCTCTGGGGGACAAGCCCTGAGTAAAATCGTGCGTTCGCAGTTGACGCTTCCCGAAGGCAAGGGCACCGCCTTTTACGAGTTTCCAGCACTACCGTCCCCGGAAGACAAGAAAGCCTTTAAGCAGCGGTATCGGGAAACTTTGGATAGTCTTGGCCTCGACGAGGAAGCGATCGCCCGCATTGTTAAGGAAGCCAACTTTGCCTTTGCCCTCAACTGCAACCTCATGCACGCCCTTGAGTCGGAGTTAAAAACCACCATTGGCGATCAGACGTGGCAGGCCGTGGTTATCGAGAACCAGCCCAGTCGGCGGGAGCACCCCCGTCCTGAGGCCATTGCCATCTAAGACCCACTGTTGATCTTGTTAGGAGCTTGCAAACATCCATGAGTGTGGTTCAGCCAATCCAATTCGATGGGGCACTGCTGCAAAAATACGATCGTCCTTTGCCTCGCTATACCAGTTACCCCACGGCTGCCGAATTTACTCCCGATTTTGATCGCCATTGTTTCCAGCGGGAGCTACTGCGGAGTAACGAAGGGCACCGACCCCTGTCCCTCTACGTGCATATTCCCTTTTGCCAGACCGCTTGCTATTTTTGCGGTTGCAACGTCATCGTCACCCAAAGCCAAACTATTGCCAAAACCTACTTGGATGCCTTGGCGGAAGAAATTGCTCAAGTGGCGGCACGGCTGGATCGCACTCGTCCCGTGATTCAAATGCATTGGGGCGGCGGTACTCCCAACTACCTCACGATTGACCAAGTGGAATCCCTGTGGCAGACGCTCACTCAGCACTTTGAATTTACCAACGATGCGGAAATTTCCATTGAGGTAAATCCCCGCTACATCAACCGTGATTACCTCTTGCAGCTGCGGAACCTGGGCTTCAATCGCATCAGCTTTGGCCTGCAGGATTTTGATCCCCAAGTGCAACTGGCAGTGAATCGCGTGCAGCCTGAGACATGGCTCTTTCAAGTGATGGAGTGGATCCGCGCCGCTGAGTTTGAGAGTGTCAACATTGACCTCATCTATGGTTTGCCCTATCAAACCGTCCAATCCTTTGAAGCCACTATTGCGAAAACGCTGCGCCTTGACCCCGATCGCATTGCTGTTTTTAACTTTGCCTATCTACCCAATTTGAAACCCATCCAAAAGCGCATTGACCCCACCACCCTACCCGATGGTGCAACCAAACTGACGATTTTGCAGCGGGTGATTGAAATGCTAACTAGCCAAGGCTATCGGTACATTGGCATGGATCACTTTGCCAAGCCCACCGATGAGCTAGCGATCGCCCAGGAAGCAGGGACGCTCAAGCGCAACTTTCAGGGTTACACAACACTGCCAACCGCAGATTTGATTGGCTTTGGCCTCACCTCGATCAGTATGTTGCAGGAGGCCTATGCCCAAAATCAGAAACACTTAGCCACCTACTTTAGTGATGTTGCTGCGGGTCAGCTGGCCACAGAACGCGGCATTCAACTGCACCGTGAAGATCTGTTGCGCCGCACGATCATCATGGAACTGATGTGCCAATTTACCCTCGACAAATCAGCGATCGCCCGCCAGTTTAATCTCGATTTTGATACCCACTTTGCCCCCGAGTTAGCGGCGCTGCGGGAATTGGCTGCCGATGGCCTCATTCATTTGGGGCGCGATCGCCTAGAGGTCACCCCCGTAGGACGACTCCTGATCCGCAACATTACCGCCGTCTTTGATGCCTACCTGCAACAAAAATCTGGTAGGACATTTTCTAAGGCCATTTAGCCCCCTTGCCTCTACCCTTTTCTGGGTAATCCAGAATCCTTAGATCTAAACTCGTGTCTAAACTCACAAACGGTGTTGAGGAGTATCTATGACATCATCCTTAGAATTGCAACCCCAGACCCCCCGCCTCAATTGGGGCTTTGTCCTCTTTTTAGGGGCGGTACATCTTTTAGCCGCGGCTGCTCTTTTGTTTTTCTCCTGGTCAGCATTAGCCGTCACGATCTTTCTGCACTGGCTCTTTGGCAGTATCGGTATTTGCTTGGGATACCATCGTCTTTTAAGTCACCGCAGTTTCCAAGTGCCCCAGTGGCTGGAGTACGTCATTGCTGTTGTGGGTGCCTTGGCCATGCAGGGAGGCCCGATTTTTTGGGTAGCAGGGCACCGCTTGCACCATGCCCACACCGAGGACGAGATTAAGGATCCCTACTCAGCACGGCGGGGCTTTTGGTGGAGCCATATGCTGTGGCTTGTCTATCCGCAGTCCCGGTTTTTCAATGCCGAGGAGTATGCCCGCTTTGCCCCCGACTTAACACGAGATCCCTTTTACCGCTGGCTGGATCGCTACTTTTTACTCCTGCAGCTTCCCCTTGCGCTGCTCCTCTATGGCTTAGGGGGTTGGTCCTGGCTGTTGTGGGGGATGTTTATGCGAGCCGTTTTTCTTTGGCACAGCACTTGGTTGATTAACTCTGCCACCCACAAATGGGGCTATCGTCGCTTTGAGACCGAGGATAACTCACGCAATCTCTGGTGGGCAGCCCTCCTCACCTATGGCGAAGGTTGGCACAACAACCACCATGCCTATCCCCACGTGGCCAAGGCGGGCTGGTACTGGTGGGAAGTGGATCCCACCTGGTGGGTGATTCGCACACTCCAAGGACTGGGTCTTGCCGCCAAGGTACAGTTGCCGCCGCCCACAGCGTTGTCCTAATTGCCTCGGCTACGTTGGGCATTGCCGCGGCTGCGTTGGGCGATCGCCAGGTTACTCAGCCGATTGAGACCGACGGCCTCGCTGGTCATTAACTCTCTCCAAAGAGTGTTAACCTTGATGTCATTGGGCCGCTCCTGCCGCAGTTTTACCAACGCATCGAGGGCATCATACCAAAGGCCATGGCTAGCCAATAGATCGTACCGTTGCAGGGGTTTGGCTTTGAGGAGTTGTTTTTCCAATGTTGCGGGCAGAGCGACCCGTTGTACCCAGCCTTCCGCAAAGCGTATCTGGGAGGGATCGGGGTCATTGGGGTTACAGATCAGAGTCACCGTCCAGCGGTAGTCTACCCCCTCCTGTAGGGGCGGCACCTCACCTGGCAAGGTCATACTGTCTAGGCGGGGACGATTGGCTATCGGAAACTGTTGCTTGTAAATTGGCACCTGCCTGCCATCGGCAAGGCTCTGAAAGAGGGCAAACTCGAGAGCTTGGTAATTATTGGCGGGTAAATACCAGTAAAACGGGGGGCGATTCATTGCCGTCAAGCCAATATTACTCGCAGGCACCAGGGTTGTTAGATCAGGTTCGTCTGCTGCGGTTTGCACTCTACAGACGCCGCGTGTGGCCGCCCCCTCACGATTCCCCGGACGGGATAGGTTGCGGGGGGGTGTAAATCCTGCCCAACTCAGACCTGCATTGAGGATGAGTACGGCCAAGCTCCAAGGAACGAAATATCGCAGTGACGTAAAAATAGGTCGTTTCATAGGTCAATATCCTTACTGAAAAACGGTAGCAGCAGGTGTCAGGGGGTCTTCTCGTTCATCTTTGGTCATTTCCCTACCTGCTCCACTACTACCATAGGAGTTTGGTGGGGGCTGCGGGGTGATAGCACCAACGAGGGGGTGATGATGTCCATCACCTACGGATATTGCGCTGGCTCACAACCTCAGTAGTCCCTAGGACGAGGACAGCACCTTAGCAGTTCCAAAGTGATGGGGAGACGATTGCAGCAGCCGGCATACTAGCAAAGAGCTGTATCTATACTGGAAAGTGCCTATAGATTTTTTTATTGAGCGCTGTTTCCACTATTTATCTCAGTTTTTTTGATTGAGTGGCATTGCGTGACTCCTCGCTGTGAATAACCTCTCCCTTAAGTGGTTTCTATTGCCCCCTCTCACTGTCGTGGTGGGTCTCAGCCTCTTTTGGGTGCGATCAGGGGGGGTGTCGGCAACGGCAGCAGAGCGAATTATTTTTCGCTATGGCCCCTTCGAGCGATCGCTCCCCATTGCTGATTTAGAATACTTTGCTACCACTGGCCAAGCCTCTCCAAAACTTATTAGCTATTTACGGCTATTGCCCCCTGTGCACCGGCAGCAATTACGATTGGCCTTACAAGAACGACTGCGATTGTCCCCCGTGGCTGTTGCTCAACTGTTGTACTCCCCCCTAGGTCAAGAATTCATGGTGCAAGCGGGGCGGATTCTCCAAACCCAAAGCCGTCAAGAAAATGCCCTTGCACTGCGAGCGGCGCTGATTCTCGCTGCCACTGATCCCCATGGTCTCACCGTGTTGAGTGTGATGCGCCACTACCCCTCCCCCAGTATTCGCTTTGACCTCAAGGAAGGCCTCGCGATTCTCAAAAATTTCCAGCACACCATCCACAAAACAGAGATAATTCTGAATGTTGTCCGTCAACAGGCGATCGCAAATCAGACAGAAGCTATCCCTGCAAGTGTGCAATCACTGCTTCAACCGGGCCCTTGGCGGTGGCTAGAGATGCCTTGGACAGCGGTAGATGAATCGCCTCAGCGGTTGCAGTTAACGGGACATTCCCGCCCCATTGCAGCGGATCTCTATCTACCCATCGTTCCTGTGAGACAGCGGGTTCCAGTGGTCATTGTTTCCCATGGACTGGGGGCAACCCGCTACAGCTATCGCTATCTGTGTCAGCATCTGGCTTCCCATGGGTTTGCGGTGATTGCCCTTGAGCATGTTGGTAGCTCAGCCCGTCAGGTCATGTCCTTTCCCATGGCCTATGTTAGTCCAAGGATGGCGGCTCAAGAATTTCTGGATCGCCCCCTCGATGTCACGTTTGTCCTCAATCGTTTGGCGGCATTTCCTGAGCAACTCTACCCTTGGGCAGGGCAGCTCAACTTGGAGCGGGTGGCAGTAATTGGTCAGTCCTTTGGGGGCTACACCGCTCTGGCCCTGGCAGGGGCACGATTGGATTTTCAACAACTACGGCGACACTGTACAAGAACTGTCCTTCACTCCTTCAATGTGTCACTGCTGCTCCAATGCCAAGCGCAAGCATTACCCCCAAAGGTTTATGCCCTAGAGGATGCCCGGGTGCAAGCGGTAATTGCTGTTAACCCGATTACCAGTGCTCTTTTTAGTCCTGAATCTTTGGGGCACTTAAAGGCTGCTGTGATGTTGGTTGCAGCCAGTAACGATACGATCGCCCCCCCTGTGGAGGAGCAAATTTATCCCTTTACGTGGCTAACAGGGCGCGATCGCTACTTGGTGTTGATGGACAATGCGACCCATTTTTCGACAATTGGTGAGACCAGTCCCAATGAACCCGTGCTGCCTGTACCAAAGGCACTTGTGGGGGCCACACCCCCGCGATCGCGCGCCTATCTCCGAGGATTGAGCTTGGCCTTTTTACGCTTGCACCTCTTGGGGGATGAACAGGCGCGGCAGTGGCTGACACCAGCAGCAGCAATGGTGTTGAGTTCACCCACCCATGGCCTGAACCTCACCCAATCTCTAGCCCCAGAACTGTTGGAAAAGGTACCGCAGGCAGTGAAGTAATGTAATGATGAACTCGACCATGAAGGCTAAATCCCTGATGGTAGTGGGAACCACGTCCCATGCGGGTAAATCCCTCCTCGCAGCCGTGATTTGTCGTTGGCTGGCTCAGCAGGGCTACCGTGTCACTCCCTTTAAGGGACAAAATATGGCCTTGAATGCCTACGTCACCCGTGACGGCGGCGAAATTGGCTATGCCCAAGCAATGCAGGCCTGGGCGGCAGGGATAGAACCCGAAGTGGCAATGAACCCAATTCTCCTCAAGCCCCAAGGCAACATGACCTCCCAAGTGATCCTCAGAGGGCAGGTGGCGGGTGTTACCCAAGCGGCCGACTACTATCGGGACTATTTTGAGCGGGGTTGGCAGGCAATTACAGAGGCCCTGGCAGATCTCCAGCAGCGGTTTGACTGGATTGTGTGTGAGGGCGCAGGGTCACCAGCGGAAATTAATCTCAAGCATCGCGATCTCACGAATATGCGGGTGGCCACTTATCTTGGGGCACCGACCCTGCTTGTGGCCGATATTGATCGCGGTGGTGTGTTTGCCCACATTGTCGGGACATTGATGCTCCTGGAACCCGCTGAGCGGGCGTTGATTCAGGGGATTGTGATTAATAAATTTCGCGGCCAGCGATCGCTCCTTGACAGTGGCTTGCAATGGCTAGAGGAGACCACGGGGGTACCAGTTTTAGGGGTGATTCCATGGCTCGAGCGCCACTACGCTGCCGAAGATTCCCTTGATCTTTGGAATCCCCGTCCACAACGCCAGGGGGCAGACCTGAAAATTACGGTGATTCGACTACCGCGTATTGCCAACTTTACCGATATGGATCCTCTGCTGGCAGAACCCAGTGTTGCTGTTGAGTTTTTGCCCCCCCATCGTCCCCTAGGGCAACCCGATGCCGTGATCTTGCCGGGGACGAAAACGACCATTGCTGATCTTCAGGTCCTGCGGGAAACGGGGATGGCAGAGCAACTCAAAACCTACGCTGCCCAAGGGGGAACGATTCTGGGCATTTGCGGCGGTTGGCAGATGTTGGGTACCACCATCAGCGATCCCCTAGGCCTAGAGGGATGCCCCGGCACCTATGCAGGATTGGGCCTCATGCCGCTGCACACCCAATTGGGGGCAACCAAATGTACCCAGCAACAACAAACCCAATCGCTGCATTTCAACTGTCCTGAGCCGATCCTGGGCTATGAAATTCACCAAGGCCAAAGTGAATACACCGGTGATCTCCAAGGTTGGCAACCCCTTTTTGCTGCCCCAGAACTGGGGCTTGTGAACAGAGCGGGCACACTTTGGGGCACGTATCTCCATGGGCTATTGGAAAACGGTGCTTGGCGTCGCCATTGGCTCAATGGGTTGCGATCGCGCCGGCAACTGCCCCCCCTGCCCACAGCCGTTCCCCACTATGCCGAGCAACGGACTATTGCACTGGAGGAATTGACAAAAACCATCATGGCTCACCTGAACCTAGAGGGCATTTGTAAATTATGTTGATGTAAAAATTTCAAATTGTTAGCAATTGTCATCCCTTGCAAATGACTCCCCTAGACTAAGGAACGATGTGCTGATAATAGGGAGTGCAAAAGAACAATGACAGTGGCTGCTTCTTGGTCAGTGGGAATCTTAATTGTTTCGGCGATCGCCGCCCTGAGTGGCTTAAGCTGGCTCTTGTACGCGGCTTATCAAGAGGAAAAACAATTTCCCCTGCGGGAGTATTCCCCCCAAGAGGCCTACGGTGAAACCCTTTGGCGCATGATCTTTGTCTATTGGCTCGTCTATTGTGGTGCCCAGGGTCTGCAAATCGCTGTACCATTAGAAGGTACGGATTTGGGTCAAATGTGCAAAATCACTGCACTCTTGGCCTTTTTGCTTACCGCCTCTTCGCTGCTTTGCTTACCGATGCACTATTGGCAGGCACGTCAGCGCCAGCAACAACTTAATTAAGTCTAATTGAGTCTAACTAAGTCTAAATTCAGCCTCGATTCTCTTCCTGCAAGGTTCAATGTGGTCTGACCTGCTCCAACAACTCCTTGATCGCCAAGCCCTAACCCAAGAGCAGGCGGCTCAGTTAATGCAAGGATGGCTGGCAGAAGAAATTCCCGATGCCCTCTCCGGTGCCATTGTTACGGCATTACAGCTCAAGGGACTAACGGTTGAGGAACTGACGGGGATGGCCAATGTATTGTTGGCTCAATCCGCAGGTGCGCCGCTGAATTTAGCCGAACCCCTCATTGATACCTGCGGCACCGGGGGCGATCGCGCGGGTACCTTTAATATCTCCACAGCAGTGGCCTTTGTCGTGGCGGCAGCGGGGGTCAAAGTGGCCAAGCATGGCAATCGTTCAGTCTCTAGTCGGGTGGGTTCCGCCGATGTCCTTGAGACTCTTGGGGTCAACCTTGCCCACAGTGATCCCGCCTTTTTACTCAAGGAAGTGGGGATCACGTTCCTCTTTGCCCCCGGTTGGCATCCAGCCATGAAGGCCGTCGCTCCCCTGCGGCGTACCCTGAAAATTCGCACGGTCTTTAACCTCCTTGGCCCTTTGGTGAATCCGCTCTATCCCACAGGACAAGTGATTGGGGTTTTTAGCGATCGCTATCTGGAAGCGATGGCCGGTGCCCTGCAACGTCTCGGCCGCCAACGGGGCATTGTCCTCTATGGCCGTGAAGGGGTGGATGAGGCTACCCTTGGCAATATGACCGATCTAGTGATGTTTAGCAGCCCTGAGGAGTCGCTGCGCCAAGAAGTTCTTGATCCTCAAGCTTTGGGGCTCGCCAGTGCACCCCTGAAGGATCTTGCTGGGGGAAATGTCCAGACCAATGCCGAAATTCTCACCCACGTTCTTCAGGGAAAGGGCACAAGTGCCCAGCAGAATGTGGTAGCGCTCAATGCGGCCTTAGCCCTCTATGTGGCCGCAGCGGTGCAGGATTGGTGGGAAGGGGTCGATCGGGCAAAAGCGATTCTGGCCAGTGGCGCGGCCTGGGACAAGTTACAGGCATTGGTGACGCTCTCCAATGAATCCTAGGGTGTCTGCCTATTTACCGCCGTGGTCTATCTTGGATCCCCTCTTGGATCAATGGTTGCAGGAGGACATTGGTCGGGGCGATCGCACCACCCAAGCCTTGCATCTCCAGGATCGCCAAGGAAAAGCCTATATCCGTCTCAAAAGTCAGGGGGTCATTGCCGGTCTGCCCATTGTGGAGCGAGTTTTCCAACGCCTGACCACAGCGGTAGTGTTCACCTACGAGCAGGCCGAGGGCGCAATTTGTGAGGAGCCGACCATTGTTGCCCGGATTGCGGCTCCCCTAGAAACATTACTCCTGGGTGAACGGCTCGCCCTCAATTGCTTGATGCGCCTCAGTGGCATTGCCACTCTCACCCATACCTACGTCCAAGCAATTGCTGATTTGCCGACCCAACTGGTGGATACCCGCAAAACAACGCCCGGACTGCGCCTGCTAGAAAAATATGCAGTGGCTGTGGGGGGCGGTGTCAACCATCGCTTTGGCCTTGACGATGCAATCCTGATTAAGGACAACCACATTGTGGCGGCCGGGGGCATCACAGCTGCGGTTGAAAAAGTTCGCCAAGCCAGTCCCTTTCCCTTGACCATTGAGGTGGAAACCGAAACCCTTGAGCAGGTGCGCCAAGCCCTTCTCCTTGGCGTAGATGTCATCATGCTCGACAATATGCCGATTCCAGAGATGACCCAAGCAGTGGCGATGATCCGCGCTGCAGCCCCCCACATTAAAATTGAGGCCTCTGGTAATATCACCCTAGACACTTTGCGACCGGTGGCCTTGACGGGGGTGGACTACATTTCTACGAGTGCCATGATTACGCGATCCCCCTGGCTAGATTTTAGTTTGACGATTTTTGAGTCTGTTTGAGAAAGTGAGTGCCTGTTTTTGGAGGTCGTGCCGTGCTTAAGTCCCTCAGCCTACCGCGGTGGGTGCGACTGAAACCTTGGGAGTTACTGGTGGGGCTGATTGCCCTTGTGGTTGCCGTGCCCATTCTCGTCATTCTCAGCAAAGTCTTTGTTAATACGGGTAACACTTGGCAGCATTTGGCCACAACCGTTTTGCCCGCCTACCTGTTGAACTCCCTCTGGTTGATGTTGGGCGTGGGGATAGGCGTTGTGGTCATTGGTGTCAGTACGGCATGGTTGGTTACCAACTGTCAATTTTGGGGCGTGCGCTGGTGGCAATGGCTGCTGTTGACCCCTTTGGCGGCTCCCGCCTATGTCTTGGCCTACACCTATACGGAATTTTTTGCCTTTGAAGGTCCGATTCAGACATGGCTACGGGAACTAACGGGCTGGGGTTACGGTGACTATTGGTTTCCCAATATCCGCTCCCTTGGCGGCGCGATCGCCCTGCTCACCCTGGTTCTTTATCCCTATGTTTTTCTCTTGGCGCGAGTGGCGTTTTTGGAGCAGGCCACCTGTAGCTTAGAGGCCAGTCGCTCCCTTGGCTGTGGGCCCTGGCGTAGTTTTTGGACAGTGGCATTGCCCCTTGCTCGGCCGGCGATCGCTGCGGGTACGAGCCTTGCCCTCATGGAAACCCTCAATGATTTTGGTACCGTGCAGTACTTTGGTGTCGATACCTTCACCGTAGGAATTTACCGCACCTGGTTTGGCATGGGCGATCCCGTGGCCGCGGCCCAGTTGGCCTCAGTTCTGGTGGTCATTGTTTTTGCCCTCCTGCTCCTAGAAAAGTGGTCGCGGGGCAAGGCACGTTATTACAGGCGGGGCAGCGATCGCCCCATTCCCTATGGGCTCAAGGGATGGCGAGCGGCTCTGGCTTGGCTAGTCTGTGCCCTCCCGGTGTTCTTTGGCCTCCTGCTCCCCGGCGGGTTGCTGCTCTACTTGGCCATCAGCTACCAGCAATTACAACTCAGCCGTGAATTTTTAGAACATGCCAGCCACAGCCTCATTTTGGCGACGCTCTCGGCACTACTGGCGGTGGGTATTGCCCTGCTGCTGGCCTATGGGCGACGTCTGCTGCCAACGGTTTGGGTGCGCTGGGGAACACAGATAGCTGCCATGGGCTATGCCATTCCGGGGACAGTGATTGCTGTGGGGATTCTCATGCCCTTGGGGGGGCTAGACAACGTCATTAATGATGTCACTGAGCACCTGTGGGGGGTGGAAGTGGGCTTGATTCTCAGTGGCACGATTACAGCACTGATCTATGCCTACTTGGTACGCTTTTTGGCGGTTTCCTTAGGCAGTGTGGAGGCTAGCTTGGTGAAAATTCGCCCTTCTCTCGATGAGGTGGCGCGGACCCTGGGGCGATCCCCTTGGAATATTCTGCGCACGATTCACTTGCCGCTGATGGTGCCCGGCCTTTTTACCGCCGCCCTGATGGTCTTTGTGGATGTGATGAAGGAATTGCCGGCAACATTGGTGATTCGGCCCTTTAACTTTGATACCCTAGCAATACAGGTTTACCGCTTTGCCTCTGATGAGCGACTTCCTGAGGCAGCCCTAAGTGCTTTGGCCCTGGTGATCGTGGGTCTCATTCCGGTCCTTTGGCTGGGACGGCAAACCCGCTGGACTGACTAGGGGGTTCGGTTTACCCTTTACCTATTTCCTTAATAATTCGTTACATTAAAAACAACGTTTGCTAGGTGTGCTATGTACTTACAATTTAAGGCCAGCCAATCTGTCCGCCTCAGTATTGAAACACCCACGGCTCCCTTACAGCACTACCTGCGTCAACCCCGGCGGCTTGTCTATGCCCTAACTGATCCAACCCGAGTGGAATTTTTGGGAAGCGATCGCTTTCGCCTGAAGATGCGCCCCTTAAACTTTCTCATGGTCAGCTTGCAGCCCACCGTAGATTTAGTGGTTCATGCCAATAGTGACGGCTCTTTACAATTGCGCTCCCTCGGCTGTGAAATTCGCGGTGTGGACTACATCAATCGCCGCTTTCACCTAGCCCTCGCAGGCTACTTGTCTCCCCAAGCCACGGCCAACGGTACGGATTTAATCGGTCTTGCTGACTTGCAGGTGGGCGTAGATATTCCGCCTCCCTTGGATCTGACGCCGCGGCCGATTCTCGAAGCCACCGGCAATGGCTTACTCAAGAGCGTTCTCCTAACAATTAAACAGCGCCTCAGTCAGCAGCTTGTGGCCGATTATCAACGCTGGCTCACGGAAGTGGAAACCAACGGCAGTAGGGATTGGCTGACACCTTTCCCCGTGAGTTCTACCTAAGGTTTTGATTGTCTAGAGATAGACCTGCTTCGTACTGAGTAGTTGAGCAAGGCCAAAGAGTCCCCGCTGAAAACCCTTTGCAGCAGCACCAATGGCCAGCGCATCCAAGCGCTCTAATTGGGGGGGCCGATTGACAAATACAAGGGGCGTTTGCACCTGCTGATAAAAGGCGCGGCAGTCTTCGTAACTGCTGGCTATAATCCCACTGGCGGCGCTGCCATACTGGTGAATCCAATTCACGGCGGCGATGAGATCTTCTTCGTAGTGCCACGCCAAGCGTTGATCCAGGTAAGGGAGCGGCCACTCACTGGCGTCCACAAGGGGAATTTCGGGATAGGTGCGGTGTAAGTGCTCATCGACCCCTTGTTTGTAGCCTGCTTGGGTGAGTTCATTGATCACAAATGCAAGATGGGAGGGGTTGACATTACCGAGCACAATCACCTTTTCAATAGCAAGGGCGCGATCGGGATTGGCTTGGTGGCTGTGCTGAATACAGTTGAGGACACTCTCTGGTGACACTGAACCATCCCAAACGAGATAGGTATTACCAAGGGAAAGAGAGACCAAGGGACAGCGAGCAGCAGCCCGTTGCTCCGCAACAAAGCGGGAGCGGCCATAGACAAGGGCTAAATCAACAGCAGTGGGATCCCCCAGCCAACTGGCCGGACTAAGGGAGAGGGTTTGAATAGTGGTTTTCGGTAGACTGGTTTTGCTCAATGCGGCCTCGATGAGAGTCGCGATCGCCCCAGCGGTATAGTGACTACTTTCACCACTCCAGAGCACAAGGGCATTTCCTGTTTTGAGTGCCATGCCCGCCAGCATCAAGCTCAAAGTGGGTAGCCCTTCATAGACTAAGGCCACCACCCCTAGGGGAACGGCATACTGAAACCCCTCGGGGCGCGTCGGCAATGGTTGTTGCCATGGATCTGCCGCATGGTAGAGATGCTCTAGCCAGTGGCGAATACGCTGCAGGCGCTCATGGGTCAGCCGCAGCCAACCAAGCACAATCTGAGACACTGCTAGATCGCGGCTGGATTCGAGATCGAGAGTATTTTGCTCCAACAGGAGAGGTTCTGCTGTTGCCAACTCCTCAATGAGGTGCCTAAGGGCTTCCTGACGGAGGGCATAGCTAGCTTGACTGAGGTGGGTACTGGCCACCCGCGCCCTCCTCAGTGGCTCAGGCAACATGGCCGCAGCGCCTTCAATGACGGGAGAG
The DNA here is from genome assembly GCF_000505665.1 of Thermosynechococcus sp. NK55a. Classification (NCBI taxonomy): domain Bacteria; kingdom Bacillati; phylum Cyanobacteriota; class Cyanophyceae; order Acaryochloridales; family Thermosynechococcaceae; genus Thermosynechococcus; species Thermosynechococcus sp. NK55a. Next base: position 1,105,630 of record NC_023033.1, on the reverse strand, counting down.
GGCAATCCAGACTAGAAATGCTGGCGTGAGTGCAATCAGCAGGGAGGCAATCACCCATAGCAACCCTTCAGGCTTTAAGGACAATTGTAGAAGTAAGGGTAGCCAGAGGAGAATAGGCATCAATAAAAAGAAGCTCAGACCGATGGCGAAATACCAGTAGCTTTCTGAGAAGCCCCGCTGCAACTGATTCCACTGCAAGCCCGTCCAATACCACGCCCGTTTGTAGGGATAGGTGGTTGCCAACTGCTCAATGGAATAGCCATCGGGACGCACAACAAAAATTTGCTGACAGCGCCGACAGCCAAACGCTTCTGTGAGGGCAATCGGCACCAACTCCCCCTGGCGGCGACAGGGGCAGGGGTAACTGGCATCCAGATCCAGTTTGTGAGGTTTAATCGGAGCCACCGTGGCTGTCCAAAACGCAAACGACAGGAAATGATTCGATGGAGGGCGATCGCTCGCCTACTGATACAGCATACAAACAGAATTCTGTTTTGCCCCTGCCTTATACAATTTGTTAAAGATAGCCGGCAAGGTGGAATCTTTTGATTGTTCTGCAATGGGATAATGTAGGCTAGGATACACTTCTGCTGTATCTCCCCTTGATCATGATTCCTCAAGATTTTCTCGACCCAATTAACCCCGATCGCTATATTGTTCGCGCGGGGGGGAAATTTCACTGGAAGGACTATGATCCTGCGGACACCGCTGGCCTCAAAAGCAAAGTCGAAGCCCAAGAACTCCTTGTTGCTGGCATCAAGAAGCTAGCGGCCTACCAAGATGTTCTCTATGCCCAGAATATCTATGCGCTGCTGATTATTTTCCAAGCGATGGATGCAGCGGGCAAAGACAGCACGATCAAACACGTCATGAGTGGCATTAACCCCCAAGGCTGCCGCGTCTATAGCTTTAAGGCACCCAGTGCCGAGGAGTTGGATCATGACTTTTTGTGGCGAGCGAATCGTGCCTTGCCCGAGCGAGGCTGTATTGGTATTTTTAATCGCTCCTATTACGAAGAAGTCCTTGTGGTGCGCGTACACCCCGATTGGCTCAATCGCCAGCAACTGCCTCCCGAAACCAAGACCAAGCACATCTGGAAAGAGCGCTTTGAGGATATTAATAACTACGAACGTTACTTAACACGCAATGGCATTCTCATCCTCAAGTTTTTCCTGAATATCTCCAAAGCAGAGCAAAAGAAACGCTTTTTGGAGCGTATTAGCCGTCCGGAAAAGAACTGGAAATTTTCCATTGATGACGTGCGCGATCGCGCCCACTGGGAGGACTATCGAGCAGCCTATGCCGATGTCTTTCGCCACACTAGTACCAAATGGGCACCCTGGCACATTATTCCCGCCAATCACAAGTGGTTTGCGCGGCTGATGGTGGCTCACTTTATTTATCAAAAATTGGCGAGTCTGAACCTACATTACCCAATTGTCAGTGAGGCCCACAAAGAGCAACTCCTAGAGGCAAAAGCGCTGCTGGAAAATGAACCGGATGAGGATTAGGCACTGCCCTCCCCTTGGGGCACCTCTTGCCAGAGGGAGGTCATCTCCCGCAGACTTTGGTAATCCCCATTCCCGAGAATCAAATGGTCAAGCACTGGAATTTCCATGAGCTGTCCCGCTCGTAGAATTTGTTTTGTCAAGTCCAGATCTGCTTGACTGGGAGAGAGATTGCCGGAGGGATGGTTGTGGGCAATAATTAGGCGGCTAGCATTGCGGCGCACGGCTTCCCGAAAAATTTCGCGGGGATGGGCAAGGGTTTCGGTGGCCGTGCCCACTGTAATCACATGGGATCCCAACACGCGATGGCGCACATCCAGCAGGAGAACCGCAAACCGTTCCGTGGGTTGCCACATGAGATCAGCACCAAGGACAGCAGCGGCCAGGGCAGGACTGTCAATGATGGTCTGCTCTCCGGGTCGCGACTGAAAGACCCGCTTCCCCAGTTCAACGGCGGCTAGGATCGTGGTGGCTTTGGCGGGGCCAACCCCAGGAATCGCCATTAATTCCTCTGGGGTAATGTCCCGCAAGGCGCTGACAGCATCAGCACTGTCACCGCTGCGCTCCCCCAACTGTTTGAGAATAAACTGCCCCAAGCCGACGGCTGAAAGCTTGCCTGCCCCTTGACCGGTTCCCAGTAAAATCGCCAACAATTCTGCCGAACTCAGGTAGCGGGCGCCTTGGCTGAGCAGCTTTTCACGGGGGCGATCGCCGACGGGCAGATCAGCAACACGCAGCGAGTAGGACATCACAGCAGTGACTTACGGGACTACTAAAGAGCATATCAAGCTTACAGTAGCGTTGGGGCTGTATAGAATTCGCAGAAATTACTTGACTTTTATTTGCAAATAGTTCAAGATAAACAAAGTAAAGAAACCGTTTTCCTCTGTTCAGCCTCAATGAGCTTATTGCGAATCTACTCCTGGCTTTTTCTAGGGGGCAGATGATGGTTGTCCCTTCAAAATTTCGGCGGGCGATCGCCCGATTGCCCTTGGAAATTTTATAAATAGAGGCTTGCAGGTACTTTGATCATTATTAAGGAGTGAATGATGGCGAGATCGATCCTGATCTGGCTGGGGTTAGTTTTGGCTCCCGCCTGGGGAATGTCAGCAACACTAGCTGCGAATCAATTGCAAGATGTATCCCATAGGGGTGATAGGAGCGCCTCTGAATTTTTTGACTATAAGTTGCAACAAGCAACTCATGCAGTAAAATCACCCTTTCAAGTGGCACAAGTGCCAGCAGTAGCGGACTTAGAGGCGCAGGCTCCGCGACTTCCTGCCCCCGACCAGTCTTTGGAAAGGCAGCGGACAATGCCCCAAGTGACCTCGGTCAATCAACTTTCGGATGTCAGCCCCACCGACTGGGCCTATCAAGCCTTGGCGTCACTGGTAGAGAAATACGGCTGTATTGCCGGCTATCCCGATGGCACTTTCCGGGGTAATCGGGCAGCCACCCGTTATGAAATGGCTGCGGCTTTGAACGCCTGCTTGGACGTGATCAGCGATCGCTTTGCCACCAAGGAAGACCTCGCCACCCTGCGGCGCCTGATGGATGAGTTCAAGGCTGAATTGGCGACCCTGCGCGGTCGGGTAGATAGGCTAGAGGCTCGCACTGCTCAGTTGGAAGCACGGCAATTTGCAACCGCAACGAAACTTCGTGCTTCGGTCATCTTCAATGTCTCGGATGTCCTCACGGGCACCCGGGCCTTGCCGGCTCCCGGACGGGGACCGACCATTGACGACAATACCGTTGCCACCTACCGCGCTCGGCTAAACTTTGACACCAGCTTCTATGGCAAAGATGTCCTGCGGGTGCGCCTTCAGGCCGCCAATATGCCTAACTACAATGCGGTTACACTCACCAATATGGCGCGTCTTGGCTACGATACCAACACTGCTGGCCAATTTGCCATTGATGACCTCTATTACCGCACCCCTCTGACCAATCGCCTATTCCTTGCCTTTGACGCAGCCGCGGGGAACTTTGATAAGAATGTCTTCACTTTTAACCCCCTTTTGCAGTCCGATGAAACGGGAGCCATTAGCCGTTTCGGTCGCTTTAACCCCCTCTATCGCTTTGGCGGTGGCAACAGCGCCGGTCTAACCCTGCGTTACACACTCCTTGAAAATAAACAGCGGGGGACAAACCTCGTCCTGAATCTTGGTTATCAAGCACCCAATGCCAACAATCCCACCCCGAATGCCCCAAATACCAATGGTTTGATTGGGGGAGCCTACGCAGCTCTGGCTCAATTAGATTGGCGTCCCACAAAAAACTTAGCCCTAGGATTTACCTATGTGCGCTCCTTTGGTACTGGGGTTGCCGGCGGCACAGGAAGCAATGGTTTTCCTGGATCTGCTGATAACCCCATTGGTAATAATGCCAATGCAGCAGCCGATAACTTTGGCTTTCAGTTTACCTATCGCCTGATTCCAAAGTTCAATATCGCTGGCTGGGTGGGCTATTCCAATGTCTATCAAGTGCAAAACTTTGCACCACCACGACCAGAAGCAGAGGTTTTGAACTGGGCAGCCACCTTTGGAGTACCGGACGTCTGGCGCAAGGGCGATGTTCTTGGTTTGATTGTCGGTCAACCCCCCCAAACCATTAGCGTTCGGAATGTAGGCGGTGCCCCCCCTGCAACCTTTAACTCTTACCATATTGAGGGAGTGTACCGCATTCCTATTTCACGGAATATTTCAATCACGCCGGGGGTCATTGCTTTGGTCAACCCCAACAGCAACAGTAACAATGCCCCAATCGTCCTCGGCGTAATCCGGACAACCTTTAGCTTCTAGTACTTTGATATTTTCCCTGTCCAACGGGGCAGGGTTTTACTTTAATCTTTAGAGAAATCTTTAGAAAGCTAGGGCACCCTGAAAATCAAAAAAGCCATCTGCTAAGGTAGGGGTACAGCCCTTTTCTGGGGTACGCAAAAGAATTGCTAAGCTTGTTGAGTACTTACCTGGGAGCATTGTCCTATGTCTGAAGAACAAGTTTCGCCACCAGAGGCCCCGACTCCTGAACCTGAAACAGAAGCCGTCAGTCCAGAGGAAGTCACCGAAGCGGCAAAAGCTCTCCTTGCTGCTCTGCAACGCTTTGCAACTGCGCAACTCAAAGCCCTGCCCGCGGATGTCCAAAAAGCTCTTGAAACGGCGATCGCAGAGCTGAAGTCGAATGCTGATACCGTCTCTAGCCATGTCAAGGATTTTGAGGAGCGACTCAAAGCCGCGTGGGAGGTGCTCACTGCAAAGAAAGAGTTGCCCAGTAGTGGTGATGACGAACCCTAGCACGTTATTGCTTGAGCAATTCCCTTGGCAGGAGACACTCCAGTGGCAACCCACCCCCCAACAGCAGGAACAGTTCCAAAGGTTCTATGGGGCTATCCTTGCAGCCAACCAAGGGATGAACCTGACGCGGATTACGGCAGTCCCCGATTTCTGGGAGAAGCACCTCTGGGATTCGTTGCGGGGGATTTTGCCGTGGCTTCAGCCCACTGGGGAAACGTTGTGGGGAACCAAGATTCAACGGGTCATTGATATTGGCAGTGGCGGTGGTTTTCCAGGGGTACCGGTGGCGATCGCCCGCCCCGATTGGTCAGTGACGCTCCTTGAAGCAACCCAAAAGAAAGTCAAATTTTTGCACTCTCTGGATTCAGCGGTTGGTTTGGCCAACATTTATCCAGAATGGGGGCGGGCAGAGTCCCATGAGCGCCGTTATGATTTGGCCTTGATTCGAGCTGTCGGTGATGTCGCTCGTTGTTGTGCCTATGGCTTGCCCCTGTTGCGCTCGGGGGGCATTTTAGTCCTGTACCGAGGCCAGTGGAGCGACGAGGATACCCAGCATCTAGAGACTCTCTTGCCGCGATACCGCAGTCGACGACTAGACATTCAGGGATTTACTACTCCCTTGAGTCATGCCCAACGGCACTGTGTTTACCTGCAGCGTCAGGGTTGAATCGGTGATCTTGGCGATCTTGTCCTCCTGGGGAGTTTTGATGTAAATAAATGTGACAATTGATGGTTTGGAATTTTCGCCATACACATTTAGGGGGGGATCAGTTATACACAAATAGAGAGCAAACCCAGAGATATATAGATGGGTTGGGGCAATTTGGCAAGTCTTGGAGGAATACTGTCAATGCTTAGCGATAATAATACAGGTTTTACAAGCTGGCTCGCCGATCTCCTCAATGGAATGGGTCTGGCATGGTGGGTCAAGATAGAGACGAAGACCCCCCCCTGCACGTACTACTTTGGCCCTTTTCTGACATCCATGGAGGCCGAAAAAGAGAAGGATGGCTACATTGAGGACTTGAAGGCTGAGGGAGCAGAGGGGCTTGAGGTTAGTGTGGTGCGCTGCCGTCCTGAAGAGGTGACCATTGACGCCGAAAAAAGATGCGGGTGCCCCTTAGGGTCGGCATGACATAGGCTAAAGTCTGAATTGGCTCTAAAACTCCGTCCCTAAAGTTTCTTAAAGTAGGGTGCCGTCTTAGAGTTTCTCCTAAGTACTTCCACTGGACGCCAACCCCGACAAGGCTATGTTCAACATTACCAAGGCGGATGGGATTCTCTGGGCGATCGCCTTTATTACGGGGTGTCTTTTCAGTCTCTTTCAGGGGGGGTGGCTGGGGATCTTGGCCCTAGGGGGGATGCTCTACGGGGGGCGCCGTTGGGGGGGTAAGGTTTGGCTGCGACTGCCTGCGAGTCAAAGTTTTGCGATCGCTACCGTGGTTGCCCTCTTGGCAACGCTCTATGTATGGCTGCGCACCCCCCAGCCCGGGGTGAATGACATCAGCAGTTTGGTGCCGCGTCTTGAGGCACTGAATCTAGCGCCAACGGTGCTTGTCGAGGGTCGTGTTGAAACCACACCCTTGCCCAATCGCGCTGGGCGACTACGCTTTTTTCTAGGGGTGGAGCGCTATGAAAATCTGAGTGGGGAAGCTGCTAAAAGTGGTGTGCTCCAAGGGCGGGCAAGCGGCCGTCTGTACGTCACTGTTCCAGCACAGCAAGGGGCAATGCTGCATCCCAGCCAACGGATTCGGCTTGCGGGACGGCTCTATCTTCCCCGCAGTGGGGGTAGTCAGTTTTTTCGTGCCTTTAACTTTCGGCGGCAGCTTCAGTTGCAGCACACCTTTGCGGGCTTAGCGGCCCGTAAGGTCACGATTTTGGATCAGGGATCACCCTGGGGGTTATGGGCACTGCGGCAGCGAATTGTCCAAGTCCATGCCCAAGGATTGGGCGATCGCTATGGGGCGGTGGTCTCGGCAATGGTGCTGGGGAACCGTGCGGTGGCAATTCCCTTTGAGGTGCGCGACAGCTTTCAGCGAGTGGGGCTTTCCCATGCCCTAGCGGCCTCTGGGTTTCATACGGCCATTTTGCTAGCGGTGGTCTTGGCGGTGGCGCGTTTCTTGCCACAGCAGTGGCGCTATGGCTTGGGGGCTGGGGTTTTGGTGATCTTTGTCTGTTTAAGTGGGTTTGCCCCCTCCGCAATGCGCGCTGTGCTAATGGGCTTGGCGGGGTTAGTGGCTTTAGTGAATGGTCAAAAGGGGCAACCCCTTGTCATTTTGCTGGCGATCGCCACCGCCATGCTGATCTACAACCCCCTTTGGATTGAGGACATTGGCTTTCAATTGAGCTTCCTCGCCACTTTGGGCTTAATTGTCAGCGCCCAACCCATCAGCGATCGCCTCCATTGGCTGCCGACACCCTTGCGCAACTCCCTTGCTACACCCTTAGCGGCCACCCTCTGGGTACTTCCTCTGTCCCTCGCTATCTTTGGCATTTTCCCTGTTTATGGTCTGCCCGCCAATGTGATTGCCAATCCTTTCCTGATTTTGTTGACCGTTGGCGGTTTTATCAGTGCAACGGTCGGTTTCATCCTTCCCCCCCTCGGCTCTGCCCTAGCCGGGCTGCTCTACTACCCCACGGCCTTGCTACTGTGGCTAATTGAAACCATCGGCCACTGGCCAGGAGCCGTGATTGCCCTTGGCAGCTTGGGTTGGCTACAGGTCATTGTCCTCTATGGTCTGATGCTACTGGTGTGGTTGAGTCCCCCCTGGCGGCGGCGCTGGCTGTTGCTGTTTACACTGGGCGTCACCCTTGTCCTTGTGCCGTTTATTTTCCGCCAAACCACCCTGTTCCAGGCCACTGTTCTGGCCAATACGCGGGTTCCCACCCTGGTGATTCAGCAACCGGCAGGTACCGTGGTGATCAACAGTGGCGATGCCCAAGGGCTGGCGGCCTTTCTGGCTCAAGAGGGCATTAACCGCATTGATTGGGCGGTGGCCAGCGATCGCCAGTACCGTCAACAGCAGGGCTGGCGTGACATTCATGGGATTACCCCCATTCGCCAATTTACGGATGTGCCAACGGCCAAAAGTGATCCTGCGTACCGGGAAATGTTGACTACCCTCAAGGTCTCCTATCAACCCCTCCCCCTGCGGCAACCTGTTCAACTGGGTCAGGTGAAAATTACTGTCCTGCGGGCGGATCCAGCCATCTTGACCTTGGAGATGGGCAACACTCAGTGGCTCTTTGTCACTGATCCGAGTCGGGATGCCGCGCAAACGGATTGGCTGGCCGTCACGCCCGTGGAACCGCCGCAGGTTCTCTGGTGGTGGGGGCGAAAATTAACGCCACGCCTCTTTGAGATTGTCAAGCCGCGCAGTGTCATTCTTAGTTGGAATAGCCTTGATCCGGCGATCGCCAGCTACTTAAAGCAGAAAAAAATTCCCTATTTTGTCGTTGGCGAAGTGGGGGAAGTCCGCTGGCAGGCCAATGGTTCCCTAAAGGCAAATGCTCCGCAAAACGATAGCTTGATCTAGCTCTCACTTTGGCGCAATCGCCAGTGCACAGTTGCCAATGTTGCTTGGGATACCTGCTAGGGGTGCTGGCGATCGGGGATCTTGCCCCCCATCCAGTGGCCAAAAGAGCCACAGCTAGCCGCCGCCGTTGCATCCCCCGGAAGCCAGCGGCTGGGGAACTGCCCATAGGTGCCTAAAAATCTAGGCTTGGGTTTCTCCACGGGAGTCGTCACCGTAGCTGGGGGATTCGCGATAGATCGCATCCAGTTGGGCACGGGCATCCTCGACGCTCAAAGAGCGCATCACCAATAGGGGTTCATCAATCACACGGCCATCGCTATCTAAAAGTTCTGGATGGGTCACCCGTTGCGGTGAAAATTGCCGTTGTGACTCAATGCCGAGAGTCAACAAACTGCGAATCAAATTCGCCATGGCCAGTAGTGCCAAGACCGTAAAGACAACAATGTAGATCAACTGCAACATGAAGAAAGCACCTCCGAGCCAAGCGCTGAGAATGGTTTAAGCGTCACAAGATTTGGATAAGCGATAGTGGTGGGCAACCTGCCAGCACTCCATCAAGAGCGTATGCCACTGCATTAATACCTGTGTATCAACCCCCACTTGGCCGTCCGTTGCCCGAAAGAGGCTTTGGGCAGCAATCACATCGTTGAGGGCTGTCTCCACCCGTTCAAGGAGTGCCTGCTGTTCCGCCACCTCCAGGAAGGGAATGACTTCTGTCTGCAAGAGCGATCGCGATCGCGTGAACCAGTACTGAAAATCTTCAAGTAGCGGCTCCAGTAAGACCTTAAGTAGTTGAGGCTCAGGTAAATTTGAGTGCAGCATAGGGATTGATGAGGGCGACCTAACTTCTATCTTAAATCTTAAACTCGTTTACATATTGTTACATTTTTGATTTTTGAGTGCCCTTTCCTCGGGGCGATCGTTTGGAAGCAATCGAAGAGACGGTGTACCCTAAAAAAGACTAAAAATATCGATTCTGTCCCCATTAGCAGTGTGCATAGGTATGGACATCCGCGATTTTTTTGCCCAAAGTGCTGGCCGCTGGTTTTCCCAACGTACGAGTCATCACTTGGCTTTTAAGCAAACCGAGTCAGGCAAGTCTCAGTTAACCATTGAATTACTGTCCGTCGATGATCCTGCGGTAATTGCCCTGTGTCAGCAATATGACATGGATCCTGCTTGGGCAGTGTGCGGCGCACGGGTTAGCTGGGACGGCACAATGGAATGGGATAGCGAGAAGCACGAAGGCTCAACGGTACTGGTCCCCATCCTGGATCAGGGGTCGCGGATGGAAGGCAAGCTTCTGCGGGAAATGGGCTATGCCGAAAAAGCACCCGTTGCGGGTCGCTTCAGTATGGGCAGTGATGGTGCCCTGACATTGATTACCGAATACGAAACCATGTATTCCGAAGAGCGCCTCTGGTTTGCCAGCCCCAATTTACGTCTGCGCACCAGTATTCTCAAGCGCTTTGGTGGTTTTAGTATGGCTTCCTTCTGCTCGGAAATTCGCTTAGGGGTGACGCAACCCGCCAACTCCTGATGGTTTTTCTCCACGTTGCCATTAACGTCACGGATCTAGAGCGAGCTGCTGCCTTCTATGAAGGGTTGCTGGGTCTTACCCCCGTCGATCGCCCCCTGGAATTTCCCGGCCGCTGGTATCAAATCGGTGCCGTGCAAATTCATCTAATCCAAGCGCAGAAGGTGGTAGATACCCGTCAAGATCAACGGTGGGGACGTAACCCCCACTTTGCCCTTGGTGTAACTGATTTAGCCAGTCTCGAACAACGCCTAGTGGCAGCCCAAATCCCCTGGCAGCGCAGTGCCTCAGGACGAGCCGCAATCTTTGTCGCAGATCCCGATGGCAATTTGATTGAACTTAGCCAAATGTCCTAGAGCACCAGCTTGGCAGCTCCCAAGAACTGAATACCCCTTGGCTCAATGGCAAAGCGGTAGGGCAAAATTTCCACCCCCTCGTTGTAGGCAGCGCGCAAGAGTTGTCCATAGATGGGATCGGCACTGTCTCCGGGCGCAAAGCGATCGCAATCGCCGCGATTAATGAAGTAAAGCATACAGACACGGGCCTCCGGCTGGGTTTGCCGCAGCCACTGCAGTTCCCGCAAGTGCTTTTGACCTCGGGTGGTTACCGTATCAGGGAACAGCGCTAAGCCCCCCTGCGCCCAAGTGGTATTTTTCACCTCAACATAGGCGGAGGGCTGTTGAGGATGATCCGTTAAGTAAAAGTCAATGCGGCTGCGCTCCTGACCATAGACCACCTCTCGCTGCTGCGTACCGTAGCCAGCCAGTTCCGGTAGGATGCCTGCCGCCAATGCCGAAGCGATGACCCGATTGGGTAGACTGGTATTCACCCCTACCCACGTACCGTCAACAAAAATCATTTCCCACGTATAGGCCAGCTTGCGCTTGGGATCCGCATGGTAGGAGACTTGAACGGGGGCACCTACTTGGCAAATCCCCGTCATTGGGCCTGTATTTGGACAGTGGGCCGTAATGCGATCGCCAGAGGTCAACTCAATCTCAGCAAAAAATCGCCGATAGCGCCGACAGAGAATTCCTTCTTGGAGCGGTGGATAGTGCCAGCAGAATGTAGGAGTCACAGAGGATCAGTGGAAAGCGCAAGCCCTCATTTTACCCCCAAAAGTAAAATGCCAGCCTCCTTTGGTTATATGGAAGCCAGCATTCTACGGAATATTAAAGGGGATTTAAGGTTAAGGTCTATATGGGCTGACCTCAATTGAATACCCCTATCATGGCATCACTTTTTGGCAGGGGCACTTTTCCTAATCTTTTCTTTATATTTATGTTGCAAAGTTTTGATCTTTCGTTACATGTCTAAAAGTTGCGCAGTATTGCCCTGAAAACTTCCCTGTCCTCCCCACAAGAAACGCCCCTAAATCCCGTAGTATTAAGATGTATGTCGCAAATCTTAAAAATTTCTGAGGTATGACCGCCGAAACCCCTGATGTTGCGCCCTTAGATCGGTTTGAGTGCCGTGCCTGCGGCTACATCTATGAACCAGCAAAGGGAGACGAGAATCGCTCGATTCCGCCCGGCACAGCCTTTGCTGATCTCCCCGTAAACTGGCGGTGCCCAGTGTGCAGTGCCCCAAAAAAGCAATTTAGCAACATTGGACCTGTCGGATCCCCCTCGGGCTTCAAGGAGAATCTGAACTACGGCTTGGGTGTGAATCGCCTCACCCCTGGCCAAAAAAACATCCTCATTTTTGGTGGTCTTGCCCTTGCTGTTCTTTTTCTACTGAGTTTCTATAATGTTCGCTAAACAAATTGACATTTACTGGCAAAAAATGAAAGGAATCAAGTTCCTGCATTGGCTACTAGTGACCGTTCTCCTCTGGGTGAGCCTGAGCACCCCTGCCCTTGCTATCCCTGCTTTGGACTACAACCCTTGGGAAGCCATCCAACTGCCAACAACCTCAACGATTCTTGACATGAGCTTTATTGACCGTAATCACGGTTGGTTAGTCGGTACCAATGCCACGCTAATGGAAACTCGCGACGGTGGTCAAACCTGGGAACCGCGCACGCTGGTTTTAGATAACCCCGACTATCGCTTCAACAGCGTTAGCTTCCAGGGGAACGAGGGCTGGATTGTCGGTGAGCCGCCAATTATGCTGCACACAACCGATGGCGGCCAGTCTTGGAGCCAAATTCCCCTCAATCCCAAACTCCCCGGCTCGCCCCGCCTGATCAAAGCCCTCGGCAATGGCTCTGCGGAAATGATGACCAACGTGGGGGCAATTTACCGCACCAAAGATAGTGGCAAAAACTGGCAAGCATTAGTCCAAGAAGCCATTGGTGTCATGCGCAACCTCAACCGTTCGCCCTCTGGAGAGTATGTGGCTGTTTCCTCGCGGGGGAGCTTTTACTCTACTTGGGAACCGGGCCAAACCGCTTGGGAACCCCATAATCGCACCACCTCACGCCGCCTCCACAATATGGGCTTTACCCCTGATGGTCGGCTCTGGATGATTGTCAATGGGGGTAAAATCGCCTTCTCTGATCCAGAGAATTCTGAGAATTGGGGAGAACTGCTGAGTCCTCTGCGTCGCAATAGTGTTGGCTTCCTTGATCTGGCCTATCGCACACCCAACGAAGTATGGCTAGCAGGGGGTGCCGGCGTGCTGCTGTGTAGCCAAGATGGTGGCCAAACCTGGCAGCAGGATGTGGACGTGAAGCAAGTCCCCTCCAACTTTTATAAAATTCTCTTCTTTGGTCCCGATCAAGGGTTCATCCTCGGCCAGAAGGGCATCTTACTGCGGTATGTGACTGACTTGAGGGCTGCTCCAGCGTAATCTAGAAAATAACCGCCGAGCATCGGGTCGAGTCTCGTTATGACACCCAGCAGCACTTCATTCTCCCTTCATGAGGGCAGTAGCTTTTTGCGCAATATCTGGTACTATGGCCTGCCAGCCGCTGACCTTAAACCGGGTCGGTGTCAAGCCAAGGTGCTTTTAGGAGAACCCATCCTATTTTGTCGTACCACTTCAGGCAAGCCCTTTGCCCTGCGTAATCTCTGCCCTCACCGTGGCATTCCCCTGCACTATGGTCGCTTTGATGGCGAAGAGGTGGAGTGCCCCTACCACGGCTGGCGCTTTAATGCCCACGGCCACTGTACGCTGATTCCCTCCCTGACGAGTGATAGCGATGTGGATCTCAAAAACTTTGGGGTGTTGAGCTATCCGGTGCGCGAGGTGCAGGGCAATCTCTGGATTTTTTTCCCGGCCAATGAGCGCAATGTCAGCGAGCCCACCCTAGAGGTGCCCCTTGTTCCCGGATTTAGTGCCGAGACCCAACCCCAAGCGGTACAAAAATTCATCTTTCCGGGACATCTAGATCAGGTGTTTATTAACTTTATGGATCCCTCCCATGCGCCCTTTGTCCATGGGGCCTGGTGGTGGCGCAAGCGCGGCAAGCTCTTTGAGAAGGCGAAAACCTTTGATCCGTCGCCCTATGGCTTTACAATGCGCCGTCATCCCCTGTTGCGCAAGTCTTGGGCACACCATATTTTGGGTGGCCACCCTGAGGTGGAAATTATCTATCGGCTGCCGGGCATTCGCATTGAAACTAACTATAGCGATCGCCACACCTTTTGTTTTCTGATTACCCTCACCCCCATTAACGATCAGGAAACTGAACTCACCGCCACCTACTACTGGACATTTCCTTGGCTTGCTCCCCTGAAACCCCTACTGGCTCCCCTAGCGCGGGAATTTCTCAACCAAGATTTGCGCATTGTAGCCAAGCAAAGCGAAGGCCTGAAGTACAAGCCACCCTTGACGCTCATTAAAGAAGCAGATTACCAAGCCAAGTGGTACTACCAGCTTAAACGGGAGTATGAAAAGGCCACCCAAGAGGAACGGGAATTTGTCAACCCCCTGAAAACCCAAGTCCTGCGCTGGCGATAAAGGCAGCAGTCCCTCTGGTAGGATCAGAGGGTTAAATCTAAGTTATTCACACTGGCTGTACCTATGCTCCTAGACCTATCGGGAAAACGTGCCCTTGTGACAGGGATTGCCAATAATCGCTCGATTGCTTGGGGGATTGCCCAACAGCTCCATGCAGCGGGTGCTGAGCTGGCAGTGACGTACCTGCCCGACGAGCGGGGAAAGCTCAAGCAAAAGGTCGAGGAACTGACAGCCCCCCTTGTTCCCAAGCTGCTCCTGCCGCTAGATGTGCAGCAACCTCAACAAATTGACGACGTCTTTGCGGCGATTCAATCCACATGGGGTGGCTTAGATATCTTGATTCACTGTTTGGCCTTTGCCCAAAAAGAAGATCTCAGTGGTGACTTTTCAGCAGTCTCCCTTGAAGGCTTTCATCTTGCCCTCGACATTAGTGCCTACTCCCTCATCTCCCTCAGCCGTGCCGCCAAACCGCTGATGACCCATGGGGGTTCAATCATTACCCTCACCTATTTGGGGGGGGTGCGGGTTGTGCCAAACTACAACGTCATGGGCATTGCTAAGGCAGCCCTAGAAATGAACGTGCGCTACCTGGCAGCGGAACTAGGGCCTCTGAATATCCGCGTCAATGGTATCTCTGCGGGACCAATTCGCACCTTAGCCTCCTCAGCTGTAGGGGGCATTCTGGACATGATTCACCATGTGGAAGCCACGGCTCCCCTGCGGCGCACGGTAACCCAAACAGAAGTGGGCAACACAGCCGCTTTTCTGGCCAGTGATCTAGCCAGTGGCATCACTGGCCAAATTCTTTATGTGGATTCGGGCTACTGCATCATGGGGATGTGAGGGGCATGCGCTAGAGTAGAGTCAACGAGTTATTGACGAGGCGAAGCATGGGTTTACTTGATCGTGTGGGCATGGTAATTCGCTCTAACCTCAATGCCCTAGTGAGTGCTGCCGAAGATCCGGAAAAAATTCTCGAGCAAACGATTATTGATATGAATGCCGACTTGGTGAAGTTACGCCAAGCGGTTGCTCAGGCCATTGCCGCCCAAAAACGACTCGAACAACAGTACACCCAAAATCTTAAGGATGCCCAGCAGTGGGAAGAGCGGGCACGGCTTGCCCTCAGTAGAGGAGATGAAGCACTGGCTCTCGAAGCCTTGAACCGCAAGAAAACTGCCGCAGATACCGCTATTGCCCTCAAAGCCCAGGTGGATCAAATGGCTGCTCAAGTGAAAACCCTTAAGGACAACTTGACGGCCCTTGAAAGCAAAATTTCTGAGGCCAAAACGAAGAAGGAAATGCTTAAGGCACGGGTTCGTGCAGCCAAAGCCTCCGAACAGATTCATCAAGCGGTTAGCAAGGTGGGCACCTCCAATGCGATGGCGGCATTTGAACGCATGGAAGATAAAGTGCTTCAAATGGAGGCCCGCTCCCAAGCTATTGCTGAACTGAGTGGCGATACGCTCGAAAGTAAATTCGAAGCCCTCCAAAGCAGTGCTAACAAGCAGGACGTGGAATTTGAGCTGCTGGAAATGAAGCGGCAAATGGGCCTGTTGACTGATGCCCCCTCCGCGGGGACGCTACCCCAGGCCGCCAGTGGCAGCAGTCAATTGAATATCAATATCAATGTCTCTGCTCCTGAAGTGCAGGACGCACCACGCACCAGTTCATCGTCTCAAAGTAAATCTAAATCTATTGATGACGATATGGCAGAACTTCGCCGCCTACTAGAGAGTTAGTTTTAGTGGGTCGCCTGGGATTCGAACCCAAGACCAATCGGTTAAAAGCCGAGTGCTCTACCGCTGAGCTAGCGACCCGCGCTGTTTCACAGCTTTTTCAGTATAGAGAAAACCACCTTGAAAGACAAGGGGTTAGGGGGACAGCCAGTGGGGAAATTTGCAAAATTGTTCTAGGCTGAGGGGGTGGATGCGCGGATGTGCCTCAGCCTGGGCGCGATCGCCCGCGGTAGTATAGCCCCAGGTGGCCAAGAAGAGTTTTGTTTCCTCGAGTTCCGATGTTGCCGCAACCTGTAGTAGTGCCCCAAGGCGATCTTCAACAAACCACAGGGGAGCGCCATAGGTTGACTGCAGTGCCTGAAGAATCACAGGTTTTGGCTGCTGTTGCTCTTTGCCATAGATGGCCTCCGAGGGAAAAGAAAGGCCCGCCTGCTCCAGCAAATAGGTGACAAAGCGCTGCTCCTTGGTGGTGACAATGGCGAGGGCTTGCCCTTGGGCCTGCCAGTGTTGCACAGCGGCTATGACACCGTCATAAAAGTTATGGAGCGCTAACCAGCTTTGCCAGTCCGTTTCAATCCAGCGATCGCGCAGGCCGTCCACTCGTGCTCCTAAATCAGCGGCAGTGAGATGATAGGTAGCCAGCAGGCGATCGCACACCTTTGGCCAATCTTGGAGAATCTCTTGAGCAGGGGTACCTTCAACAATTGCCCGCAACAGCAGCGGCATCTCCCACCCCACCGTAATCACAGCGCGCAATTGACCAAATTGCCTTTCTAGTTTCTCTAGGGAAATCCCAAGGGGCTGCTCAGGCCACACCTGCTGATAGACTCGCCAACTGGTTTGAAAATATTCCCGCAGGCCGTTACAGAGAACGCCATCAAAATCTAAGGCCAGCAATGAGGGGAATATTTGTGCCATTGATTTCTAAAACCTAACTGGGGCGGGAGGATTCGAACCCCCGAATGGCGGGACCAAAACCCGCTGCCTTACCGCTTGGCGACACCCCATTGCATCGCTTTGTTAGCATAACAAGTCTGGTGACCTTTGTTCAAGGGATAGACTAATTTTTTTTCGTGCCTAAATGCTGTAGTAAAGGGGAAAGGACTTTGCCTCCCGTGGCTTAATAAAGACCTGTTGTTGGGGTTCAAGGTGCAGCTCATCAAATCGCTCTCGCGATAGGTGTGCCATCAATTCCTGCCCATCGTCTAAGCGCAGTTCCACCTGAATTTCCCAGCCCAAGTGAATGATGCGGTGAATGCGAGCTGAGACCGTGTTGCCGTTGGGACTGGTTTCAATAATGATGTCGCGCGGGCGCAGAAAAATATCGCAGTGGGGAGCCGTGCCTTGGGTTTGCTGGAAGACGCGAGCGCGTAAGACATTGACAGGGCCAATAAAGCTCATCACAAAGGGGCTGGCGGGATGGTCGTAAATTTCAGCGGGG
This sequence comes from Thermosynechococcus sp. NK55a, assembly GCF_000505665.1. Lineage (NCBI taxonomy): Bacteria > Bacillati > Cyanobacteriota > Cyanophyceae > Acaryochloridales > Thermosynechococcaceae > Thermosynechococcus > Thermosynechococcus sp. NK55a. The sequence continues at coordinate 1,088,670 of NC_023033.1, read as the reverse complement.
GTGCCCACCTGCTCCACTTGCCCTTTGTTCATGACGACAATTTGATCCGCGACTTCCATGGCTTCCTCTTGGTCGTGGGTTACGAAGACCGTTGTCACATGGACATCATCGTGGAGGTGGCGTAGCCATGCTCGCAGTTCCTTGCGCACTTTGGCATCGAGGGCAGCAAACGGTTCATCGAGCAACAGCACTTTAGGTTCTACGGCGAGGGCACGGGCCAGAGCCACCCGTTGGCGTTGCCCGCCGGAGAGCTGAGAGGGGTAGCGATCGCCCAAGCCAACCAACTGCACCAACTCGAGCAATTCCTCCACCCGCGCTTTGATCTTGGCACGGGGTACCTTGCGCAGCTCTAGGCCAAAGGCGATATTTTGGCGCACGGTCATGTGCTTAAAAAGGGCATAGTGCTGAAAGACGAAGCCAATATTACGCTCTTGGACACTTTGATAGGTGGCATCCTTACCCGTGAGGAGAATCCGGCCAGTGTCGGGCATCTCTAGACCCGCAATTAGTCGCAGTAAGGTTGATTTACCAGAACCCGAAGGCCCCAACAGCGCCACCAAAGAGCCACTGGCAATATCCAAATCCACTTGCTTGACCGCTTGAAAGGAGCCAAAGGACTTAGAAACATTTTCAATGGTGATGCCCATAGCACTGCCAGTAATACTCTCGTTTGTCTATAAGATTACAGTAGTTTTGAAGCCTTGTGTCTTTGTCTACAGAGCAAACGCATACTCAAACACTGGCAAGGAGACGAGCAAGGCAGTCATCGCCCCATCCTACCCTCAAACGTTTTGCCCCGAGGACCCCCCATCCAGCACCCAGTGCACTTGGTTTTTAATCCCCCAGTGACCCGCACCGCTTAGGAAGGTTGCCTGTTAGGGGAGGTCATCGGCAGAAGCTAAGGGGCGAAGATAGGTCTGCACAAATGCCTGATAGAAGCCTAGGACGCGCTTATCTTTGAAGACAGCAGGAACGCGGGCAAAGGCGGCACGGGAAATGATGGCATATTCAGGAATGGCAAATACCCTTGTGTCACTGGCTTGATACTGGGGCCAAAAGTAGGGGGTGAGGTGGGGGAGTTTCTGGAGAATCCGTGCAATTTCTGCCTGGGCAACCGCCATTGCCTGATCGGTTGTCGGAGCACCATTAAAGAAAATGGGTAAAGGAAGGGGACCCCCTTCACGGCGCAAGGTGTGGATTTCATTAAAGAGAAATTGGTGAATCACCTGAGCCGCATTGTTGAGGGAGGAGAGATCGGTGTGGCGGGTGGGAATCAAAACGGCGTCACTGGCGTATACGGCGCTCTTAGTTAAAAAAAGCCAAGCACTGGAGCAGTCAATGAGAATGTAGTCGTAGCGATCGCGCAAGGGGGCGAGGAGTTCCCGCAGGCGGGTAATGGGTGGATTTTGGGTTTGCATTGCCTGAATGAGGATGCTTTGCAGTTGTGGCCCAGCGGGAATGGCATCAAAAATATGGGCAGATTTAATACTGCTACTGGTGCGCAGGCGCAAGTCAAAGGGGCGAATCGCGGCTGTAATCGGCTCATCAGGATTTTGCAGACAAGCCGCAAGGGTCGTACTTGTGGGGGTTAGCTCAAGAGTGCGGCTGAGATCCCCCTGAGGGTCACAGTCAATCAGTAAAACGGCCGCATCCGCCACAGCAAGGGTGGCTCCCAAGTTAATCGTGGTCGTGGTTTTGCCCACGCCCCCTTTGTGATTGTAGATGCAGAGAGTAGTGGCACGGGGGCGCGATCGCAAGCAGGTTTTGAGGTCGTCGATAATGCTCTCAAGGCGATCGCCCGTCAGTTCATAGTTGGGCGTGGCTGGATAGACCAAGTGGCCATGGCGTTGAAAAAGCTGAAGATGGCGGGCATTGGTGATCAACCCCCAAGCGGTTCCTTGGCAATGGCAGCCCCTGAGAAGTTGGCGCAGTTGTTGTAGGGCGCGGCTATGGTGGGCAGAACCATTCTCAAGGTTCAAGGCCACCGTTTGACTGGGGGTATTGCGCGAGCGACGGGCAGGGGTTTTAATCTCCACAATTAAATCGGGGTCAACTGGACTCTGAGAAAAGGGAGGCTGATTCTCGCGGGGAAACCGCGCTGCCACATCGGCAATGCCCATACCTGTATCAAAAGAAGAGAGGCGATCGCGATCGCCAAACCCCAACACACTCAACAGCGGTCGGACAAAGTGCTCCTCAATAACGGCTTCCGAGGTTTCGTCACCGTGAATTTGTTGCCATTGCGATCGCAAGCGGGAAATATCCAAGGTTCAGCACCATCCAGCCGTTTTGAATGTTTGAGAATAGGTGGGCCGCCCCCGAGCGTCAAGATCACAACGCTACCAAATCACTGTGGATTGGGCTTTCCAAAGGCCTTGATCATTGGCTATGATAATAAATCTGCACATCTTTCACATTCGTCCCCTTGGGTGTCCTCACCGGATCATGGACGGATGGTTGTTTAACCCATAGGAGTACAACTCAATGGCAGTTCTTAGCCTTGCCCAAATGCTGGAGGCAGGGGTTCATTTTGGCCACCAAGCCCGCCGCTGGAACCCCCGGATGGCACCCTACATCTTCACGGTTCGCAATGGGGTGCACATCATTGACCTCGTACAAACCGCCCAACTGGTGGATGAAGCCTACAACTACATCCGCAACGCTGCTGAAAAAGGCAAACGCTTTTTGTTTATTGGTACCAAGCGTCAAGCCGCCGGCATTGTCGAACAGGAAGCGCTCCGCTGCGGCAGTTACTACGTCAACCAGCGCTGGCTGGGGGGAATGCTCACTAACTGGAATACGATTAAAACCCGTGTCGATCGCCTCAAAGAACTAGAAAGCATGGAGGAAAACGGCCTCATTGATCTGCGGCCCAAACAGGAAGCCTCAGCCCTGCGGCGAGAGCTGGCACGCCTACAAAAATACCTTGGCGGGATCAAACAAATGCGGCGGCTGCCCGATGTTGCGATCATTGTGGATGTCAAGCGGGAGTACAACGCCGTTGCCGAGTGTCACAAATTGGGGATTCCTATCGTGGCGCTGCTAGATACCAACTGTGACCCCACCCAAGTGGATATTCCCATCCCCGCTAACGATGATGCCATCCGTTCGATTAAGCTGATTGTGGGCAAACTCGCCGATGCCATTTACGAAGGCCGCCATGGTCAGTTGGAGGAACCCGAAGCCAATCTCGCTGATGAGGACGACGATGGGATGACCGCCAGCGACGATGGTGATGCCGAAGCTCTAGATATTCCAGATGACTCTGACGCTTAATCCTTGAGGAACCGATCATGGCAGAGATTTCAGCCAAACTAGTCAAAGAACTGCGGGACAAAACCGGTGCCGGCATGATGGACTGCAAGAAAGCCTTGCAGGAGTCCAATGGCGATATGGAAGCCGCCATTGCTTGGCTGCGGCAAAAGGGCCTAGCCTCTGCGGGTAAAAAGGCCGGGCGTCTAACCAGTGAAGGTCTGGTGGATAGCTACATTCACACCGGTGGGCGCATTGGTGTGCTGGTGGAGGTGAACTGCGAAACTGACTTTGTCGCTCGTAACGAGAAATTTAAAACCCTGGTCCAAGACATTGCCAAGCAAATTGCTGCTTGCCCCAATGTGGAATTTGTCTCCCTAGACGATATTCCCGCCGAGTACAAGGAGAAAGAACGCCAGATTGCCCTTGGTTCCGATGCCTTGAAAGGGAAACCCCCAGAAGTCCAAGAAAAAATTGTTGCTGGCAAGCTGGAAAAAACCCTCAAAGAGCTCTGTTTGCTCTACCAGCCCTTTATCCGCGATCAGTCCAAGACTGTTGAAGAGTTGGTGAAAGAGCACATTGCCGAACTGGGCGAAAATATCCAGATTCGCCGCTTCCAACGCTTTGTCCTCGGTGAGGGGATCGAGAAGCAAGAAACTAACCTTGCTGAGGAAGTAGCTGCCCAAACCCAAGCCATGAGTGCTGCTGCAAAAACCGCCGAAGCAACTGCAGAGGTGGCTGAAACTGCCCCACCTGAAGTGAGCGCACCTGAACCGGCAGCGGAAGTGACAACTGAAGAGCCAGCCCCAGAACCTGTAGCAGCTGCTGAGCAGACGGCGGAACCTGCGGCTGAAAGCAAGGGATTCGGTGCCGCTACCAAAAAATCCGGTGGCAAGTCTCGCCCAAACAAGAAGAAAAATAAGGCCCCTAGGCGTAGCCATGGGTTTGGAGAAACGCAAGGTCAATTTCGTTATTCACTGCGGTTGAGGCGTTTTGGGGCTGGAGAAACTTGCGGGTATATTTGCCCAGTAGATCCGCCTCTAGGTTCACCCCATCGCCAACCCTAAGAAATTGCAACGTGGTTTCTGCATAGGTATGGGGGATGACAGCAATGCTGAACTCATCCCCTTTTTCATTGCAATGGGCAATAGTGAGGCTAATGCCATTGATGGCAATACTGCCTTTGGGGATAATGTACACTGCCACCGTTTCAGGGGCGGAGAATGTCAGTTCCCAACTGGTGCCTGTGGGAGCGATCGCCAGTAGGGTGCCGACACCATCCACATGACCAGTAACAAAATGTCCCCCCACCCTATCGCCTACCCGCAGGGCAGGTTCGAGGTTGACCATTGCTCCCGCTGCCGCTTTGGCCGCCAATGTAGTGCGCTGTAGCGTTTCCGGAGAGACGCTGACTGTAAACCCCGTGGCATCAACGGTTTCCACTGTGAGGCAAACACCCTCAACAGCAATACTATCGCCAATGGCCACATCCCCAAGGAAAGGGGCATCGCTGGCAGTAATCACCAACTGTGACTCGGAGCGTTGCTGGAGCACACCGATCGCCTGAATAATACCAGTAAACATTGTTATCTATCCCTTAAGTAGATTCAAGTAGATGAGATTTAAGTAGATGCCTTTGATAAAACCTCAACTCTGCCTCAAGGGCGGTGGCGATCGTGCTACTTTGGCGGAAGCCGTGCCCCTCTTCGGCAAAGGTGTAATACTCGACGGGAATGCCCTTGGCCTGAAGGGCGGCCACCATCTGTTCCGCTTGGCCAGGGGGAACAACCACATCCTTTAGCCCTTGAAAGAAAATCACGGGGCAGGTGAGGCAATCCGCATGGTAAAGGGGCGATCGCTGGCGGTAGAGGTCTGCCCCTTCGGGATAGGGGGCAATCAGTTGATCAAAATAATGGGCCTCAAAGGCATGGGTTTCCTTGAGCAGGCTCAGGAGATCACCAATGCCGTAGTAACTTGCCCCCACATGGAAGACGCGCGTAAATGTCAGTGCACAAAGGGTGGTATAGCCGCCGGCACTGCTGCCACGAATTGCCAAGCGATCGCCCGCCACTTGTCCTTGAGCCACCAAATACTCCGCCCCTGCAACACAGTCGGCCACATCCACCACTCCCCACTGTCCCCGCAGGGCATTGCGATAGGCGCGACCATAGCCGGTACTGCCACGATAGTTGACATCTAACACCGCAAAGCCGCGACTGGTCCAGAACTGGATGCGCAGATCTAAGCCAGTGCCACTGGCGGCCGTAGGCCCCCCATGGCTTCTCACGATTAAGGGTGGGCGTGACGGGGGCTGCACTTGGGGATTTTGGGGCGGGTAGAAAAAGCCGTAGGCGGTGGCCCCCTCAGTTGTCGGAAATGCAATCCGCTCGGGCTGAGAAATCCACTCAGGCGGCAGGGGAGAAGCAATGGGCCGAAGCGATGTTGTGGTGCCGTCCTCAAGATTGAACTGCCCAATATGGGGAGGCAACAGGGGCGAACTGGCAACAAAGGCAACGGCGCGATCGCTCACCCGAACGAGGGAATGGATCTCGGTATAATCCGTCGGAACAGTTTGCCATTTACCTGTTTCTAGGGAAACCACTGCCAGCTGCCATAGCCCGCGATCGCTATAGGTTAAGACCGCCGTCTCTGGATTCACCAGAGCATAGGTGGATTGACCAAAAACCCACAGGGGTACACCGGCATCATAACTGGCTTGCCAAACGGGGTCATGGCGGCTATCACAGTAACGATAGAGATTCCACCAGCCAGAGCGATCGCTGATGTAGTAGAGGGTCTTTCCCTGCCATTGGGGTTGTTGGACAGATTCCTCACTGCTGCCAGCAATGCGGTAGGGGGTACCCAGGGAACCGTCACTACTGACCATGGCGCCCCACAGTTCACAGCCATCCCAGGGCATCTGCGGTGCTGACCATTGCAGCCAGACAAGGGTCTTACCGTCTGGACTCAGGCGGGGTGCCCCATAGAAGCCTGCTCCTTGAACCAGCACGGTTCGCTCTCCCCCTAAGGCAATAGCCACAATGGACTGTTGGCTACGACCCTCTGCTAGAAGCACCTCTTGCACACACAGCAGGCGATCGCGCCAAGGATCAACACAGCCATCAGCAAAGCGAGTATTGGCAGCTTGGTAGATTAACGTGGGGTGGGGTTCCCCAAGGGCATAGATGCCCTGATCGGTATCATTGACAAAGTAAATCTGATCACCATGGCACCAGTAGGCGCCGCCGCCATACTCATTCACTCGCGATCGCGCACTCCAGGGGGCAGCCAAAAGTTCTTGCCCTTGACGCACCAACACCACGCGCCCCTTTTGTTGAGGACGCCGCTCTAACCACACCAGACCCAGGGGAGTAGAGCGCAATTCACTGAGACTGGTGGCAGCAGCACTAACTTCCGCTGCAGAAAGGATGGAAGGCCAGTAGCCGCAGTCTAGACTCATTGGGGAAGTTGCTCAAGCACCAATTTTTGCCGTTTCACTGGCTCGGGGATGCTAATCGGGTACTTGCCGGTAAAGCAGGCGGAACAGAAGCGATCGCCCGTATCGTAGGTGGCGGCAATCATCCCCTGCCAACTGAGGTAACTCAGGGAATCCACGCCAATCTGAGCGGCAATCTCAGGCACAGACTTGGTGGCGGCAATCAGTTGATCTTGAGTATCGGTGTCAATGCCATAGAAGCAGGGGTGAGTGACAGGGGGCGAAGAAATACGCATGTGGACTTCCACAGCACCGGCATCCCGCAGTGCCTTGACAATTTTGCGGCTAGTGGTGCCCCGCACAATCGAGTCATCGACAATCACCACCCGCTGTCCCATCAGTACATCCCGCAGCGGATTCAGCTTCATGCGAATTCCCGACTCCCGCATCGACTGGGTGGGCTGAATAAAGGTGCGCCCCACGTAGCGATTTTTAATCAAGCCTTCGGCGTAGGGTACCCCCGTCGCTTGGGAAAAGCCAATGGCCGCTGGCACGCCAGAATCAGGCACAGCAATCACCACGTCGGCATCGGCGGGAGCTTCCCGACCCAACTGGTACCCCAAGCGCTGCCGGTAGCTATAGAGGCTCTCCCGCTGCATGACACTATCAGGACGGGCAAAGTAAATCATCTCAAAGATACACAGCTTCCGTTGGGACTCTGCCCATTGTATGCTGCCAATCCCTTCAGGAGTAATGTGGACGAGTTCCCCCGGCTCCACATCCCGCACATAGTCGGCACCAATAATATCAAGGGCGCAGGTCTCCGAAGCAAGGACATAATGGGCTGTCCCTTCTATCATCAGGCGGCCAATCACTAAGGGACGAATGCCGTGGGCATCCCGCAGGCCAAACAATCCCGCTGGGGTACCCACCACTAAACTAAAAGCCCCTTGGCACTGTTGAGCCGCAGTAATCATGCCCTCTGACCAGGATTGGCCAGTGGCCACCGCTTGGGCGATCGCCCAGGCAATGAGTTCAGAATCTGTTGTACTCGCCAACACCGCCGTGGGCGCATCACAGGCCAGCACCTGTTCCCGCAGGGCGTAGGTATTCACCAAGTTGCCGTTGTGGGCTAAGGCCAAAGGTCCTAGGCGGGTTTCCACTACCACTGGTTGGGCGTTGACAATGCGACTGGAACCTGTGGTTGAGTAGCGGTTGTGGCCGACAGCCAAATCTCCCACCAGCCGTCCAAGAATCTCTTCATCAAAGACTTGGGACACCAAGCCCATATCCTTGTAACAGTGGACGGTGTTTCCAGCAAATGTGGCAATGCCAGCCGATTCCTGACCTCGATGTTGCAGGGCATAGAGACCAAAGTAGGCGAGGCGAGCCACATCCGCCCCGGGGGCATAGACCCCAAACACACCACAGGCTTCTTCCGGCTTATCAGCAAATTGTTGTTCTGTCATTTAGTCCAAATATTTCGGCAGGGGCGATCGCCACGCAAGAGCTAACTCCTTTATCGTAACGTTGATAAGCAGAGAATTGTCACAGGTGTCAATACACAGTTCGGTATGTTCACCATTAACCACCCCTAAGCGTGTCCAAGCATTGGGCAATTGCGCCTGCACATAGGCCTCCCATGCTGTCTGTTCCGTCGGTGGCACAGAAACCAGAATTCGCGCCCCCCCTTCAGCAAATAGCAGCACATCCCAGCGGGGATAGGTGCCCGCTGGTAATTGAATCTTCGCCCCCCGCTGGCCGCTGAGACAGCTTTCTGCCAAGGCCACAGCCAAACCACCTTCACTGAGATCGTGGGCACTGGCAATCCAACCCTGCTGAATGCCATAGCGACACACTGCCTGCACTCGCTGCTCTAGGTCTAAATCAATCTGAGGTGGACAACCGGCCACAAGCCCATGAATCTGGGCCAGGTATTCTGAACCGCCTAGGCTCAGGCGCGGATCACTCAAAGGCGTAGTCAGAGGCAACCCCAATAGGTAGATGACATCCCCTGGCGATCGCCAGCCCTGACCGACAACCCGCTGCAGGTCGGCAATCAACCCCACCATCCCCACCACAGGGGTCGGATAAATGGGCTGGGGCTGGCCATTCCTATCAATTGTTTCGTTGTAGAGGGAGACGTTCCCACCTGTGACCGGCGTTTGCAGGGCATGGCAAGCCTCGGCAAGACCTCGGCAGGCATTGGCTAACTGCCAGTAACCCACAGCGGTTTCTGGGCTACCAAAATTGAGGTTATCGGTAACAGCCAGAGGCTCTGCCCCGACACAACTGAGATTACGAGCAGCTTCGGCAACGGCTGCTTTGCCCCCTTCGTAGGGATCCAGATACACATAGCGGCTGGGGCAATCCACGGTTGCAGCAATTCCTTTTGGCGTACCCCGCAGGCGAATCACTGCTGCATCGGCATCGCCGGGGAAGATCAAGGTATTATTTTGGACTTCGTGATCGTACTGACGATAGACCCAGGCTTTAGAGGCAATACTGGGGGTAGCAAGGAGCGTGAGCAAAATCTCCGCGGGCGATCGCGCCGGTAGCGGTAATTGATCCACCGACCACTGCCGCGCCTGTTGGACATAGGCTGGCGGCTCATTAGGGCACTGTCGCTCATAGAGGGGAGTATCTTCGGCAAGGGCACGGGCAGGCACCTCTGCGGCCACCTCGCCACGGTAAAGCACCCGCACCACCGGTTCAGCAATGACACGCCCCACAACCACCGCCTGCAAGCCCCAACGATGGAAAATCTCAATCAGTTCTGCTTCCCGCCCTTGCGCCGCCACAAACAGCATCCGTTCTTGGGATTCCGAAAGCAGAAACTCGTAGGGCACCATCCCCTGTTCGCGCACGGGCACCTTGTCCAAGTCCAGTTCAATGCCCACACCGCCTTTGGCAGCCATTTCCGAGGTCGAACAGGTCAATCCTGCCGCCCCCATATCTTGGGCGGCCACAACTGCTCCAGTTTGAAAGGCTTCCAGACAGGCTTCAATGAGGCATTTTTCCATGAAGGGATCCCCCACTTGAACAGCAGGGCGATCGCCCATTGACTCATCCGTCAGCTCGGCACTGGCAAAACTGGCTCCCCCCATGCCATCCCGCCCCGTGGTGGCGCCAACGTAGAGGACTGGATTGCCAATACCACTGGCTGCCGATTTAACAATCTCTGGGGTTTCCATAAGACCCAGGGCCATGGCATTCACCAAGGGGTTACCGGTATAGCAGGGGTCAAAATAGACCTCCCCCCCACTGTGGGCACACCGACACAGTTGCCATAGTGGGCAATACCCGCCACTACTCCTTTCACCAATTGTTGGGTTTTTGCTTCCTTAAGATCACCAAAGCGCAGGGCGTTCAGCAGGGCAATGGGACGTGCCCCCATCGTAAAAATATCCCGCAGAATCCCCCCCACTCCAGTCGCTGCTCCCTGAAAGGGTTCAATGGCCGAAGGATGGTTGTGGGACTCAATCTTAAAAGCAAGGCGCAAGCCATCCCCTAAGTCCACAACACCAGCATTCTCACCGGGACCGACAAGAACCCGTGGTCCTTGGGTAGGAAACTGCTTCAGCAGGGGCCGCGAGTTTTTGTAGCAGCAATGCTCCGACCACATCACGCCGAACATTCCCAATTCCGTGCGGTTGGGATGACGGCCTAGGCGACGGACAATTTCAGCATATTCCTGGGGCTTGAGACCTTCTGCAGCAATCTCAGCCTCAGTGACGAGGGGGGTTTGGCTCATGGCAAAGGATCATTCAGCTATGTTATTGATTATCGAGCCTAGCGGGAATTGGGGTACCAAAACATTCCCTTAATCCCCTCGGGATCGGGGCGAAAACCCAACTGACGGTAAAAGTCCACCACATGGGGATCGGCAAAGAGGGTAATGTTGCTGATGTCCTCGCTGCGCAGTTCTTTGATAATCTGCCGCATCAGCTCCTTGCCCAGACCGCGCCCCTGAAATTCTGGATGCACCACTACATCCCAAATCGTGGCATTGAAGGCATGGTCAGAGGTGGCACGGGAAAAGCCAATCAGACGACGATAGGCACCCCGCTGCTCCCACATTGAGATCACCAAAAAGCTGTGCTGAATTGCTTTTTTCACCTTACGAATCGGACGGCGCGACCAGCCGACAGCATCACAAAGTTCTTCTAGTTCATAGACATCAATATCTTTTTCTTTGCTAAAAATAATTTTGCTTTCGCTGCCATTGTCCCGCTCTACCGGAGAACCTAAACTAGGGGACGTCGTGGTAGTGCTGGCAGTCGGTTGTGAATTGAACAGCGATTTCCAGAAGCTCATGCAAGTATGCTGGAGATGGAGAAACGACCTAGTGTAACCCGGCCTAGGCTATAGTATAGCGACTCTCACCCATGGTTTCCGATTTTCAACTGCGTAACCTTGATGTCCTGAAGCGATTCAACCGCTCTTTTCCGGACTTTTATGAGCAATTTGTTGGTCGGGACGTCCAACTGCAAAACCTGAAGTTGGGCTTTCAAATTCATCGGACAAATCAGGCGGTGATTCAAATCGTCCCCGAGGGCGATCGCTCCATTCTCCACTTTGCCCACCGCAATCACTCTTATCTCCTGAGTGATCTCTTTGGGGTGATGGCCGCCTACAAGCTGACGATTCACAATGTCTCGCTCTATGGCCATGTGCGACCACCGCTGCTGGTCTTTGTCAAACTTGTGCTCTCAGAGCAGGGCAAACCCCTGACCAAAAAGCGCAGTGAAAGCGTCCGCCGTGCCCTCCAACAGACCCTCAGTGGTGAGTTTGCGGTTGAGGAAATGCTGGCCATGGAGTTTAACCTCAACGAAGGCCTGCCGCAAGTTACCACCAGTTTCTATCAAGATCAGGTCTTTCATCTGCCGGCACTCTTGGTGGAGTCTGCAAATCATCCGGCACTGCTCTATAAGGTAATGCACGCCCTTTGGCAAGAGGAATTGCTGGTGGTCAATATCAATTTTATGCTTTGGCAGGGGCGGGTGCGGCTGTTGCTCTATCTGCTGGGTCCCAATGGCAGCGTTATTCCCGACTATTTAGGCTCACGGATTGCCGCCAAAATCAAGGATCATTTAACAGGAAATACAGCCCTTTTGTGAAATAGGAGAGACCGTCTTGGCTTTCATGTTTTGAGTCTGTTTCATCCCCCTGAAAAGGTTTGGAGTTGGGGTACCATAGGGGATGTTTGTCCCCTTGATGACAACTCCAATGACGGCTGAACAACATCTCCACCTGTGGCGACCGGTGAACCTCAGCGATCGCATTCTGGCGGCAATTGATGTCGGGACAAACTCAATTCACATGGTGGTGGTGCAAATTCAGCCCAGCTTACCCAGCTTCAAAATCATTGCGACGGAAAAGGATATGGTGCGGCTGGGGGAACGCTGCCAAATTACCGGGCAACTGACGGAAGAGGCCATGCAGCGGGCGATCGCCACCCTGCGGCGCTGTCGCGAATTGGCCACGGGCCTCAAGGCGGAAGAAATGATTGGCGTGGCCACGAGTGCCGTGCGCGAAGCCCCCAATGGTCGCGAGTTTTTAGAGCGGGTCAAAAAAGAGACCGGCCTGACCATTGATCTCATTTCCGGCGAAGAGGAAGCGCGGCGCATCTACTTGGGGGTACTCTCGGGGCTAGAATTCAACGGCAAGCCCCACATCATCATAGACATTGGGGGTGGCTCCACGGAGTTAATTCTTGGCGATGGCCATGAACCTCGTTGCCTCAGTAGTACCAAGGTGGGGGCTGTGCGCCTGACGGATTTATTTGTCAAAAGTGATCCCATTAGCGATCAAGACTACATTGCCCTGCGTGCCTATGTGCGGGGAATGTTGGATCGCGCTGTGGAGGACCTGCGGCAGCAGCTCGGCCCCCATGAAAAACCGCAATTGGTGGGTACCTCAGGCACCATTGAAAGCCTGATGATGATTCACACCTGCGATCGCCTTGGTACTTGCCCCCCCTCTCTACGGGGCTATGAACTCACCCTTGAGGACTTGAAAGCTCTGCTGGCCAAATTGCGGCGGCTCAACTTTAACCAACGCTGTCAACTCTTGGGGATGTCGGAGCGGCGAGCGGAAATTATTGTTGCGGGGGCAGTAATTCTCGCTGAGGCCATGGAGATGCTTGGCCAAAGCAGCCTGATCACCTGCGATCGCGCCCTGCGGGAAGGCATCATTGTGGATTGGATGCTGACCCACGGACTGATTGAAGACCGCCTGCGCTATCAAAGCTCCGTCCGCCAGCGCAGTACCTACAGTTTGGCGCAAAAATTCCACGTCAATCTGGCCAGCAGTGAACGGGTGGCCAATTTTGCCCTAACCCTGTTTGATCGCACCCAAGGGATTCTCCACAACTGGACAGAAGCAGAACGGGAACTCCTCTGGGCAGCGGCCATTCTCCACAATGCCGGCCACTACGTCAGCCATTCCGCCCACCATAAACATTCCTACTACCTTGTGCGCCACGGCGGCTTACTCGGCTACACTGATACGGAAATTGAAATCATTGCCAACCTCTGTCGCTATCACCGCAAAAGCCCCCCCAAGAAAAAGCATGAAAACTTCCGTCAATTGATGGGACGGCGAGAACGGCAAATGGTCGAGCAACTCAGTGCCATTCTACGGCTGGCTTCGGCCTTGGATCGGCGACAAATTGGGGCCGTGGATCACATTACCTGTGAGTGGCGCGCTCCGCAGCGACAGTTTTGCCTGCAGATCCATCCGGCAGATCCTAGCGATCGCTGTGAGTTGGAAATTTGGAGTGTCAACTACAAAAAAGAACCCTTTGAAAGCCAATTTAGCGTCAGCTTGAAGGTGGAATTAGTGGCCGCCAGGGGCACGGTTCTAGCTACAGCAGTGAATTAGTGATTGAAGCGCCTTAGACTTTTTCAACTGGGGGCTGACCCAATAGCCCTTGGGGGCGCACAAGCAGCACCAGAAAGAGGATTGCAAAGGCAGCAGCATCCCGAAACCCCGAAGCGGCCGCAGGCACGATTGCCTCCACCAATCCCAGCAAAAAACCGGCCAACATTGTTCCCGGTAAGCTCCCGAGGCCCCCCACAACAATCACCGCTAACCCCTTGAGACCAAAGATCACCCCAAACTGTGGCCCTGTAATCCCAACACTCAAGGCAATGAGGGTGCCAGCAACAGCAGCCAAAGCACTGCTAACAAAAAATGTCACTTGAATAATGCGATCACCATCAATGCCCAGCAATGTGGCGGCAGTCGGATTTTCAGCCACGGCTTGCAATCCTTTCCCCATGCGCGTCCCTTTCACCCAATAGGTCAGGGCAATCATCAAAACCACAGCCACGGCAAAGATAATAAATTGGCTAGTGCGCAGGGTAATGTCCCCCCATCGCAGGGTAAGGGGCAATCCACCCCAGAGTTGATCGGGGTAGGTATAGACTTCGGCACCCACTAAATACTGGATCAGGTTGGTGAGGAAAACGGCAGCTCCAAGACTGGCCACCACCGTCAAGAGGGTATCGGTGCGCTGCTGCCGCAACGGTCGAAAGACAACCCAATCAATGCCAACCCCCAACAGCCCACAGCCAAGGGCACTCAAAGCTAAGGCCGGGGCAAAGGGTAAGGCAATGGGAAGCTGCCCATTGGCCAACAGGCCATTAAAGCCAAAGCGTCCTCCCAAGAGAGCATAGGTGAGATAAGCACCAATGGCAAAAACAGCGCCGTGAGCAAAGTTGATAATGCCCAAAATCGAGAAGACAAGGGTATAGCCGAGGGCAAAGATGGCATAAACACTCCCTGTGGCCAGTCCATCTACAAGGACTTGCAAGGCGTTGGTTACCACCTAAGCTCCTTCCACTAGGGCACGATAATCCGCCGCTGAGAGGAGTCCGGTAGGGGGGGTACTGACTTGCACCTTCACCAACCACCCCTCACCATAGGGATCTGCAGCAATTTGCTCGGGGTTGTCAATGACGGCTTGATTGACGGCGATGACGGTTCCCCCAAGGGGCGCATAGAGATCCTCAACGGCCTTGACCGATTCAATCGTGCCAAAGCGCTCGCCGGGTTCTAGGGTATCGCCAACGGCAGGCAACTCGACAAAGACAATATCCCCCAGTTGATCCACAGCAAAGGCACTAACGCCGATGGTAGCCGTGTCGCCCTCAAGGCGCAGGTACTCGTGGCTGTCGAGGTATTGCAGGTCCTCAGGGTAGGTGAGTGTCATAGCAGATTCCAATCCATCAGGGGCGATCGCTGGCACGGGCAAGGCGCACCGCTGTTACAAAGGCCACGAAACCGAGGGGCGCACTGAGGAGCAAAATCACAGTGGTGGGCACAGTTCCCAACTGGGCTTCCCCAGAGCTCAGTTCAAAAATGCAACCCACCGTGGCGATCGCTGCCACACAGGCCCCCAATAAGTATAGATAACTCTTGGCCACAGACAATGCTCCTCAGGGTTAAGCAGCAATGGGACGCACAGCACTGGCGGTAAACCCATGCTCCGTGAGTGCATGACGCAGCAACGCTTGGTTTTCCACGCGATCGACAAACATTACCCCCGTTAGATGATCAATTTCATGCTGGATCGCACGGGCAAGCAACCCAGCCGCCATGATTTCTTGGGGACGACCCCACTCATCTTTGTAGGACACCGCCACCATAGCCGGACGACGCACCTCTAGGTACACCCCAGGAATACTTAGGCAGCCCTCTTGGCAAACCTCCAGTTCTTCACTGAAGTCCCTAATGACCGGGTTAATCATCACCAACGGCTCCGCTTTAGGGTCATCGGGATGAATATCGATGACGAGAATTTGCTTATTGATGCCCACCTGCGGTGCCGCCAAGCCAATGCCATCGGCACTGTACATGGTTTGGAGCATTTTCCGCACAATATCGCGGATACTGTCATCTACTTTGCTGACCCGTTTGGCGGGTTGACGCAGCACGCGATCGCCCAAATAGTGCAGCTGTAGGGGCGGATTTTTTAACTTTTTCTTTTCAACAGCCAGAGATACAGCCATAGGACACGCCAAGTTAACAGAAAATAACAAAGGCAACAAAGGTTAATCACTTTTTAGCCTAACGAATTTTCAAGGCTCTAGGCTACTTTTCCGTCGAGGCACTGCTGACACTGGGCAAAAGGCGTTGTTGCTCCTCAAGGGCAGCTTTATAGCGCTCCACATCCTGCTCAAGGTGGGCAATTTGTTCATCGCGGGCTTCCATTTCCACCCGAATCGTAAAGGTGCGCTGTAGCTGTACCCAAACGTTAAAGACCCAGGCAAAGAGGGCACCCACCCCCATAGCGACAATCAGTTCAACGCACAGTGGCGCTTGAATGACCTTTCCTTCAAAAAACTTAATACTAACTGGATCGGTATTTTGGATACTAAAGAGAACTAAGCCCAAACCAATGACAAATATCATCAAGAAGTTAAGTTGTCGCATAGAGTACCCCGTAACCCATGGCAAATCTTATCATTTTAGTTTTAGCAAGGGACTGTCGCATCGGGCATGCTGCCAGCGACAGACAATCTTGGGCCAATCATACCACTGTGGCTAGTCCTCAATCACAGGGTTGACCACTTCCACTGCCTCCACGTCAATGGTGCCAGGGGGAGCCAATCGGTGGAACTGGCGATCGCGCACCATCAGCATTTCGCCACAGGCAGGGCATTGGGTTTGGGTATTATTCAAACTGCTAAATTCAAAGCCACACACTGGACAAGCCGCCGTCACCAACTTCCAGCGCAACCAAAGTTGCAAGCCCGCAAAAAGGAGCACAGGAGTTACCATTAAGAATAAAAACAGCACCAGAAAGGATTGCACTAGCCAGCCTAGCCCCAGTAGCCCCAGTAACCAAGTTACCAGCAACACACTGAACCAAAAACGTAGGGTGGAGTTTAGGGTAAATCTTAGGGACATTGGCTTCCCTCCAAGGGCATTGCCGCTATTCTAGCGCAGTCGTGGGTGTATCCTAAGAAGCAGGTCTACTGTCCAGCTATGGTAATGCCCTATACTCTTCATGCCGAACGTACTCGCGTTGAGGTGATCCCAGAGCGCGGTGGCCTCATTAGTCGCTGGCAGTGGCAGGGTCATGAGCTGCTGTACTTAGATCGGGAGCGCTTTGCCAACCCTCAGTTAAGCGTGCGCGGTGGTATTCCCCTCCTTTTTCCGATTTGTGGCAATTTGCCCGAGGATACATTTCACTACAGTGGCCAAGCCTATCACCTCAAACAGCACGGCTTTGCCCGGGACTTGCCATGGCAGGTGCTGGATCAGCAGGAACATGTCTTGAAACTGCGATTGCAAGATACTCCAGCCACGCGCCAAGTCTATCCCTTTCCCTTTCATCTGACCTTAACCTATACCCTTGCTGCTAATGCCTTGGCGATCGCCCTTGAGGTGGCTAACCCCGGTGACACCCCCTTGCCCTTTAGCTTTGGTTTGCATCCCTACTTTGCTGTTGCTGACAAGCACCAATTGCAGTTTGACTTGCCGATCCATGCCATGGTGGATCAAAAAAACCAGCAACCCCTCACCTTTAGCGGCATGTTTGACTGGAGTGCAGCAGAACTCGATTTGGCCTGTCGCCCGCTCACGGGTCAAGTAGCTCGCGTCTGTGACCTGCAACAACACTACTGCCTGACGCTCCGCTACGATAGAGTGTTCACAACCCTCGTCTTTTGGACGGTTCAGGGCAAACCCTACTACTGTCTAGAACCTTGGACCGCCCCCCGCAATGCATTGAATACGGGGGTGGATCTACTGCACGTGCCACCCCAGAAGCACCTGACCCTTGGCGTCGAGATTGCTGTTGCTTCCCTTTAGGGAGAAAATAAGAAAGTTTTCACACACGCGACCATGTACCCCGATTTTCAGACTTTTTGTCAACTTGCCGAGCAGGGTAACTTCATCCCCATCTATCAGGAGTGGGTGGCGGATATGGATACACCTGTGTCGGCTTGGTATCGGGTCTGTCGCGATCGCCCCTACAACTTTTTGCTGGAGTCCGTCGAGGGAGGCGAACAACTGGCCCGCTACAGTCTCCTTAGTTGTGATCCACTGTGGGTACTGGAAACCCGCGGCAACCAAACCACCCAAACCCATCGCGATGGGTCACTCACCAGGTTTACGGGCAATCCTTTCACCATTTTGGCCAATTGCCTTGCACCCTATCAGCCTGTGAAGTTACCGCAACTGCCCGGGGGCATTGGTGGTCTTTTTGGTTTTTGGGGCTATGAACTGATTCAGTGGATTGAGCCACGGGTTCCCATTCATCCTGCCACAGAAAGGGATTTGCCTGATGGGGTGTGGATGCAGGTGGATCAAATCCTGATTTTTGATCAGGTGAAGCGAAAAATCTGGGCAGTGGTCTATGCCGATACCCGTGAGACGGACTTGAAAACGGCCTATACTCACGCAAGCGATCGCCTAGAGCAGCTTTTGCGCAAACTGCAAACCCGTATTCCCCCTGAGGCCACTCAACTCCATTGGCAACCCAGTCGCCAGACCCCCAGTTACACTAGTAACATTACCCCGGAAACCTTCCGTACCAATGTGAAGCGCGCTAAGGACTACATTCGTGCGGGGGATATTTTCCAAGTCGTTCTCTCCCAACGCCTCAGTGCCACCTACAGCGGCGATCCCTTTGCCCTCTATCGCTCCTTGCGCCTGATTAACCCTTCCCCCTACATGGCCTACTTTCAATTTGGCACATGGCAGATCATTGGCTCTAGTCCAGAAGTGATGGTTAAAGCCGAGCACCATCCTGAAAACGCTGGGTCTCTCCTTGCTACTGTGCGTCCTATTGCTGGCACTCGCCAGCGGGGGCACACCTACACCGAAGATCAGCAGCTTGCCGCAGAACTCCTTGCCGATACCAAAGAAGTGGCCGAACACGTCATGCTGGTTGATTTGGGGCGCAATGATTTGGGGCGCGTGTGTCGTCAGGGGAGTGTCAGCGTTGAAGCGTTTATGGTGATTGAGCGCTATTCCCATGTTATGCACATTGTCAGTAATGTGGTGGGTGAACTATTGCCTGATAGAACGGCATGGGACTTACTTCAAGCCTGTTTCCCCGCTGGTACAGTCAGTGGTGCCCCCAAAATTCGTGCTATGGAAATTATCTATGAATTGGAGGGTTGCCGCCGTGGCCCCTACTCCGGTGCCTATGGTTACTATGACTTTGAAGGTCAACTCAATACAGCGATCGCCATTCGCACAATGGTGGTGCAACCCCTGACGGACCATCAACATCTGATTCATGTGCAAGCGGGTGCTGGTATTGTTGCCGACTCCGATCCGCAGCGGGAATACGAAGAAACCCTCAACAAAGCACGGGGCCTGTTAGAAGCGATTTCTGCCCTGACAACAAAACTTTAACCCAATCTTGAGCCAAGGATTATCTCATCTTTACGTTTGCCCCTTAGCCTAATAAAAAGTTTTAGCTAACGTTACCCAGAACACAGACACTGGGAATGTTCACTGGAAATGTTGGCAGAACAACCCAGCTCTCAGGCACACACCTAAGGGCTGGTTCCTTTGCTTGAGGTTCTACCGCCATGGGAAACGTCTCCACCGCTGCAGTTACTCCTCCTGTGGATGGACGCTGGCGCTCCTCCTTGCGAGTGCACACGTTTAGTATCGGGGACACCATCTGGATGGAACCAGAACGCATTTGGCTAGTGAGCCGGGGTGTCGTCCTTTTGAATCTTCTACATCCCGATGGGGAAGAAGTGGTGGTGGGACTGGCTACACCAGGTACTGCTTTTGGTTTACCCTTGACCAGTTTAATGGCCTACCAAGCCAAGGCCCTTTCCAAGACAGAGCTGATGCTCTTTACGCTGGTGGAGGTGGAATCCTCGCCCAACTTGACCCAAAGCCTTGTGCGCGGTCTAGCTCGTCGCCTACGGCAAGCGGAAGGTCTCTTAGGAATTACTAGTCATCGCCGCGTTGAGGAGCGATTACGCCATTTACTGCTGCTGTTGAAGCAAGAAATTGGTGAACCTCATCCCCTGGGTACACGCTACAGTGTCCGCCTCACCCATCAGCAACTGGCAACAGCCATCGGCACGAGTCGCGTGACCATGACCCGCCTTCTGGGCAAGCTGCGGCAAGAACGTTGGCTCACCTACGATCGCGATCGCCACGTCATTCTGATGAATACCGCTGAGAGTTGAGGGCAATCCCCCCTCAATCCAGACGTCCTTGAACAGAGAGGTTGTTTTTTAGTGTAAATTTTTGTAAATACTTGCCTTCATAATGCCAGAACTGTTAAATTAGATACAGAAATAAATCGTTCATCTTTGCTGGAAAGCACCTGAAAATTAGGTGAGCAGCGAAGACGGAAGTAGGGCAGTTGTCCCGAAGGAACGCGCCTCAGTTGACGAAAACCACCTAGTAAATAATTTGGGGCGATGCTTATGAAAACTACCCTTACCTATCGCGGCGTTCAATACGATTACGTTCCTCCGGCAGTACAAACCGAAGCAACTGATGTCGTGGCAAAATATCGGGGTTGGAATTACCATTGCACCCACGCAGTGAAGCCGCCGGCTCAACCGGTGCGGGATTTAATCTATCGCGGCGTGGCCTACCGTACGGGTCAAGGGGAAGCTGTGAATACGACGGCAACCCCTACTGCCAACCCAGCCGGTGGAGTGAATATGTCAGCGCTTGATCTCAATCAACTGTCGCGGGCCATTCTCACCCATCACCACCAAGTGATCAAAAACCGCGAACAATCCCTCCTGACGCGGATGATTGCCCAAATGGGGTTACCTACGGCCGCGGGTCACTATTGGAACCAAATTCAGGGCAAAATTAAGCCCCAGGTTTGGACAAGCTATGATCGCAGTCCTGCCACAATGAGCTAGGGCACAGACGTCATTGTCCTCTCTCAAGACTGATTCGTGATTACCCTCGCATTGGAGTTACCTCTAGTGCGAGTTTTTTATTTCAGCGGTTGACGTAACAGTTGTTTTCTGGCCGGCCTAGCCATTCAATATCTAGGTCAAGGTCAATGTCCGACAAGTCTTCTGGATCGATTACATGCTTCTTCAGGGATTCGGAGAATTGTTTTGAATGTTTGGTTGCATGCTTGCGACTTTGCGGGGTTAGTCGGTTGAAAACTGATGATGTGGCCTTCTCGATGCGGACACTTTCTTTGAGGGCATTTGGGTTGATATGTTCTAGAAAGAAGTTTACTGTTTCCTGCTTCACCCAGCCATTGAGGACGGCCAATGCCCCAAAGCGATAGCTGGCTTGCCACTGCTCCTTGAGAATTTGATTAATCTGCTCTTCCGTTAATAAACCTGCCTTTTTCAGGTAAAAACCAATAGGACGCTTTTCTTTATCTTGAGCCAGTTTTGGCCACTCTTCTACAAAAAAGTCAATTGTTTCTTGGGATAACCAACCATGAAGGGCAAGAATTTCACCAAGACGCAGGTTGGCATACATCCCTTGCTCCATTAGGGCAACTTGGAGCTGACCGCTTGTAATTAATCCTGCCTTCAGTAAGAGTTCTCCAATTCTCATGACCATTTGTGCCAGTAGAATCCATTACTCAAAAAACGTAAGCATACTACAGGGTCAGCTTTTTATACACCTTATAGATTTATGCAATCCATAGAATATGCTTCAGAAAATTGCTGTTGCTTTTTAAGGAACCATATTCTTTACTCCCCTAGGGTACCCACAGCCCAGGGGTGAACCTGCGGGAAGTTCCGGTTCGTAACAAATTTTAATAATGCTGCTTTCACAATGCCCCCTGATAGAGTTATGGGGGTACAGTTGGAACTTTGCGCCTAAGGCTCACTGACTCGATTGGGCCAGCGATCGCCCCTCTGTCAGACATGTTCTGCCTGCAGCAGTAAAACTGATAGAGAGGCATCTTGAAGCTCCAAAATCGGTTGGCTATTCGAGCTGGGCTTGATGACCTCTGTTAGTTCTAGAGACAACCAGAGACGAAAACCGTGTTGGACTTGGTAAAAGTGGCTGCTCAAATGCCAACGGTGGGTCAACTGATCCGCCAAGGGGCGATCGCTAACCAACAAAAACAGACCCGTGCCCTCGCAGTCCTCGCAGCAATGGCGGAACATCTAGAACACTATCGCCAAGCTCTCCAAGCGTGGGGCGAGTCCTTTGTCTTTAATGCGGCTGAACCCATTGAGTCGCTGACGATAAAGCACACTGTCCCCCCTGCCCCAAGGGCGCATACGATTTTTGCCACCGATGGTTCGCAAATTGCCCCCAGTCACCACGAAATTGCCTATTGCTATTTGATTAACGTAGGACGGGTGGCGATCGCCTACGGTCAAGGCCAGCGCCCTCATTTAGATAGCGTGCCGCAGTTGGTGTATGACCCCGATGAATTGGGGCGATCGCGGGGCTGGGGCCTCACCCTAGAGGATTGGTTACGTTACCGCCGCACCCAAGGGGAAATTCTCGGCCTTGTTGAACTCATTCAAACTCAAAATCAGAAAGCTCCCAGCTTAGCCCTTGTGGATGGTTCACTCATTTTCTGGGCATGGGAATCACTGCCGCCAATGGTGCGGCAGGAATTGTTGAGGCCAATCTTAGCTGCTTGGGATCAATTGCGAGCCCAGCGAATCCCGTTGGTGGGGTATGTCAGTGCCTCCCGCAGTCAGGAAACGGTGAATTTTCTGCGCTTGGGGGTTTGCCCCTATCCTGAACCCAACTGTGCCCTCCACTGTGGTCAGACGAGTCAGACTGGCTTCGAGGTAACCGCCGATCGCCCCCCTTGTCAGGTCTTTGATTCCCTGCGGGATGTGCTCCTCTGGCAAGCGCACTTAGCACCGCAACAGCATAGTTCCCTCTGGCGTAGCCGCAGCCGCATTTTGGAGCACTACGGCGAACATCACATCTACGTTGCCTACCTCCATGGTGGCTCAGAAGTGGTGCGCTTGGAAGTACCTCAATGGGTGGCCCAGGATCCAGACCTATGGCAACAAGCCGTCTCGTTGACGGCAGCCCAAATTGAAAAAGGCCGGGGTTACCCTGTGGCCTTGGCAGAAGCCCACAATTTAGCCGTCGTGCGTGGCAGCGATCGCCAGCGCTTTTTTGCTTTACTAGAGCGGGAACTGATTAAGGCAGGACACTGGTATGTGGCGCCTTCCCCCAAAGAGCAACGCAAACGCCAAAGTATTGCCTAGGTGGCTGCTGTTCGTTGGTTTAGGCATCGCCGGTTGGGGAACGCAGTTGGCGCTACCGCCAGTGAGTGGCTGGTTCCTGGCCTTTGTGGGCATTGTGCCCCTGTGGTGGCAGTGTCAGGTTTTATCGCCGCTATGGGCAGCGATCGCCGGCCTGTGTTGGGGCTTGGGGTTCTATGGCACTAGCCTAGTCTGGGTGTGGGATTTGCATCCCCTCACGTGGATCGGCATTGCCCCAGTGCCCAGTTGGCTGATTTCGCGGGGGATTTGGCTGTTTCTCAGCACTTGGGGGGCTGCCCTGAGTGGGAGTTGGGCCTTGTTGATGGTGCGCTATGGGGTGCGGCGATCCGCGCCTTGGCAACTCCTATGGGGTATAACCCTGTGGTGTGCCCTCGAAGCCCTCTGGAGCCATTCCCCCCTGTGGTGGATTAGTTTATCCCTAACCCAAAGCCCCCAGGGACTGGTGCAACTGGGTCGTCTGGCGGGGCCGACCACCATTACAGCGGTAGTAATGACAGTGAATGGCTTAGTTACCTTCAGTCTGCGGCGGTACCCAGGGGCAAGGGTTTGGCTTGCAATGACCCTCGGGGGGGCGATCGCCCTCAATGGGGTTTTAGGTGCCAGTGCCATTGCAGATCACGGCGAACCCCTACAGATAGGTTTGATCCAAGGCAATATCCCAACACGGGAAAAGCTCACTCCAGAGGGGATCCGCCGCGCTTGGCAGATCTATGCCCAAGGCTATCGCCAACTGGTGGGTTTCGGGGTTGATGCTGTCTTAACCCCTGAGGGGGCCCTGCCCATTCTCTGGCAACGGCAGCAAATGAATCCCATCACTCGGGTAGTGCGGGAAGCGGGTGTGCCCCTGTGGTTAGGAACATTTATGGAGACGGCAGGGGGGCATCATCAGGTGCTCCTGAGCCTCGATGGCAACGGTGAGATTGACAGTCACTATAACAAAGTGCATCTTGTCCTATTGGGGGAATATATTCCCGATTGGCTGGCAGGAGTGGTGCAGCGGTTATCCACCTTGCGATCGCGCCTGATTCCTGGAGACCCTGAACAGATCTTTACCACCCCTTGGGGAAATGCGGTTGTCCTGATTTGCTTTGAATCCGCCTTTTCCCACCGCAGTCGCTGGCAACTGGTTCATGGTGGGGAGTTGATCCTCAGTGTTGCCAACAATGATCCCTACCGTCGCCAACTCATGACCCAGCACCACGGCCATGATGTGTTGCGCGCCGTCGAAGGCGATCGCTGGCTAGTGCGCTCCACCAATACGGGCCTTTCCGCGGTGATTGCACCTACGGGAGAAACCCTCTGGCTCTCAAACGCCGACGAGTTTGTGATTCATGCTGCAACGATTTGGCGGCGGCAGACCCAGACCCTCTACACCCGCTATGGGGATTGGTTGCTTCCCCTCTTACTGGGGATGCTTAGTTTATCCGTTCTTCGA
Source organism: Thermosynechococcus sp. NK55a (assembly GCF_000505665.1). Taxonomy (NCBI): domain Bacteria; kingdom Bacillati; phylum Cyanobacteriota; class Cyanophyceae; order Acaryochloridales; family Thermosynechococcaceae; genus Thermosynechococcus; species Thermosynechococcus sp. NK55a. The sequence continues at coordinate 1,064,360 of NC_023033.1, read as the reverse complement.
CAACGAGGGTTGCACTGACCCATTCGCCGCGATCGCCATAGGTACGAATCAGGCGCTGCCGCTGACCCTCTGCCCACAACCAGCCCACCTCAACAAAGAAGGACTGACGAAAGGACACCTGTAGGGGCGTGAGGCTAGAGGTGCCATCGGGGAGCAGCACAAGCTGCTTAGGTTGATCCGTGTCCCTAAAGAGGAGCCGTGAACCCGCAATTGTGGCCGTTGTTTTCACCTCGTGGTCGGGGGTTTGCAGCAGTTGGTAGAGCCGATCGCCCTCGCGCCAAAGGCGAAGCTGGGTCGGAGTTTCCGTGGGCGATCGCCAGTCGGCATAGACGGTGTAGGCGGTGCCGCGCCACTCGCCAAGGAGCTGCTCCACAGTTAAGGGAGGACGTTCAACCGCATGAGTGTGGGCACGAAACTCCCGAATCAAGGTCATGGACTGTAACTGCTGATTTTTGTTAAAGAGCTGCACAAACCGCAGGCGGCGATCGCCCATGACAAAGCCATACTCTGCGCCAAACTCAGCAAAGGGGGCCACCTGCAACGATCCCTTAGAAAATGCCCCCGTTGCGAAAAACACATTTTGGCGGCCGATGGTACTGTACTCTTGGATCGTTTCACTGGTGGGGGGCTGATCGAGGCCATTGCCAAAGCGTCGTAGTTCAAAGCGCACTCGCTGGCCATCGGCAGTATCGGCAAGGATCAAAATAGAAGGCACCGAGGCCCCCAGTTCCCCCGTAGGGCTGACCGCCGTAAAGGAGCCCTGCCATTCCCCAAGGTTTTTGCGAAAATTGTCCCAGTTTGTTGTCATTGATACCCGTCGTTGCTGGGGGTCACCCCCATGGTATAGAAAAATCAGTACAACTGTTGAGAGTTTGCGGGTTGCAAATTGGCGGGCGATCGCCAGCACTCAGAAAAAACTTTGATAGGATGGGGAGTGTCAGGGCGCTGACAAACAATCGCCATTGGGAGACCCGTGCATGACCACCGACCTCTTTGACTCAGGGGCTGGTCGCATTTTAATAGTCGATGATACCCCCGAAAATGTTGAAGTTTTAACAACCCTGCTGCAACTGGAAGGTTATGATGTGCGTGGCGCCATCAGCGGCCAAATGGCGCTCATGGGTATTGAAGCAGAACCTCCAGATGTCATCTTGCTGGACATCATGATGCCCGATATGAATGGTTATGAAGTCTGTCAAACCCTCAAGGAGAATCCCAAGACCAAGCATATCCCCATTATTTTCATTAGTGCCTTGGATGATGTATTTGACAAGGTCAAGGCCTTTGAAATAGGTGGCGCTGACTACATCACCAAACCCTTTCAGCAGGCGGAAGTGCTGGCACGGGTAAAAAATCAGTTGACGATCGCCCTCCTACAGCGGAAGCTCCGGCAAAAGAATGCTCTCTTGCAAAAGCAAAACCAGCAGCTGCAGGAAATTGCGGAAGAGCGCCGTGAATTGGTGGCCTCACTGCAAGCAGCGCAAGAACAGTATCGCCAAATGTTTGAGGAGGCCGTGGTGGGGATTTACCAAAGTTCTCCCGAGGGGGTTTACTTCAAAGTGAACAATGCCCTAGCACGCATCTATGGCTATGCCGATGCTGAAGACTGGTTAGCGGATATTGAGCACCACAACCAACGCCCCTACGTGGATGACAGCAGTTGGCAGAAGTTCCAGCAACAGATTCAAACCCGGGGAGTAGTGCGCAATTTAGTTTCCAAGGTGTATCGTGCTGACCAAACAATCACCACCATCTGCGAATGCGCTCGCCCTGTCAAAAGTGAGGACGGCCAACTCCTATACTATGAGGGCTTTGTCTTTGAAGTGCCCACCCGCAATCCATGAAGCAAACCCTAACCGCACTCTTGGGGGATGCTGCTGTTTATCCTATTGCTGAATTGGGCGATCGCGCCCCCCACCTGCGTCCCTATCTGCCTGAGCATGCCCTGCTGGTGACTCCCCCTACCCCAGAAGCCGGGGCAGAAGTGATTGCCTGCGCCCAACGGCAAGGCTGGCGAGTACTGCCCATTGGAGCAGGAACAAAACTCAACTGGCTCGGAAACATCCCCCAGGCAGATATTTTGCTGCAGACAACAGCATGGCACAGGCTCATTGATCATGCGGCTGCCGATATGACCGTCACCACCCAAGTCGGCATCCCCTTGCAACGCCTTCAGCAACAACTGGCAACGGCACGGCAATGGATTGCGGCAGATCCCCTCTTTGCGGAAAGGGCTACCCTTGGCGGCTGCTTGGCCACCTGCAGTAATGGCACACTGCGCCAGCGCTATGGGTCATGGCGCGATCAGTTATTGGGGGTCAAGTTCATTCGCAGTGATGGCCAAATCGTCAAAGCCGGGGGGCGAGTGGTCAAAAATGTTGCCGGCTATGACCTGATGAAGCTGCTCATCGGTAGCTATGGCACGCTGGGAATCCTGACAGAAGTGACGTTGCGGGTCTATCCCCTGCCCGATGCGGTACAAATTTGGCAGTTGCGGGGAGAAGTCTCTGCCTTGGCCAGTGGATTGGCGGCAATTTTAACGAGTGCCCTGGCGCCGGCGCGCTGTGTGCTGCGCCTTGAAGGAACGGGGGCACTCTTACTGGAACTGGAGTTTCATACGCTGCGGGAAGTCTTGGCTGCGGGCACCTTGGGCGATCGCCTCAGTCACATTGCCCAGACCCATGATCTGCAACTTGAAGCCGCAGCCCCCCTAGGCATTACCCTCAACCCCACCCCCAATCAAGTCATTCTCAAAATCGGCGTGCCATTGCAGGAGATGTTGCCCGCCCTCACCCAGCTTCAGCAGTTGGCAAGGAAATTGGCCTGCGAGTGCCGAGGCGAAATGAGTGCCGGGGTTGGTTACGCCTATCTTCACGGACAGGAGAAGGATCTCCGTCAACTAATTCTCAGGCTGCGCCAAGGGTTACCACGGGGCTATGTCACCGTCTTAGCGGCACCGCTGAGCCTCAAGCAGCAGCTGGATCCTTGGGACTATCGCGGCAACGCCCTTGAATTGATGCGCAGTCTTAAGCAACAATTGGATGCAACGGGTGTCTTTGGCACTGGGGTTTTTGTCGGCCATCTCTAGACAAGTTTTAATACTTATTAATAATACTTACGAATGACTGCAACTGATCCTGTAGCTGGCCCGCCCGATCCACACCTGATTGATGCCTGTGTCCACTGCGGGTTTTGCCTCTCGACCTGTCCCAGTTATCGGGTCCTGGGCACAGAAATGGACTCCCCCCGTGGCCGTATCTACCTCATGGATGCCATTAACGAGGGGCAAGTGCAACTGGCGGATGTTGTCCAGCACTTTGATTCCTGTTTGGGTTGCTTGGCCTGTGTCACCACCTGTCCCTCGGGGGTCGAGTACGATAAGTTGATTGCGGCCACCCGGGTTCAAGTGCAGCGTCACTATCAGCGTCCCGCGGGCGATCGCTGGCTGCGGCAGTTGATTTTCCAAACGCTGCCCTACCCCCAACGGCTGCGGGCGCTCCTGTTGCCCCTGTGGCTCTACCAAAAATTGGGCTTGGCGGATCTTGAAAAACGCGTGGGACTCCTCAAACGGCTACTGCCCAAGTCCCTAGCGGCCATGTATCAAATGCTGCCCTCCCTTTCGGCAAAGACATTTCGCGTTCGCTATCCTGAGGTGGTACCTGCCCAAGGGAAACAGCGGGGCCGCGTGGGGGTGATTCTTGGTTGTGTGCAGCGGCTCTTTTTGCCTGAAGTCAATGAAGCCACAATTGCCGTCTTAAGTGCCAATGGTTTTGAGGTGGTGCTGCCACGCCAACAGGGCTGCTGCGGTGCCCTACCCCATCACCAAGGGGAACAGAAGCAGGCACAAACCCTTGCTCGCCAAATGATTGACTGTTTTGCTGCCGCTAAGGTGGATGCCATCTTAATCAATGCCTCGGGTTGTGGCCATACTCTCAAGGAATACCATCACCTGTTGGCGGCTGACCCCGAGTATAGCGATCGCGCCCGCGAGTTTGTGCAAAAGGTTGAGGATGTACAGGTCTTTTTGGTCAAGCAGGGGCTGGTGACCGCCTTACATCCCTTGGGCGATCGCCCCTTAACGTTGGTCTATCAAGATGCCTGCCACATGATCCACGGCCAAAAAATCCGCCTTGAGCCGCGGCAACTGCTCCGCCAAATTCCCCAAGTGCAACTGCGAGAACCCCTGGATGCGGCCCTGTGCTGTGGCAGTGCCGGAGTTTACAACATTCTCCAACCGGATGTGGCAACCGACTTAGGACGACAAAAAGTGCGCAACCTACTGAATACGCACCCAGACGTCATTATCTCAGCAAATGTGGGCTGCACGGTACAGTTGCGGCAGTATCTGCAAGAGCAAGGCAGCCCCGTGCCCATATACCACCCCATGCAGCTGCTAGACTTGGCCATTCGCGGTGAGCAGCTTCCGTCCTAGGCAATGTCTGGGGGGGCACTGAGGATTGAGCGTACTTGAGCCAATAACCATTGCCGACCCACTTCCCAGCCTCGCTCCCCATCCGCCTCTAGGATCATCAGGCTATCCACTGGCTCTGCGGCCAACAGTTGAAACAAGAGGGGAATAATTGGCATTGCCACGGGGATCACCTGTTCATCACAGGCCTCTTGAGCCATGGCTTCGCTGCCGTAGGCGTGGATAACATTTTTTGTTGGTGGGGAGGTTGCTGTTCCTCTAGGGTAATCACCTGCCATTGACCATCAGGGGTTTGCAGGACGTAGTAAACGGTTTGCCCGTAGCGCTGGGCTTCCTCATAGAGAATGGGGGCGATCGCCTGTACCGCAGCCACAGTTGCAGGGTCATCGGGGGCGTTGGCAATCAGTTCGTCCACTTGGGTCAGTAAATCCACAACGCCGCCTCCTTTGAGAACTATAGAGAACTATTCCTTGGCTTCAAGGGCATCGAGATCAAGGGCACGGGAGCCACCCCTACTTAAAATGGTCAGCACTTTTCCCAATTGGTACCACACCAAAAGGGCGGTGGCGATGGTCAGCACAAAGGCAATGCTCATACTCAGCCCCAGGCCAAAACCATAGGTCCACAATCCCGCCATCAGGAAGAGCCAGATGCCAATGGAAATCCCCAAGTAGGGCAACTGAAGCTGGGGACCGCGCAACTGACTCAGAACGCGAGTGGAGCGACTGCGGTTCCATTCTTGGACGCTCTGCTTGAGGGTGGCCTCAAAGGCTTTGCCACTGGTCAACCCCATAAAAATACCGGCCAGCAGCAAGACAATCGGTGGATCAAACACGGGATACCTAATCCTTCTTGGACTTCAGGGACGTTGATAACCGCTGCCCACCCCTAGGGAGCCACCACCAAGGAATTGCTGTCTTCTTCTTTACCGAGCGTGTGGGAAACAGAGGCCTTGAGGGCTTCCCATGCCACATCAATAAAGAAGAGAGGACGTAGGTCAGACTTGACCAAATTCCAAAGGCGCTGCACCTCTTCGGTGTGGAGACGGTCATCTTCGGTTAACGCTAGCACAATTTGCCGCCGCAGGTACTGCCCCTCCTCAGAAAAGAGATATTGCAAGCCCAAGGTGGCCGTTGGCGCGAGATTAAAGTGCTGATCCTGCCGAGCGATTGCAATCAAGTTTTCTAGTCGTTGCCACTGGAGACGACCATCCTTGAAGAGGATATCCAATAACCGTCGCCGCAGTTGGGGCGATTCTCCTTGGAGCAGACGCCGTGCCACATAGGGATAGCTGACATCGACAATGCGAAAGTTGGGATTGAGGCATAGGGCAATGCCCTCTTGGGTCACGAGGGAGCGAATGATCAGGGCAAACTTGGCGGGAACACGGAAGGGATAGGCATACATCAACTCAGAGAAGCGATCGGTGATCACCTTGAAGTTGAATTCCCGCACACTGGAGCCAATCACCTCCTCAAAGACCGACTCCAGGGCAGGGATAATCGGCGTCATATCCGTTTCCGGAGTAAGAAAGCCCAGCTTGACAAAGTCGGCGGCAAGGGCGGAGTAGTCCTTGTTCACCAAATGAACCACCGCATCCACAAGGGATTCTTTAGTGCTCTCCTCCAATTGATCCATCATGCCGAAGTCAATGTAGGCGATACGACCATCGGGCATCGCAAAAAGATTGCCTGGATGGGGATCTGCATGGAAAAAGCCAAATTCCAAGAGTTGCCGCAGACCAGAAATCACACCGACACGGATGAGCTCATCGGGATTGACGCCCGCCGCCACCATGCAATCGGTGCGGGTGAGTTTAATGCCGTGGATCCACTCCAGCGTGAGCACGTGTTTAGTGGTGTATTCCCAATAGATTTTGGGAACCTTAACCGTGGGATCGTCGCGGAAGTTGTTGGCAAATTTCTCGGCATTGCGCCCTTCATTGAGGTAGTCAATTTCCTCGTAGAGCTTGCAGCCAAATTCATCCACAATGTCCCGGAGGTCGTAGCAGAGGTTAATGGGTAGCCAGGGCTTGACCCACTGCACCAAAAGGCGGATCAAAAAGAGATCGCGAGTAATCACGGGCAAGAGATTGGGGCGCTGCACCTTGACAGCCACTTCCTCGCCACTGTGGAGTTTGGCTCGATAGACTTGGCCAAGACTGGCGGCGGCCACAGGCTGGGGTGAGAATTCGGCAAAAATATCCCCCAAGTTTAAGTGCAGATCCCGCTCAATAATGGCAATGGCAACCTCGTTGGGAAAGGGGGGCAGTTTGTCCTGAAGAAGCGTAAGTTCGTCGAGGTAGTCGGGACAAATCAAATCGGGGCGAGTGGAGAGGGCTTGACCGACTTTGATGAAGGTTGGGCCTAAACGGATCAGGAGTTTGCGCAGTTGCATTGCCCGCCGGGGACGCTGACTTTCCTGTTGACCCAGCCACTTGTCCCACTGCAACAGCAGCCAAAATGTTAAAAAAGATACCGAAATGTGAACGAACCGCCAGATTACTTGCCAAGGGTGTCGCCAGTAGTAGCGGGCGATCGCCTCAGGATCGTAACGACAATGGCCAGTACTAGGGACAGCAGAAATAGGGGCAGTCACAGCTTTTTTACCTGATTCTCTGAAACCCAACTTACTACAGCCCTCTCCTCTTGCCATGGGTGTTTCCACGGAGCACTTTTGGTTACAACGTAAGCAACCATCGCAATTATGAGGATTTTGTTGATCCCCAGTGCTAGAGGAGCGGATCTTTTTGGGTTTGCTTAAATATAGTATAGAAAACTACACATAAGCCCTGCTAATCAATAAAATTCTTAACAAAAGTTAAAAGCTGGAGGTTCCAGCAATTCAGCCGTTGGTTGAATCAGGTCCAGCCGCTCGAACTGAATTTCAATAGGTTCGGTGGTGCGGATTTGCCGATAATGGTACCGTAGGGCATCTTCCTATTCACACCCTTCCATGGCCAACAGGATCATTGCCACATCTGTTCTTGAGGAGTTGTTGGCGCGGTTGCCTCACTTGCGATTGCAACTGTATTTCAAGACATCGCTGACGGCGCTTTCCCACGCAATGGAGGATCAGGTCTTGGCCAGTGAGGATGCGCCGATCATTATTGCCTGCTTTCAGCGGGAACGCTTTTATCGCCAAGAAGCCCATCGCTACCAGCGTATTGCCACAAAGTCCCACCATGTCTATGTTTTGGCTGCCCCCGAAACCGAGTTTACAAGCTGCTCTGGGGACTACGAAACCGTTGCCTTTGATCCTGGCGATACCCTCAGTCAAGAATGGCATTTGACCGTCTTGGGCAAAAATTACAGCACTTGCTTGGTCTGCCGTGAAGTCCAGCGATCGCCCACCCATCGCTTAGATGTGTTGCCGCCGATGGATGCAGCACGTCGTTTTGAGGGCATTTGGACGTTTGATCGGCAGGTGGCGGCAACAACGGCTGAAATCCTCCTCAACCGTATTCGTGAATACCGCCCTGAACTCAAGGAGAAACTCAGGGAAGGTCTAGTATTGGTTGAAACCTATCGCCAATTAGAGGGGTGCAATCGTGATCCTGCCCCCTTTGTCGATCGCCTCGTTACCTATCTCCAGGCAGGCCAGTACAAGCAAATTAAGGCCTACCGCCAAATTGCCATTCAAGAGCGCAAAGAACGCCTCACCAATGCGATTACCACGGCAATTCGCAACTCCCTCAATCCCACGGAAATTCTTACTCGCACCGTGGCGGAGCTGGGGGAAGCCCTCAAGAGCGATCGCTGCCTAATTTATCGTTGCCGCAGTACCGATACGCGGGTGCCCATCGAGCACGAGTACACTAGCGGTGCCCTCCCCCCCTTGCAGTACCAGTATTGGCCTGTGAGTGAGCACCCCTACACGCAGCAGGCACTGGTGCATCAGCAGGTGATTCAGGTGGATGATGTGGCCGCTGATCCCCACTATGAGGCCACCCGTTTCAAGCCCCTCGATGCCGCCGGCGTCAAAGCCCTCCTACTGGCGCCTGTTCTTTATCGGGGGCGACTTTTGGGCATTGTCGAACTCCACCGAGGCCAAGCGCTGCCGTGGCACGATATGGACGCAGAATTAGTGGAGGCGATCGCCACCCAGGTGGGGGTTGCCCTGATTCAGGCAGAGGCCTACGCCGATTTGGAAGAACTCAATGCGCAATTGGAGGCATTAGATCGTACCCGCAGCAATCTAATTGCAATTACAGGTCATGAACTGCGCACACCCCTTTCGACCATTCAAGTCTGCCTCGAAAGCCTAGCCAGCGAACCTGATATGGATCCAGAACTGCGGCAGGTGATGCTGAGTACCGCCCTCGCCGATGCTGAGCGCATGCGGAAACTGATTCAGGACTTCCTCACCCTCTCCCAGTTGGAAAGTGGCCGGGTGCAGTGGCGACCGGAACCGCTGTCCCTCCAGGAACTGGTGGATTTGGCCCTCAGTAGTTTGCGCACCCCCAAAGATCAACTCCCGACAATTCAGGCCATCTTGCCCGAGGAACTGCCCCTGGTGCGAGCCGATGGTGAGTGGTTGGTGGAGGTGCTCTCGAAGTTACTGGACAATGCCTGCAAGTTTACAGAGCAGTCGGGGCAGGTCTCCATTGCAGCAAAGCCCCGTCCTGACGGGTTATTAGAAGTGACCATAGCCGATACAGGGCGCGGTATTGAACCCGATCGCTTGGAAACGATTTTTGATCGCTTTTATCAGGAGGAGGGGGCACTGCGGCGCTCGGCGGGTGGTACAGGGTTGGGTCTAGCAATCTGTCGCCAGATTATTACCAATTTGGGGGGGCAAATTTGGGCGGAGTCGGCGGGGCGCGATCGCGGTAGTAAGTTTCACTTTACAATTCCCATTGCTGAGAGTTTTTAAATAATGAGCGCTTTGGGGAGCTATCAGTCCCGCCCTCTAGCCGTCGGCTCAGCGTCGGGAGGAGGTTACAAGAGACAACAACGAGGGGCAGCCCGTCATGAGTCAATCTTTTGCCGATACTGCCATTGACATTTTGATTGAGTTAGCGGAGCGGGGAGAAATTGACCCCTGGGATATTCAAGTTGTTGATGTCTGCGATCGCTGTTTGGCGGAGTTGGCACGGCGGGGGGAACCCAATCTCAGTGAATCGGGGCAAGCCTTTTTGTATGCAGCGATGCTGGTGCTCCTCAAGAGCGATCGCCTAGTGGCCGTTACTGAACCTTCACCAGCGGCAGCAGAAGGCGAGGAGCCGCCAGAGATTGGGGAAAACCAGTCCTTTGCGGTTTTGCCCCATGCCCTAGAGCAGCATTTGCATCGTCGCCCCGTGGCGCCCCCCCAACAATGGCGCCGCCTCACCCTTGAAGAATTAATTGGCCACCTGAAAACCCTGGCCATTCAGAGCGATCGCCCAAAGGGGCTGCGGCCTCATCAACGCCGGCAGCGTCGCCGTCCCACCACCCTCAAGGCCATTACCCAACTGGCTCACCAAGAAAACCTCACGGAGATGGCTAGGGAAGTGGAAAGCCTTCTCAGGGAAATGGCCCCCGAAGGTACATGGCTAGACTTCCAGGAGTTATTGCAGCGCAAGCCCGATTCCGTGGGTGTCTTTTGGGCGCTGCTGTTCCTCGCTGCCCAGTCGAAGGTGGATCTCCAACAAACAGATTTTTATCAACCCCTACAGGTGCGGACCTGTCTGCCTGACGCGATTTCCCTAGAAGACCTAGGTTAATGTCCTTCTGGGAGAAATGAAAAGCCCAAGGGTTTCACCCGCAGTAGAGCCTCGCTTAGGGCAGCGTGGAGATGACCATTGGTGGCTAAAATCCGCCCCGATGTCAGTTGAAAAGGAGATTGATCGTAGGCAGTAACGATGCCCCCAGCTTCACGGACAAGAACTACACCAGCAGCTAAGTCCCAAGGAGAGAGGCCCCGTTCCCAATAACCATCGAGGCGACCACAGGCAATGTAGGCCAAGTCTATGGCTGCTGCTCCGCCCCGCCGTACCCCTTGGGTCAGATGGGTCAGGTAGCAAAACTCAGCGTAGTTATTGTCCGCCGTTTCACGGCGATCGTAGGCAAAACCGGTAACCAAAAGACTGTGACTCAGTTCTGCGGTACTGGAAACGTGAATGGGCTGGCGATCGCGGGTGGCACCGAGGCCTGTTGCAGCGCGAAACAATTCTCGATGAAAGGGATCATAGACGACACCAATGTGGGGTTCCCCCTCCACTAAGAGAGCCACCGACACGGCACTAAAGGGGTATTGATGGGCATAGTTGGTCGTGCCATCCAGCGGATCAATTGCCCACAGGAATGGATTGTTCTTGAGTCCCGAAAGACCTGATTCCTCCGCCAACACCGCATGATCTGGACAATGGCGACGAATCACATCCAGTACTGCTGCTTCTGACTGGCGATCGGCCACCGTGACCAGGTCACCAGAGCGGCCTTTTTCCTCAATTTCACTTAATTTGCCCCAGTAGTGCTGAAGGACAGCACCCCCTGCTAAGGCCGCCTCCGTGGCAATTTCTAAGTAACGCTGTCGCTCACTCTCGGGCAGCGGGCAACTCACGGCTAACATAGCTGCTTAATCCTCATCGAGGGGCAGCCCCAACTGGACTCGTCCTTTGCCAAAGTAGCGGCCAAATTGCAGCTCATAGACCTCATCCTCATCTTGGGTTTCCACCTCAAGGTCAGAGCGGGCATAGCTCACACACAAAAGAGCATAGCCGCGGGCTTGCAGGGCTGGTGAGAGTCCCATGGCTTCGGGTTGATAGACATGGCCAGAGAGAATACGCACAGCACAGGTGGTACAGGCACCGTTGCGACAGGAAAAGGGCAACTCAAGGCCTTGGCTCTCAGCGTGTTGCAGGATATAGCGATCGCCCGGAACAGTAATTGTGTAGGTGCGTGTGGGTGGATCCCCTGACTTGAGGGGGCGCACATGAATAGTCACAGTGTAGGTTTGTGGCGTGCTCATGATCTCGCTCTCTTAGCGTGAAAGGGGCTGTCAAAGACCTAGCCTTGTCCCTTAGCTACAATACCGCAATCCCAACCTGCTAATGACAATGCTATGGTAGGAGCGGTTCTATGAGCCACATTTGTAGGGAGACCTAAAGTTATGAGTACCTTAGTGGTCATTGCATTTGATGATGAGTACAAGGCGAACGAAGTATTAATCCAGTTACTAAAACTCCAGCGTGAGCATCTCATTGACCTTGAGGACGCTGCGGTTGTCGTGCGCACTAAAGATGGCAAGGTTAAAATCACCCAGACTCAGGATTTAACCCTCCAGGGTGCCCTTGGCGGTGGCTTTTGGGGACTATTAATTGGTCTTTTGTTCTTCAATCCGCTCTTGGGCTGGGCTGCGGGTCTTGTGGCGGGAGCGATTTCCGGCAAATTTACCGATATTGGCATTGATGATAATTTCATCAAGGAGTTGGGACAAACCATTGCCCCTGGTAGCTCGGCCATCTTTACATTGGTCCGTCAAGCCACACCTGACAAAGTACTCGAGGAAATTGCTCCCTTTGGCGGTAAAGTCCTGCGCACCTCCCTGTCAAAGGAGGATGAAGCGAAGTTGCAGGAAGCCCTCAACCGAGGCAATGCGGCCTCCCAAGCGCCCGCCCCTAGCGAAGCAACGACCTCTAGTGAAACGACGAACAGTTAGTTTGTTGAGTTTGTCTTTGGTCTAGCTCTCGCCCTAAATATCTAAGTTGATTAGGATAATTTTGAGAAGTTTGGCCATTCCCTAGAGACAGCCTTTTTCCCAAGGATGGAACCCACTCAACACTGCGAAAGCAAGTGTCAGACAACACCGTTCCTTAATCCCGGTTTCAGAAAAGGGCTGTCACTGGGCATTGTGCTCAGAGTTAGGGATGCCAATTGGGAGTGTTGGGGAGTGGGAGACGGTGCGGGATCAAACTAAACCAACTGCAGGGATTGCGATCTTCAAGCGCTTTGGTAGGCGATCGCGCCAACTCAACCGTCTCGGCGCCCATGTTAACAACCAGTGGCGCCGCTACTTGCCTTGGTTGCAGCACTGGCAAGTGGCGGCTGGCCTCTCCCTGCTAACTTCCGTGGGTATTTCGGGGCTCTCCCTGGGGCTGCTGCTGCGGCAACCCACCACCCCCGGCAATTGTGATTTTGTCCTTTGGCCTCTGGCATCGGCCTCCTTTCGCCTCTACTGCGCCCAACAGGCGGCAGAGCGACACACCCTTGAGGATTTGCTCCATGCCATTGATCTCATTGACGACTTGCCCCGTGATCATCCCCTTGCCCCTGAGATTAATCGCCGCTTAGAGGTGTGGTCTGATCAGGTGTTGGCCTTAGCAGAGGTAGCCTTTCATGAAGGGCAATTAAATCGGGCGATCGGCTTTGCGCGGCGGATTCCCCGGGAGGTCGCAGCCTATGCCAAGGTGGAAGAACGTATTCAGCGCTGGCAGGAAATTTGGCAAAAAGGAGAAGAAATCTACCGCCGTGCTGAAGCAGCCTTGAAAAACCTGCAATGGCGGGAAGCCTTTCAAATCTCGCTCCAGTTGCAATTTGTTGACTGTCGTTACTGGGCCCAGGAGCAGTTTGGTGCCTTTAATCAGCGGATTATCCGTGCCCAACGGGAAGATCGGCAATTGGATGAAGCACGTGCCCTCATGGCGCAGGGGGGAGCCGATAACTTGGCCGCTGCGATTGCAATTGTGCGGCGAATTCCCACTACCAGTGACATTTACCCCGGTGCGCGGCGATTGCTCAATGAATTGGGTGAGCGATTGTTAGAATTGGCGATCGCTACCTTGAATCGCTACGAACCCCAAGAAGCGCGGCGAATTGCTGGCTTGATTCCCCAAGACGTCAGGAGTGCCCGCGCCGCCGAGGATGTGGTGAAGTTAGCAGCAGCAGAAGAATTTGCCCAAGCAGGCATGGGGGAAGATATTGATCGGGCGATCGCCCAAGCCCGGACGATTACCGCAGAACGCCCCCTCTACTTTGACGCTCAACAGGCCATTCGGCGCTGGCAAACCGATCTGAAGGTGTTACAAACCTTAGCAGCAGCCCAAACCATTGCCCGTGGTGGTACGGTGGACCGCCTTTACCTTGCGATCAACAGACTCAACATCCCTTTGGCAGACGCGAGTCCCTATCGCCAAGACCAAATCCGCGATCAGCGACGGCTGTGGCAACGTCAAATCGAGATTGCTGAGGATCAACCCCTGATTGACCGAGCCAATATTCTTGCCCGCCAAGGTACCCCTGAAGCTCTGTTGCAAGCTCGCCAACTGCTGGAGCAAATTCGTCCCCAGCGTGCCCTCTATGAAACGGCTCAAAATCGCCTCAAAGAACTCTTCCCCCCCGTTCCAACTGAAGCAGTGAGCTGGCAGCTTGATCCGGAGATGGCTCGCCTGAATGAAGCCCAGCGCCGTGCCCAAGGAGGTCGCGATCGCGACCTTGCCGCTGCCATTGCTATTGCCCAAAAAATTTCCCCCAACTCCAGTGTCTATGCCACCGCCAACCAGTTGATCGTGGAGTGGGGCAACAACATCCTAGAGCAGGCACGCTATTGGGTGGGGCGGGACAACCGCCAGGCGATCGCCACCGCCGAACTCATCCCCCCCACCCATCCCCTCTACTCGGAAGCAAGAGAATTGATCCGTATTTGGCAAGAGGCGGAACCCCAGAACCCCTTTTAAGGGCTTTTACTGATTCCTGGGGGCTTCCACAAGCCGCACCTTTTGGGCCAGACCCATTACTTGCAGTGCTCGAATTGTGATCCACGTGATATCAAATTCCCACCATTGCAGACCGTGGCGTGCCGAATGGGGATAGGCGTGGTGGTTGTTGTGCCAGCCTTCACCAAACGTCAAGAGGGCAACCCACCAACAATTTGTGGAGCGATCGCCCGATTCAAAGGTGCGGTAGCCAAACCTGTGGGTCGCACTATTGACAAACCAAGTTAGGTGATACACCAGCACCAGGCGGACAAAGATGCCCCAGACCACAAAGGGCAGTCCACCCCAGAGATATAACAACACCCCTAAAGCCACTTGAATAAGGAGAAAATACCGATTCAAAAAGCGATAGACAGGGTCAGTGTTAATGTCCTTGGTAAGGCGTTCCACCGCTGCCTTAGCGGGCACTTCTTGGAGCATCCAACCCATGTGGGACCACCAAAAGCCCTTTTGGGAATTGTGCTGATCCAGTTCTTGATCGGAGTGGAGGTGATGATTGCGGTGGAGGCCGACCCATTCAGTGATGCCACCCTCACAGGCCAAAGTACCGCAAAAAACAAAAAAGTATTCCAGCCATTTCGGACATTGGAAACTACGATGAGTGACAAGACGATGCCATCCCAAAGTAATCCCCAAACCACCAGAGACCCAGTAGAGGACAAAACAGAGGAGCACTGCCGACCATGAAAACGTCCCAGGCACCAAGGCCAGCAACGCTCCCAAATGGACAATACCCATAAAAAAATCACCCCCCAATTGGGACGCAGGGGGCGCGAAGGCAACAAAGAAACAGATGTCATAAAACTCTCGAACACATTGACACGCCCTAGATTGAGCTAAGCCATGCAGGCTACTCCACTAGGGCAGAGGTAGCTGTGAATGCTTTCTGAATTAGACCTCAAGAAAAGTGCTTTGTCAATAGCCTATATTGAACAAGCAAAACAGCCAACCACTCCTTCCATCATGATGGAGATTGCAGAGCACGTCAAGTGAAAAATCGGTTGAACAACTGGAGGTGCAGCTCACTAGGGGGCTCACCGGTGTCAAGACCTGCTAATCCTAGCCGATTTTGGTTTTATTAAAATTTGTCAATATGCTATAAATTTCCGTGAAACCACTGAGAAGGAAGCAGCTCCTATCATCTACATTAGTGAATAGGTGAGAGGAATGAACAGCAGTTTGCCTGGAGTAAATTCTTACTACTCCGGTAATTTACTCATATAACAAAATTCCTACTCTGCAACATGAGGAAGCAACGTGCTAGATTAATTTACAAAAGTTTACACTCTCCCTGTTTCTGCTTTCACTGCATTTGAGGTTTAGGAGTATGCCGCTCACACCCATGACCCGCTACTACATTCGCCGTCTGCTTGCAGAGCGTGCTGAATCCCTTGGCCTAAAGGTGAGTGGGAGCGACAGCGAGGCCTTTACCGAGGAGTTATCGCGCTTAGAATCCTTAGCCGCAACTAAGTTGGCGGAAATTGATCTGATTGTGCGGATGCACCAAACCCTCAGCCGCAGTGGCCAAACCTACAATAGCTACCTCGCCAATCTGGAGCAGAAGCTCTTTGCTTTGATGGGTCTGGCGAGGCAACCTCAAGAAGACCTCAGCGATATTACCCTACCTCAGCCTGGCAGCGTGGAAGAGCCAGCAGCTAAAGTCCTCACCCTAGCAGAAGTTCTCGAACACTTTAACAAAATTGGCGATATTGCCCAGAAATACCTTGGCAAGATGATTGTGGCCAACTATTGGCGAGGCACTCGTCCCTACAGCAGTTGGTTTGCTGACTTTACGGTGACCAATGAGGGCCGGGTCGTTTATCGGTCGTACCAATCCAGCCGTGATATTTACCTCGATAGAGAACAAATTGAGCATTTAGACAATTGGTTGGCTGCTTTTGTTCGGCAGTGTCAGCCAGTCCTTCCCCAATTTACCAAGCAACTGCAAAAAGCAGGAGTTACGCAAACTAGCCTAGCTGCTAGCCCTCAATGACCATCGAAGAAACAGCCATTCACAGCCCCCTTGCCAACTCATACCGAGTCCTACGGCTTTTCTTGGCCGTTCTCTGGGTGGGGCTGATTGTCTATAGTTTTGGTTTTGCGCCCCCCGATCAACCGCAAACGCTGACACTCATTCAACGGCTAGCTACTGGAGACTGGCAGGGCATTAACCCCCTCATTGTCAGTCTCTTTAATTTGATGGGTGTGTGGCCACTGATTTATACCGCATTACTCGTCGTGGATGGTCAAGGGCAGCGATTTCCCGCGTGGCCATTTGCTGCTTTCAGTTTTGCCGTGGGTGCCTTTGCCCTGTTGCCCTATTTGATCCTGCGACAGCCTGCACCCCTCTTCACAGGAGAACTCAATAGGGGTGTACGTCTTTGGGAATCGCGGATCACTGGAATTGGGATTTTTCTAGTGGCGGTCATCTTTCTGAGCTATGGCTTACTTGCCGGCGACTGGCGAGACTTTTGGCAGCAGTGGCACAGCAGCCGCTTTATTCATGTGATGACCCTTGACTTTTGCCTACTGTCGTTACTCTTGCCCGTGCTGCTGGTGGATGACTGGCAACGGCGAGGCCTAGAAAACTCACCGTGGCGGTGGTGGAGCCTTGTCCCCTTTGTAGGAGTATTGGGTTACTTCCTTTTGCGTCCGCCCTTAATTCTCTCGAAAAAAAGTGTGGCATGATACAAAAAAATGCCCCTGAATTGGTTTTACTGATCTGTCAATGCTGAACTCTACACCCAGAGCGAGATTGGCTGGTGTTGAGAGAGTTGCATTGTTGGGGGAATATCAATGCCGACAGCACCCTATGCGATCGCTACACCACCCATTCAACCACCTTGGATTGACACACGACTCATGAACAAAGACGAACCCTTAGCACCAGTCTTTCGCCACATGGCCAGTGGCCTGTTTCCCTCCACAACTGAAACCTACGAACGCGGAAAAACCATTTTCTTTCCGGGGGATCCAGCTGAAAAAGTCTATTTTCTACTGAAGGGGGCGGTCAAGCTCTCACGGGTGTATGAAGGGGGCGAAGAAATCACAGTGGCACTGCTGCGGGAAAATACGGTATTTGGAGTCTTGTCCCTCATTACAGGCACCCGCTCCGATCGCTTTTACCATGCGGTGGCATTTACGAATGTGGAGCTATTGGCCGTTCCCATCGAGCAGGTGGAAAAAGCCATGAAGCAGGATCCAGAACTACCCATGTTTATGATTCAGGGGCTGTCATCGCGGATTTTGCAAACGGAGATGATGATTGAAACCCTTGCCCACCGCGATATGGGATCGCGCTTGGTGAGCTTTTTGCTGATTCTTTGCCGTGACTTTGGCGTACCCACCAGTGCTGGGGTAATGGTGGATTTAAAGCTTTCCCATCAGGCGATCGCCGAGGCCATTGGTTCGACGCGGGTAACGGTAACCCGTCTGCTCGGGGAACTGCGAGATCAAAACATGATCTCAATTCACAAAAAGAAAATCACGGTGCATAATCCGCTGATGCTGAGCCAGCAGTTTACCTAGGGGTGAGAGGCCACCACCAGTTGGCCATAGTCCAGTTTAATCAGGCGATCGGCGATATCGAAATAGCGATCGTCATGGCTAATCACAAAGACTGTTTTGCCCTGGGCTTTTAGTTCTGGGAGCAGCTGGCGGTAGAAAATATCCCGAAACACCGGGTCTTGATCCGCTGCCCATTCATCAAAGAGGTAGGCCGGGCGATCGTCGAGATAGGCCATCAACAACGCCAAACGCTTGCGCTCCCCTTGCGAGAGAGAAGTCGTTGAAAAGCGGTTGCCTTCTAGGCGAACTTTGTGACTGAGGCGCAGTTTTTCAAGGTAATGTGGGATGACGGCTAGGCGTTCTGGAGATTCAATTCCCAACAGCGAGTCAAAGAGGTAAAAATCACTAAAGACAGCAGCAAAGTGTTGCCGATACCATTCGTAGTCCTCAGGCTGCAAACAGTGATCATCCACCCAAATTTCCCCTTGATCGGGCATGTAGAGTCCGGTAATAATTTTGGCGAGGGTGGATTTGCCGCTGCCATTACCACCGACAATAAAGACCAGTTCCCCGGCCTCAATGGTCAAACTTAAGGGGCCAAGGGTAAAGGCTGCGGGTTCATCCTTGTGGCTACCGCGGTACTGATGGCAAATCTGCAGGAGAGAGAGGGTTTTCCAACCAAAGGGAGGAAGCTCACCCCTATTATTAATATCTTGGCGCAGATCCCCAAGGCTGAGTTGCAGGGATTCCACTTTCTTGAGGGCAACCCTGGCACGACTAAACACTGGAATGGCATCAATCACCTGTTGCATCGGCAGCATGAGGTAGATAATTGTGAGAACATAGCCTGAGAGAACCGTGGGTGTGGCTCCCAGCAAATGGGGCAGTGTAAAGAGAAAGAAGCCAATTGTCACAAACAACAGCAGCTGCCCCCAACTGGCAGCAATGGCAAACACCATGTACCCTAGTTCATTTTGCTGCCGTGTTTTTTGAGCTGTGGGTGTCAATTCCCCATAGAAGAAGGCGAGTCGCCGTTGTCGATTCAGCTTGAGTTCTTTGTTGCCCTCCGTGAGTGTCCGAAAGTGGTGAAAAAGGTGATCCTGTTGCTGCCGTGCTCGCTCTAGGAATTTTTGTGCTCTGCCCGCTAGAAATAAGTAGCTGCCAGTACCAATGGCAATTAAGGCGACAAGGGCAAAAAAGAGGGGCGGCGACAACCAACCCATGTAAATAAGACAGCCAATCACAATGGCAATGGCATTAAAAAGATTGGGCAACACGGAAAAGGAACGGGAGACAGCATCCACGTCCTCTGTCAGCGTTGCAAGCAGCTGGGGATTACCAATGGCTTCTAACTGGCGTAGGGGTGAAGCGAGAATCTGCCGACTGAGGAGGAGGCGCATTTCATAAACTGCCTGTTGGGCAGCCCGCACCAGCAGTACTTGGGAGGTAAAGTGGGTCAACAGCAGTAGTGTGCCGAGGAGAATAAAGCCCCCAGGCAAGAGACGTTGGAGGGCAGGGGTTTTCTGCAAAGCGGCATTAATGAGGGCAATGAGCGCAGCCGTGCTGCCACCGTTGAGAAGTCCGGCGATCGCTGCTGCCACAATCGTCGGCCAGGCGGCTTCCAGGAGAATCCGAAATAGCTTCACGAATCTGTGGTCTCATCAGGGTTAAGGGTGGGTGCAGGCTCTTCGAGATTCAAGTTAGGAATAAAACTGGGGCGATCGGCATTTTCCCAACCCGGGGGACGCTTTGAGTTGTACCATGCAATGAGGCCAATGCTCACGGCAGCAATTAAACCCAGCAGCAACACCCCATAAAAGGGGAGGAAGTTACCTGCACCGACGGTAAAGCCAATTGCCAATGACCCCATTATTTTCCTCGTCAATATTGAGAAATATTTAGAACATCGAACACCACTATATCAATCCTAGCGCTGCTTTGAGAATCCCGAGGGGCGAAGCGACCTAGGGTACATTAAAAGATGGGAGGTGACTCCACCTGTAACAGAGAATTTTGCCCGACCTTTGAAGACCTGTGAACACCTCTGAACGATGAGCGATCGCGCCCTTCGACCGGCTCTTGTAGCTGCTGTGAAGCCTGGCTCCATTGCCGCGGAGTTGGGATTTGAACCCGGTGATGCTTTGGTGGCCATTAATGGCGATCGCCCCCGCGATCTAATTGACTACCGCTTTCTCTGTGCCGATGAATACCTCACTCTTGAAGTGCTGGGCAAAGACGGCCAAACCTACATTCTCGAAATCGAAAAAGATATTGACGAAGATTTAGGCCTAGAATTTACCACTGCCCTCTTTGATGGTCTAATGCAGTGCAACAATCGCTGCCCCTTTTGTTTTATTGATCAACAACCGCCCGGCAAACGGGAAAGCCTCTATATTAAGGACGACGACTACCGCCTAAGTTTTCTCTATGGCAGTTATATTACCCTCACAAACCTCCTCCCCTCAGAGTGGCAGCGCATTGCCCGCTTGCGCCTTTCCCCCCTTTACATTTCTGTTCATGCTACAGTGCCCAGTGTCCGCCAACGCCTACTGAAAAATCCCCGCGCTGGAGAGATTCTGCAACAGATCCGCTGGTTTCAGGAACAGCGGCTACAACTCCATGCTCAAGTTGTTGTTTGTCCAGGTATTAATGATGGCGAGTGCCTAGAGCAAACACTGCGAGATTTAGCCCAGTTCTATGATCCTGATTGCCCAACAGTCCTCTCAGTGGCTGTAGTGCCCGTAGGGCTGACCCGCTTTCGCCCTGCTGAGGATGAACTCACCCCCGTCACCTCCGACCATGCCCAAGCAGTGATTCAACGGGTACAGGCTTTGCAGCAGCAATTTGAACGGCAGTGGCAAACCCCCTTTGCTTGGCTGGCGGATGAATGGTTCTTGATTGCTGGGTGGCCGTTACCGCCAGCAGCCCACTATCAGGACTATCCACAACTCAGTAATGGAGTGGGCACCATTCGCCTGTTCCTAGAAGAGTTTGACCTTCACGCCCAACAGCTCCCTCAACGCCTACCACAGTCGCGGCATCTCAGTTGGGTGGTCGGCAATACGGTGGAACAGGCTTTTGAACCGTTGGTGGCACGCCTCAATCAGATTGAGAACTTGCGCCTTGATCTTTATGCCTTGGCCAGTGACTATTGGGGACAGCGGATGTCAGTGACAGGGCTACTGACCGGCCATGATTTGATTTATCACCTGAAGGGCAAACCCCTGGGCGATCGCCTCCTCCTGCCCAGTCTCATGCTCAAGCACGATGCCCCCGTTTTTCTCGATGATGTGCCTTTAGCCACTGTGGAGGAGGCTCTAGGGGTACCCATTCAAGTGGTCTCTGGCGGGGCAGCAGGAATTATTGCCGCTTGTACCCATCCCTAAAATCACTGATCTTGCCCCTTGGGATCCACGCGACTTATAATGGCTGGATGCTGTCCGCTGCACGCTCAACGCTATGATTGCCACCTCATCCCGTCCGGTTCGCATTGGTTCCCGCAAAAGTCAACTCGCTCTTGTGCAAACGGAATGGGTACAGGCGCAACTGCAAACCCACCATCGCGATCGCCCCTTTGAGGTGGTGACAATGACGACCCAAGGGGACAATATCCTGGATGTTGCCCTTGCCAAAATTGGCGATAAGGGGCTGTTTACCAAAGAGCTAGAACTCTCAATGCTGCGGGGCGAAACTGATTTGGCTGTCCATTCCCTGAAGGATTTACCCACTAAGTTGCCTGACGGCTTGGTTTTGGGCGCGATTACCGAACGGGAAGACCCCGCGGATGCCCTCGTTTTAGGTGCGAAATGGACAGGACACACCATTGATACTCTCCCCGAAGGTACAGTCATTGGTACCTCGTCATTGCGACGCTTGGCCCAACTGCGCCACTACTATCCCCATCTCACCTTCAAGGATGTACGGGGCAACCTAAATACCCGCCTCGCCAAATTGGATGCTGGGGAATACGATGCCCTGATTTTGGCGGTAGCTGGTCTGCGGCGTTTGGGGTTTGGCGATCGCATCAGCCAAGTTTTGCCAGCAACGGTATCCCTCTATGCTGTCGGTCAGGGCGCTTTGGGTATTGAATGCCGCGCCGCGGATGCCGACATTTTGGCTTTGGTGAAAACCCTTGAACATCCGGAGACAGCAGCCCGTTGCCTAGCGGAGCGAGCCTTCCTGCGGCAATTAGAGGGGGGCTGCCAAGTTCCCATTGGCGTTCACACAGTGATTGAAAATGGTCAACTGACCTTAACAGGCCTAGTGGCAAGTCTAGATGGCCAACGCCTTGTCAAAGACAGTCTCACAGCAGATGTGGCCACGGCAGAAGAACTGGGCACCCGCTTGGCCTTAAAACTTCGTGAACAGGGTGCGTCCGAGATTTTAGAAGAAATTTTCGCTACAGCCCGCCCTGAACGCTAGGGGGCTCTTACCAGGGATTGCCAATCATGGTAAAAGCTGCCCAGTAATAGGGATGACTCAGGGGGCGATCGCCCCGCCCTTTGGCAACCTCTGGCGGCAGTGGAATCTCTCCCTGGGGTGTCTGCAGTTGGTTGCCCTTGACGGTTACCTCGCCTCGCAACATCTCCAGTTGGGCTTGGCGCAGAGCCTCTGCTTTTATTGGTGCCGTATTTAAATGCTTATAGAACCGGGTCATCAAAGCCAATGTGCCCTCATCACTCACATACCACAGGCTGGCCACCGCCGACTTCACGCCCGCTTGCACCGCCAAACCTGCAAACCCCAATTCGGCATCCAAATCACCCACTGCTGTGCGACAGGCACTGAGAGTGAGCAGCTCTATTGGCGGACGATAGAGGCGTAGGTTTCGCAACTGAATTAAATTGAGCCGACTGTCCCGAAACGCAATGTAGGAGTTTTGGGGAGCTCCTGGTCGAAATTCGCCATGGGTTGCTAAGTGAATCACGCCATAGGTGCCCTGACGGTGCTGTTTCTTAAAATTGGCAAGGGTAAAGGCCTCATTCAGGAAGACTGCTCCCCCCCCTAGATCCTGAGCCACTTGCTGTAATTCTACAGGCACTGCCGGTAAGGGGGATTGGTCGGGGAAGTCAGACGCTCCCATGGCCAAGATGCGGGCTTCTTTGATATTCACATAGCGAGTGTCCGTGAGGCTCATACTGGGAACCAAGCCGACGCTAAAGCGCTCTACCAAAAAGTTTTGGCCGTCATGGAGTGCCGCCAGCGGTATCCCTCGCAAACCGTCGTCAGGAATGAACACCAAAGTATCAATCTGTTGGGCTTCCAGGCCTGCCCGCAGGGGGGCAATGAGCCACTGGTACAACTGCTGAGCTGCAGGCAAATAGGCGCGGGTATTGACTAAGCGGGGATCCCGCACCAAATTAGTAAAGGTTTCCGCCATTTTGAGGAGGCGATCTTGGCCCACACCCCCCACTGCTCGGTAAAGGGGATCTCCTTGTGGTGTAATGGCCAGTAAATCCGTCTGATTCGGACGGCTGAGGACATAGATGACAGCTGGTTTTTTCCCCGTTTGCAGGGCCTGCTCTTGTAGAATTGCTTGAATTTTCTTGCTGGATAACTCAGGAACATCTAAAGGACGCCCAAAGTAAGCCAAAAAGCTTTGAGTATTTTTCTGCTCTAGAAGGCTGATGACCTGACTGAAATTATTATTTGCCAGTGAAGAGGTAATCGTGGGCAGAAACAAAACCGGTGGTGCACCGACTGGCGGTTGCACTAAAGGAGGTGGTACCGGGCTAATGGGATTCAATAAACTCTTTCCGGCACCACTAGAAGAAGGTTCAGGAGATGATCCAGGAGAAGAAGGTCCAGGATAAGGGCCAGGAGTAATAAGAATTTGTGCGTAGATTCGGTCTCCGCTGTGGCGACAGAAAATCGCGCCTTGACCTTCATGATTGTCACAGTAACCCTCCGGTGTTTCCATCTTTTTGAGGAGGGCTGTAGCACTGCTGTTGTTTTGAGCGGCAGTAATAGCGGCAACCACGCCCACAAGACCGATAAAGGTAAGGAACCATACCCGTACCAAGACCCGGAAGGCCATAGAGCATTTCTCCTAGAAAAAACTAATATTTATACTGGATACAATGTTACAAAAGAGATGGTGAAAACTAAGCTGCCCAAATTGGTTTTGGATACGATGTGGGGTGACTTGATAGGTAGTTGGCCTGTGAGGCTGCTTGGCACTACAAGCCTGGGGTATTGATGGGCGACTGTATCACCGAGTAAGGTCTGCCCTGCGGAAGAAGTCTAAAGAAGAAGTCTAAAATAGAGTGCTGAGAACGGAGCGCAATTTGAAGCGGATAGCGATCGCGCTCAGGTTATCATGACCATTCACTTGATTCCCCAGATTGATGAGTTGATGAAGGGACTGCTGGAGCGGCAGACTGAAGTCCAGCATAGGTAGCAAATGACTGATAATGTGAGTTTCAAGGCAGCGATTATCCGAGAGGCCATCCGAACAAAGCAGAATTAGGGTGTCTTCCAAGATCTCTAAGTCTATGATCTCAGGAGTAATAGCTTCATTATTGCGTGGCCCTAGGGCTTGGGTGAGTTGATAGGCGTCGGGCCGGCCATAGGCAATTTCGGGCTCAACTCCCTGTTGAATCAGACGTTGACCGACTTCGTGATCTGTGGTTAGTTGTTGCAGTCCTTGGCGTTTGGTGAAGCGGTAGATACGACTGTCGCCGACATGACCAAGGCGGAGATGGTAATTATGAAGCAGGGCCATGACAAGTGTTGTACCCATGCGACCACTGCCCGTTTTTGCTTTTTGATCATTGGTGGCAAAAATGACCTCGTTGGCACGGTAAATGGCGTTGCGTACCTCGTCGGCACTCGGAAGTTCTCCCTGCCACGGCCAAGTCTGCTCGAAGTATTCATGAACGGTTTTAGTGGCTAAGGAGCTAGCGACTTCTCCTTCGGCGTGACCGCCCATGCCATCACAGAGAACATAAACCCCTTGAACCTCTAGTTGTTGACCGTTGGGGGTTATGCGCATCTGCTGCCGATGATTGATGAGATAGAAATCCTCGTTGTGGTGGCGATCGCGCCCAGGATCAGTGTGGGCAGCAACGTCCACTTGAACCAGTTGTCGTGGTAGGAGGGCAGTTGGTGCATCCTCAATAGCGGTGTGATCCTCTTCTGCTGATTCTGGTGAGAGGGTGATGTCTGGCAGTTTCTCTATTAGATCGACCGTACTTTCGCCTGTCTCCGCCTCAGACACGGGTTCACTGCGCAAGGTGGAGGCAAGGGAGTCAAGCAACATCTGAATTTCTGAGATTTTCTCCAGCGGAGCCGTACTCAAAGAGACCAACAGGGGCATGAAAAGGGCTTGGCGGCGACTAGAGGCATGGGCAAATAACTCTTGCCAGATGCTAACGAGGCTAGGGGGCGGCGTGGGTCGCTCAAAAGTTTCCCCTAAGGGCAAAGTGAAGTCCAGTTGATGCAGCCACAATTGATCGTCTGGGTTGACGGCTAAGTTTCTGACTGTCAGCAAGGAATAATGGC
Source organism: Thermosynechococcus sp. NK55a (assembly GCF_000505665.1). NCBI lineage: Bacteria > Bacillati > Cyanobacteriota > Cyanophyceae > Acaryochloridales > Thermosynechococcaceae > Thermosynechococcus > Thermosynechococcus sp. NK55a. Next base: position 1,039,227 of record NC_023033.1, on the reverse strand, counting down.
AATGCCACGGTTCTAAAGTTTTCCAGAGGTCAACCATGTCCTCTAGGTACTGGAAAATCTGCTCATCGGCAATGTTGTCGTCTTGCCAAACATCTTGCAGAGGGCGCGCAGTGTGATTGTAGTCGAGAATAAGGCCATGGCAGTAGTTGACCGGTAAGTTGCTTGGGGAAACGGTATCTAGCCACGCATCGTGAATGGCTGGAATGGTTTCGGGATAGACAAGGTGTAGGGCAAGGTAGGCGATCGCCACCGCACTGAGGTCAGGGTATTGAGCTTGCAAATGGGGAATGACCACACCAGGGTCCAGAATATTTAGCCCCTGTGCCCAGTCCTGAGCCGTTTCGCGGAGGGTTTCTAAGAGCGTTGGTTCCTCAGGCCGTAGATCTTGCACTAGTTGGGGCAAATCACAGGCGTAGCGGTAATCCCAGCGTTGGTAGCGCTGCTGTGGATCAAAAAACGCAGCAGCACTAGGGGGACGGGTATCTTGCTCAAACACAGTTCCCTCAGAAGTGCGGTTGGGGGCAGCCAAAATAGGGTGATCAGGATAGGCAGGATAAAGCACACCCCACCAAAGTTTGAGGTTTTGATCAGTTTGAGCGGTAGGCATTAGAGCAGTGAGCCAGCAAAGACAGCACAGCGACGATTACCCCTTGCGAGGGGTATCCCCTATTGTATAACCATCGCCCTAGGACAGGCTTTTTCTGCGTCTTGCTGCTGTTTTTTATGACGATTCTTCAGCCATTGCCATCAAGGGGAATGATTTTGGCAATACGGTTGAGGACACGCGACTTGCCACGGGTTGATGCAAACGGATTAACCGGGCCAAGGTTGACTTCAGTTGGGTGCGCGGCACAATCACATCAACAAAGCCACATTTCTGGACAAATTCGGCGGTTTGGAAGTCGTCGGGGAGTTTTTCCCGCAGCGTTTGCTCAATGACCCGCCGTCCGGCAAAGGCAATTGTTGCCTTCGGCTCGGCAATAATAATATCCCCCAACATCGCGAAGCTAGCGGTCACGCCCCCAGCAGTGGGATGGGTCAAGACGGGGATATAAAGCAAACCAGCACTGCGATGACGCTCAAGGGCAGCAGCAGTTTTGGCCATTTGCATCAAGCTGAGCATTCCTTCTTGCATGCGCGCCCCCCCAGAAGCACAGACAATCACCAAGGGAATATGCTCCCAAGTGGCTCGCTCAATTAGGCGAGTGATTTTTTCACCAACGACGCTGCCCATACTACCGCCCATGAAGGCAAAGTCCATCACCCCCAAGGCAACCGGCAGACCTTCGAGTTGGCCCAGGCCAGTTTGTACGGCATCCTTAAGCCCTGTTTTCTCCTGATATTCCCGCAGGCGATCGCTATAGGGCTTGCGATCCTTAAATTGCAGGGGGTCACAACTGACCAAATTTTCATCTAGGGGGCGCCATGTGTGGGGATCAATCAGTTGCTGGATACGCTCACTGCTGCTGACGCGATGGTGATGGCCACACTCTGGACACACCAGTTGATGGCTATGCAGATCCTTGCTGTAGATCATGACGCCACAGGCTTCGCACTTTGTCCAGAGACCGTCGGCGATCTCTCGCTCTGGCTGCATGGGTGTCAACGCGGTTTCTTTACGGCGATTTGCAAACCAATCAAATAAAGACATTGTAGAAAATTCCCTTTAACGTCGAAGTCTCAAATAGCGCGTTTGTATGGGTCTCTCCGAGGAGTATCCACTAAGAATAATTACTTATCATCCCACTTTGTTGCATTTTTGCAATATATCGCACAAGTTTGGGAAAATATGCAGGGGTCTGGGGAGAGATCACCGATCCAGGGGGAAGTTCGGTGCCACAATAAGAGAAAGTTAACAGTTCGCAGCGTAGCACTGGGTTGAATCTATGTCCATGGTTGCAGTCGTGGTGGCGATCGCCATCTTGGGAATCTTGATTTTTGTCCATGAGTGGGGGCACTTCATCGCTGCCCGCAGCCAAGGCATTCATGTCAACCGCTTTTCCATTGGTTTTGGCCCTCTCCTCTGGAAATTTCAGGGCAAAGAGACTGAGTACGCCCTGCGCCTGATTCCTTTGGGGGGCTACGTGGGTTTTCCAGACGATGACCCCAATAGCGGCGTTCCCGCCAACGATCCCAATCTCCTAAGCAATCGTCCGATTTTGGATCGCGCCATTGTCATCAGCGCCGGGGTGATTGCCAATTTGGTCTTTGCCTATTTGCTACTGCTGGTGCAGGTGGGGGTCATGGGCATTAGTCAAGCCACGTACCACGAGGGTGTGCTCATTCCTGCCCTTGTTCCTGAAAGTAGCCTTGTGGCCACCAAAGCGGGCATTCAGCCGGGGGACTTAGTTTTAGCTGTGGATGGCCAACCCTTGGGTGCCGATGCCAATAGCTTGCCAAACCTAATGCGAGCTATTCAGCAGCATCCGCAGCAACCCCTGACACTGACGATTCAACGTCAAGGGCACATCCAAGAGATTACCGTCACCCCCGAGGTCAGTGAGGAGGGTCAAGCTCGGATTGGCGTTCAACTGGCGCCCCATGCGGACATTCACCGTGAACACACCTTAAACCCGCTTAAATTAATCACGGCAGCGGCGGCGGAGTTTCAGCGGGTGATTGTCCTAACCCTAGATGGCTTTCGGGAACTTTTCCAGCATTTTGATCAAGCGGCTCAACAGGTCTCTGGGCCGGTGGCGATCGTTGCAATGGGGGCAGATATTGCCCGCTCAAACGCTGAACAGCTCTTTACCTTTACCGCTTTGATCAGTATTAACCTTGCGATTATCAACATTCTGCCCTTTCCAGCCCTAGATGGGGGTCAACTGCTCTTCCTAGTAGTAGAAGCGCTGCGGGGTCGTCCCTTACCTAATCGCATCCAAGAGGGGGTGATGCAAACAGGGCTGGTTCTACTCCTTGGATTGGGAATGTTCCTGATTGTGCGGGACACCGTAAACCTCACAGGCTTGGGCTGGGTGCAGCAACTCTTTTAAGTTTACTAAGTTTACCTATGGCTATTACCCGTCGCCTCTGCGCCAAGCAACAACGGGCACTGGAAATTCTCACCCGCCTTAAGCGCCTCTATCCCGATGCTACCTGTAGCCTCAACTTTGAAAATCCGCTGCAACTGTTGGTGGCCACGATTCTCTCTGCCCAGTGCACCGATGAGCGGGTGAATCAAGTCACGCCGGCACTGTTTGCCCGCTATCGCCATGCCAAAGACTTTGCAGCAGCCGACCTGGCAGAGTTGGAACAATACATCAAGTCCACTGGTTTCTATCGCAACAAAGCTCGCCATATTCAAGGTGCCTGTCGCCGCATTGTCGAGGTCTATGGGGGTCAAGTGCCCAAGGTAATGGAAGATTTGCTTTCCCTGCCGGGAGTCGCTCGTAAAACGGCCAATGTGGTTCTTGCCCACGGTTATGGCATTTTAGGCGGAGTCACCGTGGATACCCATGTCAAGCGCTTGAGCCGGCGGCTGGGGCTTACCCAAGAAACCGATCCTGTGAAAATTGAGCGGGACTTAATGCGTCTGATCCCCCAGCCCGATTGGGAAAACTGGTCAATTCGCTTGATTTACCATGGCCGTGCAGTTTGCCAAGCCCGTCAACCCCAGTGCGAAAGCTGTGAACTGATTGATTTGTGTGCTACGGGCAGGAAGCTGATACCAAAGCCATAGAGAGTTTTAGATAATCAGATAATAGAGCAGATTTTTGATCTGGCCCAACGACAACCCTAACCGCCACCACGGGCAAACGGCCTGTTAGCCTCTAGGGCCTCCCTTAGCAGCAGGGCGTGGCACCCTTGAAGCCCCACCCATGGGTTTGCCAGTGAGTTCATTGGTCTATTTTGGCGCATTCTGGTTGGGAAAACAGGGCTGCGGCTGCGATCGCTGCGCTCAACAACCCTGTGGCGATCGCAGAGCCAGATAATGACTGTTAGATCCACCCTCAACCACGGATGGTTGGCTGCAGGATTGATCTGAGTATTCCTCCACCCCCCGATTGGGTCATTGCGGTGGACATGACCCACACTGATACCCACACTGATGTTGAATGATAAGAACCGCCTGTATGCAGCTTTGGGGGTACCAGAGTTATGGCGGTACAATGGTGGGAGATGGCAAATCGTCTAGTTGCGGGATGGAATCGATCGCTCCCCTTTATTTTTTATTTCTATGGATGCCCAAAGAGTCTCTTTATCGCTTCTTGGCAGAGGCCAAAATGGATGAGGTAGCGGCACAGAAGAATTGGCGACGCTGGGTGCAGGAACAACGGCCATGGTGATTTATCGCCTCAATGCCCTTACGGATAATTACATTTTTTTGCTCTATGATCCGCAAACGGGGACAGCGGCAGTGGTGGATCCAGCAGAGCCAGAACCCGTCCTTGCCAAATTAGCGGAATTGGGGGCAACACTAAGGGCAATTTTCAATACCCACCACCATTGGGATCATGTGGGTGCCAATCGTGCCCTGCGATCGCGCTTCCCGGATATCGCAGTCTACGGCAGCCGCCAAGATCAAGGCCGCATTCCAGAGCAAACCGTCTTCCTGAAGGCGGGCGATCGCGTTCCCTTTGGCCAAACTTATTTTGACGTCCTCTTTGTTCCCGGCCATACCCGCGGTCACATTGCCTACTATGCGCCGACAACGGGCGATCTATTTTGCGGTGATACGCTTTTTGGCGGCGGTTGTGGGCGTCTTTTTGAGGGAACCCCAGCCCAGATGTTGGACTCATTGAATCAACTGCGGCAGCTACCGGAGGAGACGCGGGTCTGGTGCGCCCACGAATATACCCAAAAGAACCTTAGCTTTGCCCTGACCGTCGAAGCGGATAACCCTACCCTGCAAGAGCGCTATGCCCAAGTTTGTCGCGATCGCGCCCAAGGGCAAGCCACGATTCCCAGTACGATTGGCCTTGAAAAGGCGACAAATCCCTTTTTGCGCTGCGAAGTCAGGACCATTCAGATGGCCGTGGGGGCAACCACACCTTTACAGGCCTTTACGCGATTGCGGGGTAAACGGGATCAGTATTGACAGTAATCATACAGTAAGCATTTATAGTACCAGAACAGTAATCTAGCTTTATATTCCTCTACCTACAAAGCCGCTATGGCAGTTTCCTATCAGAGTCGCTTCTTTAGCTTTTGGCGACAGCAATGGCAACGTTGGCAGCAACGGTGGCAGCGCCAACAATGGCAGATTGAAAGCACCCTCAGTGGCACACTTCAGGTCATTGGCTCAATTCTGGCACAATTTTGGCAGCGGCGAGTTCCCCAACTGTTGGGCACGGTTTCCCAAATGCATCAACGCCTCCTGCCGAAACCGACAGCGACACCCCCTGCCGATGAAGCCCTGTTGACCGTCATGTCTGCTTTGTCCCTCACACCAGGAGAGGAGCAATCTTGGGTAGTGGCGATCGCCCCCATTGCTCGCCCCTTAACTTGGTGGCAGCGCTGGATGGCTCCTTGGCAACGCTGGTTTCAACCCCCACCCAAGACATTACCCTCAGCGGCCGCACCCTTGGCACAGCGGCCACCTGTTTACCTTGCCTGCGATCGCGCCGCAAAATCCCTCTTGCTTGTGGATGAGGCTGCCCGCCCCTTGAAAATCTTCACCCCCACAGAACAGCAGCAAATTGAGCAACACATTGCCTACGCCTTGGCAGTGTACTATCAGCATGTTCGGCAGTGGTATCGGCGACGACATCACTGGTTCTGGCGTTGGTGGGAGCGATCCCTCAAAGCAGACTCTAACCCACCGTCCTGTTTGGTGGCAACCTTTCTGGGGCAACTTCAGTTAACAGGTAACCGTGAAGAGGATTTAGTCCTACCCTCAGCATCTCCCTTGGCCGCTGCTGTCCGCTGGTTGCGATCGCGCCTCCCCTCTGGTCGCAAGAACACGCTTTCCCAAGTGCGGGTACAGGGGATTGCTACTCTCTTAGAAACACAGCAGATGGTGCTCATTGGCACCGATAACACTATCCTGTACATCCTCAGCCCTGCCCAACAGGCGCAAGCCCTAGCTTGGATTGAACGCCATCTTCATCCCTTCAAGCTCCCCTTCCAAGACTGGCTGACTCAACTCTCCTACTGGCTAGGAGGATTCCAACTCCCTGCCGTAGCAACCGCGAATTCACCCCTATTGGCAGCTACGGATCCTTTGCCAGTCTTTTCTCCCGTGGACACCCTGCTCAGTTTAGGGAGCACCGCGGCGCCATTCACTCCTTCATCGCCCTCGGAAACTGCGGCCACCAGTGTCGATCCGAATCCAGAGCAGTTGATTCTTGATGTGGATGCTGCCCTCATTGGCTATGAACTCCACTGGTTTGAACGGCTACTGCTGTGGTGCGATCGCCTGTTTCTCTGGATTGAAGAACAGCTGATTCGTTTAGGGCGGTGGCTCTTGCAGCAGTGGCAGCGCCGGTGACCCTCTTAAGGGAACTGCCGCCATTATTTTTTAGGCATGTCTAGGCGGTCCAACCGTCGAAATTGCTTCAATGAGGGGCGATCGCAAAGCAGCGATATACTCTGGCCAGCCAATGAGAATGGGTTGCTGATGGGCCAGGGTTTGTTCCTGTAAACCTGTGGCATCAAAACGCAAGGGATTTCCCTGCAAGTCGGTGCACACCAAACCTGCCGCTGTTGCCAAAGCTAAGGGGGCTGTGGTATCCCAGAGCTTAACCCGCTGATTTAAGTAGAGGTAGAGTCCCGCCCGTCCCAAAATTACTTCAATCACCTTGAGGCCAAAACTGCCCAGAAAGCGAAATTCCACTTGGGGCAACACCCGATGAATTGCATCGCCGTAGGTACGGTAGTCGCGATAGCCAATCATCATCGGGCAATGGTCGGCATTAGGGGAAGGTGGACAAACGGGTAATAGGGGGACAGGTGGCCCACCGCTGCTCATTTGAAAGAGTCCCCAGTCTTTACCGCCGTAGTAGAGATGGTCCAGATTGGGGGCATAGATCCAACCCCCCACTGGACTGTAGTGCTCTAGCAAACCCACCATTAGGGCATAGCCTTGGCGATGGTGAATTAGATCATCAGTACCATCAAGGGGATCAATCAGCCAGTAGCGATTTTTCGGTTCCTGAAAAACTGCTGGGGAGTCGGCATTTTCCTCACTGATGATGCCATCTTCAGGAAACCAAGCACGAAATTTCTGACTTAGCAGCCGATCCAAGAAGCGATCAATACTGGTGGCAAAGTCTTGCTGTCCCTTTTCAATGACATCAAAGGGTTGCTGTGCCAGTTGCCGTGCCCGTTGCCCCGCTTGGCGCAGGAGTTGATTGATCTGCCAGATTTGGCTAGAGGTCAGAGGGGGAGAGGTCGTCATTTGAGATCCAGCCGTCCACTTTCCTTTAGTTTGGCGTTAAAGACCAGCGGCTCCTGTAGCGATCGCTGCCGTAGCTGTTCGAGAATCGCTGCTTCAACTCGCCGCGCCACCTGTTTCAGCAGCTTTGGTTGAGTGAGTGAGTCGGCACTGGCCCATGCAGCGCGTTCGGCCTCGGTCATTTGCTCCTTGACATCAATGGCATTTTCCCACTGGGGGCGATCGCGCTCGTTGCCTAAGGGCACAGTTCCCAATTCCGCTAGCCACTGCTGTTTCACGGTTTCTAGCCACGGGCGATCGGGACGTTCAATGGCGATCGCCTTATAGCCACTACACCCTTGAGGACAGCGCACAAGGTGTTGTAGCAAACTCAGTCGTATATCCCGAGAATAGCCAATATACTGCACCCTGCCGGCAGCATCAAAAATGGCATAGAGACCGATCGCTCCCTTGAGATCAGGGGCCACACGACCTGAACCATCAATATAGGGATGGAGGGGCAATTCAGCCAAAGTCGGCGCAGGAAGGCTCATATCAGCAGGGGTGGCTCTTTTCGCGTGCTTCACCCTCAGTATGCCCTATCTCTGGCTATAAAGCCTTGACCAATGCGGTTGCCACCGAAGCATAGTTCCACTCAAGCTAGAATGAGAGTCTTAATCAAACCACCACTGTTCCAGCCTAGTGCGAACGAAGGATATCTGGCGATGTTTTGGACAACTCGGCTATGGCAACGCCGCTGGTCTGCTTGGCTCTACCCTTGGCGGGGGATGGATTGGCTACTTTTAATTGCAGTATGGTTGATTACGCTGTTAGGGGCAGTGGCCATTCACAGTGCTGAGCTGCACATTGGCGAAAAGGATGGCTTCCAACATCTGGCAATCGCGGGCGTGGGTACAATTTTGCTTTTCCTGCTGGCACGGGTGCCGACCTCGGTCTTTATCTCAGTCCACTGGTGGGTTTATGGCATCAGTTGTCTCCTCCTACTGGCTGTGAGCCTATTTGGCGTTGAAGCTAACGGTGCCCAGAGCTGGCTGCCCATTGCTGGCTTTAACCTCCAGCCTTCTGAATTTGCCAAAATCTCGATCATCCTCACCCAGGCTGCCCTCCTGCAGCGGGTTCCTGCCAATGGCCTCAGTGGCATTCTACGGGTGTTTGCGGCAACGGCCTTGCCCCTGGGATTGATTTTATCGGAACCCGATCTGGGTACTTCCCTGGTCTTTGCTGCCATCACCTTGGGGATGCTCTACTGGGCCAACGCCCGTTTGGGTTGGATTGTGCTGATGCTCTCCCCTTTGGTGGCAGCCATTCTCTTTGCCCTACCGCTGCCCTATGAACTAAATCTTGTGCTGTGGTTCCTGTGGACATTGGGGATGGGGGTTGTGGCATGGCAAAATCTTCCCCTTGGTTGGATTGGGGCGATCGGCGGCATTGTTCTGAATCTTTCGGGGGCAGGGCTGGGGCAATTGCTGTGGAGCGTTCTCAAGGACTACCAAAAAGATCGCCTCTTAATGTTCTTGGATCCGGACAAAGATCCATTGGGGGCGGGCTATCATCTGATCCAATCCCGCATTGCCATTGGCGCGGGTGGCCTGTGGGGGCGAGGGCTGTTTCAGGGGACGCAGACGCAATTGGGATTTATCCCTGAGCAGCACACGGACTTTATTTTTTCTGCCATCGGTGAGGAATTAGGCTTTTGGGGTGGCTTGCTAGTTTTAGGACTGTTTTGGTTCATTGGGCTGCGGCTATTGCAAATTGCCAATAGTGCCCGTGATGATTTCGGCTCGCTGCTGGCGATCGGCCTTTTTGCTATGTTGATGTTCCAAGCGGTGGTCAATATCGGCATGACAATGAACCTATTTCCGGTGACAGGTATTCCCTTGCCGTTCCTCAGCTATGGCCGTTCTGCCCTTTTGGCAACCTATATTGGTTTGGGGCTGGTACAAGCGGTGGCCAATCATCACCCGCGATCGCGCTACTAAAGTCAAGCCCCCTTTGTTAAAATTCATAAAGATTGCCGATAGCAGTGAAATCCCATGAGCCAGTCCCCCAAACCCACGTCTTCCCCTACCGCGCAGCCTAGTTATGTCAAACTGGCCATGCGGAACATGGTGCGTAAGGGACGTAAATCCCTGACCCATTTTGCCCTCACTACTATCGGTCTGTTGGCGCTGTTGGTGGGCTTATCCTACCTCACCCGTTAGGGAGTTGGTGAAAACAAAGAAAAAACAATGCCGGTTACCGTCTATCTAGAACTGCACCATCCTTCCCTGAGCGCTGAGGTGGCACCACTCCCTTGGTCAGCGTGGTTTCACACATGGATTGCCATGGTGGAACCAAATGCAGGCAAAGAGTATGAGCTGACCCTGCGTTTGACAACCGATGCCGAGATTCAAGTCCTTAACTGCCGGTATCGCGATCGCGACATCCCTACGGACGTGCTTGCCTTTGCCACCCGCGATGACGCCCTGCCGCTGCCCCTAGAGGAACCTGAATACCTGGGCGACATTATTATTTCTGGGGACACCGCTTGTCAGCAAGCCACAGAAAGTGGGCACACTCTATCTATAGAGATCACCTGGCTGGCCTGCCATGGCCTCCTCCACCTCCTAGGCTGGGATCACCCCGATGAAGCTCAACTGGCACGGATGTTAGCTCAGCAGGCCGAGTGCCTCGAAGCCGTGGGTCTTATACCCCCAATGTTCCGTAAATGCTCTGTTGGCTAGGAACGAAATTGAAAAGCATGTGCTTAAATGGGAGGCATTAACAACCAAATTTCTTAAAATTTCTTCTTCAAGGTGTATGACATCTAACGTCAATACTTAGATGGGAATGTTTGGTGTGATGGATAACGTTATGACACAAAAAGTTCTGGCCACCTATACTGAGAAAGCAGCAGGGACAACCCTACTGCGACAGCGCTCCTACCGTGTGGCCTCCTCCCTATTGAATAGTTTCCGTTATGCGTGGGCGGGAGTCGTCTATGCTTTCCAAACTCAGCGCAATTTTCGCATCCACACAGCAGTTGGCCTGAGTGCGATCGCCCTCAGTGGCCTGTTGAAACTTCCCCCTGTTGAAGTGGCGGTCATTGTTCTAACCATTGCCGTGGTTATCGGGCTAGAGTTAGTGAATACGGCCTTGGAAGCCGTTGTGGATCTCACCGTCGGCAGAGAATACCATGAGCTTGCTCGCATTGCCAAAGATTGTGCCGCTGGTGCGGTTCTGCTCAGTGCAATCGCAGCCGTAGGGGTGGCGATGGCCTTAATTGTGCCCCCCTTGGTTTATCCGATTGTAGGAACATTGTTATAAGGTTATAAAGGTTATAAGGTTATAAGCTACAAGCTTGTGATCCAATCCCAATCAGGGGGGGCTAAACATTAAAGCGGAAGAGCATCACATCCCCCTCCTGCACAACATAGTCTTTGCCTTCACTGCGTACTAGGCCTTTTTCCTTAGCCACCGTCAGGGATTGACAGGCCACTAAATCGTCATAGCTCACCGTTTCGGCGCGAATAAAGCCCCGCTCAAAGTCACTGTGAATGACGCCCGCCGCTTGGGGCGCTTTGGTACCCGCTGGAATTGTCCATGCTCGGGTTTCCTTAGGTCCTGTGGTAAAGAAGGTTTGTAGGCCAAGCAGCTTATAGGTTGAGCGAATGAGCGATCGCAGACCCCCCTCACGAACCCCAAGACTGGCCAGATACTCGGCGCGATCGCCCTCGGGCAAATCCACGAGCTCGGCCTCCACTTGAGCAGAGACAATCACCACCTCTGCCCCCTCCTGCTTTGCCATCTCCTGAACTGCCGCTGTCCATTCATTGCCAGTGGCCAAATCCTGCTCAGCAACGTTAGCGGCGTAGATCACAGGCTTACGAGTGAGCAAGCCGAGAAAGCGAATGGCCGCTTCTTCCTCTTCCGTAAGTTGACACAGACGGGCAGGCTGTCCCTCATTGAGTACCCCCAGGAGCTTTTCAAGGGCCGTCAGCTCAATCTGTGCTTCTTTTTGCGATCGCGCTGCCTTACGGGTGCGTTCAATGCGCTTTTCTATCTGGGCTAAATCCGCCAGTGCTAACTCTAAGTTAATGACCGCAATATCCTCGACAGGATTCACACGCCCTGCCACGTGGACAATATCTTCATCTTCAAAGCAGCGCACCACGTGGACAATGGCATCCACCTCGCGAATATTTGCCAAGAACTGGTTGCCCAGTCCTTCCCCTTTGCTAGCTCCCTTCACCAGGCCCGCAATGTCCACAAACTCCACCCGCGTCGGCACAATCTGAGCAGATTGGGAAATTTTTGCCAGTACCTCCAGCCGCTCGTCGGGAACTGCTACGACACCAACATTGGGTTCAATCGTACAGAAGGGGAAATTGGCTGCCTCGGCCTTAGCATTGGCCACAAGGGCATTAAACAGCGTTGACTTGCCCACATTCGGTAGGCCGACAATTCCAGCGCGTAGCATGGGACCCTACAACCTAATTTTTAGGGGAAACATTCCCCATCAACAACATTTAAGAGTGGGAATGTTAATTTTTAGTAGCATCCCAACTTATCAGAAATTCCAGCTCTAGGCAAGCACGAGCACACCCAACACCTTTACCAGCGAAGAATCGGCAGCAAAAATAAAAGAGGCAACCCCCGATGGGTGCCTCTGCGTGGGATGTCACTAAATGCCAGACCCTAGCAGCTCATTTGCCTAGGCATCAAAGTAGAGAGTAAATTCATAGGGGTGAGGACGCAGTGACATGGGAATGACTTCTGTGTCCAGCTTGTACTGAATCCAGTTGAGGATAAAGTCTTCGCTAAAGACACCCCCCGCCGTGAGGAAGCTGTGATCCTTTTGCAGATTTTCCAGGGCCGCCATAAGTGAACCGGGGGTTGAGGGAATCTTGGCCAATTCTTCGGGGCTGAGGTCGTAGATATCAACATCCAAGGGGCTACCCGGATCAATTTGATTCTTGATGCCATCAATACCTGCACATAGCATTGCCGCAAAGGCAAGGTAGGGATTACTCGTGGCATCGGGGCAACGGAACTCTAGGCGCTTCGCTTTGGGGTTGGGACCAGTGAGGGGAATCCGCACAGAGGCAGAGCGGTTGCCTTGGGAATAGGCAAGGTTCACGGGGGCTTCAAAGCCGGGAACCAGTCGTTTGTAGGAGTTCGTTGTTGGGTTGGTAAAAGCCAATAGCGCTGGAGCGTGCTTGAGGATACCACCAATGTACCAGAGGGCAATTTGGCTCAAATTCGCATAGCCGTCTCCCCAGAACAGGGGCTGGCCATCTTTCCAAATGGACTGGTGGGTATGCATCCCCGAGCCGTTGTCGTTGAAGACGGGCTTGGGCATAAAGGTTGCCACTTTACCGTGCTTGCGGGCAACATTCTTGACGCAGTACTTATAGGTCATTAGCCAGTCGGCAGCTTGAATGAGGGTGCCAAAGCGGAAACCCAACTCGCACTGCCCCGCCGTAGCCACTTCGTGGTGATGCTTTTCAATGGGCACACCGCACTTGGCCATCGTCAAGAGCATTTCTGTGCGCAAGTCCTGCAGCGTATCTGTGGGCGCAACGGGGAAGTAACCCTCTTTGCCACGGATTTTGTAGCCGAGGTTGCCTCCTTCTTCTTCACGGCCAGTGTTCCAAAGACCTTCAATACTGTCAACGTAGTAGTAGCCAGACCGTTGATTTTGGTCGTAGCGAACGTCATCGAAAACAAAGAACTCGGCTTCGGGGCCAAAGTAAGCCGTATCGCCAATGCCGGTTGCTTTTAAGTACTCAATGGCACGGGTGGCAATGGAGCGCGGGCAGCGATCGTAGAGTTCGCCGGTGCGCGGATCTTTGATGGTGCAAATCATGCTCAGGGTGGGTTCTTTCATGAAGGGGTCTTCCCACGCTGTATTCGGATCCGGCACCATCACCATGTCGGATTCGTTAATCGCTTTCCAACCGCGAATACTGGAACCGTCGAAGGGCACACCGTCGGTAAATGAGCTTTCACTGATTTGGCTTTTGTGAACCGTCAGGTGTTGCCACGTGCCGGGCATGTCAGTAAATTTCAAGTCGATGAGCTCGTACTTGCTGTCGATCAAATTTAAGATTTCTTGGGGCGTTGCCATGTATAGGTTACTCCTTCTGTATTGGGCGCACCGCAGCGACAATCTATGGTAGAAAGTTGACCTAGTTAATTTTTGTATCGGAGGCTACCAAAATTTCGGTGTTTGCTCCTTCGCGGGAGGTGGCAAGGTGCTGTTTGGGGTATAGCAGAGGCATGATCAGTAATCCCAAGCCCAATCCAGCGATCGCCCCAAAGGGAAAGACAATCCAATTGGAATAGCCCCAAATGCCGTAGTGTTGTAGTGCCCACTCTAGGGGGTAAAACAGCATGAACACCAGCGCCACTAAAAAGCCCCCCAGACCATATTGCGGCAACCAGTACCACTCCCGGGCAGTGGTGGACCCCTGAATCCACCAGCGTGTCAGGAGAACTCCAACAAGGGTGCCGTAGCAGCGCATACACACGGCCATTTTCCAAGGGGGGGCCAGCATTAACCCCATTTCCGGTTGCGGACACACATGATGGCCCATGGTATAGATGATGTGGGCAATTTTAGGCAAAAAAGAAAATTGCTGGCGGCCAAGAAGGGGGCAAATAGAGGGCCTAGAATGAGTCCCGCCAGAATAACATCAGGCCATCGGGGAGAAAGCGATCGCCACTGCACCATCAAATTTCAGAAATGATACAAAACGATAAACAACCCCCTAGAATTTAACAAATTGTTCGGCACGAGGGCAATCAGGGGTTAGGCAGAGGGCAGAGGTGATCTGTCCACACGAGAGTGCGGCTTGATCTCTGCCACTCAATTTAAGATGCCTAGGAGGCTAAGGCCGCTTTGGTCACCGTTGTCAGCGAGGCAGTGTTTTTAACCGTCTCTAAGCGAGGGGAATTCCCCATCAGGGAGGCGGCAAAGAGTTGACGGTAGAGTTGCCCCATCTGAAGGGCGATCGCCTCCCAATTGAAGAAGGCTTGCACCCGCTCGCGACCCTTTTCCCCAAGGGTACGCGCCCAGGCTGGATCCGCCAAGAGGCGTTGAATGGCATTGGCCAAGGCGGTGGCATCCTGAGGCGGTACCAGTAACCCCGTTTCCCCGGGAATTACCGTGAATTGCAGACCCCCAACAGCGGAAGCAATCACCGGCGTCCCACAGGCCATTGCTTCAATGGCCACCAAGCCAAAGGGTTCATAGTAGCTGGGCACAACGCAGACATTGGCAGCACTGTAGTAGACCGCCAAGCGCTCGTGGTCAATTTGTCCCACAAAGGTGACGCGATCGCCCAAGTTATACTCCTGCACCAATCCTTCAATGCGTCGCCGTTCGGCACCATCGCTGCGCTGCGGATCACTCCCCCCCACAAGCAGTAACCGCCCTTGGGGTACCTGAGCCATCGCTGCCACCAGCGTTTCAATCCCTTTGCGACGATCAAAGCGACCCACATAGAGAACAATCGGCTCATCAGCCGGCAAACTCAGTTGGGTACGGGCATCGGCGACGGGGTAAAAGAGATTCAAATTGGTCCCACAGGGAATCAGGCGTGTTTGCCCTGCCTTGGAGACCCAACGCCGCAGATAGGCTTCCTCTTGGGGGCTAGTCACAATCACGCAGTCAGCATTTTCAAGGATGGCTTTTTCGACCATGAGGCGGGTTTCATCCCGTTGGGCTTGCTCAGAAGCCACCTGATATTTGACAACCCCCAAGGAGTGGTAGGTGTGTAGCCATTGAAAATTCAATACCTGACGCAACTGCCAACCCACCCAGCCGGAGAGCCAGTAATTGGTGTGGATCAGCGGATAGCCATACTTGGCATGGTAGGCCTTGAAGGCTTCGACAAACTTGGGTAGGGTCTCAAAGAGCTTTTCCCGAGGAATATAGTTCAGAGGGCCTGCCTCTAGGCGAATGGTGCGACAGTGGGGGCTGTGCTCAATCACATCGGGGTCATCGGGATGGATTTTGCGGGTAAACATATCCACGTGCCACCCGGCTGCCGCTAGGGCTTCCCCCAATTGCCGTACATAGATATTTTGACCACCGGCGGATTCATGGCCGACATCAGCGGCGGGATCCCCATGAACAGAAATCAAGGCAATGGGTTGACGGGCAGGTACCTGTGGCTGGGACATGGCAAAGGCCCGAGGAAGTGTATTTTTTGCTGTACGGGTTGATAATGCTTGCATAAATACACCTTTTGAATAGCGGTCAAAGAAAGACTTTTGCAAAGGGTTTAGGGGGACACCTAACTGGCTAGCAGTTCAATTGTTCCCCTACGATGTCCATTATGGACAAAGGTATTGGCGACAACGGTATCATAGACTGCTTCATACTCGCTCACCATCCGCTCAACACTGAACCGCTGCCAAACGTAGTCTCGACAGGCCCTGCGGTCCAGTTGCGGCACTTGGGCAACGGCAGCAACACAGTCTTCGACGGAGTGACAGAGGAAACCAGTTTTACCATGCTCAATGACTTCGGGGGCTGCTCCCTTGGCGATCGCCACCACTGGCGTACCCGCTGCCATGGATTCAATCATGACCAGGCCAAAGGGTTCTTGCCACGTAATCGGAAAGAGCATGGCGATCGCCCCCCCAAGGAGGGCATTCTTAGTCGGATGATCCGCCTCGCCGATGAACTGGATAAATTCACCATCAATGTGGGGTTCAATCAATTCCTTGAAGTAGTCGCGATCGACCCGGTCCACTTTGCCTGCTATCCGCAGCGGAATACCCACCCGTTTGGCAATTTCAATGGCATGGTGAGGGCCTTTTTCGGGAGAAAGCCGTCCCAAGAAGGCCAGATAGGGCGGATCGCTGGGCTGGGGATAGAAGTGATGGGTTTCCACGGCAATGGCGTTATAAACCGTGGCAAGGTAGTTCAAGTCCCGTAGTTGCCGCTGGGAATGGGAAATACTGACGTAGTTTTGGTTGCGATATTGGCTGAAAATGCGCTCATTATCCGTCGTAAAGCGACCATGGAGGGTGTGAACAACCGGTGTCTTCACTAGACTGGCGTAGGGCAAAGCTGTATAGCCCACATGGGAATGGATGACATCAAATTCATCGGCGCGACTAAAGACCTCTCCCAGTTGAAGAGCTTCATAGACGGCATATTCTTGCACATTGGGATCAAGGCGAATGGCGTGGGGATAGGTAGAAACCAATTTGGCTTGGGTAATTGAATCACCACTGGCAAACAGGGTGACCTCGTGCCCTCGCTTGACTAATTCTTCCGTGAGCAGACTCACCACCAACTCCACACCCCCGTAGGCTGGCGGCGGTACCCGTTCCCACAGGGGGGCAATTTGAGCAATGCGCATACAAGCCTCCTCGAACAATACGGTTCGTCACCGATGCCTTGATGCTAATCGCGCGATTGACTCAGTAGCATGGCTGCCTCAACGGTACGCAATCTCATTGAGAAAGACCAAGGGGGTAAATCCCTACCTGAAACTTCGGAAATCCGTACTATTATTTGTTATTATCGCTACATTTTGTTAGTTTAAGGCGTGATAAAATCTACTATTTAACTTTGAGTTTTCTCAGAGAAGAGTAATTTTCTTGATCAGAGAAAAAGGTATCCTGAAAAGACTCCTCTGATCGCTATTCTATGAACAGGCGTTGTCCACTTTGCACTTCCTAAAATTTTAGTCGCAATCGTTCATGGATATTCAACTGATTCAACTTTTTGTTAATGGCTTGGCGGTGGGGAGTATTATTGCCCTTGCAGCCGTGGGTTTAACGCTCACGTTTGGGATTTTGCGCCTGCCCAACTTTGCCCATGGTGATTTCATGACGGTGGGAGCCTACCTGACATTGGTAGCCAATGCAACAGGACTGAATATTTGGCTCTCAATGGTGATTGGGGGATTGGGGACGGCGGGGTTGATGCTCCTGAGTGAGAAGCTCCTGTGGCAGCCGATGCGCGATCGCCGCGCAACCTCAACAACTCTGATTATTATTTCCATTGGTCTTTCATTTCTGCTGCGCAATGCCGTGATTCTCCTTTGGGGCAGTGAAAACCAAACCTATCGGCTACCAGTCATGCCTGCCCTTGATTTTTGGGGTGTGAAAATTATTTACTCGAAGGTGATTGTAATGATTTTGGCGGTGGTGGCGATCGCCACTGTGCATTTGCTCCTACAACGCACCAAGGTAGGCAAAGCCATGCGAGCTGTAGCTGATGATCTCGACTTGGCGCGGGTTTCTGGGATTGATGTTGAGTGGGTGGTGCTGTGTACTTGGCTCTTGGCAGGGGTGCTCACGGGGGCGGCCGGGGGTCTCTATGGCCTGATGACCGCTGTGCGGCCAACCATGGGTTGGTTTTTGATCTTGCCCCTTTTTGCCAGTGTGATTCTTGGTGGCATTGGCAATCCCTACGGGGCGATCGCTGGCGCCTTGATTATTGGTGTTGCTCAAGAGATGAGTACACTAATAATCCCTTCTGAATACAAGCTGGCTGTTGCCCTCGTGATCATGATGGCGGTGCTTTTAGTGCGGCCCCAAGGGCTATTTCGTGGCACACTCAGTTAGCGTTCCTAGGAGAAGTCCCCTGAACCTTTACACCCTTGAAACCCTTGTTGCTGCTATCAATGCTGCGCCTCAAGATTGGCGTCCTTTGGTATTGACCAATGGTTGTTTTGACCTGATCCATGCGGGTCATGTGCGCTATCTAAGGGCAGCCCGTGCCCTGGGCAAACGCTTGGTGGTGGGCTTGAATAGCGATCGCTCGGTGGCAGCCCTCAAGCCAAAACGGCCAATTATTCCCGAACAGCAGCGGGCAGAGGTGCTTGCTAGTTTACGATCAGTAGATGCGGTGGTGCTATTTAGCGATCGCACTGCCACAACCCTGATCGAGGTTCTCCAACCGGAGATCTACGTCAAGGGGGGCGATTACCAACTGGAGACCCTACCAGAAGCAGCGGCTGTGCAGCGCTATGGTGGTCGCATTGAATTCATTCAAGTAGAGGTTCCCAGTTCAACAACGGCGATTGTCCAACGCATTTTAGAGTTGCATGGGGAGGAGTCACCGAGCGCATGGTCACCACAGAACCAGCCTTAGCCGATTTACGGGAGCAGTTGTACAACGGTAACGAAAAGTCCCAACTGGCCGCCATTACCACCCTGAGTACGGCAGGCAGTGAAGGTTATCACCTCCTACAGGAGTTCCTCAAAGACAGTGCCACCTTTTCCCCCCCACCCGCCCCTTGGATTCGCGGTCAAGCTTATCGTCTTCTATTCCAGAGCCCAGAAGCTTCTGTTCAAGCCTTTTTACAACAACACTATCCCCAAGGGGTGATTCCGCTGCGCTCCGATCGCGGGGTGGACTATCAAGAACTGGCTGAACTTCTGGTGGCCGAAAAATTTGAAGCGGCCGATCGCCTGACGACGCAAAAACTCTGTGAACTAGCCGGGCCACTGGCTCAAAAACGCCGCTGGCTTTACTTCACGGAAGTGGAGCAGTTGCCAATCGCGGATTTGCAGACCATTGATCAGTTGTGGCTGGCCTTTTCCCTAGGCCGCTTTGGCTATTCAGTGCAGCGGCAACTGTGGCTGGGTTGTGGTCAAAACTGGGATCGGCTTTGGGAGAAAATTGGCTGGCGGCAGGGTAAGCGCTGGCCGCGCTATCCCAGTGAATTTATCTGGGATTTGAGTGCCCCCCGTGGACATTTACCCCTGACCAATCAGCTGCGGGGCGTACAGGTACTCAATGCTCTCCTTAATCATCCTGCCTGGACCGCCTAGAATGGGGATAGCAATCGTAGCAGGAGTGGCCTAGGGATGAAAAAGAATATTCAGCGATGGATGGTGGCGATCGCCCTTGGGGTAGGCATCAGTGGCGCAACCATTCCCCCCCCAGTTGTGGCTCAAACCAGTGGCGGACTACTGACCGCTGAGCAAATGAAAAAACTCAATCTCAGTGTTGAGCAAAAACAGGCAGTACTGCGGCTCACACTGCGCACCAACGATCGCATCCTCAAGATCCTGGATCGCGACCAACAGCGCATCTTTCGCAACGCCATCAAACAGGGGAAATCCACCGGTGAAGCGATGAACTTGGTTGCCCTGCGCCCCGATCAAAAAACACAGTTGTCGAAAGTGATGCAGGATACCCGTGTTGAAATGCTAACAATTCTCACTCCCGAACAGGTGAAGCAACTGCAGGCATCCCAGTGAATGATAGAGCGTTAATTAAGTAAGTAGGGTTAAGTGCATAGAGGAGGGCTGCGGATAGGCTGCCCGCCTCACAGCAGAAAATCCTCAGGTGGCAAGTGAGGGACACCGATGGGCAGCACCTGTTCCAGATTGCCATCGGGACGAGCAATCACCTGATGAGAGATCACTGCCTGGCCACTGAGCGATCGCGCTGCTCGAACCGCCGCATTCACAGCCGCCACCTCTCCCCGGATCACCACTGTCCAGTAACCTGCACCAATCCCCTCACAACTGACAAGGGTGACCTGAGCGGCTTTCACCAATGTATCGGCTACAGCAAGGGCTGCCGGGTACCCCAAGACCTGCACCATGCCCACCGCTTCTGCTGCCATCACCCTTACCCCTTCCTCGTTTTCCATATTTTAGAAAAGAAGTGGGGTTAAGCTATAAAAGTGCTGCCCCAATGTCCTGAAGGTGGAGTCCGTCCTATGCACACCATAGTGGCGATCGCCCAGCTAGAGGAGGTTCTGACTAACAATGGCATTTCTGCCCAGCAGGCCTTCAGTCTTTTGACAACCGCCCTTCCCATAGCTGCAACCAGCGATCCTCAAGAACCATTGCCCCCACCGCTGAGGGCACTGCAAGTTGCTAGCGATCGCCTGCGCCAGCAACAGGTGGGAGACACTGTGACCTATGTCATTAACCGCAACATCAACTTCACCAATATCTGTGAGCAACACTGCGCCTTTTGTGCCTTTCGTCGCGATGCCACCGCTGGGGATGCCTACTGGCTCGACATTGAAACGATACTGAGCAAAGTGGCTGATGCAGTTGCCCAAGGGGCTACAGAAATCTGTATGCAGGGGGGACTCAATCCGGCCGCCAAGGAAGGCGGCTCCAGTTTGCGCTACTACCAATGCCTGGTGCGGGAAATTAAAACAGCCTTTCCCCAGATCCATCTCCATGCCTTTTCGCCCCAAGAAATTCAATTCATTGCCCGTGAGGATGGCCGCTCCTATGCCCAAGTGATTGCCGCCCTCCACGAAGTTGGGGTAGACTCCATGCCCGGGACCGCGGCGGAAGTGTTGGTGGATGCCGTGCGCTCAAAAATCTGCCCTGAGAAAATTAACACCGCCACTTGGCTTGAGATTGTGGAGACTGCCCATCGCTTGGGGGTGTGGACCACCAGTACGATGCTCTGCGGCCATATTGAAACGCCAGCGGATCAAGTGGCTCACCTACAACACCTACAGCAACTTCAGCAAAAGGCTTTAGAACACAACTATCCCGCCCGTATCACCGAGTTTATCCTGCTGCCCTACGTTGGGGAACTTGCCCCCAAAGCAATGCGACAATGGGTAGGACGCCACCAACCGCAGTTATTACCGACATTGGTGCTGACGGCAGTGGCGCGGCTCTTTTTAGGGCAGTGGATTGCCAACCATCAGCCCAGTTGGGTCAAACTAGGCCTTAGGGGGGCAACAATGGCTCTGAACTGGGGGTGCAATGACCTGGGGGGAACCTTGATGGAAGAACATATTACATCAGTGGCCGGAGCACAGGGGGGCATGGGGGTTAGTCCAGGGGAGCTTGTGGCAGCGATTCACTCCTTGGGGCGAACCCCGCGACAGCGGACAACCCTTTACAATCCCGTTGGAGAAAGGCAATGACTACACAATCGCAGCCTTCTGTGGGCTCCCGCCTTCGAGTTCGCCCTTGGTTGGTGGGTGGTGTCGCCGTGGTCATTGTCGGGACAGCCGCTGCGGCCGGGGTTTTCCTATGGCAACGCTTCAGTCAACGTCCAATTGCCCCTGGAATGGCGCTCGCCCCCAATAATGCCCTATTGACCCTCACCTTACCCACGGATCCCCAGCCTTGGGAAGCCCTTGTCAAAAGTGGCCTACTACAAGCCCAGCCGTGGTTGAACCCCACCTATGATCCTCTCTCGCCAGAGGGGGTGAATCTGGCGCAATTGGATTACCTCAAGGACGTGCGCCCCTTGATTGGCGATCGCGCCACCCTTGTGCTGCTGCCCATTACCCCGGCATCGGTCAAGGAATCGCCAGTGCCGCCCTACATTTGGGTTGTGCCAACGCTGAATGTACCGATGGGGGAGCAACTCCTGCAAAGGGTGATTGGCGAACCAATCACAGAAATCAATGGGGTGAAAATTTTTAGAGCCAAGGGAATTCTCCCTGACCCCCACAGTGGCGCGATCGCTCTCCTCAAGCATCAAGACCACGCCTACATCGTCTGGAGTCAGCACCAGAGCGCCCTGCAACAAGTCATTGCCACTGCCCAAGCCAACAACGGCATTGCCAGTCAGCCCACCTATCAACGGGCCATCAAAGGCTTATCCAATCACCGCCCCCTGGTGGAACTCTACTTGAACTTGCCCACCTTTTTAGCCAGTCAGATGGCTGCTCCTGAGGGAAATCTGCCTGAGCCGCCACGGGAACTGCAAGGGATCGTGCTCACCGCAGATATGACTCCTGAGCAAATTGCAGTGGAGGCAGTGACTTGGCGCCCTGAGCAGAATCAAGCCTTAGTCAGGGAAGGTCAAAGCCGTGAACTCAGCCGTCTTGTGCCTGAAACAACCCTTGCTTTTTACAGTACAGGCTCCTTCAAGCATTTATGGCAGAATACCCCCGCCTCGGTCAAAGCAACGATCGCCAGCACGGTTAAAGATCTCACTGGCCTCGATTGGCAACAGACTTTTGTGCCTTGGATGGATGGTGAATTTGCCGCTGCCTTTGTGCCCGTTCCCAACCTAGGAAATGCCCCTAGTTTGCTTTTTCTGGCTCAGACGAGCAATCGCCCCCAAGCCAGCCAAAGCCTTAGCCAACTCGATACCCAAATTCGCGATCGCCTGCGGTGGCAAGTGCAACCAACAGCAACAGACCCCCAACCCCTCATTACTTGGCGCATTCCCCCGGGTTTGCCGGTGGGGCAGCACGGCTGGCTCAATGACCAGATCCTCTTTTTGGGACTCGGTCCTCTGATGGATATGAGTCGCCGGCCTGAGCGCTCCCTTGCCGACTCTCCCCTTTACCGTGCGGTACTTCCCCAGCCCAAGGACACACAGTTTTACCTGAATTTGAGTAACCTGGGGTCATTGCAAAATAACTTACTCTTGCCCGAACTGGCCCCTGAGGTGGTCCGATCGCTCCAACCCTTTGCTGCCCTAGGCATCACCAGTCATGTGCGGGATAATCGGTTTACCCACTACATCGCTCGAATTCGCCTAAAACCCACTTCACTCCCGTAGGTTCAGCGAATGCTGGGGGAACCCTGAAACTAGACCTGGAGCTGCTACTTAAGGACGTGACTCAACGACTGTGGAACCTGATGTTTTACTGAAACGCTATAGCGCTGGCGATCGCGACTTTGCGAGGGTACGCTTGCGCCGTGCTAACCTGAGCCGCTGTATTCTAACGGGCATTGATCTTTCCCGGGCCGACCTCACCGATGCTGCCCTCCAGAGTACGAATCTGCAAGGGGCCGATTTGCGGGGGGCAATTCTTACTGGTGTGAATCTCAGTCAAGCGGATTTGCGGGGGGCTGATCTGCGGGGTGTGATTTTAATCAGTGCCGATCTACGCTGGGTGTCTGTGCGCAAGGCCAACCTGACAGGGGCAGATCTGACCCGTGCCAACCTTGCCAATGCCGATCTCAGTGAGGCCAATCTCACCGGTGCTCAACTCAGTGAAGCAATTTTGCGGGATGCCAACTTGACGCTCACGGATCTGACCCTTGCTGAACTTGAGCGTGCCAACCTCAGCCGTGCCAACTTAACTGAAGCCTACCTGCGGGGTGCCGATCTCACGGATGCGGTGTTGCGGGAAAGTCAACTCCTGCAGGCCAATTTACGGGGCGCCAATCTCAGTGGCACCAATTTGCAGCAGGCCAATCTAGAGCGGGCGATTTTGATCGGAGCGAATCTGCGTCGTGCTCGCCTTGAGGAAGCCAATCTCCGCGAAGTGGCCTTCAAAGAAGCCAATTTACGCCATGCCTGTCTAGACAAAGCCAATCTTGTTGGAGCTGATTTGCGGGGGGTGAGCCTTGCTCAAGCACTGCTGCGGGGAGCCCATCTCAGCTCTGCCATTCTCATTGGCGCCAACTTGATGGGTGCAAATCTCAGCGGTGCGGATCTCCGGGGAGCCAATCTCATTGAAGCGATTCTCACCGGTGCCAGCCTCAATGGTGTTGATCTTAGTGCCGTAGATATGAGCGAGGCGATTTTACCGGATGGCTATCTCTCCCCATAGCCTCAAGGGAAGACCGCTGCTGGTGTAGATTAGAAGATCGGTGATTTTGAGACAGGCATGGCAACCACCTATCGCATTGCTGTTTTGGCCGGGGATGGTATTGGTCCAGAAATTACGGCTGTTGCCCTTGAGGTGTTGCGGGCGATCGCCCCTCGCTTTGAACTGAACTTTGACTTTGTTCCTGCCCTTGTGGGGGGCTGCGCCATTGATGCTATGGGGGAACCCTTGCCAGCAGCAACGCTGGAAACCTGTCGTCAAAGTGATGCCGTGCTTTTAGCTGCCATTGGCGGAACCCAGTGGGATAGCCTACCCCGTCATCTGCGCCCGGAAACAGGATTACTTGCCCTGCGATCTGGCCTAGGTTTATTTGCCAACTTACGCCCCGCCCAAATGTTTCCCCAACTGCTCCATGCCTCCTCCCTCAAGCCGGAAGTGATTGCCGGTGTGGATCTCATGGTTGTGCGCGAACTGACGGGTGGCATTTACTTTGGTCAACCGCGCGGTATTTTCACCACCGAAACGGGTGAGCAGCGAGGGGTGAATACGATGGCCTATACCGCCACGGAAATTGATCGCATTGGCCGTGTTGCTTTTGAAACCGCTCGCAAACGGCAGGGCAAACTCTGCTCTGTGGATAAGGCCAATGTCCTTGAAGTTTCCCAACTGTGGCGCGATCGCCTGACGGCCCTCAGTGCTGAGTACCCGGATGTGGAACTAACGCACCTTTATGTGGACAATGCCGCAATGCAACTGGTGCGCGCCCCAAAACAGTTTGACACGATTGTGACCAGTAACCTCTTTGGTGATATTCTCTCCGATATTGCTGCCATGCTCACCGGCAGTATTGGCATGCTTCCCTCCGCCAGCCTAGGGGAATCGGGGCCGGGTCTGTTTGAACCGGTTCATGGCTCGGCCCCCGACATTGCCGGCCAAGACAAAGCCAACCCCCTCGCCATGGTGCTCAGTGCGGCAATGATGCTGCGTTATGGTCTGAACCAACCAGCGGCAGCGCAGGCGATCGCAGAGGCAATTACTGCCGTTTTAGATCAAGGCTACCGCACTGGCGATTTAATGTCAGAGGGCTGCACGCTTGTGGGCTGTCGCGAAATGGGCAACCTCCTAATCAAGGAGTTGACCCAATAAACTAGTGTAAACTAGCTTTTAAACTAGCTTTTAAACTAGCTTTGATCCAGTTTGAAACTAGCCATTAGACTACATAACATTTCGCCACAGGGAGCGTTGGCGCGTCTCTGCTCGGCCCTTAGGAGCGTTTAGCCCGCGGTGACCTGAATGTGAAATTATCAAAGCTGGAGAGACTGGTTGAGCCCTTTCTAGGCTATTTCCATTTTTTTGTGATTATTTCATTGATAGCTATTCCAACAAAGAATGAGACGTTATCCAGCACCCTAATTGGCGAATCACCTCATCAATAGAACGGTTTGACCCTGCATCCATCCGCCCTCACTTCAGTCCCCTAAAGTCTTCCTCAATCACGTTAAAAATCACGTTAAATCAGGAGAGTAACCCCCCGTAACCCGCTGCTTTCACCACTGCCTGAATCATCCCTTTCGGATGAATCGGTACCTTTCATCATCAACAGCGCAGGTTTCCCTAATGCCGGCAAACAATACTGCCTCAGCCAGCTCACAAAGCCGGGCGCTCAAATACCCAGAAAACTGCATCGGCTGTTTTAATCGGTATTGCCTGACAAGACCTAGGCCACCACTTTGCCACGGAACACCAAATAATTGTAGAGATTGTAGGCCAGCATAATCGGAATTAAGAAGGCCACAAAAATCAACATAAAGACTTGGGCACTAGGAGATGCTGAAGCTTCGTAAATGGTGACGTTGGGAGGAATAATGTTGGGAAAAATAACAAACCCCAAACCAATAAATGAGAGGAGAAACAGGAGAAATGTCCAAACTAAGGGCATGATTTCTTCACGCTTTTGTAAGCTACGCAGCAGTAGAAAAATCAGCAAGATACCCAGAACTGGAATTGCAGCAAAAATGTAGAACAGGGGAGGCTGAAACAGTTGGGCACGCAAGTGCTCATGGAAAATGGGGGCACTAATGGTAATCAACACAGCACCGATAAACGTTGTCCAGGCTGCAATTGTGGCTGTGCGGTAGTGGGTTTGCTGCAACTCACCTGTGGTTTTGTAAATCAGATAGGTTGACCCAATCAGCACATAGCCCTGAATCAGTGTCAGTGCCACCAACACGGAGTGCCATGTCAACCAATCCCACATGCTGCCGGCAAAGTGACCCGCAGCATCGACTTTGATGCCCTCAAACACGGTGCCCACTGCAAAGCCCTGCCCCAAGGCCGCCAGGAAACTGCCAATGCCAAAGGCAAGGTTCCACACCCGTTTATTATTGGCATTTTCGCGAAATTCAAAGGAGACTGCCCGCAAAATCAGCCCTACCACCATAATCACTGCCGGCAGGTAAAGGGCATTGAGAATGGTGGCATAGGCCAAAGGGAAGGCACCAAATAGGGAGCCACCCATCAGCACTAGCCATGTCTCATTGGCATCCCAAACATTGCCAAGGCTGGTCATGAGGATATTGCGGCGGCGTTCATCGCTACTGGTGAGGGAGAGAATGCCAATGCCAAGGTCAAACCCATCCAGTAGAATGTAGAGAAACAGAAAAAGACCAAGGATAAAAACCACGCCTGAGGCAGAAAGTGCTCTAGGGGGGCAAGGGGATTGGTTTCCATGGGAATTTCCATTTCCTTATTGCTGGGGTTCTAGGGGACGGCGATCGGGTTGGTGGTGGGCCAATTTGATGCGAATTTCCAGTTCTTCCGCATTGGCTTGGCCGGGTACTGGTAAAGCAACGTTGGGGCCTTTTTGGATGATGCGACTGCCAAAGAAAAGAGCCGCAAAGAAGAAAATGGTGTAGAGGGCAACTAAGCCGCTGAGGGAAAAGAGCACCACTTGGGGGGGTAAATCGGAAGCGGCTTCAGCTGTTCGCAGCTGACCATAGACAATCCACGGTTGACGCCCGACACAGCGCACAATCCAGCCCGCTTCGACCGCAAGGTACCCCAAGGGCCCCGCAAAAATCCAGCCCCACCAGAGCCATTTGTAATTGCGCAGGCGATCGCCCTCAAGACCCGTGCGCCACCAAACAAAAATCGTGACAATTGCCAGGGCAGCGAGGTACAGACCAATGGCCACCATCAGTCGAAAGGAATAGTAAATCAGGCCAACCAGGTGGGGGCGATCGCTGGGTGCCCACTCCTTCAAGCCGAGAATGGGGGCGTCTAACTTGGGCTTCAGTTCCAGTAGATAGCTCAACAGAGCAGGGAGCTTCACTTCAAAGGTATTGATTTCTGCCGCCTCGTTGGGTAAGGCAATCACACTCCAGTCTGCGGGGGTACCCGCTGGCACAGTTTCCCAGAGGGCCTCCATGGCGGCTAATTTGGCTGGTTGGTAGTGATAGACCTGCTCAGCACTGAGGTGGCCGACAAACACCTGTAGAGGGGCAATCACCAAGGCCATGACCAACACCACCTTCAGGGATTTGGTAAAGAAATTGGGCAGGCGGTTTTGCAGCAAATACCAAGCACTAATGCCACCAATCACAAAAAGCGATGTTTCAAGGGTGGCAAAGAACATGTGGGCAAAACTCTTGACCATGAAGGGGTTGGCGATCGCTTGGAAGTAGTCCTGAACACGGAATTTACCCTCGACAAACACGCCCCCGGCAGGGGTCTGGAGCCATGAGTTGGCCGAGAGAATCCAGAAGGTAGAGAGGTTGGCACCAAAGGCAACACAGATGGTCGAAATCCAGTGCATCACCGGGGGTACCCGTTGCCAGCCAAAAATCATAATGCCCAAGAAGCTGGCTTCCAGCATGAAGGCCATGGTGGCCTCAAAGCCCAAAACGGTACCAAAGAAGTCCCCTACGGATTCAGAGAAGGGCGCCCAGTTCAGGCCAAACTGAAAGGCCATTGGCAACCCCGAAGCCACGCCAATGCCAAAGTTGAGGACATATAGCTTTGACCAAAAGCGAGCATGGTGATAGTAGGTCAGGTTCTTGGTTTTCAGCCACAGCCCCTCAATGATGACCAGATAAATACTCATGCCCGTCGTCAAGACTGGCCAGAGCATATGGAAAATGGCCGTGAGGGCAAACTGCCAACGGGAGAGAACAACGGTATCGAGGCTATCCAGTGTCATAAAACCACCTAGGGGTTGACCTGCCTTACTTTTAGCAATCCCTTTTTGGCTTCGACAAGGCGAATCGGCAACCGCCGCAAAAATTTCAGCTTTGCTTAAGATTGGGGTGCCCTGATGGGTACTGAGCAACTACACACCAGATGGCGATCGCCATAGGCATTGTCAATACGGGCGACCGCTGGCCAGAATTTGTACTCCCGCAGCCAAGGGGCAGGGTAGGCGGCCGCCTGCCGCGAGTAGGGGTAGGGCCATGGCTCTGTGGCCAGCATCAGCGCTGGATGGGGGGCGTTTTTCAGGGGGTTTTGCTGGCGATCGCTCACCCCGGCCTCAATTTCAGCAATTTCTGCACGAATGGCAATCATCGCCTCACAGAAGCGATCCAATTCCGCCTTGGTTTCACTCTCTGTGGGTTCAATCATCAGCGTGCCGGGGACCGGCCAAGAGACAGTGGGAGCATGGAAGCCGTAGTCCATTAACCGCTTGGCAATATCCTCCACCTCAATCCCCGCTGATTTTTTCAGGGGCCGCAGATCAAGAATACACTCGTGGGCCACCAAGCCGTGGGCACCTTTGTAGAGAATGGGATAGTAGGGTTCCAGGCGTTTGGCAATGTAGTTGGCATTGAGGATGGCGATCGCCGTGGCTTGCGTCAACCCCACCCCCCCCATCAGGGTGATATACATCCATGAAATCGGCAAAATACTGGCACTGCCCCAAGGGGCTGCGGTCACTGGGCCAATTTCTGATCCTTGGGGAATCACCTGTGTTGTCGGTAAGAAGGGCGCTAAGTGGGCTTTCACCCCGATCGGGCCGACCCCGGGTCCACCACCCCCGTGGGGAATGCAGAAGGTTTTGTGGAGATTTAAATGGCAAACATCGGCACCAAAGTCCCCTGGACGGCACAGCCCTACTTGGGCATTCATATTGGCACCATCCATGTAAACTTGCCCACCGTAGCGATGGATGATGTTGCAGATTTGGCCAATTCCCGCTTCAAAGACGCCATGGGTGGAGGGATAGGTCATCATCAAGGCCGCTAGGCGATCGCCATAGGCCTCAGCCTTGGCCGCCAGATCTGCCACGTCAATGTTGCCTTGGGGATCGCAATTGACGGCCACGACTTCCATGCCAGCCATCACGGCACTGGCGGGGTTGGTGCCATGGGCAGAGGTGGGAATGAGACAGACATTGCGCTGACTTTCGCCGCGACTGTGGTGGTACTGACGGATCACCAAGAGTCCCGCATACTCCCCTTGGGAGCCGGCATTGGGTTGCAGGGAAATGGCATCAAAGCCTGTAATTTCCGCCAGCATTGCCGCCAGTTCCCGAAAGAGCTGCTGATATCCCTGAGCCTGTTCTTGGGGAGCAAAGGGATGGAGCTGATTAAATTCTGGCCAACTGATGGGCAGCATTTCAGCCGTGGCATTCAGCTTCATCGTGCAGGAGCCAAGGGGAATCATTGAGGTCGTGAGGGACAGATCCTTGGCCTGAAGGCGATGAATGTAGCGCAGCAGCGCGTGTTCGCTGTGGTAGTCCTGAAAGACCGGGTGCTGGAGATAAGGGGATTGACGTTTCAGGCTTGACGGCAGGCGATCGCCCCCTTCAACTTCAGCAGGACTGGCGCCAAAGAGGGCCAGTAAATCCGCCACATCTTTCTCGGTGGTGGTCTCATCGAGGCTGATGCCCACACTGCCATCGTCAAAGTAGCGCAGGTTGATTTGTGCCGCTGCTGCCCGCTCCTTGAGCACCTGCACTGGCAGGTTTCCCAAGCCAATGCGCAGGGTGTCAAAAAATTCACAATAGTAGAGTTGATAGCCCGCTGCTTCTAGGCCTGCTGCCAATTTCACTCCCTGTTGATGGATGCGCTTGGCGATTTGCCGCAGCCCATCGGCTCCGTGATAAACGGCATACATACTGGCAACAACCGCCAGAAGAACTTGGGCGGTGCAAATGTTACTGGTAGCCTTTTCGCGACGGATGTGCTGCTCGCGGGTTTGCAAGGCAAGGCGCAGGGCTTTTTGACCCAGAGCATCGTGGGAAACCCCCACTAGGCGCCCTGGCAACTGCCGCTTAAATTCTTCACGGGTGGCAAAGAAGGCGGCATGGGGACCCCCATACCCCAAGGGCACCCCAAAGCGCTGCGAACTACCCACGGCAATATCTGCCCCCAATTCCCCCGGCGGCTGCAACAGGGTCAAGGCCAGCAAATCCGTGGCCACGGTCACCAGAAGTCCCCGTTCATGGGCAGCGGCAATCAGGGCTTGGGGCGATCGCACGGCGCCATCGCTAGCAGGATATTGCAAGAGGAGGCCAAAGGCATTCTCCCAGGGCAATTCACTGGCGATCGTTGGGTCAATGGGCACAATCTGGATGCCAAGGGGTAGGGCACGGGTACGCAGAACGGCAAGGGTTTGGGGATGGCAATCCTGGGCCACCAAGAAGCAGTTGGCGCCCTTTTGACGGCAGGCATTGAAGCTCAGGGTCATAGCTTCGGCGGCAGCCGTGGCCTCATCGAGGAGGGAGGCATTGGCAATGGCCAAGCCCGTCAGATCGCTCACAAGGGTTTGAAAGTTAAGGAGGGCTTCCAGGCGTCCTTGGGCAATTTCCGCTTGGTAGGGGGTGTACTGGGTGTACCAGCCGGGGTTTTCAAGAATGTTGCGCTGAATCACGGGAGGCGTAATGCAGTTGTAGTAGCCCATGCCGATGTAGCTGCGCCAAACTTGGTTTTGTTGGGCAAGGGTGCGTAATTTTTGCAGGGCTGCCGTTTCACTCAGGCCCTCACCGAGGGCAAGAGGGCGTTGCAAGCGAATCTCCGGCGGAATGACGGCATTGATGAGTTCCTTGAGGCTGCCATACCCCAACAGGGTCAACATTTGCGGTAGATCGCTGGGCGTAATGCCAATGTGCCGCGCTACAAATTCGGCAGCGGTCTCTAAGTTAATCTCCAGTTGGGGCGGTGAGCTTACCATCGCTATCGCACTCGTGTTCTAAGTCGTTCATATATCTTAATCGTTCGCGCAGGGTTTGCGGCCATGGAGAACCTGTAAACTGTGTCCTAAGTAGTAAGTCTGCCGCTCCACAGTGAAGCCCTGTCGCCGTAGCTGCTCAGCTAGGTCTGTTTGCAGCAGTTGCCAAGCGGTTTCCGTTTCAAAGAGCCAAAAAAAGAGAGCAATCCCCGGCCAAAGGAGGGGCACCTGGGGACGGTGAAAATCCATGAGGGCAAACCAGCCACCGGGCTTGAGAATCCGCCACGCTTCCGCCAAGATGGCATTCAGTTGGGCTGCGGTCATTTCGTGGAGCGCCATACTGGTGTGTACCAGATCAAAGGTGGCATCGGCAAAGGGCATCTTCTCAGCAAAGGCCTGTACATAGGTGGCTTGGGGTACCCGCTCTCGGGCGCGGGCGATCGCCTTTGGGGAGGCATCCAATCCTGTAACCTGATCAAAGGCCTGAGTTAAGGCTTGAGTCACAATGCCGTGGGCACAGCACAGATCTAAAACCACAGCAGTGCGGGGTAAATTCAAATCTTGCCAAGCAAGGCGATGCAGGCGATCGCTCCCCCCAACTGCTATGGCGGCAAGGGTGCTAATGGTGTCGTAGAGCCAAGGATATTGATAGCTCCAAGTGCGTAGGATGGTTGCCACAGTGCTTAATCCAGCCTTGAGTTGCCTGGAGTGTGAACCAATTGAGTGTCAGTGTACCGCCTTTCGGGAAACGATTCCTTTGAAAAGGACTGTTATAGTCTTATGTGGTAGCGAGAATCCCTAATTGTAACGGTGTGGGGAGTGAGCATGGGTCAACAATTCATCTGCCAGCAAAGCAGTCTGCTCCTGGGCAGTCTGGCCAGTGTTTGGATCGCGATGGCGGCGGGCGCGATCGCCCAACCCAATCCGAGGGCGACAGAGCTCTTGCCCCTCAATCCCAATCCCGATCCCCTCTATCTCCCCAGTCATCCCGCTCAAGTGAAAATTGATTTGGAGCGCCCCATTACCCTCAACGAAGCGCTTGAACTCGCTCGGCGGAATAATCGCCAACTGCAAATTATTGAGGCGCAACTCCAACAAAGTCGGGCAGTGCTGCGCCAAGCGGAGGCTGCTCTCTATCCCAGTATTTCCCTGCAATTGGGGATTAGTCGCACGGATTCAGCGGCGATTCGCCTGCAAAATGCCCAACTGCCGCCGCCGCTGCGGGTAAATTCCACTAGCAACACGTGGACCAGCACCGTGCAACTGGGCTACAACCTTTTCACCTCTGGGCAGCGGGATGCCAGTATCAAAGCGGCCCAGGAACAGGTGCGCAATGCTGAGCTGGATCTTCAGCGGCAATTGGAACAACTGCGTCAGGATGTTACCAATGCCTACTACAACATTCAACAGGCGGAAGCGCTGGTGCGCATTGGCGAAGCAGCAGTGCAAAACTCGCAAATTAGCCTGCGGGATGCGATCGCCCGCGAGCGCGCTGGCCTAGGCACACAATTTGACGTCCTTACAGCACAGGTGCAACTGGCCAATAACCAGCAGCAATTGGTGCAAGCCCAAAGCCAACTGCAAACGGCTCAACGCCAACTGGCACAGGTGCTCAGCCTCAATGACAAGGTTAATGTGCGCGCCGCTGACCCAATTCGGGTGGTCGGGGAATGGCAGCTTTCCCTGGAGGAGAGTATTGCCTTGGCCTTTCGAAATCGTGTGGAGTTGGAACAGCAACTGACGCAACGGAATGCGGCACTACAGCAACGACGGGTTGCCCTGGCAAACCTAGGCCCGCAGTTGGTGGCTGGGGGAAGTTTTAACACCCTGGATAGCCTCACCGATGGGGTCGGGCCCCGTTGGGGATATACGGTGGGTGGTCAACTGAACCTCACCCTCTTTGATGGGGGAGTCTCCCGTGCCAGTGCCGCCCAGCAGGAAAGGGCTGCTGCGATCGCTGAGGCCCAGTATGCCGCCTTTCGCAACTTAATTCGCTTCCAAGTGGAGCAGGCCTACTACACCCTCAAATCCAGTCAGGAAAATATCCGCACCAATGAAGCGGCGGTACGCCAAGCCACGGAGAGACTGCGCCTGGCTCGTCTGCGCTTCCAAGCAGGGATTGGCACCCAAGCGGAGGTGAGCAATGCCGAAACCGCTCTGATTCAAGCCCAGAGCAACCTGTTGAGTTCAACCCTTGACTACAACCGGGCGATCGCTGCCCTGCAACGCTTTGTCAGTGGGTTACCCTTGAGTTCTGCAACAACTGCAACCCCTTGATGTTTGGTTTTTTAAATCTGAATAAACCTGCTGGCTGCACGTCCCACGACTGTATTAATGAACTGCGGCGGCGGCTGCGGCTTAAACGGATTGGCCACGGGGGCACATTGGATCCGATGGCCACTGGGGTACTGCCGATCGCCCTTGGGGCCGCAACGCGACTTCTGCCCTATCTCAGCGATCGCAAGGCCTACATTGGCACGGTGCGCTTTGGGATTACCACCACCACCGATGACATTACGGGGGAAATTTGCCAAGAACAGGTGGCCAGTCACCTGACGCTCGCAGCCATCCAAGAACAGCTCCCTCAATTTATGGGTGAAATTGAGCAATTGCCCCCTGCCTACAGTGCGATTCAAGTGGCTGGCCAGCGGCTCTATGCCCGTGCCCGGGCGGGTGAGGTAGTGAGCGTTCCGCCGCGTATCGTGACTGTGTACCGCATCGAGGTCTTGGATTGGCAACCGGGTCGTCATCCTGAACTCACCCTGCACATTATCTGTGGCAGGGGCACCTATATTCGCGCCCTTGCCCGCGATTTGGGGGCTGCACTGGGGGTGGGTGGCACCCTGGCAGCCCTGCAACGGATTGAAAGCAGCGGCCTGCGGATTGAGGAGAGCCATTGCCTAGAAAGCATTGCCCCAGAACATTTACCCCTGTGCTCGCCCCAAGCGGTTCTCTCGCATCTGCCGTGGCTTGAACTCAATGCAGCACAACTCAATGACTGGTACCATGGCCGCGCCGTGATTTGTGAGGGGCTGCCGCCGGCGGAGAGTGTTGTGGGCGTCACCTTTGCCACTGCCTGTGTCGGCATTGGCATCAGTGGGGGCGATCGCCTGCATCCCAAGGTAGTGCTCAAGGAGTAGCCGTGCCTGCCTAGGGATTTTTCTAGTGCTAGCTTAAGAGAAAGAAGCAATCAGCAGGTGAAGGAATGGGGGTTCGTTGGCTGCAACGTCTCATTTGTTGTTTGGTTGTCCTCGTGGGGGTCTGGGGCATTTTCCCCACTGACTCGGCGATCGCCCTGACGGAAGAACAAAAACTCTTTAATGAGGCCTGGCGTATTGTTAACCAAGCCTATGTCGATCCCACCTTTAATGGTCAAAACTGGTGGCTAGTGCGCGAAAAAGCCCTAAAGCATTCCCTGCGCGATCGCGAGGCGACCTACGCTGCCATTCAAGGAATGCTGGCCACCCTTGAGGATCCCTTCACCCGATTCCTGCGGCCTGAACAGTTTCGCAGCCTACAAACCACCACTGCGGGTGAACTCATCGGCGTTGGCTTGCAAATTAGCACTGACCCTGAGACCGGTGTCCTTGAAGTGATTGCTCCCATTGATGGCTCTCCCGCTGCCCAAGCCGGTATTCAACCCCGCGATCGCATTCTTGCCATTGATGGTGTGCCCACCCCCAAACTGAGCCTTGACGAGGCCGCCGAAAGGATGCGGGGGACGGCGGGTTCTGCGGTTCACCTATTGCTGCAGCGGGGCAATGAAGCCCCTCAGGAATTGATCCTGCACCGGGGACACATTGAGATTAATCCGGTCACGGCTGAGGTTCGCCAAGTGCAGGGGCACACCGTTGGCTATATTCGCCTCAGCCAGTTCAGTGCTATGGCCCCCACAGAAATGCGCAAAGCCATTCAAATGCTAGAGCAGCAGGGAGCTGAGGCGTACATTCTTGATCTGCGCAATAATCCGGGGGGACTGTTGCAGGCGGGAGTAGAAATTGCCCAGTTGTGGTTGGACTCGGGGGTAATTGTCTATACCGTCGATCGCCAAGGGATTATTGATAGCCTCAATGCCAGTGGGGGCGCTCTCACCGATGATCCGCTAGTTGTCCTTGTAAATAGCGGCACAGCCAGTGCCAGTGAGATTTTGGCCGGTGCCCTCCAGGATCATGGGCGCGCTCGACTGGTGGGCGATCGCACCTATGGCAAGGGCTCGATTCAGTCCCTTTTTAGCCTGAGTGATGGCTCTGGCCTCGCTGTGACGATTGCCCACTACGAAACCCCCAATCACCACAACATCAACAAAGTAGGGATTGAGCCAGATCGGCGGGTGCTCGATGCCCCAGAGAGTCTGATGGCCATGGGTACCGCAGCAGATCCCCAATATCTGGCGGCCCTAGAGTTGCTCCACAGTCCCATCCAAGTGGCCACTAGCGCAGGGTAACAAACTCCTCAGCAGTAGAGGGGTGAATGCCAATGGTGGCATCAAAGTCTTTCTTGGTGGCGCCCATTTTGAGGGCGATCGCGATCCCTTGAATAATTTCAGCCGCATTATCCCCCACCATGTGGGCCCCCAGCACCCGCTCCGTATTCTTCTCCACCACCAATTTGACGATCACCTGTTCAGGGCGCCCCGTGAGGCTGTGGTACATGGGCCGAAAGGCCGTGCGGTAGATTTTCACATTCTCATCCCCCAATTTCGCCTTGGCTTGCGCCTCCGAAAGCCCCACAGAAGCTGCCTCCGGCTGGGAAAACACCGCTGAGGGAATATTCTCATAGCTTAAGGTGCGGGGTAGATTGCCAAATTGGGTATCGGCAAAGGCGCGTCCTTCAGCAATGGCTACGGGGGTGAGATTGACGCGGTTGGTGCAGTCGCCCACAGCAAAAATATGCTCTTGATTGGTGCGGTAGTATTCATCCACCCCAATGGCCACAATTCCTTGGCTATTGGTTCTTAGGTGAACTCCCGCCTGATCGAGGCCTAGCCCCTGCAAATTGGGAGCGCGCCCCACGGCACACAGCACCGTATCAACTTTGGTTTCACAGGTTTGCCCCTGCTGTTCGTAGTAAATGCGGATATTACCCTTCTTAGTGAGCTTCAAGCCAGTAATGTGGCACTGGGGACGCACATCAATGCCGTGGCGGATCATTCCTCCATAGACGCCATCTTGAATGTCTTGATCAAAACCCCGCAGGGGGCGATCGCCCCGCAGAAAGTGAATTACCTCCGTCCCTAGCCCCTGCAGGATGCCAGCAAACTCAACACTGATGTAGCCGCCGCCAAGGATGGCCATGCGCTTTGGCTGCTTGGGCAACAAAAACATCTCCCGCGAGGTAATGCTGTGTTCAATTCCCGGCACATTGGGTTTAATGGCTTCGCCGCCAACGGCAATCAGGATTTTTGCTGCTGTCACCCGCCCCTGTACCTGTCCTTGGCGATCCACCAGTTCTAGGGTGTGGGGGTCAGCAAAGCGGGCAAAAAAGGGCAACAGTTCAACACCTGCTTTTTCCAAATAGCTAATGTGCAGTTGACTGAGCCGATTCACCTCCTGATCCACCGCACGGATCAGGCGTTCCCAATTGAGTTTTGCCTTAACGGGGCGCCAGCCATAGCCGACAGCGTCTTCAAAGAGGCGGCTAAACTTGGAGCCATAGACCATGAGCTTTTTGGGGACACAACCCCGAATCACACAGGTGCCGCCCACTTTATCCCCTTCGGCGATGGCCACCCTAGCCCCGTAGGAAGCTGCCCGCTTTGAGGCTGCCAAGCCACCGGAGCCGGCACCAATCACCAGTAGGTCATAGTCGTAGCTCATCTTCACACCTCAAGATTTAGCTTCACTCTCGCAAATCTGTTTTAGGGCGAAAGGGCGCCATAAGCAATCCCGCTCAAGGTCGCCATCAGCACCACCAACGCCGTATAGGTCAGGGTTTTGCGCCAGCCCATGATCTGACGCAGAACCAGTATATTGGGCAGGGATAGAGCTGGACCGGCCAGTAGCAGTGCCAGTGCAGGACCTTGTCCCATGCCATTGGCTAAAAGACCTTGCAAAATCGGAACTTCGGTTAGGGTGGCAAAGTACATGAGTGCGCCGGAGAGGGCTGCCAAGAAATTGGCAACAATCGAATTGCCCCCTACAGCCGTTGTAATCCACTGACTAGGAATGAGGGCCTCACTGCCCGGACGGCCTAAGAGGAAACCTGCTATGAGCACTCCCAACAGTAGCAGGGGTAAAATTTGTTGTGCATACTCCCAACTGGACTCAAACCAAGCCCTCGCTTCCTTCTGACCAGTACTGGTCAGCCAACTGATGCCAACAATGCCGGCACTAAAGGGCACTAGCGGCGAGGCCGCAAATCGCCATGCGAGTACGGCGGTGACAGCGATCGCCAGAAGTACCTTCGCTGGGCTGACGTGGTACCACACCACCAGCAGACCGCTCAAAATAAGAGCCAACAGACCCGTGAGCCACCATTTGCCAAGAGCGATGGTCTGCCAGGGCGAGGCATCGGTTGTTGGTTGCACCCAGTTGGCAAAGACCAGTATGCCCACCAGTACTCCCAGGAGGGTGGCCTGCTGCCATAGGGGACGCCTTGGCTCGTTCCTGCTAACGGT
Source organism: Thermosynechococcus sp. NK55a (assembly GCF_000505665.1). Classification (NCBI taxonomy): domain Bacteria; kingdom Bacillati; phylum Cyanobacteriota; class Cyanophyceae; order Acaryochloridales; family Thermosynechococcaceae; genus Thermosynechococcus; species Thermosynechococcus sp. NK55a. The sequence continues at coordinate 1,001,651 of NC_023033.1, read as the reverse complement.
GGCCGTATTTACGGCTGCTCCACTGATCGGGGTAGGAAAGAGAGCCTGCATCAGCAGGCCAATCACAACACTAAAGGCGATCGCCCCGATTGCCCGCGCAAGCCCCAGCGAGAGACCTAAGACCCGTGCAGTCAGGATAATTGCCAACACATTAATGGCGGGACCAGAATACAAAAAGGCAATAGCAGGCCCCAAACCCGCTCCTCGCCGGTAGATACTGGCAAACAATGGCAAGACTGTACAGGAGCACACCGCTAAAATCGTACCTGATACCGCTGCCACACCATAGGCTACCATCTTGGGGGCCTCTGCCCCTAGATACTTCATGATGGCCTCTTGACTCAGGAAAACAGCGATCGCCCCTGCAATAAAGAAGGCCGGAACCAAGCACAGCAGAACATGCTCCTGGGCATACCAGCGCACCAGATAGAGAGCACTCCAAAAAGCCCCCTGCAGGCGCTGCCACTGCTGTAGTGATTCAACGGGTAAGTAAAAACACACCAAAAACCCGCCAATCGTCACCAATAGTGACTTCCATTGCCCCTGCCAAAATGCCATTGCTTTCTTCTTTCTCAGTTCTAATGGGCACTCTCTTTCTTTCTGACTTGCATGTTAATGAGGCAGAAAAGCAATGATCTCTTGGGTATCCAACACGCTGCCTTGGGAGACCACTTGTCCGTTAATCCGTAGTGCAGGGGTTCGCATGACACCAGAGTCGGCGATCGCTAAAGGGTCGGTAATATGATTAACCTGAGCAGTTAAATTGAGCTGTTCCAGAGCTGCCCGCGCATTGGCCTCTAGTTGGTGGCATTTTTTACATCCTGTCCCCAGAATATCAACGATTAACTCCGCCATAGCTCATCTCTTCATTGGCTAGGGTATTGAACAGTTTTATCATAACACCCTATACTACAAACTTATACTACAAACTTATACTATAAATTAACTATAAAGTCAAAAATTGAGTAGAACAAGCCCTCAAAAGAGCTGTTAGATTTGAGCATCAATAGCGGCAATCTTCGTTTGCAGTTGATTATAGACAGCCGGTAGGTCAGTGGGCAATGTTCCCGCAGGTCTGGGAACTGCCGGATTTCCTGAAGATGGAACCTAAGAGCTTCTGCCCGTTGAATATCCCGGCAAATTCCAATAGCCGGCAGCAATGCGCCGCCGACAGAGCAAACTGCCAATGGGCTCATGGGAGGACCATGGTGGCACAGCCTCTGAGGATGGATACCGCAGCGCTGCGCAGCTACCTTGATGCATCATCCCTCACCAATCCCAGAACGCTAGAGGAAAGCTTGATGATGAATAGCTGCCAGGGCCTGGTATTCGGTCATTTTGCCAAGGCGACGGAGGGATCGCAACCGCTGTTCAATGAGCATTCGCGCATCCGTGCGACTAATGGATTGAAACTCCACACCCTCGGGCCGCTGAGTCACAACGAAAAAGAGCCGCTGGGCATACAAGGTTGTAAAAAGTTGCCGATGCTCATCCAGAGGGCATACCCCATAGAGCAAGCCAAAGGTGGGATGATTGAGATACTGCTCAGCAGTAATCGGGGGCTTCATTAGAAAAGAGAACCTACCTCGCAAAAGGATGATGAAAGGCCAACACGGCAAGGGTAAGTCGTGAGGAGGAAAAACAAAAGAAGACGGCCTACTGTGGCTAGAATAAGTTAGTTCAAGTTAATTCAGTAATTAAAACACTGAAGAGGCTGAGCTGAAAAGCTGTTCAGATTATACCCAAACCCTTCCCTCTGTTTATCCATGGCGCGTTCACTTCCCCCCTTTTGGCCTAGTGTGTTTCACCGCTGCGGTGTGATCTTTTTTGGCACGCTGACCTTTTTTTCACCCTGGGGGTGGTGGGCTTCAGTGCCACGGTTTTCTTTGCCCTCCTCGGCATCTTGTTGGCGCCCGCCAGTGAAACCAGTCCCTACGAACATATCAGCGGCAAGGAGAGCAGTCGCGATCGCATTCTTAGAATTGACATTACTGGTCCAATTCTAGGCAGCCCCCAAAACGAAGAGGATAGCTTCTTTGCCCCCCTTGTGGGTGTCACCTACGGCTATGAAGTGCAGCGGCAGTTGGCAGAAGCTGCTAAGGATAAAACTATTAAGGCCGTCTTTGTCAATATCAGCACTCCCGGTGGCACAATCTTTGGCTCACAGGCGATCGCCGAGGGCATTAGGAGCTACCGCAAAGCAACCCAAAAACCCGTCTATGCCTTTATTGAGGGTATTGCTGCTTCCGGAGGGGTTTGGGCAATGGTGACAGCCGATAAGATCTATGCTGATCACGGCAGCATGGTTGGTAGTATTGGCATTCTCGGTCCCAGTGTTTTCTACTACGATCGCCCCACCAGCCTCGATAACGGCCTACTGATGGGAGGCGTCACCGCCAATAGCATCGAAGAACGGACCCTGAGCGCTGGCCGTAGCAAAGATATTGGCAATCCCTTCCGTCGCCTCACCCCCCAAGAAATTCAGGTCCTCCAAGCTGGCCTTGAGCAGGAATACACTAAGTTTATTCATCATGTGGCCCAGGCACGGGGCATTGATCCCAGCGTCATTCGCAACGAAATGGGAGCGATGATTTTCAGTAACGATCAGGCGCAGCGCTACCGTCTCATCGATGGTACCCGCAGCCGCTTAGAGACCCTAAATGCCCTCGCCAGGGCTGCCAATCTCAAGGAGGGAGAATATGCCATTGTCCGTTTTCAGCGCGATCGCTCCCCTTTGATCAATCAACTCTTTGGCGTTCAGTCACCTCCCCGGGCACTAGAAACCCAACGGGCGTGGAAACAAGAGCAACTTTGCGCCCTTAGTCAACTGCGTGCCCTTGCCTACTATGGTTCCCTCTCTTGCGATCGTCAGTAATGCGCTTTGACATTATTACTCTTTTTCCTGAATTCTTTGCTTCACCCCTCAGCAGCGGCCTAATAGCCAAAGCTTTGGCGCGGGGCATTGCGGAGGTCATCCTAACCAATCCACGGCACTTTAGCACCGACAAGCACCAGCGCGTAGATGATGAGCCCTATGGCGGTGGTGTAGGGATGGTCATGAAACCGGAACCCCTCTTTGCTGCCATAGAATCCTTGCCCTGTTTGCCGCGGCGCGAAGTCATCTATGTTACCCCCCAAGGGCAGCCCCTCACCCAACAGCACCTCTGGCACTGGTCACGGGAACGGGATCAGCTCGTCATCCTTTGCGGTCACTATGAGGGCGTGGATGAGCGGGTCATTGAGCACTTAGTCACCCAGGAAATCTCCATTGGCGATTTTGTCTTGACCTGTGGTGAAATCCCGGCCCTTGTCATTCTCAATGGCGTCCTGCGATTGTTGCCGGGCACCATTGGTAAGGCAGCCTCACTCCACGAAGAGAGCTTTGAAGATGACTTACTGGATTATCCTCACTACACCCGACCCGCAGAATTTCGGGGCTGGACAGTACCGCCAGTCTTACTTTCCGGTCACCATGGAAAAATTGCTGCATGGCGGCGGGCACAGCAAATTGAGCGCACACGAGAGCGCCGCCCTGATCTTTATGCTCGATGGTTAGCTCGAACCCAGGGGCAAATCAAAGGCAATTGAAAACCGTTAAACCTAGGCCACAAAGAAAAAACTGTGCTAGTCTCAAGACAAATTCTCCTGGCTTAGCGCCTTTGCAATCTGCTTTTCCATGGCCAGTTCCTCACCACGGTTGATTACCGCTCTCAAAGAGCAGTTACTGCAGGAGCAAGCGGCGAACCGTATTATGCAAGCGATTCGCAACTCCCTTGATCTCGACGTGATCTTTGAGACGGCTGTGCGGGAAGTTGGCGTGGGGCTAGGGGTTGATGCGGTTGTGGTGCAGTATTTACCGGAGCAGGGAGTCTGGCGGCATATTGCTGAGTATCACCATGATCCCAACTTTCCTCGTCACGATGGTTTTGAAATTCCGGATCCCAACAACCCTTTTGCCGCAGATCTAAAAGCAGGGAACATCGTCATTGTTGACGATACCCGTGAAATTAGCGATCCCATTAACCAAGAAATTGCAATTACTTTTCCGGGAGCCTGGTTACTGATTCCCTTAATGGTGGCAGGTCGCCTCTGGGGAAGCCTGAGCCTATCTACCTACCCTCAACCCCATGGGTGGTCAAGGGCAGAAATTGAACGAGCCTGTGGGGTTGCCACCCAATTGGAGGTAGCCATTTACCAAGCCACCCTCTACCGGCAAGTACAACAGGAACTGGCTGAGCGACGGCAGGTTGAGGCTGCTCTGCGCGCCAGTGAGGAACGGTTTCGCTTGGCGACGCTTCACTTGCCTGGCGCCATTTTCCGCTATGAGCAATATCCCGATGGCCGCAACTGTGCCCTTTACCTCAACCCAATGTGCGAACGTCTTTGGGGTGTACCGGCAGAGGCAGCTGCCGCCGATGGTGAATGTTTGTGGCAGCTTGTGCATCCCGAGGATCGAGAAGCCACATGGCAATCTGTACTGCGTTCGGCTGAAACCTTGACCCCTTGGTTTTGTCAATGGCGCATCATTCATCCTGCCACAGGAGAAGTCCGCTGGCTGGAGGGGGCGGGTCAACCCACACGGGAGGCCGATGGCGCTGTTGTCTGGTACACGGTGGTTTTGGATGTCACGGAGCGGCTGGTGGCGGAGACTCGTCTTAAGGAACAACAGGCGCAGTTAGAGTTGGCGGCACGGGTCTCTAATATTGGTTTCTATTTTTGTGATTTACGTACAGGGGCCTTCTGTGTTTCCTCCAGCTACCGAAGGCAATTGGGGTATTCTGGCACCGCCAAAGAAGCAAGTCTTGAGGATTGGGAAGAGCGACTCCACCCAGAGGATCGCGATCGCGTTACTGTTGCCTACCGTCAGTTCCTACGCGGCGCGGCAGAGTACAATATTGATTTTCGGCTCCGCCATTGCAATGGCACCTACCGCTGGTTCCACAGTGAAGCAGTATTGATTCACGATGAGCAGGGTCAGCCCTGTAAAGTGGTAGGTACCAACATTGATATTACAGAACGCAAAGCCATTGAACTAGCACTGCAGGAAAGCGAGGCACGCTATCGGTTCCTAGCGGAAAATACCAGCGATATTCTTGGGCTCTACGATCCGCAGTGGCAATGTCTCTATGTGAGTCCCTCTTGTCAAACCCTCTTGGGCATTCCTCCTGAAAAGCTGCTTGGCCAGCATTTTAGCCAGCTTTGTTCTTCTGATTGGGAGCGATCGCGAGTCAACCAGGAACTGGAGCAGATGATTCAGCAGCAAAGGTTCTGGCCCATAACCTATGAGGTTTGTACTGCCCAAGGGGATCCCCTGTGGCTGGAGACGTTAGTTAAACCCTGCTACAACAGTCAAGGTCAATTGCACCAACTGCAGACGACCTCCCGCGATGTCACTGCTCGAGTAAAAGTGCAGCTTCAACTGCATCGGCAAGCCTATCACGATTCTTTGACAGGACTGCCGAACCGGCTTTACTTCATGGAGCAATTGGAAGCAGCAATTACCGAGGCGCAAACAAGTCCTGAGTTTTACTATGCGGTGCTATTTTTCGATCTGGATCGCTTTAAGGTGATTAATGACAGCCTGGGCCATGGGGTGGGGGACCAACTTCTAATGACTTTCGCCAGTTGGCTGCGGTGCCTCGTTGAGAATCGGTACACGGTAGCTCGTTTGGGCGGAGATGAGTTTGCGATTCTGCTCACCGAGGTGCCCCACATCCAGAGGGCGATCGCCCTGTGCGAACAAATTATCCATCGCCTTCAGGAGCCCCTGAGGGTGGAGGAGCGGCAAATTTTCCTCAGTACGAGTATCGGCGTTGTCTTTTGCCAAAACGAGTATGAAACCGGTATAGCCGTCCTAAGGGATGCCGATATTGCGATGTATGCGGCTAAAAGGCAGTTAACAAAGCGCTATGCTGTCTTTAATGCCCAGATGCACAAACAGGTTCTAGAGCGGCTCCACTTTGAACATGATCTGCGCCACGCTCTAAACGGTGGGGAATTGCAAGTCTTTTACCAGCCGGTCTTTCATTTGAAGAGTCAGCGATTGGTCGGCATGGAGGCCTTGGTGCGCTGGCAACACCCTGAGCGGGGTCTTGTCTCACCGGCACACTTTATCCCCATTGCCGAGGAGACAGGGTTGATCGTGGCGCTGGATCAGTGGGTCCTAGAGCAGACCTGTCGGCAGCTCTGGACTTGGCAACAGCAGTATGGCATCCCAGCTGATTTAAGGCTCGGCGTCAATGTTTCTGCCAAGACGCTCCAGGATGCCACTTTCCTGAAGTATCTGGATACCCTTCAGCGGCGGTACCCCCTGCCCAGACAGCATTTGCTGCTAGAACTCACCGAAAGGATTAGCATTGAACTGGGAAGTGAAATGCTGAATTTGCTGGAATTGCTCAGGAATCGCAATATTGAAATTGGCATTGATGACTTTGGCACAGGCTATTCCTGCCTCAGCTATCTCCAGAGCCTGCCGATTCAACACCTCAAGGTAGATCGTTCCTTTGTCAGCCAACTGGAGGAAAATGAACGCAACTTGCAAATTACCCGCATGATTCTACTCCTGAGCCAGCAGTTGGGCTACCGGGCTGTTGCTGAGGGCATTGAAACACCAAGGCAACTGCAAATACTTCAGGAACTGGGATGTGACTACGGTCAAGGCTATCTCTTTGGCCCTCCCCTGCCCGCCGAAGAGTTCGAATCGCTCCTGAAAGCTCATTCTCATTAATTAAAATTAATTAATTAAAATATTGGCATGGCTATTTTACATGGCACCTGGCTCCTAGGGCCAGCGCCACAGTTTTTCATTTGGGCGGAAGAATGGCGATCGCTCACCCAGGTAATCACCCCTTGGGAGCCGCCTGCTATCCCGGTTTATCCCTACGCCACCCAGAGCAAAATACCTATTGGGGAGACAGCCTGCCCAAGTTCCACTTCCATTGCGTTACCGGCACAGATTCAGGGGCATCAATTGCTCCCGCCACCGCTTGCCGCCCTCAAGGGGGAACCCCTGTTTTTATGGCAGGTGCCCGGTTGGGCAATTCCCGCCACGGCTGTTTTGGCACAACTGCATCAACTGAGCCTTCACGATCCAAACGGTGGGTCCATCGGGGAGGATCTGCGCTATTGGCTGCACGTTAGTCGCTGGCTGCTGGATTTAATTGTGCGCGGCCAGTACCTGCCGACACCAGAGGGCTGGCGGATTCTGCTGACCCACGGGGGCGATCGCGATCGCTTCCGTGAATTTAGCCGGCAGATGCCCGATTTGTGTCGCTGTTATCAAGCCAATGGCGAGGCGCTGCAGTTTCCCCCCCATGCTTCAGACCTACTGGCGGATTTTCTGCAGCACACCCTACAGGGTTATCTGCACACTGCCCTTGCTGACCTCGAATTGCCCAAAGTGGGCTTGGCCAAAGAGCATAGCCACTGGCTAGCCTTCCTGAAAACGGGTCAAACCACGGAACTGCCACCTCCCCTCATTGAACGCCTGCACCGCTGGCAAGAACCCTACCGCGAGCAGTTGGATCTGCGTCCCCAATGGCGACTGGCTCTGCAACTGGTACCTCCAGAGACCGCCGATGGTGACTGGCACTTGGCCTTTGGGCTGCAAACTGAAGGGGAAACGGACACGATGCTAACGGCAGCTGCGATTTGGCAATGCACCCAAGAGGCCCTCCTCTATCAAGGGCAGGTGCTCTGGCAGCCCCAAGAGACCCTGCTGCGGGGACTGGGCTTGGCCTCCCGCATTTATCGTCCCCTCGATCGCAGTCTTCAAGAACGCTCCCCCCTGGGTCTGACGCTGCACACCACCGAAGTGTATGCCTTCTTGCAAAGTGCAATTGCGCCCCTTGAGCAGCAGGGGGTTGCGATCATTTTGCCACCGAGTTTGCGCCGCAATAGCGCCCAACATCGCTTGGGTCTGAAAATAATTGCCACATTGCCGCCGGCCACTAGCGGCTTGAGTATTGACAGCTTGATGCAGTTTCAGTGGCAGTTGCAGTTGGGGCAGCATCCCCTCTCGGAAGCAGATTTTGATCAACTGCGCCGCCAAGGGACTCCCCTGGTTTATCTCAATGGTGAATGGGTGCTGCTGCGCCCCCAAGAGGTCAAGGCTGCTCAAGAGTTTCTCCAGTCTCCCCAAAAGACCCAACTCTCCCTTGCAGAGACACTGCGCATTGCTACGGGGGATACGGTGACGGTGGCCAAGTTGCCGATTCTTGGCTTAGACACCAATGATGCGCTGCAGACACTCTTGGATGGCCTCACGGGCAAACAAAGCTTGGATCCAGTGCCAACACCGCAGGAGTTTTGTGGTGAACTGCGCCCCTACCAGGCACGGGGGGTGGCGTGGCTGAGTTTCTTGGAACGCTGGCGGCTGGGGGCTTGCTTGGCAGACGATATGGGGTTGGGGAAAACGATTCAACTGTTGGCCTTTTTGCTCCACCTCAAGGAAAAGGGACGTGCCTACCGACCGACACTGTTGATCTGTCCTACGTCGGTGCTGGGGAACTGGCTGCGGGAGTGCCAAAAGTTTGCCCCAACCTTGCGGGCCTATGTCCACCACGGGAGCGATCGCCCCAAGGGCAAGGCCTTCCTCAAAAGGGTGGAAACCCATGACTTGATTCTGACCAGCTATGCCCTCCTGCAGCGCGATCGCGCCACCTTGCAACCGGTTCTGTGGCAGCACTTGGTCCTGGATGAAGCCCAAAACATCAAGAATGCCAACACCCAACAGTCCCAAGCGGCGCGGGAACTGTCCGCCCAGTTTCGCATTGCCCTGACGGGAACCCCCCTAGAAAACCGCCTGCTCGAACTTTGGTCAATTATGGACTTCCTCCATCCGGGGTACTTGGGCAATCGCACCTACTTTCAACACCGCTATGTCCGTCCCATTGAACGCTATGGCGACACCAGCTCCCTCAACGCCCTGCGCACCTATGTCCAACCCTTCATTCTGCGGCGCCTGAAAACCGACCACAGCATTATTCAAGACCTGCCCGAAAAACAGGAGATGCTGGTCTATTGCGGCCTCACCCTAGAGCAGATGCAGCTTTACACTGCGGTGGTGGAAGACTCCCTTGCTGCCATCGAAAATAGTGAAGGCATCCAGCGGCGGGGCAATATCTTGGCCACCCTGACCAAGCTGAAGCAAATCTGCAACCATCCTGCCCAGTATCTCAAGCAAGAAGACTATGCCCCCGCTCGCTCAGGTAAATTGCAACGCCTAATAGAAATGCTGCAAGAGCTTCAGGAAGTGGGCGATCGCGCCCTTGTCTTTACCCAATTTGCGGAGTTTGGCACCCACCTGAAAACCTACCTGGAAAAGGTGCTCCAGCAGGAGGTGTTTTTCCTCTCAGGACGCACCCCCAAAGCCCAGCGGGAACTCATGGTGGAACGCTTTCAGCACGATCCCGAAGCCCCCAGGGTCTTTATCCTTTCCCTCAAGGCAGGGGGCGTGGGTCTCAATCTGACTCGCGCTAACCATGTCTTTCACTACGATCGCTGGTGGAACCCAGCGGTAGAAAATCAGGCCAGCGATCGCGTCTTCCGCATTGGTCAAGCCCGCAATGTCCAAATCCATAAATTTGTCTGCACGGGTACCCTTGAGGAAAAGATCCACGAGCAAATCGAACAGAAAAAAGCCCTTGCGGAAATGATTGTGGGTAGCGGCGAACACTGGCTGACCGAACTCAACCTTGACCAGCTGCGGCAACTGCTCACCTTGGACAAAGAGCGGCTGATCACCCTCTAGGCCATCGCCCACTGGGCGGCCTGTTCACCCCGCAAAAGACGAATTTGGGCGATCGCAAAAATGGTGGGAATAATGCGGGCATAGTTAGTGGAAATGGCTTGCCAACCCAAATCGGCAATAAACCATACCCACAGGGCAGTACTGGCAAAGGCCAAGAGACTGCGCCCCACTGCCAATCGAGCGGCTCCCATGGCTGCCCCCCGTGACACCAAGGGGATCATTGAGAGCTTGGAGCCAGCAAAATGAATTGCAAACTGCCGTGCCACCTGCTGCACCACCATGGAGCGCACAACAGAACTGATGGCGATCGCGGCACTGCCCTCTAGGATTAAGCGCACCATTTCCATGGAAATGGGGTGGCCATGGCGCAATTCGGGCAAGCTCTCTTGAATTTGGGCGGCCAAAACCCGCCGATCCTGATCCCCCAGCTTTTTCCACATCCGCTGCAACACATTCAAGAAGATCTCCATTTCCAGTTCAGGCACCGTCCAACTGGGGGAAAACTTAATTTTTAAGTAGCGACAGACCCGCATCAAAGTTTGCCGATAGCTGATTTGCTGGGCTTTGCCCTTGAGCACCGTCAAACCATCGGCTGCCAAAAAGCGAAACCGCTCTTCAATGTCATCTAACCAGGCTTGACGATCTTGGGCTTGTACCGCAATGGGATCCGGCGTGGTTAGATAGTCCAAGGGGTTGAGCCGACGACGAAACAGAATTTCTGTTAGGTCTTGCAACTCCTCCTCTGTCGCCAATTCCAGCGCAGCCCGTAGCTCATTCATGGGGTTCTTGCTCCAGCAGCAGCACAATAGAACAGGATGATTCTTCACCCCTGATTATAGGGATTCAGGCTAAATTGTGGTACAGCCCTTGTTACTAAGAATGGAACCCACTCCCCTATCCCAGAAAAGCGCGGTTCGGACAGTACAATACAGAAAGAGTAGCAGGCTGGCAATACAAAAACCTATGGATTTATTGACCCTAGAAGGTTGGCTCGATAATACCGCCTTTGCGGTACTTTTTATCACCATGTTGCTCTACTGGTGCGGGGCAGCATTTCCCCAGTGGCCACTGCTGACCGCTGCCGGTCGCACGGGGATAGCGATCGCTAACCTCTGTATTACTGGCCTGCTGGCGGCGCGCTGGATTGAGGGGGGCTACTTTCCCATCAGTAATCTCTATGAATCCCTCTTTTTCCTGTGTTGGGGGCTGACGGCCATGCACTTTGTCGCCGAGTCCATCAGTGGCCAGCCCCTTGTGGGAGTTGTCACTGCACCCGTTGCAATGGGAATTACAGCCTTTGCTGCCCTCTCTCTGCCCCCTGAGATGCAACAGTCAGCCCCTTTGGTGCCAGCTCTCAAGTCCAACTGGTTAATGATGCACGTCAGTGTGATGATGCTCAGCTATGCCACCTTGATGGTGGGCTCCCTGTTGGCGATCGCCTTTCTTATCGTCACCTGGGGCCAGCCCATCAACCTCAGGGGGAGTTCTGTGGGAACAGGCAGCTTCCGCAGTCGCCCGCCAGACCCTGCCCTAGAATCCTCGACGGGGGGCGGTGGCACAACGGTACTCACCCCACCAGCTCTGCAATTGAGTTTACAACGCCTGACTTTAGCCGAAACCCTCGATAACCTGAGCTACCGCATGATTGGTCTGGGGTTTCCCCTGTTGACGATTGGCATTATCTCCGGTGCCGTATGGGCCAACGAGGCTTGGGGCGCACCTTGGAGTTGGGATCCAAAAGAAACTTGGGCACTGATTGTTTGGTTGGTGTATGCTGCCTATCTCCATGCCCGCATTACCCGCGATTGGCAAGGACGTAAACCGGCGATTCTCGCCACGGTTGGCTTTGGAGTGGTCTGGGTCTGCTACCTAGGGGTGAATCTGCTGGGGAAGGGCCTACACTCCTACGGCTGGTTCTTCTAGGGGGTTGCCCGTGTGGGGCATTCACCACGCCCGCCTGCACACCACCTTAAAAATCCAGCAATGGCTTCCTTTGGGGTCACGCATTCTCATTGCTCTATCGGGGGGGCAAGACTCCGTTTGTTTAACGCGCCTGTTGCTGGATCTACAACCCCACTGGCAGTGGTTTTTGGCGGCGGTCCATTGTGATCACCGCTGGCGTGCAGATAGCACCGCCAATGCAAATTTTGTCCGACAGCTAGCGCAGAAATGGCATCTACCCTGTGAGGTGGTGAGTGCCCCTGATTTGCCGAAAACTGAGGCAGCAGCCCGTTCATGGCGCTACCAAGTCTTTGAGATCATGGCCAAGGCGTTGGATTGCACCCATGTGGTGACAGCCCATACCCAGAGCGATCGCGCTGAAAGTCTATTGCTGCATCTGTTGCGGGGCACTAGCCCCGATGGCCTCGCCACCCTCTTGCCCAGCCGTTCCTTGGGCGCTATTCAGTTGGTGCGCCCGCTCCTGGGCATGACCCGCGCTGAAACCGCTGCTTTTTGCCAAGCCTACGGATTGCCCATCTGGCAGGATGAAACCAACCACAATGTGGCGTATCGCCGCAATCGGCTGCGTTTGGAGTTAATCCCCTATTTACAACAGCACTTCAATCCGAATCTGGAAGAGGTGCTTGGCCAAACCGCTGAGCTGCTCGCTAGCGATCGCGCCTATTTCGAGGCTGAGGTGGAGCGTCTTGCCCCCACAGTGATCCGCGAGCATCCTCCGGCCTTAGATCGGTTGCGCCTGCGGGAATTGCCCCTTGCCCTGCAACGCCGCTTAATCCAGCGCTTTCTGCGGCAGCACCTGAAACGGGGTCTCAACTTCAGGGTGATTGAAGCAGTCCGAGCTCTGATCACTGCCGGCAATGGTAGCCAAACCGCAAGCCTGCCAGGGGGCAAGCACCTGCGAGTCTGTGGCCGCTGGATTGAATTAGTTAGGCCAATGCCACCACCGCCTGCACCTGTTCCCCCGGGTCAAGGGGGGCGATCGCCACCCCCATCGCCTCTTTATTAAGGAGGGGGATCTCTTCCCCATTGGTGATCCAGGCCCGTTCTTGGGTCGTCACCAGTGCGAGGGAGCTACGGCCAGGGCCAATGCCCGCCAAGCGATCCGATTTTTGCTGCAAGGGCATCGCCAATTGACCTAAATGACCGAGGGGCACCACTTCAATCAGGGGCAAGGGCACTTGTTTACCAAGACCGGAAGCGGTAACGAGGATAACATTTTCTCGTTCCGAAAGGGCGATCGCCCCCACCAAGATCTCCTGCACACTAAGGCGCACCGCCGCTTGACCTTGATTGAGCCGTCCCAAAGCTGGAATGTCGGGGATGAAAAAGTGAAAAACCCGCCCCCGCGAGGTGGCCAACACCAAATGATCCCTGTCCGCAGGCAATACCCAACCAAGGGCATCCCCCGCCTTCAGTTTGGTGAGTTGGAGACCGCGCCCCCTCAGGTCTTGCAGGTCTGAGATGGGAATCACCTTGATGCGACCTTGGCGCGTCAGCAGAATGAGCTTTTCCGCTGTGGCTTGACTGGGAATGACGGTAAGGAGGCTTTCCCCTTGAGCTGACTCCGCTAGGAGGGTAAGGAGGGGTTGGCCGCGATCGCCCTCACGACGGCTGGTGACGGGTAGTCGCTCCACAGGCAGCGGATAGACCTTGCCACTCTCCGTAAACACCCACAGGCGATCGCTGGCCTGTACCGAGAAGCCCAAGGGCAATGGCTCTGACCACGGTAGCCACGTTTGCAACGGCAGACCACTGCGACGACGCTGCTGGGGCAGACAGCGACCATAGCCGCGACAGCTGATTTCTATCCAGAGGGAATCCCCCCCACAATCAGCGACTTCCTCAGGGGGAGGAGTTTCCCTCAGAATTTGGGTACGGCGAGGGTCGCCAAATTCTTTTTTCAACTGCCGCAATTCTTTCTTCAGTGCCTTGAGGCGCTCAGGCCGCTGGTGAATCAGGGTCTGTAATTGGGCAATCCGCGCTTGCAGCTCCGCCTGTTCCCGTTCCAGTTCTTGGCGTTCCTGTTGGGTGAGGCGGCGGAGGGGCATGGCAATCAGGGCATTAGCTTGGCGATCGCTCAAACCCAAGCGGGTCATCAATTCCCGCTGGGCTGCACTGCCATCCGCCGCCGATCGCACAATCTCAATCACCTGCTCCACGGCATTGAGGCCGATTAAGAGTCCCGTCACCACCTGTTGGCGGGCTTGAGCTGTTGCCAGATCATGGTGATATTGCCGCAGCAGCGTCTTTTCGCGGAACTGCAAAAACTCCCTGAGGATCTCCTTGAGGGAGAGCTGGCGGGGTTGATTGCCCACCAGTGCCATCAAGTTGATGCCATAGGTCACTTGCAACGCTGTTAGGTGATAGAGCTGCTCCAAGAGTTGCGCCGCTGGGGCATCCCGCTTTAGTTCAATCACCACCCGCAGCCCCTCGCGATCACTCTCATCCCGCAGATCGGCAATGCCCTCAAGGCGACCTTGATTCACCAAATCGGCCACCTTTTCAATCCATGCCGCCTTATTCACCTGATAGGGCAACTCCGTCACCACAATCCCTTGGCGGCGGTGGCGGCCGCGTCCGGGCGCAATATCCTCAAGGGTAGCCACTCCCCGCAGTGTAATTGTTCCTCGACCCGTCCTGTAGGCGTGTAGCAATCCTGCCCCATCCACAATCACACCCCCCGTGGGAAAGTCTGGTCCCGGCAGATGGGTGAGGAGCTCCTCTAGGGAGAGATGGGGTCGGTCAATGAGAGCAATTAGTGCATCCACCACTTCCCCCAGATTGTGGGGTGGAATGTTTGTAGCCATGCCCACCGCAATTCCCGTTGAGCCATTCAGCAGCAAAATCGGCAGTTGCGCCGGCAACACCAATGGTTCTTCTTGGGAACTGTCAAAGTTGGGAGCAAAATCCACAATGGCATCGCTGATATTCTCCAGTAGCGTGCGGTGGGCGATCGCTGCCAAGCGCGTTTCCGTATAGCGCATTGCCGCCGGTGGATCATCATCAATGGAGCCAAAATTGCCATGCCCCGCCAACAGCGGATAGCGACTACTAAAGGGCTGCACCAAGCGCACCAGTGCCTCATAGACCGCTTGATCCCCGTGGGGGTGATATTTCCCGAGCACATCCCCCACGACCCGTGCACACTTGCGAAAGGGGCGATCGGGCGTCAGCCCCAACTCGTACATCGCATAGAGAATCCGCCGATGTACTGGTTTTAGCCCATCCCGTACATCTGGTAGCGCCCGCCCCACAATCACACTCATGGCGTACTCCAGATAGGAGCGCTGCATTTCACTGTGCAGTGGTGTAGGAATCACCTGTCCAGAGGTCAGCAAATCCAGTTGCTTGGGCATGATCACAAACGAGCCAAAGGATCATTCCCCACGATACAAGAGTTTTGCAAATAGTAAAGTAAGCTAAGACCCCCTTGGCGTTGCTTCCTCGGGCTTCTCCTTGGTCAGCCGTGCCACCACTTCCTTAATGAGGATGTAAATGATCGGCACCACAAAGAAACTGAGGAATGTGGCCGCAATCATGCCACCCGTGACACTGGTTCCCAAGGAGTGACGGGATTTTGCGCCAGACCCCGTGGCAATTACCAGTGGGAAGATGCCCAAAATGAAGGAGATTGCCGTCATCAAAATAGGGCGCAGCCGTTCTTCGGCAGCATGAATCACCGACTTGACAATGGTAGTGCCCTTGCTTTCACGAATTTGGTTGGCAAACTCCACAATCAGGATCGCATTCTTACTGGCGAGGCCAATCAGCATCACCAAGCCAATTTGGCAAAACACATCATTATTCAGCCCCCGCAACCACTGTGCCAGCAACGCGCCCATGATCGCCAAAGGCACCGAAAGGATGATGATCAAGGGGTCAATATAGCTTTCGTACTGCGCTGAGAGCACGAGGAACACAAACACCAAACCAAGGCCAAAAATCAACGGTGCTTGGCCTGCGGAGCGGACGGACTCTAGGGATAACCCTGTCCAGCTATAGCCGATGCCATTGGGGAGAACCTCCTCAGCCAAGGATGCCATGGTCATTATCGCTTGACGATCACTAAGGGGCGGCACAGTTTGGCCGGTCACCTCTGCCGAACGGAACAGGTTATGGTGATAAATAATGGGCGGTGCCGAGACCTCTTCAATTTTTACGAGATTACTGAGGGGAATGAGGGCATTTTGCTCTGAACGCACATAGATGCGGTTGATGTCATCGGGATTCGAGCGAAACTGCTTGTCCGCCTGCACAATTACTTGGTAGCTGCGGGCAAAGATTGTGAATTGGTTAACGTATAACGACCCCAAGTAAATCTGCATAGCATTAAAAATGTCCTTGAGGGAAACCCCCAAGGCAAGGGCGCGGGTGCGATCAACCGTCACATTTAACTGGGGGGCATTAATGGCAAAGGGGGTATTAACAGCAACAAAACCGGGAGTGTTATTTGCTTTTAGGATCAGCTCGTTCACCGAACTTGCAAGGGTTTCAAGACCTAGGCCCTGCTGATCCATCACCTGCATATCAAAGCCGCCAAGGCCACTCCCACCAAGGTTAATGGTCGGCACATTGGACGAAAACACCACTGCTCCGAGTTCACCCGCTACCACCTTCTGAAACTGGGGTAGCAACTGATCAAGGGTTGGCCGCCGTGACCAAGGCTTGAGACTCGTAAAGATAATTCCTTTATCTGAACCTGTGCCGAAGAAGCTAAAGCCGCCAATGGCAAAGGTATGTTCGACCGCTGGATTTTGGGCGATCGCGTCCGCTGTTTTGAAGACAATATTACTCGTGTACTCTAGGGAGACCCCTTGGGGTGATTGTACAAGGGTGACAAAATAGCCCTGATCCTCTTGGGGGACAAAGCCACCGGGAACGATCTGAAACAGCCAGTAGGTCATCCCCAGCAGGGCGACAAAGCCCGCCAGCACCCAGTATTTTAGTCGCACAATCACATTGAGGCTTCGGGCATAGCCTCGCCGCGTTCTTGCAATCAAGCGGTTGATCCAGCGAAACAAGATAAAGTTCGCCATCGAGGGACGTTCCCGCCGCAGGAGCAGAGCGCACAAAGGGGGAGAAAGGGTTAAGGCATTAAAAGTAGAAAGGGCAATTGCAAAGACAATCGTCAAAGCAAACTGCTGATACAGCCGCCCAGTAACCCCCGGAAAAAAGGCCACAGGAATGAAGACTGCCATCATCACCAATGAGGTGGCAATCAACGCTCCGGTGACTTCCGCCATTGAGCGACTGGCCGCTTCTTGGGGAGTCATGCCCTCGTCTTCTATGAGCCGGGTGACATTTTCCACGACCACAATCGCATCATCCACCACCAGCCCCGTCGCCAGCACCAGACCAAACATGGTCAGACTGTTAATCGAGAACCCAAAAGCCTTCATAAACGCAAAAGTGCCGATCAACGAGACGGGGATCGTCACCGACGGAATAATTGTGGCACGCCAATCTTGAAGAAATAAAAAGATCACCGCAATCACAAGAATGATGGCCACAATCAGTGTAATGACCACCTCTTTGATCGACTCCTGCACCGCATCGGTGGTGCTAAATCCCACACTCCATTTCAGTCCGGGGGGAAATTTCTCGGCTAAAATAGCCATCTCCGCCTCCACAGCACGGGCAATGTCGAGGGCATTGGCGCTACTGAGTTGATAGATACCAATCCCAACCGCGTTACGGCCATCAAACTGAAAGTTGGTGTTGTAGTTTTGTGCTCCTAGCTCAGTCCGACCGACATCGCGAATGCGAACCACGGAGCCATCTTCACCGCGCTGAATAATAATGTCGGCAAACTCTTCTTCTGAGGCTAAGCGACTTTGGGCTTGAATGGAAATTTGAAACTCCTGTCCCTCTGGTGCTGGGGGGGCACCAATAATCCCGGCCCCCACTTGGACGTTCTGATCGGAGAGAGCGCGCACCACATCCTGAGCCGTGAGACCGCGACTGGCTAAGCGATTGGGATCAAGCCAAATCCGCATGGCATAGGTGCGTTGACCAAAGACCTGAACCTTCCCTACGCCCTTCAGACGTTGCAGAGGTTGTACCACATAGAGGGTCGCGTAGTTGCTGATGAAGGTGGCGTCGTAGTCGTAGCCCTCCTCTGGGTACAGGGCTAAGGCCAAAACAATCTGATTCGTGGATTTGCTAACATTGACCCCAGTGTTAATGACCTCTGGTGGCAGTTGCGAGGTAACAGAGGCAACTAAGTTATTCACATCCACCGCCGCAATGTTTTCGTCATAGCCCTCAGTGAAGGTAATCGTGATATTGCTGTTGCCAAAGCTGTTACTGGTGGAGTCAATGTAATCCATCCCTTCCACGCCATTAATTTGCGTTTCTAGGATTGTGGTGACATTCGTTTCGACGGTTTCGGCATTAGCACCGGCATAGTTGGCAGATACCTGAATTGTCGGTGGTCTGACGTTAGGGTAGTACTCAATGGCTAGCGTTGGCAGCGCGATCGCCCCCACCAGAATAATTAGTAGAGAACAAACTGTTGCAAAGACGGGGCGTTTAATAAAAAAATTGCTAATCATGCTCTTTTAAGACTCAGTTTTAAGACTCAGGAGTAATGGGCACACCATCGCGCAGGCGCTGAATTCCCGAGACAACAATTTCCTCTCCCGGTTTGAGGCCTTTAAAAACTTGATATCTGTTCCCTTGGATTGCCCCCACTTGAATGGGCTTTTGTTTGGCAATCATTTTGCCCTCGGTGTCTTTTTCGGCAACAAAGACAAAGTTTTGGCCGGCAAGATTGGAGACGGCCGTCGTCGGCACCAGAATCCCCGGTTGCTGATCGAGAATAATACGGGCTTGAATTTGTTGATCGGCACGGAGATTATTCCGAGTATTGTTGTAGAGCGCCTTAACTAAAATGGTTTGGGTATTGTTGGTGGTGTTGGGGGCAATGAAAAAAACGGAACTCCTACCGACAACACTGCCATTGATATCGACTAACTCCACCGGCGTTCCCAGCCGAATGCGGGGGATCTGCTCAATGGGCACTTGGATATAGACCTCTAGAGGTTGATTTGAGGTCAGGGTGAGGAGGTTGGTTTGGGGCGTTACAAAATCCCCTACTTTGGGGGGAATATTGCCAACAACACCACTAAAGGGAGCGCGCACCTGAAACCAATTTAGGACAATGGCCTGCTGCTGGGCGTTAGCTTGGGCAGCAAGGAGGGCTTTTTCTAAGCGAGCAATGGTGGCCTGTTGGGCACGAATATCGGCTTCGGTTTGTTGGAGTGCTGCTTGGGCGGTGCGAAAGCTGGTGATGAAGGATTGCGCTTGTTCCTTGGAAACAGCCCCTTCCGCTAAGAGCGCCGTATAGCGTTCCGCTTGAATCCGATTGAACTCTACAGTGGCGAGATTGGCACGTCGCTGGGCTTCAAGGGCGCGGAGGATGGAGTGGGCATTCTCTACATTCGCTTGAGCGGATTGAATTGCGGCTAAACTGCTGGCAACAACGGCTTGCTGTTCTGAGGGGTCAATGAGGATGAGGGGCTGACCTTGATTGACAAACTGACCGTTTTGAACATTGATTTGAGCAATTCGACCCGAAACTTGGGGTTGTAGGGTGATGGACTCACGGGATTGCAAAGAGGCGTTGTAAACAGCGGTTTGCAAAAGAGTTTCCGTTTGAACCGCCGCAAGTTTCACCCGGGCCGCTGGGGGGGAGCCTTTGCCTTTGGTTGACCACAGGCGGTAGCAAGGAAGCAAAGACTTCCTAGGAGAGCTGATGTGAACAGTTGCCGTTGCACCATACCTCAGACCTTATGTGACCCCGCGTAGGCAATAAGTACCCTCAGTCTAGCCTAAAGGCACCTATGGCGAGTGCTGCTTTAATGATGAGTTTTTGTATATCTGGGGTGCAGAGAGAATACCTTCTATTGGCAATCCTCCGCTAAGATGTAGAGCAAGGGGCAGGGGGTCATTTCTGGTCTACCTTAGAGGCTAGGACAATCCTTGCACCAACCTTTATCAACGACAGTACAGGTACCAGTGGCTCTTACCAAGAAAACGCAGCAAGAACAACCGATGATTAATGAGCGCATCCGTTTTCCGCGGGTGCGGGTGGTGGATACTGATGGTTCCCAATTGGGGATTATGTCGTCCCAAGAGGCGATCGCGATCGCCCGCGAAAAGGAGCTTGATCTGGTTCTTGTCAGTGACAAGGCAGATCCACCCGTTTGCAAAATTATTGACTACGGCAAGTTTCGCTTTGAACAGGAAAAGAAGGCGCGTGAAGCTCGCAAAAAGCAGCATACCTCCGATGTCAAGGAGGTGAAGATGCGCTACAAAATCGAAGAACACGATTACAATGTTTGCATCAACCGCGCGGAGCGTTTCCTCAAAGCCGGGGACAAGGTCAAGGCTACGGTGACATTCCGAGGCCGAGAAATTCAGCACTCCCACTTGGCAGAAGAGCTCCTCAACCGTATGGCCAATGACCTGCAAGCGGTGGCCGAAGTGCAGCAGGCACCAAAGCAAGAAGGGCGCAATATGATCATGTTTTTGGCACCAAAGCGGTAAGCAATGCTAGGGCCGTATGTTTGGCTTTCGTCCAGAGCCCAAATCCCCGCCGCTGGAGGTTTCAGCCAGTGAGCAACCCCGTTCGGCACTGCTGCTGGCGATCGCTGCCCTGGCCACAATTCTTCTTTGGCAGATTCCCTTGGGGAACTATCTGCTCTACCCCTTTACAATCTTGGCCACATGGTTCCACGAGATGGGGCATGGTCTCACGGCGATTCTGTTGGGGGGCTACTTTCGGGAATTGGTCATCTATCCCAATGGTTCAGGATTTGCGCGCTATGGGGGCGAGGTGCTACTGGGAAATTTAGGACATGGCTTCGTCGCCATTGGTGGGCCACTGGGACCCGCGATCGCTGGCAGTCTCTTTATTTTGTCGAGCCGCTCCCATCGTGCCACAGACCTTTGTCTCAAAGCCCTAGGGATGATGATCCTAGTCTCGCTGCTGCTGTGGGTGCGATCGCTGTTTGGCATTGTCTTCATGACATTGGTGGCGATTGCCATTCTGCTGGTGGCCTATCGCGGGAATCGCTGGCTCAAGGGGATTTCAATTCAGTTCCTTGGGGTTCAGGCCTGTATTAGCACGTTTCAGCAGGTGGACTACCTTTTTACCTATGCCATTGCGGGGCCCCAGCTTTCCGATACCGGGCTTCTTCAACGGTACCTCTGGCTTCCCTATTGGCTGTGGGGAGCATTGATTTCTGGGATGACGTTGTGGCTGCTGCTGTGGAGTCTCAAGGTGGCCTATACCCACCCTAGGTAATGCCCCAGCGGTGTCGCCAACGACTTGTAGACTCACGGTTAGCAGTTTGCTGCTCCACTTGGCGGCGCCATCGAATCGTCTGGGCACTATCCCGCAGGTGGGGATCGCGGTAGGGAATACCCGCACGGGTTTGCAAATGTTCCTGTTCCATCAGCGACAGGGGAATGAGTTGATCTGGTTGCCAGCGAGCCACAGTTCCCTGTGCCCATTCATGGCTGTGCCGGGGGGCAACAATTGGCAGTGTCCCAAGGTGTAAACCCGCCTCCTGCAAAGCAGAACGAACGGCAGCCGCACGACAATAGGTGGCCAGATGCCCCGCCGGTGCCAAACACTGAGCCACTAAGCTGAGAAACTCTACCGTCCACAGTTGCGGACAGCGCTGGGGTGAAAAGGGATCGAGAAAAATCGCATCTGCTTGGAATCCCTGGCAAACAAGGTCTTGAATCGTTTGGCGGGCATCCCCAATTAAAAGTCGTGCCTCACACCGTGGGATGCTCACCCGCTGTTGCTGAGCCAATCCCTCAAGAATCTCTTGAACCGATGCTGGCCAAGGGGGCATCACCGCTAAAGCTGCTTGGGCAACGCCCACATCTAGCTCTAGGCCAATGATCGTGACCTGACAGGTGGGATTGTGCTGCCAAATGACCTCTAAGGCAGCGGCAGTGTTGTAGCCCAAACCATAGCAGATGTCCAAAAGCCGCAGATGAGAGGCTTGGGCTTTGCGGGGCAGAGCGGTGGCGATCGCAAACTTTTCAAAGGCTTCTTGACGCGCTCCCCTAAGGCTATGGAATGTTTCGCCAAACTCCGAAGAAAAAAATGTAAAAGAGCCGTCGGCGGTGGGTTGCGGTTGCCAGGTTGAGTTCAAAGCAGGAGCTAAGTTTTTGGAAGAGGCCATCACTGCGTTTGCGTAGGGGGCTGCGGTTGGGGGGCAGGGGGTCGGTTCATGATCACAACGCCAATTCCCGCGATCGCAAGCACAATGACCATCCCGGCAACAATAGGCAGCAAAGGGGAAGCGGATTTGGGTGTCGGAGCCGACGCTGGGGGAGCATTGGATGGCGGTGGGGGGGAGTGGCATTAAATTTCGTTTCTTCTTCTGATTGTTTATCCTCTGCACCTTCCTCTGCTTGGGTAATCGTTGCGGTCATGGGCACTGCCTTAATACTGTGATAGTTGACGCTCTTCAAATATTTGACAAACTCCGCATCCCCCATCGACACGGTGGCGTAGTGCGCCTTGACGGATCCACCAAAGTTAATTTCATCTCCATCTTTTAGCTCATGGCTTTGCACTCGCTGGCCATTCACGAGGAGACCGTTGGCACTGGGCTTACCCTCAGCATTACCATCCACCACGCGATAGCGATAGCCATTTGGTGAGGGAATCCGCAGCAGCAAGGCGTGTTGCCGTGAGACACCGTGACCATGGATGACAATCGCATTGGTGACATCGCGGCCAATGGAGTAGGTTGCTGCATCCAAAGGGATTGTGCGCTTACCCGTTTCATCCTCGATGTTGAGTAGATGGTGCTCATGGTTACCGCTCATGGGAACAGCCTAGATTGATGGATGATAACTAGTCACTATCTTAGCCTGAGGACTAGAATTCCCAAAGATATCAAAAAAGCTAGGGGCAACGACCATCCCCGGGCCGCAATCCCATCCCCTCTCAATAAGAGGGTCAGAAACTAGGGCGTAAAGGCGGAGCACAAAACCCCAACCACCGTAGTTTGGTGATCACTTTTGAACTCAGGAGGAACAAAGAAGGCTTCCTTAACAAAAGGGACACATTAGCCCTGCCCCCTGGCAGCAGTTGCGGTAAGAAATTAATAGATTTTTGTAAATGTTTTTACCTTGATTTAGGCAGAACATTTATGGACCTAAATAATGAGACCGGCACTCTATGTCACAATACCAAAATTAATTCATTTGATCTTTCAATCTCTTCGCTAATGCAGAGCTATAGATGAGGCCGATTTCTACCTACCCCTTTTCTCGATCTGCCAAGGGAAAGAGGCGCACGGGGGCTAGGGCCTGTAGTTGTTGACCGAGGCGAAAGGCTTGGGGTTCGTAGAGTTCAAGGGTGATTGCAGCAGGCAGTTGCTGGATAAAGGTGCGCGATCGCAGTAGGGGCAGACCCGTGATCTTGGTGATCAGATTCCCAATTTCTAGGGCCGCTTCCGCGATGCGAGGATGACCGACCCAAAGCCGCCAGAGCCGTCGGGGCGCCATTTTGCCCTGTTCAATGCGCCGTAGGCCATCAATCGTCGCTAAAACAGTCAGGCGATCGCCCGCCGTAAGTTGCAGCGTGTCACTGGGCAAAAACTGATGACTGGTTTCACCGCCCAGAAACTGCTGATGGCGATTGTAAAAAATGGGAATGACTGCATAACCATAGGCCACCTCCCCAATCAACTTGCCCTCAAGGGTATCTCCAGCGGCAACGGTGTAGTCGGCAATCAGTACCGTCTGCTGATCAATTTGAAACAAACCCAACATCGTTTCCCCAAAGGCAGCACCAGCAAAGGCTTCGGCAGCAAGGGCATAGGCACAAAGAGGACGGGCACGGGGTAGGAGATCTTGCAGATCGTTGGTGAGGGTGGGATTGTGAATACCAATGACCAACCCAATGGGGGACTCGCGCTGTTCCGTGGCTTGGCGGGCAATTAGGGCTGCCTCTAGGTTCAACATTTCATCGGCGGTGGTGAGAACCACACTTTTGGCGGTTTCCAGATGGGCTTGGGGGAGCTTTTCTGGAATGTTGCCAAGGAGCATTGGCAGGTCTTCAAAAAGCTGGGTCTGCTCTGGGTTGTCCACCAGTAGGACCAGGGGCTGACGGAAGGCGCGTAGAAGCTGCACGACCTGCTGACCAATGCGATCTAGCCCAACCACAATGATGTGATCCGCTGCAGGCAGGGGAGGACGTTTCTTAAGAAAGTCAAACCGCGCTTGCAGCAGTTTTTCTGCCAAAAGTCCCAAGATGCCGACAATAAAGAGGAGACTCACGATCGCCACCAAAATACAGACCACCAACAGCCAAGGAGGAACCGGATCGTTGTCTAGCCCACCAAAGACATCACCAAAGCCCCCCAGCAAGAGAATAAACCCGGCAGCAAAGGCCTTTTGCCACGTTAGCTTGGGGACGTTGTAGCGCAGCAGGATAGCAGTCAACAGCCACAGACTACTGCCAATCCAAAGGCCATTGAAGATCAATTCGCGGGAGCGATCGCGATGGATCCACTGCCAAAATCGTTGTACCTGCTCAGGAAATTGCCGTACCCACTGAAGTAGTTGCTGAAGCGAATGCGGCTCTGACATCGGCGATGGGGTCACCCTCTGTACCCGTTCAATCCAAATGGGGCGATCGCCCGCCTGAAAGCACAAATCCGGCGGCCAATGGTTAAAGAGACGGTGGGGGCGAGTCGGCTGGAAAATCGAGGACTGGGAATGGCAGGTGCGGATACTAATCAGGCGTTGATGACGGCGCTGCCAGTGGTGGACAGGCGTGCCCACTAGGGGACTATCGGCGGTAATGGTGTGTTGCAAGACCCGAAACTGTTGCCCCTCAATCGTAAACACAGCAAGGATATTCTCCTCAAGCGCTGCAAGGGCAAAGGCCGGTGCCGGCAGTTCGGTGGGATTGAGCGCCAAAAAGTTCCCCAACTTTTTCTTGAGAAGTGCGTTGAGATTATCACGACTAGAGCGCACCACAAGGTGGACATTTGGATTTAAGCGCCGAGCCACAATCGCCGTGGCAATATTGGTAGCCTCATCACTCGTCACCGCCAGTAGTGTGCGGCAGCGATCAATACGAGCGGTTTTAAGAATCGCCTCTTGCCGACAATCACCAATGATCACAGGCTCACTGAGCAACTCTGTCAACTGGGGAATTTCCCACTCAATGTTGGCGTGGCGGTCAATGGCGCAAATTTCGAGAGCCAAATGCTCACCGGCAAACCGGTGCAAGCTTTGAATACAAAACTGACCTAAACTGCCCAAGCCACAGATGATAAAGCGATCGCTGGCAACAGTTTCACCTATCTGAGTTGACTGCGGTAGGGCTGAGGCAACAGACCACGATTTCCACCAATAGGGAAAAGGCTGATGGGGTTCTGCCACAAAGAGCAGGAAATTGCCCCGCTGCCACTGCTGCCAGAAGGTCTTACCCCAAGTGGCTAGGCGATTGAGATCAAGGTTGGTGGATTCAATCCAGATGCTGAAGTAGCGATCGCCGACATCAATGAACCAGGTTCCACTGCTACCCAAGAGTTGGCGCAGTTGGCCGTCAATGACATCCTTGAGGCTAGCCATATTCTCCTAGGCAAAGTAGGATAGCAACGTCTTTTGATCCAACTGACGACCGATCACCACAAGGCGGGTTTGACGTGACTCTGCCGCTTGCCACAGGCGATCGTAAAACACGTCTAACCGCTGACCGACCCCCTGTACCACCAGACGCATCGGCTTGCCCTCAATGGCTGCAAAGCCCTTGACGCGATAAATGTCGGGTACTTGCAGCAATCGCTCCAGGGATTCACGTAGGCGTTGCAGATCCCAAGCCCCCAACTCTAAACAAACCGCTTGAATCTCTGCGTCGTGATCATGCTCCTCCTCAACGTCATGGTGGCTAGGTCGCTGGCCCAAGTTCTCCTCCACCGCTGCATTAAATCCCAGCAAAAGATCTGCGGGCACCTGTCCTTGCTGAGCTGCCAGAAGCTTAATCCGGGGCGGGAGTTGCTGGCGGAGTTCCCTCAGGCATTGCTGTACCTGATCGAGGGTCAGTTGATCTGCCTTGTTGAGGATAACCAAGTCAGCACAGGCCAGTTGATCGTTAAAGAGTTCCTCAAGGGGCGTATCTTCATGCTGCAAACTGGGATCCGCATCTTTCTGGGCAAAGAGCGCCTCTAAATCTGCACTCACTTGGCCCGCTGCCAAAGCAACACCATCCACAACGGTTACGACGCCATCAACGGTGGCGGCATGGCGCACCTCCGGCCACCGGAAGGCCATGACTAAGGGCTTGGGCAATGCTAGTCCCGACGTTTCAATGACAATGTGATCAATCTCCTGCCGCCGCGCCAAGAGGGTCTGCATCGTTGGCAAGAATTCCTCCTGCACCGTACAACACAGACAGCCATTGGTGAGTTCCCAGATGCCCGCTGTGCGATCGCAACAGGCCTGTAACAACTCGCCATCAATACCGACATCGCCAAACTCATTCACAATCACGGCAATGCGCCTGCCCGCTGCATTCTGAAGTAACTGCCGAATGAGAGTCGTCTTACCACTGCCGAGAAAACCGGTGATAATCGTAACTGGAATTTTTGTACGCATTAAAATGCCTCAATGTTGGGAAAGTCTTGAAGTTGATGAGCGGCTTCACCACAGGTTCGCGGTGTCGGAAAGACCTTTTCGGGGTTGGCCAGACGTTTTGGATCAAAGGCGGCACGCACCTGCTGCATCGTGTCTAGGTCTGCTGGGCTAAACATTTCGCTCATAAAGCAGGCTTTATCACTGCCAATGCCGTGTTCTCCAGAGATACTGCCCCCCAAGCGTACACAGAGTTTGAGAATTTCGCCCCCCAAGGCCTCCACTTCCGCAAGGGCGCCGGGGACCGCTTGATCATAGAGAATCAAGGGATGCAGATTACCATCCCCCGCGTGGAAAACATTGGCAATGCGATAACCACTGCGGCGGCTGAGCTGTTCAATTTCCCTCAGGACAGTGGCCAGTTGACTGCGGGGAATGACCCCATCTTGGACAAAATAGTTGGGACTCAGGCGACCCGCAGCGGCAAAGGCAGCTTTGCGACCCTTCCAAAGGCGGAGGCGATCTTCGGCCTCGGTGGCAACCGTCACATGGCGTGCCCCCTGTTCATAGCAAATGCGCATCACGCGCTCCTGCAAAATGGGCACTTCGACGTCTAGGCCATCCACTTCCACTAGCAGCACAGCGCCAGCATCACGGGGGTAGCAATTGGTGGCCACCACATCTTCAACGGCGTTGATACTGAGGTTGTCCATAATTTCCATGCCCGCAGGAATGATCCCCGCTCGGATAATGGCAGAAACGGTTTCCCCTGCTGCTTCAATTGTGGTGAAGTCTGCTAGTAGCACAGCGATCGCCTCCGCCTGTTTGAGAATCCGCAGCCGAATTTCCGTGGCAATACCGAGAGTGCCTTCAGAGCCAACGAAAACCCCCATGAGATCGTAGCCGGGCATTTCGGGGGCAGCCCCACCCAATTCGACAATTTTCCCATTCGGCAAAACCACTGTGAGGCCTAGGACGTGGTTTGTGGTCACACCATACTTTAGGCAGTGAACGCCCCCAGAGTTTTCGGCCACGTTGCCACCAATGGAGCAAATAATTTGACTGGAGGGATCGGGGGCGTAGTAAAAGCCCTGATCGGCAACGGCTTGGGTCACCCATGCATTAATAACCCCCGGCTGCACCACCACCTGCTGATTGGTCAGATCAATCTCTAAAATCTGGTTCATGCGAGAAGTGACGATGAGAATCCCCTCACTGTGGGGCAAAGCACCTCCGGAGAGCCCCGTCCCTGAGCCACGGGCAACAAAGGGAATCCGATAGCGATCGCACACTTTGAGGATGGCGGAGACTTGGGGAGTGGTTTCTGGTAACACCACTAACTTTGGCCGCTGCCGATACATGGAGAGGCCATCGCATTCATACACAAGGGCTGCGGCTGCGTCATTGATGATGCTGCCCTTGCCGACAATGGCTGTTAGCTCCTCCGTTACCCGCTGCCAAGGCGTCATTTGCTGTAGTGTGAACATCCCCAGTGCTCTGAAACCACTTTCTTTTATCCTAGATGGGTTCCCCTTGAAAAAATGGGGACGGGGGGGATTTGACATTTGTTTACTCAATGGTTATAAAATTATGTTTAGATCAACTAGACTGAAGTAGTTACCGTTTTAAGTCTAGTCTTTAATCTTTAAGTCTAGTTTTTAGGCTAAACGAGTCCCCTCACGCTTTACCCCAATAAAGGAGTCCGCTATGCTGTTTCGCCAACTCTTTGACTATGACACTTGGACCTATTCTTACCTAATTGCCGATGAAGCCACGGGTGAGGCCGCTTTGGTCGATAGCGTCCTTGAGCAGGTGGATCGCGATGTGCAGTTAATTGAGCAATTGGGATTGAAACTGCGCTATTGCCTCGAAACCCATGTCCACGCCGACCACATTACCGGAGCGGGCAAAGTCCGCGAACGCACGGGCTGCAAAACCCTGGTACCTGAAAATGCCCATGTGGATTGTGCCGATGGCTATATTAAAGACGGTGAAGTGATTCACGTCGGTAGCATCCCGATTCAGGCGATCGCCACCTTGGGGCATACCGATAGCCACATGGCCTTTTTGGTGAATGGCACCCACCTGCTGACGGGGGATTCTCTCTTTATCCGTGGCTGTGGGCGCACTGACTTCCAAAGTGGTGATGCGGGTGCGATGTATGATGCGGTAACACAGCGGCTCTTTACACTCCCAGACACTACCTTGGTCTATCCCGGCCATGACTATCGCGGTCACACTGTTTCCACCATTGGTGAGGAAAAACGTTTTAATCCTCGCTTTGTCGGTCGCGATCGCCAGCAGTTCATTGAATTCATGGCCAATCTGAACCTGCCCGATCCCAAGAAAATCATGGAAGCGGTGCCCGCTAACCAACAGTGTGGCATGGTTGCCGCTGCCGTTTAGCTCTTTGATTCCTGATCGCTCCCGTCTTGTTAGCTAACCCTAAGTAACTACTTGAGAACCAACGACGATGACTACAACAACGACTGAGTCTCCTCTCATTTCCGCGGCTGAACTCCACGAGGCCCTGCAACGACAACAGGTACTGCTGATTGATGTGCGTGAGCCAAGCGAATACAACAGTGCCCATATTCCGGGGGCGCTGCTCTGTCCCTTGGCGAATGTCAAGGAACTTGAACCCCCCTGTAGCTCTAACACTCCTGTGGTGCTCTACTGTGAATCGGGCCGGCGCTCGGGCATGGCCTACGAAACCCTTGCCCGTCGAGGCTGGAAAAACCTGAAAAACCTTGAAGGGGGCATTCAACGCTGGAAACAGGGGGGCTATCCGGTCAAGGGTGCGGCTAGTGCCCCCATTAGCCTGATGCGGCAGGTGCAAATTGTGGCTGGCAGCCTGATTCTCACCGGCGTGATCTTAGGCTTTACCGTCAATCCGGCATTCTTCTTCCTGTCGGGCTTTGTCGGTGCTGGTTTGCTCTTTGCCGGTATCACCGGTATTTGTGCCCTAGGGCGGGTATTGGTACTGCTGCCCTTCAATCGTCCCTAGGTGAAATAGCACATGCTGAGCTACTGGATAGGGCATGGTCTAGCGATCGCCATCGGCTTGAGTCTGGGTCTATTGGGGGGCGGCGGTTCTGTCCTTGCCCTGCCAGTACTGGTCTATGTCATGGGCATTGAAACCAAAGTCGCGATTCCGATGACGCTTGTGATTGTCGGCAGCGTCAGCTTATTGGCGGTGATCCCCCAGTGGCGGCGCGGCTACGTCAACCTGCGTCTAACTCTGATTTTTGGCTCGGCAACCATGGTGGGTGCTTACCTGGGAGCACGCCTGGCAGCCTTGCCCTGGATTACCGATACGGTGCAACTCCTACTCTTTGCCGTTGCCATGATGGTAGCGGCTATTTTAATGATTCGGCGGCAACAGCGTCCCCCTGCCCCTGAACTAACCCCGCCGGAAAGTTCCCTTGAAAGCCAGCTTTATGCCCCCCCAGTATGTAAGTACTGTTGGCTGTGGCTACCCACTGAAGGCCTAGGTGTGGGTGTTCTAACGGGGTTGGTGGGGGTTGGTGGGGGGTTTGCCATTGTGCCCGCCCTTGTTTTATTGGGAAAAATTCCAATGCGGCAGGCAATCGGGACCTCACTGCTGATTATTACTATTAATTCGGTGGCGGCGGTTTGGGGCTACCTGGGCACTGTTACCTTGGATCCGCGCTTGACCCTGACACTAACCTTGGCAGCCGCTGGTGGTTCTGTTGTCGGGAGTTATCTCAGCCATCGCATTTCTGCCAAGCGACTTCAGCAGGGCTTTGGTTACTTCTTAATTGGCATTGCGGCCTTCGTGATCCTGAAAACCCTACTGGCACCGCCCCAGCGCAGCAAAAGCTCCTCCCTGCTGCCGAGGCACTATCTTACTGCATCCGTTCCCACAAGACCAGGCCGCACTTAAGACGCTGGGGCTTCTGAGGTACTCTGCTGTTGCCCAATTTGATTGAGCAGCGAAAGAACGCGACTGCCCCGTTCGAGCGATCGATCCTCAATAAACACAACCTCAGGTGTCCGCCGCAGGCGAATGCGCTGCCCCAATTCCCGCCGCACAAAGCCCGAAGCCGCTTTCAATCCCGCCATCGTTGAGCGCCGTACCTCATCAGTGCTGTAGATACTGACGAAAATCTTGGCGTGCTGCAAATCACCGGAAACTTCCACAGCGGTGACACTGACCATGCCTGCTCCCACGCGCTCATCGCGGATTTCATACATTAACAACTGGCTGACTTCCCGCTTGATTAATTCTGCTACCCGTGCCACCCGTCGTTCAGTCGCCATGGCGGGCCTCCTTTTCTCATGTTGGCAAAGACTATCCTGCACCTCTCCTAATCTTATCAGGATAGCTATTCCTCTGTTTCTGGTTTGGGGGCGATCGCTCAAGACCTCTGGAGCAGTAACCGCTGCCAGCAGGGTTACAATACTTAATATTTCCTGCTGGTGTTCTGTTTAGGTTGAAGCCTCAATTTTCTGCTGTCTTGCTAATCTTGCTAATTTGGGACCCTTGCTCAAAAATGAGAAACCTGAGAAGCTAGGCAACAATCACCTTGATATTTTGTAAGAATTCCGCTATCACGTTAATATAGCTCTCCCACAGCAAATGCTGATGGGGTGCTTAACCTACCCTTGGTGGGCGCCAACAGCAACTAGGTAAAACTACCTACTAGCTCAAGCCTTAGCGAGGGATGGGTTTCTTATTTATGAAGCCAAATTAACAGGATGCTGGAGCGATCGCTCTTAAATTTTTAAGGAGCTGATAACGCCCTACCAGCAACTGTAAGGTTCTAAATCTGGCATCTATATCTGCAAGAGGATTTAATTCCATGACGATCGCGATTGGACGAGCGCCAGCAGAACGGGGATGGTTTGACATCCTCGACGACTGGCTCAAACGGGACAGATTTGTCTTTGTCGGCTGGTCAGGCATCCTGCTTTTCCCCTGCGCCTACCTGGCGTTGGGGGGCTGGCTGACCGGTACCACCTTTGTTACCTCCTGGTACACCCATGGCCTGGCCTCCAGCTACCTGGAAGGGTGCAACTTCCTGACCGTTGCCGTTTCCACCCCCGCCAACAGCATGGGGCACTCCCTGCTCCTGCTGTGGGGCCCTGAAGCCCAAGGGGACTTCACCCGCTGGTGCCAACTGGGCGGTCTGTGGACCTTTATTGCCCTGCACGGCGCCTTTGGTCTGATTGGGTTCATGCTGCGGCAGTTTGAAATTGCCCGCCTGGTGGGCATCCGTCCCTACAACGCCATTGCCTTCAGTGCCCCCATTGCCGTCTTTGTCAGCGTCTTCTTGATCTATCCTTTGGGGCAATCCAGCTGGTTCTTTGCCCCCAGCTTTGGGGTTGCCGCCATCTTCCGTTTCCTGCTATTTTTCCAAGGATTCCACAACTGGACCTTGAACCCCTTCCACATGATGGGGGTAGCCGGTGTGCTGGGGGGTGCCCTGTTGTGTGCCATCCACGGCGCCACAGTGGAAAATACCCTCTTCCAAGATGGGGAGAGTGCCAGCACCTTCCGAGCCTTTAGCCCGACACAGGCGGAAGAGACCTACTCGATGGTGACGGCAAACCGGTTCTGGAGCCAAATTTTTGGCATTGCCTTCTCGAACAAGCGCTGGTTGCACTTTTTCATGTTGTTTGTGCCGGTGACGGGGCTGTGGATGAGTGCGATTGGCGTGGTGGGTCTAGCGTTGAACCTGCGGTCCTATGACTTCATTTCGCAGGAGATTCGGGCCGCGGAAGACCCTGAGTTTGAGACGTTCTACACGAAGAACCTGCTATTGAACGAGGGCATCCGTGCTTGGATGGCGCCCCAAGACCAACCCCATGAAAACTTTGTTTTCCCAGAAGAGGTACTCCCCCGTGGTAACGCTCTCTAGTAATTCGATTTTTGCCACCAATCGCGACCAAGAATCCTCCGGTTTCGCGTGGTGGGCCGGTAATGCTCGTCTAATTAATCTCTCCGGCAAACTCTTGGGTGCCCACGTCGCCCACGCTGGCCTGATTGTTTTCTGGGCCGGTGCCATGACCCTGTTCGAGTTGGCTCACTTCATTCCCGAGAAGCCAATGTATGAGCAAGGGCTCATTCTCATCCCCCACATTGCCACCCTTGGGTGGGGTGTTGGCCCTGGTGGGGAAGTCGTGGACACCTTCCCCTTCTTTGTGGTTGGAGTGGTACACCTGATTTCCTCTGCCGTTCTCGGCTTTGGTGGGGTTTACCATGCGATTCGTGGCCCTGAAACCCTTGAGGAATACTCCTCTTTCTTTGGCTACGACTGGAAAGATAAAAACAAAATGACGACGATCCTTGGTTTCCACCTGATCGTCCTTGGTATTGGTGCCCTACTGCTGGTGGCTAAAGCCATGTTCTTTGGTGGTCTCTATGACACCTGGGCACCCGGTGGCGGCGATGTCCGCGTCATTACCAACCCCACCCTTGACCCAAGGGTCATCTTTGGCTATCTGCTGAAGTCTCCCTTTGGGGGTGAGGGCTGGATCGTCAGCGTCAATAACCTTGAGGATGTTGTCGGTGGTCACATTTGGATCGGTCTGATCTGCATTGCCGGTGGTATTTGGCACATCCTGACGACCCCCTTCGGTTGGGCACGCCGTGCCTTCATCTGGTCTGGAGAAGCCTATCTTTCCTATAGCTTAGGTGCCCTCTCCATGATGGGCTTCATTGCCACCTGCTTTGTCTGGTTCAACAACACGGTCTATCCCAGTGAATTCTATGGCCCTACGGGTCCGGAGGCCTCTCAGGCGCAGGCAATGACCTTCTTGATCCGCGACCAAAAGCTGGGAGCCAATGTTGGCTCGGCTCAAGGTCCCACGGGTCTTGGCAAATACCTGATGCGCTCTCCCACTGGTGAAATTATCTTCGGTGGTGAAACAATGCGCTTTTGGGATTTCCGTGGTCCCTGGCTGGAGCCCCTGCGTGGTCCCAATGGTCTTGACCTGAACAAGATCAAAAATGATATTCAGCCTTGGCAGGAACGTCGTGCCGCTGAGTACATGACCCACGCTCCCTTGGGTTCTCTCAACTCTGTGGGTGGTGTGGCCACCGAAATTAACTCGGTGAACTTCGTGTCTCCCCGCTCTTGGCTAGCAACCTCCCACTTTGTTCTGGCCTTCTTCTTCTTGGTGGGTCACCTATGGCATGCAGGGCGTGCCCGGGCGGCAGCGGCTGGCTTTGAGAAGGGGATTGACCGTGAGTCTGAACCCGTGCTCTCGATGCCTAGCCTAGATTAGGGCAGCTCACCGATTCTTACTTAGCACCTCTTGACTCCCATTGACCGATGGGGGTCTTTTTTTTGTAGAGCGGCGCCAGAATACCCATCCCCTTCGGGGAATATGGCAGTGTCACTGAAGACTTAATCGGTGAGTATTTCTAGAAGTTGGGCAGCAATGCGATCGCTCGCTCCTGGACGCCCCATACGCTCGACACCGTTAGCGGCAATTCGAGCTAGTAACTCAGAATCTCGCCAAATACCCCAGAGGGTAGGGAGGGCTTCTAGGGGATCATCTAGAAAAAAGATGGACTCCCCCAGTAGGCGTTTTTGACGGCGGGCAAAACGACGGGTAAACTGAGGACCTTCACCGGCAAATGTAACGACTGGCTTGCCGAGGCCAACACACTGCTCGGTTGCGGTTCCAGCAAGGGCAATACCCCCTTCTGCCCAGTGTAAAAATTCACGAAAGTGGTGTGAACTTAGGATTAGTTGTTGCTGACCCAACCGCCATGCGGTGGTCTTGGGTAATGGACTGGCTATCGGTTGCCAACCCTTCAGACTCTGCTCAAGAAGCTGTAAATCAAGGCTGGGACTCACAGCGGCAAGACATGTCAGGGGCTGATCCTGATGGGGTGTCAGTACCCCTAGAATGTGTTGCCAATTGCGGTAGGCCTCGGGGGCACGAGACCCCGGCAGCAGCACAATAGTTCTAGTGGTAAAGGGGGATTGCCCAGGGGGGGGCATCACTAAGTCCATCATTGGATTGCCACAGTAGTGAACGGTGTAACCCAATTGCCGCAGCCCTTTGGCGGTTAGCTCATCGCGGATAAAAATGCCTCGACAGCGGGGCGATCGCCACAACCACCGTTCCCAGGGAAGATAGTCACTGCCTGCCCAACCCATTCCCCAGCCATAGGGGCGCCCCGTCCCATCGTAAAGGTAATAGTCAGACTTGGCAGTACCAATAAAACTGTAGGTGCCGCCACTGCCATAGGCCAGCAATAATGGCACAATATCCCCCACCGCCAAAAGATGCCCTCCCAACTGCTGCCAAGCTTGGAGGGTGCGAATCTGCGATCCTAAAAGTCCCAGCAAACCAGCCTTGAGATCCCGCCATAAATGCCGTAAATCCATGTAGATAAACCCACCGGAGGGCAGGACTTTTCCTGCGTGCAACAGCGGAATACCGAGCCGAGTATAGGCAGACCCTAAGCCCACCAAGGGCAACGCCATTACATTTATATCTGGGCAACGCTGTTTCAGGGCTTGTAAAGTGACACTGGCGATCGCGTCCTCACCGTGACCATTACTGAGGCAAAGGAGTCGCTTCATGCTTGCATTAGCTCAAGAGTTGCCGTAAATTGCGACCAATCATCCTCCTGATCAATGGCTTGCCAAATCTGTTCGATGTGGGGGCGAGTGAGGATGACAAGGGGGTTGGCTGCCCGTAGGGTCTGGGGAATCGCTGCCCGCTGTGGTGGAGTTGCCTGCTGCAATAGCTCAAAGTAGCATCTTTTCCAAGCCTCTAGCAATTTCTGATCAGCGGGTGTCAGGGTTAGGCTTCCCGAAAAGAAATGACCCACATCGGCAGCCCACTCTGGGGAAAATTCCTGCCGCAAGCTGATAAAGAATTGAGGATAACTGATGATGCTGCGACTGAGGAAAGCTTGGGTCGCCGCTACGAGGGAACGGCCAAGCTCTGGGGGAAGATCTGCCCAACCGAGGCGTTTGAGCATCAGTTTCAAGTAGGTGGTTTGACAGCGATCCCCAAAGGTTTTCAGCGCTGCTGCCATTTCCTCAAGGGGAATGACCCAAGACAGCGGGACTTGCAGTTTCTCCAGATTCCAAGCACAAATTGCCGGTTGATTGCCATAGGCATATCGGCCATAGTAGTCAAAGGAGGCCGCCGTAAATCCTAAATCATACCGTTCCAAAAAAACATAGGGACCATAGTCAAAACTTTCACCCGTGATGGCCATATTATCGGTGTTCAAAACACCATGGCAAAATCCCGCCACCAACCACTGTGCCGCCAGATCCGCTGTGCGTGCCACCAGTTCACGATAGAAGACACAACCCCGTTCCTTGGGGTCTCGGATCTCTAGCAAATGGGGATAGTAGTAGTGAATGACGTGGTCGAGCAACCGTTGAATCAAGTCTGGTCGCCGCAGATAATGGAGCCGCTCAAAGGTACCAAAGCGAATATGGGAGCGCCCAAGGCGCACCAAGACACTTGATCGTGTCGGCGATGGCTCATCCCCTCGCCACAGGGATTCCCCCGTTTCCACTAAACTGAGACTGCGAAAGGTACGCACCCCCAAGCGATGCAGCAGTTCACTGGCCAAAACTTCACGGACACCCCCTTTTAATGTAAGGCGACCATCTCCGCCTCGCGAATAGGGGGTGGTGCCAGAACCCTTTGTGCCAAGGTCATACAGTTGACCATCTCCACCGCGAAACTGGCCATAGAGAAACCCGCGACCATCTCCTAAACGGGGGTTATATTCCCCAAACTGATAGCCGTGGTAACGCATCGCCAAAAAGGGTTCTCGCCCCTGAAACTGGCCAAAGGCTGCAATAAAATCGACATCCGTGACTTCAGCAGGATCTAAGCCCATCAAGGGTAAGAGAGCATCATTGCGAAAACGCAGAATATGCCGCGGAAATGTTGCTGCCTGTACCTCGTCCCAGTACTCTTCCCCTAGGGAAAGAAACGCGGGTTCGTACTCAAGGGCTTGAAAACGGTGTCGAGACATTCAAAACATATTCAAAACGTTCAGAGCTATTGGAGTGTCTTGGCAGTTTCCCCTTTGGATTTTGGGGGATTAGGGGAATCCACCAGGGTACGCAAGTGCGCTTGAATTTGTTGATGCCGTTCGACCCCCTCAAAGGCAAAGGGGGTGTACCCGCGATCGCGCATCAAACCACGGATATAGCGAATGCGCTCATTAGTAGGAGGGTGCGTGGAAAACCACGGTAGCGGTGGCTCCTGATGGCGGTATTCCTTTTTGAGGGTGTGCATTAGGTTAAGTAGGCCATCAGCGGCATAGCCTGCCCTTGCGAGAATCTGCGTGCCCAAAATATCGGCCTCTCGCTCCATTTCACGACTATAGCTAGTCACGAGAATCCCTGTCACATAGCCACCAGCGGGTAATAGCCGCGTCAAGTTGGCAGTGGCCGTGCCTTGGGTCATCAGGCGAAAACCGTGGGAGAGGACTGTATGGGCAATTTCGTGGGCAAGTAATCCTGCAAGTTCCGCTTCGGTATTCGCTTTGAGAATTGCACCAGAGTTGATAAAGATCTTGCCGCCGGGAAGGGCAAAGGCATTGAGATCATTGTCTTTTATCACAAAAAATTCATACTCAAATTCATTGCGACCGGCCACTTTGGCAAGGCGCTGCCCAACTTGATTGACATAGGTCTGTACTTCCGCATCCTCAAGGAGCTTGACTTGGCGGCTAATATTCCGCGCCGCTGAGCGGCCTAGGGCAGACTCCCCTTGCATCATCAAGGTCATCATTTGAATCGAGTTCAAAGACAGCAGGGGATTGCCCGTGAGGGCGACACCGACTAGGCCGGTGAGGGCACCCATAACCATGCCTTCGCGCAATTGCCCTTGAAGACGGCGCCGGAATCGTTGCATGCGCTCTGCGGCCAGTTGCTCAAATTCTGGTGTAGCAGGATGATCAGGATTCAGGAGGGCAAACCGCTGGGCGGCAAGAGCTGCTTCCAGCCACTGCTGCTGGCGATCGTAGATTGTGATCAGACTACGTTGAATCTCCGGCTGATCTGGGTAGAGACTAGCGGCCTTCTCTAGATGGGCATAGGCCTCTTTGAGGGAACCCTGCTGAGCTAGAAACTCGGCAAACCGCACTTGAGCGGGAATAAACTCTGGAAATTGTTCCACCAAGAGCTGCAGCGGCACTGCTTGGGCACTGTAAAGTTGGGAGCCAGACTGAACTTCTCGCCAATAGACTTGGGCCGCAGGGGGCAGTTGACTAATTTCCAGTACAGCGGGAGGTGTGACACGGGGTGGTGGGACATTCAGGTCAGCTTTGGCCTTTTGGTAGTAGGTTTGGGCTGTGGTTAGCTCGCCTAATTGCCAGTAGCGATCGCCCTCCCGTAGAAGTGCTAAACGCGCCTCCTGTACTGCTTGCTCTGCTGTTAGTTGCGGTGTTGTTGGGGCCTCTGGAGAATTCTCTGGAGAATTGTCAGTCGTTGTTGGTGGGGGTTCCACAGGAGAAGGCAGCGAATCAACCTTGACCTCAATGGTCGTCGGTAGGGAAGGGGGAGATTTTCGAGGGGGGTCAACTTCTGGGGCGGGCTGGGGTGGCAGCGGCAATAGATCGATAGCAGAGCCTTCAGATTGTGGCAGGCGAGCTTGGGCAAGGGGGTCTGCTTCAATGAGAGCAATCAACTCCTCTTCTGCTAGACCAGTTGGGGATAGAGACATCTCCGCTGCTCTGACGGGTTCAAGACCCACTCCTAAAAGAAAAGCCATACCCAGCGGCCAGTAGCGTAACCCATCTTTCACCATCACACCGTCCTCAAGCCACCTGATTGTTTATAGTTTAATCACTAATAACCGGCAAATTGGGTTGTCGTTAGAATGTAAAGTACCAACAAATTCCAAAGGCAATGGCATCTACGCTGGAAGAAAAGTTACGGACTGCTTTTACACCGGAACAGGCCCATCTACTGGTGGAAGTGATTCGTGAGGCCTATGACGACGTCGTAAGGGCGAAGGACTTCAATGAACTGAAGTCAATCGTTGCCGATCTGGGTCAAGCGCAAAAACGTACTGAAGAACGGGTAGAGGAACTTGCCCAAGCCCAAAAACGTACTGAGGAACGGGTAGAGGAACTTGCCCAAGCCCAAAAACGCACTGAGGAACGGGTAGAGGAACTTGCCCAAGCCCAAAAACGCACTGAGGAGCGGGTAGAGGAACTTGCCCAAGCCCAAAAACGCACTGAGGAGCGGGTAGAGGAACTTGCCCAAGCCCAAAAACGTACTGAAGAACGGGTGGATCAGCTAGCTGTTGCTGTAGATCGGCTGTCTGCTGCCCAAGAGCGCACAGAAAGGGCAGTGAAACAACTGGCGCGGCAGGTGGGAGGTCTCAGTGAAGCCCTCGGTGGCTCCCTGGAGGACTTGGCTTTGGAAGTAGTGCCAGAAATTCTAGAGTATCGTTGGGGGATAGAGATTGAGTTTTGCGATCGCGACACCCTGCCCCTGCGCAACAATGGCGAGTATGAGTTTGATTTAGTGATTCGCGCTCAGGTGGCGGGGCGTCCTGTATTGGTGCTAGGAGAGGTGAAAAGCAACATTACCGAATCAGAGGTGGAACGATTCTTGAACCTTGTGGCTCAGGTAGAGGCCAGTGAGGAGATTCGTCCCCTCTTTTTTGGCTATCGCTTGGAACGGGCCGCCAAGGATTTGATTCGAGAACGGGGCGCCGTCATGATCACAACACGGGGTAAATACTTCCCTGAATGAGCCTTGTCAGAATTCCTGGGTTGAGCAACCATAGGTGACAACCAACAGTTCACTAACCTTACCGCGTTTATGGCCATTGGAGTTGATGACACGGCTGGCCTTAAGTTCAATGCAACGCCAACAGCGATAGAGTTGCAGCATGGGTTCAACCCAGGCATTGCTAAGCATGACGTAGCATCCCCGCTGAGCCAACTCAGCGACAACCTGAGCTAGGGCAATCTGCTCTGCCTCGCCAAAGGGCTGATCGGTGTAACTGGTGAAACTGGCTGTTTTGGAAAGAGGATAATAAGGTGGATCAAAGTAAATAAAGTCTCCCGCCGCTGCCCAAGTTAAGACCTCTTGAAAATCGGCCACACTCAGCGTCACGTCTTGGAGGGCAATACTCGCCTGACGCAGAGCCTCAGGATCAAAAATCTGGGGATTGCGATAACGCCCCATAGGAACGTTGAACCGCCCCGCACGATTAACGCGATAGAGGCCGTTAAAACAGGTTTTGTTCAGATAGATCAAGCGAGCGGCACGGGTCAGGGGATCAAGTTGCTGTTGATCCCAACTCCGAATGTGATAGTAAAAGGCTTCACTGTGCTGTTGTCGATATTCTGTGAGTTTCTGAATCAGGTCCTCAACACGATCGCGCACGATTTGGTAGCAATTAATAAGCTCAGGATTGCGATCGCTCAACCGCGCCTGCTGAAATTGAAACTGCCCTTGCTGGGTTTGGCCAAAGAGATACCAATAGAGCGCTGCACTACCACAAAATGGCTCAGCATAACAGCGACATTGACGAGGTAAGTAGGGGGCCATTTGGCTCAGTAATTGGGACTTGCCCCCCGCCCACTTGAGAAACGGCCTCGGGTTGAGGATCGTTGCTGTTCCCACTAGGCCGGTGGAAACAGGATGAACAACAGCCCCTGCTGCCCCACGAGTAATTCCCGAAGGAGTGTAACAATACCCACCCAAATAATCGGGCTAATATCGACTCCCCCGAGAGGCGGCACAATGCGGCGGGTGGGTGCCAGCACCGGCTCTGAGAGCCAGTAAATCACTTTCAATGGCCCTTGGGTGAGGCTAATCTGTGGGTACCACGTGAGGACAATCCGCACCAAAAAGATCAGGGTAAAAATGGCGAGGATGATTCCCAGTACCCAATTGACCACAACAACAGCAGGCATTGGCATTGATTACGCTATCCCGAACTATTATCCCAAAAAATGATCAAGGGCAGCTTTGAGTTCGGCGAGTTCCTGATCAATGCGCCCCTCTTGAGCCGCATGGGTAACACACTTATCTAAGTGTTCATCTAGAATTAATCGTGCCACCCGATCCAATGCTCCCCGCACGGCGGCAATTTGAATCAGCACCTCGGGGCAAGGACGACTATCCTGCACCATCGTTTTGATGCCGCGCACATGTCCCTCAATCCGCGAAAGCCGATTGACAATTGCCCGCAGGGATTCTTCACTGTGATGATGGGGATGGGAATGCACAGAAGGGGAAAAATGAGAATGGGATTCAGTGCTCACGGCAAACCGTCCTAAACAATCAGTCCAACGATCAGCAGATACCTCAAGAAGCCAACCAAACTAGGGCATGGTTACCCCCCGGTGATTGGGTAAATTCACCAAGCGTTGGCAATTCATGGCCGCCAGGTGTTGGCGCTGAGCAGGGGTGAGATCTTGCTGGATTCCTAAAGCAGCCGCAAAACGTCTCCGTTGCAGCATCTGCTGTAAGCTCATCACCAAGTCAAATCGTTGCTGAAGTTCAGCTGTGGGGGCACCGGCCACGAAGAATTTCTCTAGGTGTTCTTTAGTCGTGTTCAATGCCACCTGTTGCACTTTTTGCCTATACCGTTCGTTGATCGCCTGCATGTGTTGGGCTTGCTGAGATCTCAGGTTGAAGCGCTCCCGCCATTTGGGCAAGGGAGCAGCAGCCGCCCCTAAACTGATCAAAGAGATAACGATTGTGGCACCTCCCCAGAGCAACGGCTGGCGTAAAGACATTGATGATTCCTCGCACGGAACAGCAACCAATGGCTGCACAGCAATTGTAGCAAACTTGCTAGTTGCGCTTGGTTTTGGGCATGAATATTACGGCTCATTTCTCAGTTCTTCAGTGGCCCTCTGCCTTGGGCTTCACTCCTGTAACTGTTGCTCCTAGGGAAGTCGTGATAGTATCGGGACACATCCCCTGCAAGACTCAATGGACGAAGCAACGTGACAGAACCAATTTTTTGGTTGGCGGTGTCACTGGTATTGGTGGCCGTATGCTTGGCAGCCGTTCTGGTTGCTGCAATTCCGGCATTTATGGAGTTAGCACGGGCTGCTCGCAGTGCTGAAAAGCTCTTTGATACCTTGGGGCGTGAACTTCCCCCTACCCTAGAAGCAATTCGCTTGACGGGTCTAGAGATTAGCGATCTCACCGACGACATTAGCCAAGGGGTAGAAAGTGCTGGGAACGTGGTCAAGCAGGTGGATCAAGGGATTGCAGCGGCAAAACGCCAAGTCCAAGAGGTGAAAGTGACCACCCGGAGTGTCTTTGCTGGGGTAAAAGCTGCATGGCAAACGTGGAATCGTCCCAGTCGCAAACCTTCGCGGCTGCCCTCGAGTCAACTGTCACCGCCCCCAGAGCGATCGCCCCAAGAACGCCGTGAGCAGGCCAAGGAAAGCTGAATCATCCCTTGGCGTAGGGTCGCCACTGGCTCAGCCCCTAGCTTTAGTTGATACTCCGTGGCTAAGAGAATCTGTAAACAGGTCTGAAGGGCAGGCAGAGCAACAGCGTTTACTTCTTTTTGCAAGAAATAGACCCGTTTCGGATTTCCGACCTCAGCTAGCTTGGCAATCCGTTGATTGTCCCGCTCATGGCTGAGCAACTTGACCCACAACCAGGTGCGAAATTGTTTCGTCAGGGTAGCCAAAAGGCGCAACGGGGGTTCATTTTGTAGCAGCAAGTCCTCCAGTTGGGTCAGGGCAGCAGCTGTATCTCCCCGCAGCAGGGTACTGGCAAGGGTGAGGCTGCTTTGTTGGGTGGCATGAACAAGGGTTGTGATGTCTTCAGCGGTAAGGGGGCGATCGCCCGCAAACAAAGCCAATTTCTCTAGTTCGTTGTGGAGTTGGCGGCTGTCATTACCCACGGCCGCTGCCAGCAGTTGTACCCCTTCCGGGGGCAGGTGCAGCTGATAGCGTTGAGCTGCCTCACGGATCTGCTGTTCAATCTCAGCGGTTTTCCAAGCGGCAATTGGACTAAATTCCTGAATGTTGCCATGCTGCTGCAGCAGCTTGACAGCTTTACTGCGGCTGTCGGGTTTTTGGGTACTGGTGAGGAGCAAATGACAGTTCGGGGGAATTTGCGGCAAGGTCAGTTCTAAATCGGCAAGTAGTTCCGCACTACAGCGTTGACCCAGTGTCGTATTCACCAGCCACACCAAGCGATCGCCCCCTCCCAAGGGCGGCGTCATCACCTGTGCTAACGCAGCTTGAACAGCTTCGGCCTCCTCCCCAGCAAATTTCTCGAAGTTAAAACCCTCCCAAAGGGGATCAACGACCTGTTGCCGTAGGTTTTTGACGGCCTGCTCGAGTTGGAATTGATCCTCCCCCCAGTAGAAGTAAACGGGCATGATGCGGAAATTTTCCCTCATCCACTAGGATAAAGACATTGTGGCGGAGAATTTAAGGAAATGCTGCAATCTTGTTCCCGATGGCCATCCCGCCTTTTGGTAATAGGTACACTGGGAGTAGGGTTAGCAATTGCTCCCCTTTTCTGGCGACCCGCAGACTCCCAACAAACCCCTTCCCAAGCCCTCACCATCTTGGCTGATGTACAGCAAGCAAATGCAATCACGGGGGTGATTACAGCCCAGGGCAATGTGCAACTGCGTTACCCTGCCCGCCAAATTCAGGCCACGGCGGCACAGGCACAATACTTCAGCCGTGAGGGGCGCATTGTCCTCAGTGGGAATGTGTATGTTTTGCAACAGGGGAACAGTCTTCGGGCCGATACCATCACCTATCTTATTGAGGAAGCAAAATTTGTCGCTCTACCCGCCCCCAGCCGCCAAGTCGAATCTATTTTAATGATCCCAGATGACCCTAACCAACAAATTCTTACACCTGTGCAGCCCTAGCGGGCGGTTTGCACTACCGACCACGCTTCGCCTAGAGGGAGTATGTAAACGGTATGGCAGTCGCTGGGTGGTGGATCATGTCAGTCTCTCGGTGGCACGGGGAGAAGTGGTGGGTCTGCTGGGGCCCAATGGTGCAGGAAAAACGACAACCTTTTACATGGCCACGGGGATTGAACGACCGGATGAGGGTCGAGTATGGCTGGATGATGAGGATATTACCCATGCTCCCCTACATCAGCGGGCACGGCGGGGCATTGGCTATCTGCCCCAAGAACCAAGTATCTTTCGCCAGTTGACGGTTGCTGAAAATATTCTCTTGGTTTTAGAGGAAACAGGAGTGCCTCGGCGGCAGTGGCGCGATCGCTTGGATCAACTGCTGACTGAATTTCGGCTGACCCATATTGCCCACACCCTCGGTCGGCGAGTCTCAGGGGGAGAACGGCGGCGCACCGAACTAGCCCGTGCCTTGGCAGCAGGTCCCCAAGGCCCCAGTTTTTTACTGCTCGATGAGCCCTTTGCGGGGGTAGATCCCATTGCCGTGCATGACCTCCAGGACATGATTGCGAAGCTGCGCGATCGCCAAATCGGCATTCTCATTACCGATCACAATGTGCGGGAAACACTGGAAATTATTGACCGCGCCTACATTTTACGGGAAGGGCAGATTTTAGCTGCCGGGAATAGCTGGGAATTGGCACAGGATGCCAAAGTGCGGCAATACTACCTTGGTGAGGATTTTCGTTTCTAGGCATGATTAGAGCACTGCGGCAGATCTGGCTGCCGACCCTTCCCAAGCTGGATCAGTATCTTTTCTCGCTACTACTGCCGGGGTTTATTTTTGGCCTCACCGTCTTTACCACCTTGGCGTTGACCGTCGGCACGATTTTTGATCTGGTGCGGCAAGTCGCCGATGCTCAACTGCCCCTAGCGATTTTGCTGCAATTGATTAGTTATCAACTGCCTGCCGTCTTGGTCTTGGTCTTTCCCATGGCTGTGCTACTGGCGGTTGTGGGGGCGATGAGTCGGCTCTCGGAGGAAGGGGAGTGGATTGCCCTGCGCAGTGTGGGCATTTGTCTGGCCCGTGTCCTCATACCTGTG
Source organism: Thermosynechococcus sp. NK55a (assembly GCF_000505665.1). NCBI lineage: Bacteria > Bacillati > Cyanobacteriota > Cyanophyceae > Acaryochloridales > Thermosynechococcaceae > Thermosynechococcus > Thermosynechococcus sp. NK55a. The sequence goes on along the minus strand of NC_023033.1, from coordinate 957,373 downwards.
GTGGTTTTTGCTCTATTTGTGAGTGGGTTGACCCTCGCGCTGAATGAAACAGCGGTACCGATCGCCAAGTATGAATCGCAAAAACTCATGCGCGAGTTACTGCAGCAGGAGCGCACCCTTGGCTCAGGCACCGATATTTTCTACCCTGAGTACGATCGCCACGGGAATGTGCGGCGACTGTATTATGGGCATCGCTTTGATGGCAGCCGCATTCAGGGGATCACGGTTTTGGATTTTTCGGAACCGCAGGTGACTCAGGTCATTAGTGCTGAATCCGCTGAGTGGAATGTACGTGAGAGTCGCTGGTTACTCTCTCGGGGAATAGCCTATCTAATTAGCCACACGGGGGTCAGCCGCAATCTCTTGCAATTTGACCAACAGGAGATCCGCTTGCCTCGGCCTGCCCAATCCCAGCCACTGCGGCCCACAGATGTGAATGAGCTCTCGATCACCCAAACCCGCCGTGCCCTGCAACGTCTCGATCCCGATCAAGAGCCAGAACTGGTGCGTGCCCTCAAGGTTCATTTGGCTCAGTCCCATGCTCAGCCTTTTTTGGCCGTGGTCTTTGCCCTTTTAGGGGTGGGGTTTGGCCTCAGTCCCTCCCAACGGCGGGGGCGGCAGGGATTTGGCATTAGTGTGGCGGTGGTGTTTGGTCAGTACGTGCTTACGTTTTTCCTCGGTGCACTGGGGACGATTGGCACCCTCTCGCCCCTGGCGGCGGCGTGGTTGCCCCACAGTATTGGCTTGGTGGTGGCGATCGCCCTACTGTGGCGTGCGGATCGCAGCTAGAGAGTTATGATGAAAGAAGTGCTGATTGCTCATCCATGCCGCAAACGTTTGATCTTCACGTTGTTGAGACGCGACCCTTGTTGACGCCTGCTACCCTGCTGGCGGATTTACCGCTGACTGAATCCCAAGCTACCCTTGTGGCCACCACTCGCGATCGCATTCGTGACATTTTCAAGGGGCGCGATCGCCGCCTACTCGTCATTGTGGGGCCTTGTTCAATTCATGATGTCAAGGCAGCGCTGGAATATGGGGAAAAGTTGGCTCGGGTGCGCGATCGCCTGCAGGATAGTCTTGAAATTGTTATGCGGGTTTACTTTGAAAAACCACGGACCTCTGTAGGTTGGAAAGGCCTCATCAACGATCCGCACCTCGATGGCAGCTATGATATCAACACTGGGCTACGCCTCGCCCGCAAGCTACTGCTGGATTTGGCCAACTTGGGAATACCCGCCGCTACAGAATTACTCGATCCGATCATTCCCCAGTACATTGCCGACGTTGTCAGTTGGACAGCTATTGGTGCTCGCACCACCGAAAGCCAAACTCACCGTCAAATGGCGTCGGGTCTTTCGATGCCCGTAGGCTTCAAAAATGGCACTGATGGTCACTTAGATTCTGCGATTAATGCCATGATCGCGGCACAGCAGTCACACCATTTTCTGGGAATTAATGCTGAAGGCCGTGCCAGTATTGTTGCCACCACCGGGAATCCTGATACTCACCTTGTGTTGCGCGGCGGTAAAGACGGCCCCAACTATTCTGCGGCCCACATCGAGATGGCTGCTGCACTCTTAGAGCGCAAGGGACTCACACCTCGGCTAATGGTAGACTGTAGCCATGCCAACGCCGCCAAAGACGCCCAACGCCAAGTGCTAGTGTGTGAGAATCTCGCCCAGCAGGTGCAGCAAGGTTCCCGTTATTTAGCGGGTGTGATGATCGAGAGCCATCTCAAGGCGGGTAATCAACCAATTCCCAAAGATCTCTCACAGTTGGTCTATGGCCAAAGTGTTACCGATCCCTGCGTCGACTTTGCGACAACAGTAACGATGCTCGAGCAATTGGCGAGTGCCGTAGGATCCCAACTGGTCGCCAGATAACCGGATCGCCTCCCAAAGGAAGAGAAGCTAGTTACTGGTCTGTTGGGGAGGTAGCTTCAATGAGAAGAATTCTTCCGCATCTTTGAGGATTTGAAAGACCTTGTCCATGCTCGTGAGTTCAAAGAGCATCATCATTTGTTTGGGAATATTACATAGGTAAAGCTGTCCCCCACCTGCACGGACAGTTTTCAGGGCCACAACAAGAGCACCCAAGCCAGAACTGTCAATAAAGGTAACATTCCCACAATCCAGCAATAGAGCTTTAGTCCCCCCTTGAACCAGCTCACTAATGGTTTGACGAAATTCCTGAGCTTGTGGACCACCAAAGACCCCAGACAGCTTGATCACTTCGACAGTGTTGGCCATAACAGGACGACGGAAAGGAGTTCCCCGCTAGTATACAGCCTTTTTTCACAGAGATTCGCAAGGGAGCAAACACATAACCGCCCTTTACTTCGCTCCAGAAATGGCGGGCTCTGTGAAATTTTGTGGAGCGAGCGTAACAAGCCGTAGTAATCATAGTAGGCTTAACTCTAGCCGTTGAGAAATTTTTAGGACGATAACTCATGGTGCAACGTGGTTCTAAAGTCAAGATTCTCCGCCCTGAATCCTACTGGTACAACGAAGTGGGCACCGTCGCCTCTGTGGATCAGACCCCCGGCGTCAAATACCCTGTGATTGTGCGCTTCGACAAAGTCAATTACACGGGCTACAGCGGCAGTGCCAGCGGTGTGAACACGAATAACTTCGCGCTCCACGAAGTGCAGGAAGTGGCTCCTCCCAAAAAAGGTAAATAGTTTCTGGGATCGTGCCGGAATTACCAGAAGTTGAAACAGTACGTCGTGGGCTAGAAGTCGTCACCCTTGAACAACCTATTGTTGAGGTTAACGTACTTCTAGCCCGTTCTATTGCCCTTCCCAAACAGCCGCAAGCGTTCATCGATCGCTTGCGCGATCGCGCCATTGAACAGTGGCAACGACGGGGCAAGTACCTTTTGGCCAACCTAGATGACGGCAGTCGCCTCGTGATTCATCTGCGCATGAGTGGCCAGTTGTTGTGGCTAACCACTCCCCAGCCCCCCTGTCCCCATACGCGTGTGCGCTGGTTTTTCCCAACGACGGCAGAACTCCGCTTTGTGGATCAACGAACTTTTGGTCGCTGTTGGTGGGTTCCTGCACACTGCCGCCCAGAGAAAGCAATTCCCGCGCTGGCCACCTTGGCACCGGAACCCCTGAGTGAGGCTTTTACAGTGGCATTCTTGGCGGCCCGGCTGGCTCAGTGTCGTCGCTCTATTAAAACGGCGCTCTTGGATCAAACTATTGTTGCGGGCATGGGCAATATCTATGCCGATGAGAGTCTTTTTTTGAGTGGTCTGCACCCCGCCCTACCCACCAATACCCTAACCATTGAGCAGATTGTGCGCCTCCACCAGGTCATTCGCCAAGTGCTGAGGGCAGGAATTGCAGCGGCGGGCACGACAATTCGTAGCTTTGTCACGCCGGCGGGGGTGAATGGTCGCTATGGGGCTCAAGCATGGGTTTATGGTCGCAAAGGGGAGGCCTGCCGCGTCTGTGGCACAACCATTGAACGGCTGCGCTTGGCAGGGCGCTCCAGTCACTATTGTCCCCAGTGTCAGCCACTGTTTTCGGCAATGGGCAAGTAAAGGGTGAGAATTTCTCCCGCTTGGCGATCGCGCCGTTGAATCACCTTAGCGCCAACTGCTTCAATGAGGAGTTTTGCCGCCTGAAAGTTCAGACTCACTTGTCCGGTCGCCGGATGCCAGAGGAGGAGGTGCCCCAAGGCAGCAAGATCACTGCGGTGCTTGTACTGGGGCGATCGTAATTCTAGCTTCACGTGCTGTCCTGCCCGCTGCACCACCAATTGCAGTTCACTCTCCGAGGCAAGGGTTTGGCTATAGTATTCCACTAACCCAGTCAAGACCTGGTCTAAGGAGGCTGGATCACTGAGGACAACGGGTAAGTTGGGCGGATAATCTAGCACTAATTTGACCTGACGCCGCGCCGCCTGTTTTTGCCAGCGAGCCAAGTTGGTTGTCAAGAGTTCCGCCAAGTGGGTCTGCCCAAAAGCAAGGCGGGGTTTGGGGTTAGGACTGGTGAAGATTTCAGCAGCATCACTCAGGAGATTAAAGCGGCTGATTTGATCTTGAATCTCTTGACCAATCTTTTGCAGATACTGGTATGTGCGCTGAGGGAGATTCTCTTGCCGTTGTAGCAATTGGATAAGGGTATTAATGGTGGTGAGGGGGGTACGCACCTCGTGGGAGAGGGCTTGGAGCAGCGGAATGTCAGGGGCCATGGGGATAGAAGTTACAGGCAGGGGCGTGGTCTCCGGTTGACTATAGTCCAGCAGCCATTGACCAAATTGACTCACCAAGCGATAGCTCGGGGGTACCATCTCCACGCTGGCAAACCACTGATCAATGGCGTGGAGATCGCTTAAGGGAAGTTGCTGCCGCAACTGCTGCCAAAAAGCATGAATTTCCTCAGGGGCAAAGGAAAAGTGCAGTCCTTGCTCCCTTTGATAAACCAGCAAAAGATTCACCTCTGGACTTAGAAGCAAGCAAAAGGGACTCATCCCCCCCTGAACTAGGGGCAAAAGGGTCATTGCCGGTAGAGCAGAATTGGCCTCTGACGGCGGCAAGGAGGGAAGCGATCGCCCCTGGGGAATGAGGACATAGGTTTTTAAGGGACAGTCTTGAAGAATAAGGCTGGGGAAAGAAACTAAAAAGCCCTCAATGGGATGTATCACTGCCAATAATTTTTCTAAGGCAGCAACCCCCGCTTGCCACTGCCAAAAGCGATCGCTGGCACGGGTATCATAACGATCAATGGTGGAATGCGAGCGCCCCATAGCAGCCCATGCAACGTCCCCAACTGCCTTGACCATAGCCCCAACGTTTCCGATTCGCCTAGGGTTAAAACCGAACTTAGGCGGGGATGATGCCGTACAGATCGTAAATATCAGCAGCAGTAATTTCTACGGGGACAATCGTGCCTAGGGTAGCGGCTCCCTTGACATAGACAACCCCATCCACATCCGGGGCAAATCGGGGCGATCGCCCAATGAATTCCCCCGTTTGCGGGTTTTCCTGCTCAATGAGCACTGGCACGGTTTTACCCACTTCAGCGGCATTTTTGCGGTGGGCAATGGGTTGTTGCAGTGCCATGAGGCGATCGCGCCGCGCCAGTTTGATCTCCTCGGGAATCTGATCCGGCAGATCATAGGCAGTAGTCCCCTCCTCGGCGGAGTAGGTAAACACCCCCACATGGTCAAATTCATGCCGCTGCACAAACTGGCAGAGATGCTCAAACTGGCTCTCGGTTTCACCGGGAAAGCCCACAATAAAGGTCGTCCGCATCACTGCTTCCGGTAATTCCTGCCGCAGCCGTTCAATCAGGCGATCGTTAACCCCTGCTTGCCAAGGCCGATTCATCGCCCGTAGGACCTCGGGATGGGAATGTTGCAATGGCAAATCCAAATAGGGCAAGATGTTGGGGGTTTCTTGCATTGCTGCAATCACCTCAGGGGTTAGCCCAGTGGGATAAGCATAGTGCAAGCGAATCCACGGCACATCCACTTCGCCGAGGGCGCGAATCAGAGTCGCCAGTTGGGGTTGGCCATAACGATCCAGGCCGTAATTTGTCGTAATCTGGGAAACAATGATAATTTCTTGGACCCCCTCAGCCGCTAACTGGTGAGCTTCGCTAACAATGGACTCAATGGAGCGCGATCGCTGGTTGCCCCGCAGATGGGGAATGATACAAAAGGCACAACGATAGTCACAGCCCTCAGCAATCCGCAGATAGGCCACAGGCGCCGGCGTGGTGCGGTAGCGGGGAACGGTTTCATCGGCAATGTAGGTGGGCACCGCACTAATTTGCTGTACTCGCTCACCCGTTTCTACCCGCTCAATCACCTCCACAATGTGCTGGTAGTCGCCACTGCCGACAACGGCCACCGCCTCGGGCAGCTCTGCCAATAGTTCCCCTTGAAAATGCTGGGCTAAGCAGCCTGTGATTACAATTTTTTTATTGGCCTCCGCCAGCTCTACTAGGGTGCGCACCGACTCTTCGCGGGCGGCTTGAATAAAGCTACAGGTGTTGACAATGACGTAGTCGGCTTCGGTTTCATCGGTACCCACCCCATAGCCCGCTGCGGCCAGCAGACCAATCATGTGCTCCGTATCCACGCGGTTCTTATCACAGCCAAGGTGGGCAAAGGCAATTTTCGGTTTTGTTGGGTTTGGCATCTAAACAGGTCAGCACCATCTAACAGTAGGGGGTAATGTCTTCGCCGCACTCATCCGCTAAATAGGTGAGCGCGCGGAAGCGCAGCCCCACTAACTGATCATAAAGGGGATTGAGTTTACAGAGGGGGGGAATATGGACAATCTTGCGACCAAAGAGGGTAATGTCGCGCTCAAAGGGGCATTGGGGGGGAATCAGGCGGCAGAGAAAGCGAGCGACCTTGGCATCTTTGACCTCTAACCCATCCAGCCAATGGCGCACGGGATCCAACAGGCGCAGGGTTTGTTCATTGCTCCCGTGCTGACCATCAAGGGTATGTTTTAGGGACTCTAGGGCATCAATTTCTAGTCCTAAGGCGCTGCAGAAGCGTTGCAGTTCGGCATCCTCTGATTGGGAGTAAATGCCATTGGCAAGCGCCACCATCACGGCGGTACGCACAAAATTTTCGGCAAGGGCGCGATCGCCCCCAAAGGCTGCCACCAGTTCTGCGTCGGTGACGGGGGCAAAGTGATCAGTGTCAATTTCCGGAGCAATTTCCTCTTGAATCAGGCTTGCAATCAGTTGCTTCTCTTCCGGATCAAAATGACCATCGGCACAGGCAACGCTCAAAAGCCCCTTGATCCAAATGGCCGTTTGTTCCGGTGTGAGTTCAAGGGTACATGCTGCGGTGGTTGCCATAGAGGTTACCCCAAGAGTGCTGCTCACTACGACTGTACTCTAGGTCTTGGCCTTCCGTGCCACCCTCAGCCACAGAGAAAATCCTTGCTACAATTGACGAAGTTTTGTTAAGCACTGTGTCACGGCCTTGACTGTTTCGCTGTTGCCCTCCACCTGCTCAACCCCTTGGTATGCCCTTGATCCCATTTGGCAGGGGGATGCGGCGGCGATCGCCCAAGGACTGCCCCATGATCTTTTAGCGCCGGCGTGGCAAATCCTGATTCTGGGGGATGGCTCCCCCACTCGCCACTTGCAACTGCTGACTGGCGAAACCACGGAAGTGGATGTGATTGATATGTCGGCCATTGGCCATGCCAGCGATCGCGCCCCCGCGCAACTGCAACTAATTCCCGGCCCACGGCTCCGGCGTCAAGTGTGGCTACGCACAGCGTCGGGTCAACGCTTGGCCTATGCCACCTCCTGGTGGGAAGCCGCCCATGTGGATGAGTATTTGCAAAACCGTGCCATGCCCATTTGGACAAACCTCGCCCAGCGCAAGGTGGAGCTTTATCGGGACATTCAGGCGGTGTATCTAGGCCACTCTGAAACGTTGGCGGCAGCCTTTGGGGAAGCAGGACCCTTTTGGGGACGCCATTACCTCTTTTGGCACGATCGCCGTCCCATTACCCTCATCTATGAAGTCTTTTCTCCCTACCTCTGCCGTTACCTTGGCCCGATGGGAAGTGCAGCCTATTGGGCAAATGCAGACCCAACATTAGCCTAAGGCGGGTGTTTCCGTAACGTTTTGTAAATATAATATGAAAAGATTTTTGTCCCCCTAAGGGACTGGGTTCATCTTCGTCAGTTAGGGTAGCGTTATTCATGCGAGTTGCAATTGCCGGCGGTGGCTTAGCGGGCTTAGCCTGTGCCAAGTATCTAGTGGATGCAGGACACACCCCGATTGTGTTTGAGCGTGCCAATGTTCTTGGGGGCTTGGTGGCGGCATGGCAGGATGCCGATGGCGATTGGGTGGAAACAGGCTTGCACGCCTTTTTTGGCGCCTACCCCAATATGCTGCAACTCCTAGAGGAATTGGGGATTAGCGATCGCCTACAATGGAAACGCCATGCCCTGATTTTTAACCAACCGGAAAAGCCAGGGGTCCTCTCGTGGTTTGATGTCCCGGATATTCCTGCCCCCTTTAATGTGCTGCTCTCCATTTTGCGCAACAACGATATGCTGACGTGGGAGCAGAAGTGCCGCTTTGCCTTGGGGCTGTGGCCAGCGATTGTGCGCGGCCAAAAATACGTCGAGGCAATGGATCAGTACACCCTTCTAGAGTGGCTACAACGCCAAGGGATCGATGAGCGGGTAAACTCCGACATTTTTATTGCAGCTTCCAAGGCACTCACCTTCCTGAACCCCGATGAAGTCTCGGCCACGATTCCCCTGACGGCGATGAACCGCTTCCTGCGGGAGCGCTATGGCTCAAAAATTGCTTTCTTGGATGGGGCACCCCCAGAACGGCTGTGTCAGCCCATTGTGGATTACGTGACAGCGCGGGGGGGTGAAGTCCATACCAATGTTGCCCTGCGGGAAATTGTTCTCAAGGAGGACCTTTCAGTGCAGAGTTTTGTGATGGCCGATCGCGAGGGACAACAGCGCTTTGAAGTGACTGCCGATGCCTACGTGTCGGCAATGTCTGTGGATGCGATTAAACTGTTGCTGCCGAAGCCGTGGCAAGACCTGCCTTTCTTCCAGAAGCTGAATGGCCTCGAAGGCGTCCCTGTGATTAACGTCCAAATCTGGTTTGATCGCAAATTGCCTACGGTGGATCACCTGCTCTTCTCGCGATCGCCTCTGCTGAGTGTTTATGCCGATATGAGCGAAACCTGCAAGGGCTATGCCGATCCCGCCAAGTCAATGCTAGAGCTGGTATTGGCGCCTGCCGCGGAGTGGATTGGTCGTAGTGATGAGGACATTATTGAGGCAACCCTTGCGGAACTGGCCAAGCTCTTCCCCAATCACCTACCGGAACCTGCTAAAGTGCTGAAAACAGCGGTGGTAAAAACCCCCCGCTCAGTCTATAAAGCCACCCCCGGCCGCCAAGCCTTTCGCCCGGATCAGGCCACGCCCATTCCTAACTTCTTCCTATCGGGGAGCTACACCCTGCAGCCCTACCTAGGGAGTATGGAAGGTGCCGTGCTTTCTGGTAAGCTGACAGCGCAGGCGATCGCGAAGCGGCTTGCAGAGAGCAACGCCCCACAGCCCCCCCAACCCTCTACTCAGACTGTCGCCAATGCTGCAACTGCCTAGAGCCGAGTACGTCCCTCCCCTGATTTCCCTCGACGAAGCCTACGAGTTGTGTCGTCAGGTCACTGCCACCTACGCCAAGACGTTTTACCTCGGCACACTGTTGATGCCCCTGGCCAAGCGCCGGGCCATTTGGGCGATTTACGTTTGGTGTCGACGCACCGATGAACTGGTGGATGGCCCGCAAGCAGCAACGACAACAATTGCCACCCTCGATGAATGGGAAGCCCGCCTTGAAGACATTTTTGCCGGTCGCCCCCACGATGGTATGGACTTGGCCTTGACGGCAACCCTGGAGCACTATCCCCTCGACATCCAACCCTTTCGGGACATGATTGCTGGGCAGCGGATGGACTTGCACCGCAGTCGCTATGAAACCTTTGCTGAGTTAGAACTCTACTGCTATCGCGTGGCTGGTACCGTTGGCTTAATGTCCCTTGGGGTGATGGGGGGAGACCCCTATAGCGATCGCCTCTGTGCCCCTTGGGTGGATCCCTATCGGGCCAAAGGTACCCTCAAGGATCAGGCCATTGCCCTTGGCATTGCCAATCAACTCACTAATATCCTGCGGGATGTGGGCGAAGATATGCGGCGGGGGCGTATCTATCTGCCCCTAGAGGACTTGGCTGCCTTTGACTACACCGAAGAAGACCTACAGCGCGGAGTCATTGACGATCGCTGGCGGGCACTAATGCGCTTTCAAATTCAGCGGGCACGGCAATTTTATCGAGAAGCAGAAGTGGGGGTTGCCTACCTCGAGCGGGATGCCCGTTGGCCCGTGTGGTCAGCGCTGATGCTCTATCGCCAGATTCTTGATGTCATTGAAGCTAACGATTACGATGTCTTTAATCGGCGCGCCTTTGTTTCTGACTGGCGCAAGCTGCTTTCTATTCCCATTTCTTGGTTCAAGGCCAGCTTCTAGGTACCATGGCAGATTTGTACGTAGATTGGGAAGAGTATCATCGTACAATTGAACGGTTGGCGATCGCCATCTATGAATCAGGATGGCAGTTCAATCAAATTCTCTGCCTGGCTAGGGGCGGCCTGCGGGTGGGGGACATTCTCAGCCGCCTCTTTAATCAACCCCTGGCAATTCTGGCAGTGTCCTCCTATGGCGGTGTCAATAATCAAGAGCGGGGTCGCCTTACCTTTGCCCAGGACTTAACGATGACCACCGCTACCCTGGGCAGCCATGTCCTTTTGGTGGATGATTTGGTGGACTCTGGTCTTTCATTGCAAAAAAGCCGGCGCTGGCTGGAGGTTAAATATGGTTTTGCAGTGGAGGAAGTGCGCACCGCTGTCCTCTGGTACAAAGCGGCCTCTTGCATTCGTCCGGACTACTACGTTCATTACCTGCCCGAAAATCCTTGGATCCATCAACCCTTTGAACGCTACGAACACCTGACAGCCGCTGATCTTGCTCAAACGCTAACCTCCTGTCCATGACGCCTACCCTCCCTCCACCTCTGCAATGGCAGCGTCGCCACGTCCTCTCCCTCCAAGACTTTACACTGGCGGAGCTGGATATTGTTTTGCAAACAGCACTGAGCTTTCAGGAAGTCCTGAATCGTCGCACCAAAAAAGTCCCCACCCTCCAAGCGCGGGTTGTGGCCAATCTCTTCTTTGAAAGCTCGACGCGCACTCGCAATAGCTTTGAACTGGCGGCCAAACGTCTTTCTGCCGATATTCTCAACTTTTCTCCTGGCACCTCAGCCCTCAACAAAGGGGAAACCATCCTGGATACCGCTAAGACCCTGTGGGCGATGGGGGCAGAATTCATGGTGATTCGCCATCAGCAGTCGGGCGTACCCCATACGATTGCTGCGGAAATGGATCGCCTGGGCGGCCAAGTGGCGGTTCTCAATGCCGGCGATGGCTTGCACGAGCATCCCTCCCAAGCGCTCCTTGATCTGTTTACCCTCTGCCAACTCTACGATCCGCGTCAGCCCCGCTGTGCCCTGTTGCAGGGAAAAAAAATTGCCATTGTTGGCGATATTCGTCATTCCCGCGTGGCGCGATCGAACCTCTATAGCCTCAAGACCGCTGGGGCCGATGTTCACTTGGCAGGGCCGCCCACCCTTTTGCCGCCAGAATTTGCAGACTATGGGGCAACCCTCCACTGGACGCTGGAACCCGCCCTAACCGATGCCGATATTGTCATGACCCTGCGCCTGCAACAGGAACGCATGGATCAGCACTTAATTCCCAGTTTGCGGGAATACCATCAACACTTTGGCATTACCCATGAGCGGCTGCGCCTGTGCCGACCCGATGTGCGAGTATTGCATCCAGGACCGGTGAATCGCGGTGTGGAATTGAGTTCGGCCTTACTGGATGATCCCCAGTTCAGCTTAGTGAATCAGCAGGTAGCCAGTGGGGTGGCAGTGCGGATGGCATTACTGTATTTGATGGGAACGTACCACGGAGTCAAGCCATGATTAGAGTAACGTTTCTGCCGGATCAGGTGTCTGTGGAAGCGGCAGCGGGTGAAGGTTGGCTGAGCGTGGCAGCACGCGCGGGGGTAGAGATTCCCACGGGTTGTGGCATGGGCAGTTGCGGTGCCTGTACCCTTGAACTGGAGGACGGCGCGGAAATTCGCGCCTGTATCTCCACGATTGCGGGCGATCGCGCCCCCGCCACTTTAGACGACTGCCCCCACATTACGGCTTATGTTTTTCGGGATCCCACCTGGTGAGGCAAGGCAAGCTTCGACAGTGGTCAAGACCAAATGGGAATCTATTCTATGAAGTGAATAGAAAATTCCAATGGCGGTTTTCTGGCGTGTTGCACTTGGGTGCGATGTGTCAAAATGTTTTCTGTGTCAATTTAAGAGTGCCCTACCCTTGCAAACTCCAACGGCGATCGCCCTGGGCAACTTTGACGGTGTCCATCGAGGGCATCAAGAGGTTATCCGTACTCTCCTTGAGGCAGCGCCTGCCGACTGTTGCCCTTCAGTGATTACGTTTTCGCCCCATCCCCAAGCATTTTTTACGGGAGAACAGCGATTGCTGCTGACCCCAGAGGCCGAAAAACGGGCCCTTTTGAACCAGTATGGTATTGAACAGGTGATTGTGCTGCCTTTTACCCAGGCCCTGGCCCAACTCTCGCCTTTAGAGTTTGTTGAGCAGATTTTGGTACAGCAGTTGCAGGCCAAGGTGTTGAGTGTTGGTTTTAATTTTGGCTTTGGCCGGGGGCGATCGGGGACAGCGGAAGATTTGCGCACCCTCTGTGCTGCCTTTGGCATTGCGGTGCATATTGTGCCCCCCTTTTGTTGGGGGAGCGATCGCGTCAGTAGTTCAGCAGTACGAGCCGCCCTGGCCGCGGGAGATGTGGCTTTGGCACGGGAGCTGTTGGGACGCGCCTATACCTTAACAGGCACGGTAACTCAAGGGGAACAGTTGGGCCGCCAGTTGGGATTTCCTACGGCCAATTTAGCCCTCCCTCCCGAAAAATTATTGCCTCGCTACGGTGTCTATGCCTGCCGTGTCAGCGGGGCAGCTCTCCCCAGGGAGCAGGTGGGGGTCGTGAATATCGGCGTGCGACCCACAGTGAGGGGGCAGGAGGTCAGGACGGAAGTGCACCTACTGCACTGGCAGGGAAATCTCTACAACCAAGAGATCACGCTCCACCTGGAGGCATTTATTCGTCCTGAGCTCAGATTTTCCAGTTTGGCTGCCCTACAAGCGCAAATTGCTGCCGATTGCCAAGTAGCGGCTGATCTCTTAGAACGAGTAGTCTCCTATGCGTGAACCCCTACAGCGACTGGTGAATAACCTTGGACAAGTTATGGTGGGCAAAGAAGCGGCCATTGAACTGCTGTTGGTGGGATTGCTGGCGGGGGGACACGTCTTGCTGGAGGATGTACCAGGGGTGGGAAAAACCCTCTTAGCTAAAGCCCTGGCGCGATCGCTGGCGGGCACCTTTCAGCGCATCCAAGCCACCCCCGATCTCCTGCCCACCGACTTATCGGGCACTAATATCTGGAATCCCAAAACAGCGGAGTTTGAGTTTCGCCCAGGTCCTGTGTTCTGCAATATCCTGCTGGCGGATGAAATTAACCGTGCTACGCCGCGGACCCAATCAGCACTTCTAGAGGTCATGGAAGAGTACCAGGTCACCATTGATGGTGTCACCTACCCCCTGCCTCAGCCTTTTTTCGTCATTGCCACCCAAAACCCGGTGGAGTACCAAGGCACATTTCCACTGCCGGAGGCGCAGTTGGATCGTTTTGCCCTCTGTTTTAGTTTGGGCTACCCCACCGAGGAAGAGGAGCTACAAATGCTGCAACGGGTGCAGGGGGGCTTAGATGTCAATCAACTGGAACCGTGCCTGAGCTTGGCGGCGATTCAACAGTTGCGGCAGCAGGTGCTACAGGTGCGGGTAGATTCAGTCTTGCAAAAGTACATTCTTGCCCTTGTGCGGGCGAGCCGCGAAAGTGATTGCATTACCTTGGGGGTCAGTCCTCGCGGTACGGTGATGCTGCAGCGCACCGCTCAGGCCTTGGCTTTCCTGAATGGCCGTGACTATGTCCTCCCCGATGATGTGAAGCAATTGGCTCCCCACGTCTTGGCTCATCGTTTGATTACAGCCGCCGGGCGCTCAGGCCGTGCCTGTGTGGCAGAATTGTTGGAAACGGTAGCGGTTCCCTAGGGAGAGTTGGTGCGACTGTTCTCTATGAACATCTCTGCAATCGCCAACCTGTCATTGTAGTGTTTAAGTCTTTTTAACATTGCGATTGCCCTCGCAACCGTCGAAGGATTTAAGCATTTATGACAACGATATTCATGATACAAGCCCTCCAACGGCAGGGAGAAATTTGGCACAACATCCTCAGCAGTCAAAGCATTACTGTCATTTGGGAAAACCTTGATGCTGACGTTCTTACTTTGCTAGAGGAGATGGAAGCGGCTGGCTTAGCATTGCCCCAATTGCTCCTGTTGGATATGGGGATGACGGTCACCAATCCCTACCGCTTTTGTCAGGTGGCACAGTCTCGTTTTCCGGGGATGCCTGTGGTCATTACAGCGGGTCAGGATCGCCAAATTAGTGCAGTAGAACGGCGCTGGGCCTTGCGTATGGGGGCTGTGGATCTCTTGCCCCGTATCGAAGAGTCGAGTCTCATTGCTACAGCTGTTTCCCATCTAACTCGAGTGTTAGAGATCCTCGATGCCCTACCAATTCAGCAGGATGCCCTAATGCAAAGCCTCAGTTGCTTAACAGCACCGACACCAGTCCCAACCCCGTCAGTACCCGCGCCCCTGCCTCTGGCTGCTCCACCCAATACCCAATATCGCGGCATTCGCACCGTTGCCGACACAGCTCCGGCACCAAAGAGTGAAGATAACGGCCAGCCTCGCCGGCGCTATCGCGGCTCAAGTTACTAAACTCCCCAGGCTGGATTCGAACCAGCGACCAATCGGTTAACAGCCGACCGCTCTACCGCTGAGCTACTGAGGAATATCAGCAATTTTCTAATGTAGCGTAGTTCACCGCTGTTGGCAAGTCTCAACCCGACTGCAGTTTTGGCCAGCGCTGCCGCAGTTCAGTGACCACTCGATCAAGGGCAACGGCATGGGAGGCCTTAAAGAGGAGGCGATCGCCTGCTTGTAACTCGCGCAATAGGTACTCCACCAATTCTTCATGGGAACCAAATTGTTGAGTGGGAATCCGCCCTGCTCCCTGCGCAAGGGCTGCCCCTTCGTCACCTTGATCGAGGATTAAGAGGCCATCGAGGTCCAATTCGGCAACAGTTGCCCCCACCTGCTCATGGAAGGAGAGAGAAAAGGCGCCTAATTCCCGCATCGGGCCAAGAACCGCCAGATGTCGCTGACCGGGGAGCGATCGCAACAGGTGCAAAGCCGCCACCATGGATTCCAGGCCCGCATTGTAGGTTTCATCTAAAAGCAGAATATCTGGTTCGAGGCGATAGCGACCACCGCGACCACCGGGCAATTCTAGCGTCAACTGTGAAGGCAGGCGATCGCCCTCGATGTCCAAGGCTTGCAGCACCCCAAGGGCAGCCAGAAAGTTCAGGGCATGGTGTGCCCCCGCAAGGGGGACGGTGTAGGTGCGTCCACCCACATGGAGGGTTTGGGGCGGTTGGTAGATTCCCCGTAGGGTGCCCCCCTCAAGGCCATAGGTGATAGTGCGCCCTGACCAGACCTGCACCGCTGTCGGCAAAAGTAGGGGACTATCGGCATTGAGCACCGCTGTTCCCCCTGGGGGCATTTCCGCAAGAAGTTCGCATTTGGCTTGGGCAATGGCTTCCCGCGAACCAAGGCGGCCAATATGGGCAGTGCCAACGTTGGTAATCACCGCAACATCCGGTTGGGCAATCTGGCTCAACAGGGCAATTTCACCGCGAGCACGCATCCCCATTTCAATCACTGCAAACTGGTGGTGGGGTTCCAGTTGTAAAAGTGTTTTGGGCACGCCAATCTCGTTGTTGAAGTTGGCTTCGGTCTTGAGGACCGTGCCATAGTGACGGAGGACAGCAGCAATCATTTCCTTGGTGGTGGTTTTGCCCACGGAGCCAGTGACGGCAATAACTTTGGCTGGACATTGCTGCCGCCACCACTGTCCCAAGCGCTGATAGGCACTCAGGGTATTGGCCACCTGAAGTTGGGGAAGCGCAGCAGACAGCGGTGTTTCGACCATCAGGGCGATCGCTCCAGCGGCAGCTGCCTGATCGACAAATTGATGGCCATCAAAGGTTGCCCCCCGCAGGGCGACAAACAGGTTGCCAGCGGCGACTTGGCGAGAGTCGGTGCAAATTCCTGTGATGGGCAGATTTGGATGAGTCGTGTCTAACCCCAAAGCTTGGGCGATCGCCCCTAGGGTGGTCTTCACGATGTTGCCCCGCCAATGTGGCTGCACTTCAGATAAGGTTGCAGCACCTCCGGTACCCGCACCGTTCCATCGGGTTGTTGGTAGTTTTCGAGAATGGCCGCCATGGTTCGCCCAACAGCTAGGCCAGAGCCATTGAGAGTGTGGACAAACTGCGTTCCCTTTTGCTTAGCCCCTTTGAAGCGAATCTTGGCACGCCGCGCCTGAAAATCGCCAAAGTTAGAGCAACTGGAAATTTCACGGTAGCAACCCGCAGCGGGGAGCCACACCTCCAGGTCGTAGCACTTCATAGCACCAAACCCCAAATCCCCAGTACACAGTTCAATCACTCGATAGGGCAGCTTCAGGGCTTGGAGAATGGACTCGGCATCCGCCACCAGGGCTTCATGTTCAGCGGCAGAGGTTTCCGGGTGAACAAACTTGACCAACTCCACTTTGTTAAATTGGTGCAGTCGAATCAGACCGCGGGTATCTTTGCCGTAGCTGCCTGCTTCGCGGCGAAAACAGGGGGTATAGGCACAGTGGTAAATGGGGAGTTGATCGGCGGCTAAAATTTCATCACGGTAGAGATTCGTCACGGGTACTTCCGCTGTCGGAATTAGCCAGAGATCGTCATCGGCACAGCGAAAACTCTCCTCAGCAAACTTCGGTAACTGCCCTGTTCCCGTCAGCGAGGCACTATTGACCAGCAAAGGCGGCAAGACTTCCACATAGCCGCGTTCGCGGTGGCTATCGAGCATGAATTGGATCAAGGCCCGCTCAAGGGCAGCCCCCATGCCTAATAGGGTAACAAAACGACTCTGAGCTACTTTGACCGATCGCTCCACATCCCAGAGTCCCAATTGAGTCCCAATGTCCCAGTGGGGCTGGCAAGGGTAGGTGGGTTTATACTCCTCCCCCCACCGCCGCACCTCAACGTTGTCAGTTTCATCACGGCCAATGGGGGTGGTCTCACTGGGGGGGTTGGGAATCGTCAGCAGCAGGCTCTCTAGCTCCTCTTTCAACTGCCGTTCCTGGGGCTCCAGATCACTGAGTTTTTGCTTGAGATCGTTGGCCTCGGCTTTGAGGGCTTGAATTTCGGGGTCAGTGGGGGCAACGCCGGACTTGATCTTTTTGCCGACGAGGGCACCAATCTCATTACTGCGGGCTTGGAGTTGCGATCGCTGTTGTTCAAGCTGTCGCTGCTGCGCATCCAATTCTAAAATGCGGTCGAGGTCAAAGTCACCGCCGCGCCGCCGCAGGCGATCGCCAAAGGCTTGGGGATTTTCTCGCAGTTGTTTTAGATCAATCACAGGTGGACGAAAACCAGCGCAAACCGCATTGATCCTATCACCAAGGGGGAAATTGACTCTAGGGAGCTGTCTTAGTGTTGTTGACTATCGAGATGACTAAATTCCTCCTACCAACCGTTGAGATTTTGATCATTGGTGGTGTCAACAAGGGGTCGCCGTCCTCTAAAATGAGGGATGTATTAAGCGGTGTTAGCAATATGAGTGTCATTAGTCAGGTTCTTCTTAAAGCGGACGATGAATTGCGCTACCCCACCACGGGCGAACTCCAGACGATTAGTGACTTTTTCCAAACGGGTGAGCAACGCCTCCGCATTGCCACAACCCTGGCCGAAAATGAGAAACGGATTGTAGAGCAAGCCAGCAAGCAACTGTGGCAGAAGCGGCCTGACTTTATCTCACCGGGGGGCAACGCCTACGGCCAGAAACAGCGTGCCCTGTGTCTACGGGACTATAGCTGGTATATGCGCCTGATTACCTATGGCATCCTCGCCGGTGACAAAGACCCCATTGAGCGCACGGGTATTATTGGGGTACGGGAAATGTACAACTCCCTTGGTGTGCCGATGACAGGGATGGCAGAAGCCATACGTTGCCTCAAGGACGCCTCCTTGGCCCTCTTGAGCACTGAAGATGCTGAAGTGGCGGCACCCTACTTTGACTACATTATTCAGGAAATGTCCTAGGGCGACGGGCGGCAGTCAATTCTTCCTTCAAGGGGAAGAGAACCTATGACATCTCCCCTTGAAATTGTGGTTGTCAGCAATGGTCCCGGTGAACTGGCCACTTGGGTCTACCCTTTTGTAACAACGCTGCAGCAACAGGTCAAACAGGGGTGGCGGGTTTCAGTGGTGATGGTTCCCTGTCCCCATGCAAGTGGTCAGGAAGCAGAGATTGCTCGCCGCTATCCAGGGGTAGCTCGGGTGCTGCCAGCCACCGAATTTTGGCACCTCCTACGCACAAAGACCACTCGCAGCAATTGGGATTGGTTTCCCCAGGGGGTTGTGGTCTTTTTGGGGGGAGATCAACTCTTTGCGGTACTATTGGCCAAGCGCTTGGGCTATCGCTGTGTGCTCTACTGCGAGTGGCAGCCACGCTGGCAAGGATGGGTGGATGGCATTGGGCTGCGGCGTCCTCTAGCCGTGGGCAACACCAAGGCCAAGGTGGCGGTGGTGGGGGACCTGATGACCGATGCGCAAGCCCTTGCCCTCGATTCTCTCCCCAATGTCCGCCAACAGTTGGGCGTTGCCCCAGATGCTCCCCTTGTGGGGTTGATGGTAGGATCCAAGCCCAATAAGCTCAAGCTGGGGGTTCCCCTTTCCTTGGCGATCGCCGACCATTTAGCGGCTGCTTATCCCCCGATTCACTGTGTGATTCCAGTGGCACCGACCCTGACGCTCAACACCCTCAGTTGCTATGCCAATCCTCGCTTTAACCCCGAACTCAAGCACGTTGAGGGCACAACTGCCACACTGATCCAGCCAAGGGAAGGCCTGCCCTATCTGGAGACGCCGAGGGGTACAAAGATCTATCTCTGGCAGCAGTTACCCAACTATCCCCTGCTGCGGCAGGTTGCTCTCTGTGTGACTACGGTTGGCGCCAATACTGCTGAACTGGCTGCCTTGAATGTGCCGATGATTGTTCTGTTGCCTGCACAACAACTGCGGGTACAGCGGGCACACCCTTGGGATGGATTGGCTGGGTTGCTGGTGGGCTTGCCGGCGATCGGGCGGCAGTGGACAGCGTTGGTGTTTTGGGCACTTGTTGCCAAGGGATTGGGCTGGTGGCGATTTTGGCAGCTGTGGCGATCGCCAGAGATAGATTGGGACTTGGTGAAACAGGGTCTCGGCTACAAGGCGTGGCCTAATATCTGGGCAGGCAGAGAAATTGTCCCAGAGCTGGTGGGTCCCATTGACCCGCAGACCGTTGCCCAACAAATTATTGATCTACTGAATCATCCTCAGAAATTGGAGCAGATGCGGCAGGACTTGCGGGAGCAGGTGGGCTCGCCGGGGGCAGGGGCAAAATTGGTGGATTTGACACTTCAGGTGGCGGGCTGGCCTGCCAGCGATCCAGAATGTCCTTGAGCACAATTTCCGTAAACCAAATCTGACCCACAATCACTAGAGGCAGTGCCAGTAGTAAGCCTAGAAAACCAAAGAAGATAGCAAAAATAATTTGGGACACCAGCGTCACAGCAGGCAGTAGAGCCACCTGTTTGGCCATGACAACGGGCACCAGCAGGTATTGTTCCAACTGTTGAATCAGAATGTAGGCAATGAGAACAGCCACCGACTGCCATGGATCATCAATAAACGCAATAATCATTGGCGGAATTACACTGAGGGCAGGGCCGATATTGGGAATAGCTTCTAGAAGTCCTGCGAGGAAGGCATTGGCTAAGACCAACCGCACTCCCAATAGAGCCAGCGCAAGGCCACTGACGACGCCAATCACCACCATATTCAAGCCTGTCCCTGCTAGCCAAGCCAAGAGTGCCTGTTCACTTTCCCTGAGGATGGTGTCAATGCGAGAACGGTAAAATGCTGGAAACAGGCGAATAAACCCTCGGCGATAGGGCTGAGGATCAATCACTAGCATCACCGTCAGCACCAGGACCAACAGCGTATTCAGTAAGACCGCCAGGGTATTGGAAAACAGAGCAAAGAAATTGTTAAGGATTTGCTGGAGAAATGGTTCCAATTGGGCGATCAGTCGATTGATCATCGGTGTGTCGTCAAGGCCACCACTGGGTAAGAGATGAGCCATGCCATCCAGCCATGCTTCCACCCGTTCTAGACCCTTGGGAATCAACACACCCAGTTGCTGCGCTTCCTGTAAAAAGGGAGGAATAATCATCCAAAAGAAGCCAAAGATGATCAGGAAAGTCAAGCTAATACTGATGGCGATCGCCCGCCCCCGTTGCAGTCCCCAGCCTTGGAGCCGCAGTTGCAGCCAGTTGAGGGCCGTTGCCAAGACTACCGCCAAAAAGACCAAGAGTAACACTTGGCGAATTTCCCAGAGGATGTAAAGACACATCCCCAGTACCAGCAAGCCAATCCACTGACCAAATGTCACTACTTTGCATCCAATTCCTGCCTCAACCCCCTATTAGAACAGGTTTTGGGACAATGCCGTCAAAGCAAAGGGAAAGCAAAGGGAATTTGCATCAGCTAAATCGCAAAGACTTAAATCACAAAGACTGTATTGTTGTCCCGGAGCTGGGGATGCTCCCTTGGTGGCCTGTGGTTAAACTGAGCAAAGTAGGCGGCCAAGGGTTCCGGTAAAGTCGGTAGCATGACTTGGGTATCTCCTTGGGCAATGTCTGGCCAGAGGGAGGATAGGGCTTGGGCGAGGGGCTTGGCCTCAGTTTCCGATAAATTAAAGGGCGGCAATGTCAGAAAGCGCACCATAAACCCCGCGCCGCGCTGCAGCATCCATTGGCGGGAGAGGTCACTCAAGGTGGGATAGGCCTTCAGGGATTCAATGCGGTAGGATTCCACGGCCACCTGCCAGCCCCCTTGGGGGTGTTCCTGCAAAATGAGACGACGATAGGGATGGGGATAGCTGACGAGGGAACCGGTCGTTAGGTCAAACAACCCCTGCTCATAGGCAATGTCTTGGACATGGAGATGTCCGGTTAAGACCAACGCCACCCCCGCCGAGCGCAACAGGTTCAATAGCTCTGCCCGATTCTCCAAGAGGTAGCGCTGCCCCATCGGGCTTTGGCTCTGCTGTGGCCAGTGCTCAAGGACATTGTGGTGAATCATGACCAGGCGTAGTCCGGCAAAGGGTTCTGCCAATAGAGCCGCTAACCATGCCAACTGCCCTTGATCGACGACTCCCAGCTGTTGTCCTGTTGGACTGAATTGGTTGGAGTTGAGGGCAATCAGTTGCAGATTTTCTGCAAGTAGGGCTTGGTAGTAATGCTTGCCAGCGTTGCCATAGCCCGCATGGGCATACCACTGGGGAAAGTCAGCCCAGCCAATGCGGCTGTTGTCCCCTAGCGGTAGAGGCACATCGTGGTTTCCGGGAATCACATAACAGGGCACCGACAGTGTTTGTAAATAGGTACTGAGCCAGTGGTGGTTTGCCACTTCACCATCCCGTGTCAGGTCGCCAGGAATCAGCAGGGCATCAATGCCGAGATCAAGGAGATGGGTGACGGCGGCTTCAAAGGCAGGGATACTAATTTCATAAAGAAAAATAGGCGGGTAATCTGTCGGAATTGTCTCCGGCAGGGCAATGTGGGGATCACTGATAATGCCAAGCCGCACTGCCATTGCGCTTTCCTAGTGGCGGAAGTGTCGCCGGTTGGTAAAGACCATAGCAATTCCCGCTGCATTAGCTGCTTCGATAGATTCACTATCGCGCAGACTGCCCCCCGGTTGAATAATGGCAGCAATACCGGCAAGGGCAGCCGCTTCCACAGAATCGGCAAAAGGGAAGAAGCCATCACTGGCCAGCACTCCCCCCCGCGCCGCCTCACCAGCATGACTGAGGGCAATTTCCACAGCACCGACCCGATTCATTTGACCAGCCCCAATCCCTTGGGTTTGGCGATCGCGACTGACAACAATGGCATTGGACTTGACGTGCTTCACAACTTTCCAGGCAAAGATCAGTTCCGCCATCAACTCTGGGCTGGGTTCAGTGGCTGTGACCACCTGCCATGCCTCTGGATCAATGGGGAGGGGGTGAATATCTTGGACAAGAAAGCCGCCGGCAATGGTTTGAATTGCCGTGGTCGGAGCAGTATGCAACTCAGGTAAGGTGAGAACCCGCATCTTGGGCTTGGTTTTCAGGATCGGCAGTGCCGCTTCCTCACAGGCGGGAGCCACCACACACTCTAAAAAAGTACGGGTTAAGGCTTCAGCAGTGGCCACATCCAAGGGGCGGTTTAGGGCAACAATACCGCCAAAGGCAGAGACACTATCGGCTGCAAAGGCCCGTTCATAGGCTTCCACTAGGGTTTTGCCTTCAGCGACGCCACAGGGATTGGTGTGTTTAATAATGACGGCAGCGGGGGCACTGTCCCCTAGGAATTCACTGATCACTGCCCGTGCGGCTTCTAAATCTAGCAGGTTATTGTAACTGAGTTCTTTTCCCTGGAGCAGGTGGGCAGCGGCCCAACCCCTGGGGTGTGCCCCACGGATGTACCAAGAAGCCCGTTGATGGGGGTTTTCGCCATAGCGCAGGACTTGTTTTTGCCGTCCGGTGAGGTGAAAAACGGGGGGGAGAATGTCTGGTTCCGTACCGGCGGACGTTATTTCTTGAAGATACTCAGCGATCGCCTGATCGTAACTGGCTGTTAGAGCAAACGCTTGTTGGGCACAGGCTAGGCGGAAGGCAGGTTGGGCTTCCCCGTATAATCGTAATTCCTGAAGGTAAGTTTCATACTGACTGGGATCTACCAACACTGTCACATGGGCATGGTTTTTCGCGGCAGCGCGAATCAGCGTCGGCCCACCAATATCAATTTGCTCGATGGCCTCGGCAAGGGTGACGTTGGGTTGGGCAATTGTTTCGGCAAAGGGGTAGAGGTTAACAACCACTAAATCAATGGGATGAATGGCTTGGGCTTGCAGATCGGCCTCGTCTTGGGGGCGATCGCGCCGTGCCAAAATGCCGCCATGGATTTTCGGGTGCAGGGTCTTGACCCGTCCACCAAGAATTTCTGGTGCCCCTGTGTACTCAGAGACTGTTGTCACAGGAATCCCCGCCGCCTGCAAGGTCTTTGCGGTGCCACCACTACTCAGGAGCGTAAAGCCAAACTCCTGCACCAAGGCCGTAGCCAACTCCACCAGCCCCTGCTTATTACTGGTGCTGAGCAAGGCAATTCGCCCCATGCCTGCAATCCTCCTCGGCGACCAAGAACCCCTATTTTAGCGGAACATGCTGCTCACAGAGCTATCTTCATGGATCCGCCAAATGGTTTCTCCAAGAATACTAGCCACCGAGAGCACCGTGAGCTGGGGAAAGCGTTGCGTTTCCGGCACAGGGATCGTATTGGTCACAATCACCTCTTCAAAATCGCCCCCTTGGAGCCGCTCAATCGCCGGTGGCGAAAAGACGGCATGGGTGGCACAGGCATAGACTTCTTTGGCACCTTCGCGGCGTAGGAGTCGCGCCCCCTCTAAAATGGTGCCGGCTGTATCAATCATGTCATCCACGAGTACCGCTGTTTTGCCCTTAACATCACCCACCACATTCATCACCTCGGCCACATTGTGGGCTTGGCGGCGCTTATCAATAATCGCTAGGGGCGCATCATCAAGCTTATTGGCAAAGGCACGGGCCCGCGCTACTCCACCCACATCCGGTGAGACCACCACAATATCCTCTAGATTTTTGCTGCGCAGGTAGTCAAGGAGCACGGGTGAACCATAGACGTGATCCACGGGAATGTCGAAGTAGCCTTGAATTTGGGCTGAGTGCAGGTCCATAGCCAAGACACGACTGGCACCTGCTTGGGTAATCAGGTTGGCCACTAGTTTGGCGGTAATGGATTCGCGGCCTGCTGTCTTGCGATCGGCACGGGCATAGCCATAGTAGGGAATCACTGCAGTCACTTGACGAGCTGAGGCGCGGCGGCAGGCATCCACCATGATCAGCAGTTCCATCAGGTGGTCATTGACAGGTCGGCAACAGGGCTGAATCAGGTAGACATCACAACCGCGAATCGACTCTTGAATCTGCACATACAGCTCGCCATCGGCAAATCGCTTACGCACCATTGGGCCGAGATCAATACCAAGGTAGCAGGCAATTTCCTGAGCAAGGGCAATGTTGGCAGAACCCGAAAACAGCTTTAGACGACTATGGTCAGAAATGTGAGAGGGGCTAGTCGTGGGCAATGGCGCAGTGTGAATCACAGCATCTCCCCAAGCTGGCGTGCGTTTTGATTTTGATCTTATCATTTCCAATTTCGGGCGCCACTCCCCTAGGATTGAATTTATAGCCAGACGAAATTTTGAGGTCATCATCTTTGCTAATGGCGCGATCGCAATTCCTACGATTGGGGAATGTTTTTTGTCATCAACCGGGGTAGCTTGGTTATTCCTTCTACCTGCACTTTTGTTTCTGACAATTTTTGTTTTTTGCCAATTTTGTACCTTGTCTATCTCAGTTTTACGACGGGTGGTTTTAGTCAAGAGGGGGCGCGTTGGGTTGGCCTGCACAATTATCAACAGTTACTCCTCAGTCCAGACTTTTGGCAGGTGATTGGCAATACTCTCTATTTCACAGTGGCAACGGTGCTACCGACGATGGTGCTGCCCTTATTCTTGGCGGTGGGTCTCAACCAAGGGATCAAGGGACGGGATTGGCTCCGTACGGCCTACTTTTTACCCACTATGACCTCAATTGTGGCCGCAGGCCTAGGGTTTCGGTGGCTGTTTCAAACCGACGGCCCCGTGAATCAACTGGTACAAACCTTCGGGGGGCAACCGATTGCTTGGCTCAGTGATCCGACCTGGGCAATGCCAGTGCTGATTTTGCTCAGTAGCTGGAAGCAGTTGGGATTTAATTTGGTTGTCTTTTTGGCGGGGCTGCAAACGATTCCCCGCGATCGCTATGAAGCCGCACTTCTCGATGGTGCCAATGCTTGGCAACAATTTCGCCACATTACGCTGCCGGGGCTGCGACCCACTTTAGTTCTAGTGTTTGTAACAACAACGATTTTCACGTTACGCAGTTTTGAGCAGGTCTATGTGGTAACGGGTGGCGGCCCCCTGGATACAACAAACCTGCTGGTATTTTATATTTACCAACAGGCGTTTGCATTATTTGACTTTGGCTATGCGGCTGCTGCAGCAACGCTGCTTTTGGGGGTTACCCTTGGACTCCTGTGGCTACAATTGCGCACGCGTCAAGACCCCAATCTCTAGAGAGAGGAGCCCAGACCAGCGTAAGCACCGTAGAAGAACAGCCCCACAATCACAATCACTCCCATGCCGGCCACTGTAGCCACAATCCAGAGGGGAATGCGTCCGCCTTCAGACATCATCAATTCCTCCTAAGCAGATTCAGTTATAGATGCAGAAATTTAGTTAAAGAAGTAGCTTGAAAAGAGCAACGCAAGAACCAAGATCAGCAGCAACCCTAGGTACAGGGAGGTGCGATTCAGTTCGACCGGCTGACGATTGGGATTCGGTTCCATGGGTGCACCCTCCTAACGTTGGATAAACTGCATTGCCGCGATCGCCCCGAGGAAGAAAATCGTGGGCACAGCGAGAGTGTGAACGGCCACCCAGCGGACCGTAAAAATTGGGTAAGAAACGGGTTCTTGATTGGGTGTGTTACTGGTCATGGCAATCCTACTTCAACTCTTCTAAGAAGGTTTCGACTTGTTGTTTGGCTTCAAAGCGATCGGTCACCAGAGGAATCGACCGCTGTTCCTGAGCATAGTAGCTATCGGGGCGTGGTGTGCCAAACACATCATAGGCCAAACCGGTGCTGACAAAGAGCCAGCCAGCAATGAACAACGCCGGAATGGTGATGCTATGAATCACCCAATAACGGACACTGGTAATAATGTCGGAAAATGGTCGTTCTCCTGTCGTTCCAGCCACGTTGCGATGCCTCCAAAGTGTCTAATGTTAAAAAAGGAAACGCTACTTTCTATCATACAGCCTTTTTTCACAAGGATTGAGCTTTGGCCATCGGAAGCCCACACCTGTTCCCTCAGGCAAGAACATACCATCTTTGAGGCTATAAACCAGCTTTGGCGAGGTCAGTGAGCACTTCCACAGCACTCTGGTAGCGATCGCGAAAGTTATACTTGATCATTTTATTGATAATGGCAACAAACTGCGGCGAAAGATGCCGTCCCGGCTGCCAGACAATATCACCACTGTGGGGATCAGAGGGTAAATCCATCGGAGCGAGCCCCGTCAGACCTTCAACAATTACCATGCCCAAAGAGTAAATATCACTGGCAATCACGGGGCGTCCTGCCATTTGCTCGCTAGGCGCATAACCACGGGTACCAATCGAGATCGTGTATTTGCCATGCTGGAGCAGATCCTCTGGCTGGACATGGCGGACTGCGCCAAAGTCAATCAAAAACAGCTGTTGATCACTGCGGCGGCGTATGATGTTGGCGGGCTTAATATCCCGATGCACGACGCCAAACTGATGCACGTACTGCAAAATTTCCAGAATACTCTTGAGAATCACAACCGCTTCCCCTTGGGAGAGAGTAACTTTCTTTTCAAACTCCTCTTTGAGGGATTCGCCATCCACATACTCTTGGGTGAGATAGAAATATCCCCCCTCCTCAAAGTAGGCCAGTAATCGAGGGATGCGCTGGTGCTCACCCAATTGGGCTAAGGTTTCTGCTTCCCGCTGAAAGAGGCGACGGGCAATGGCCAAAAAGCGTTCATCCTTACGGGAGGGCACCAACTGCTTGACGACGCAAATCGGATGATCCGGCAGGTGTAAATCCGCAGCCAAGAACGTGCGGCCAAATCCACCTTGCCCCAGTTGACTCAGGACTCGGTAGCGTCCGCCAACCGTTTGTGGCAGCGGTTCACTGGGTTCTGTGGCGATGTCAGAAATGGCGGTGGTTTTGGGCTCGGTGCCAGTCGGTGTTTGCGTTTCTTGCGTTTCTGTGGTTGGGGGTGGAGGGGAGGGGACTGTCCTGGGGGGAATCATCCCTGAAAGCGGGGTGGGCTCCGCAGGCATCGAGGTCAAGAGGTCAGGGTTAGATGGCTCTCTTTCCGACCGCTCTCCCCTAGGGGCATCTGGGGTTGACAATTGGGTTTCAGGCAAGTCCACCCTGGTGGTGAATGGGGTGGATGGTGTCGAGGTCAGTTCTGGGGTGGTCAGTGGTTCTGGTGGCGTCAGTGGTGTTTCAGGCAAATCAACACTGGGGACGCTAGGGGTCGGCGGCATTGTTCTCAAGGCTTCGGGAACCGGCAGTTGGGTTTCTGGTAAATCAGGGGGCAGTGTTAGGGGTATCGCTGAGGGAGCGGTTGGCTGCGGGGCAGGAACCCCCACCAGGGTTTCAGGAAGATCTACAGGGGTCGGTTCAGGGGTTTCTGGTAATTTGGTGGCGGAAGTTGCACCGTCATCAGGGTAAACCACTAAGAAGGTTTCCCTCTCGGCAATAGGTTGTGGTGGTGTCTGACGACTTTCTGTGGGCGAAGTTTGATCCGCGACGGCGGTGAGGAGAGTCGGCGCTGTGGGGGATTGATCCCCAGGGGGCGGGGTGGGTTCAATGGGGGTCAAGGAAATTGCCGTTTCCGGTTGCACCACCGTTGCCTTGGTATCCGTCTCGAGGCGAGAAACTGCCGTTGGGGAGACTGCGGGAATTTGCGAAAGGGGGGCTGATTCAGGTGGAGTGAATTGACCCATGTCTCCAGTGATTAACTCCAAGGGAGTTCCTAGGGGGCTACTGGAGACAGCCGTTGGCGTAGAGATTGATTCAGCAGGACCCAAAGCGCGATAGCCAAGCATCAAAATCGCTGCACTGCCAAAGCTAACGAGAGGAGCCACCAGCGGAATCCAACTCCCCTGTAAAAAGAGCACAAAGGTGAGACCACTTAGACCCAGTCCCCCAGCAACCAATAGCGGCACAATTACCCAGCGGTGTCCCTTGGCAATAATCAGGGCACCGAGGCCAGACCAAGCGAGAATCCAAAGGGCGATCGCCGCCTGTGGCCATGTACCAATGGGGGAGCGATTATCGAGAGCCGCTGCTAGCAAATCTTCAAGGATGGCTGCTTGAACCACAACACCGGGAGTAAGGCGGTTGGTTTGCCCTAGCAGGGCAATTGGAATCAAAAATTTATCGTTACTGCTGCTGCCAGTGACGCCAATGAGGACGGCGCGATCGCGCACCTTGGAGGGCAGCACTTGACCCTTGAGCACTTCGCTCAGGGTGACTGTTTCATAGGGCTGGGTTGGGTGGGCATAGTTGATCAGGATTTGAAAGCCGGTGGCGTCTAGGTTGTTGTAGCCCCCCCAGTTGCTGGTTAAGGCCTGAAAGCGAGCGGTTCCCAAGTCAAGGCGGTTTTGAGTAACGGATTGGGGATTAACCCCCAGAAAAAGACGCGCCAAGGCAAGGGCAAAGGATTGAGGGGTAGAACAGCGATCACTAGCTTCTGGTTGAGTGGCTAAAACAGCACGGCGCACCACCCCATCATCATCAATGGGAATATCAGCAAACCCCACCTGATCATTCAGCAGTCCAGCGGGGGGGGAAATGCCGGGAGCCGCTTTGCTTCCCACTTTACAGACAATGACGGTGTTGGGTTGGGTTATCATCATCCGTCCGAGGGAGGGCAGCCCATCGGTCGGCAATTTGAAGCGATCAGGAACCGGAAAATCGCGAAAAATATCAATGCCAATGACCCTAGGTTGGTACTCCTGCAATTCATTGATAGCTTGAATGAGCACTTCATCAGGAATTGGGTACTGCTTGAGGGCTTGAATGTCTGCCTCGGTAATCTCAACAATCAGGAGTCGCTGGGAGGTGGCGGGTGTCGATCGCCAGCGCAGCCATTGGTCATAGACTTTTAATTCCAAGGGTTGCAGGAAGCCACCCACCCGCAGGGCAAGGACACCCAGCGTGGCAATTGCTGTTGCAATAACCGCCGGTAAAGCACGTTTAAGATGATTAGGGATGGATACAGGGGTCATAGCACAACTTGGAACTGTTCCGCTGACGCTGCAAGATCCTAAAAGCAGTTTCGCTTCTATCCTGACCTACACCACGGGCGATCGGCAAATTGAGGAGGGCAACTCTTAACATCCTGCCCACGCCAGAGGCAAACAATATCCCCCTAGGTGGAGGAAAGTGAAACGACTATAATCATTGAGGTGATTGCTGAGCACAACAAGCGCTATGACGGAAACCCCCGATTCAACGACGACTCCAACCTCTTCAGAAAGTACAACAGCAGCGGCACGTCAACTGCTGGGCATGAAGGGTGCCAAAAGCGGTGAGACCAATATCTGGAAAATTCGCCTGCAATTAATGAAGCCAATTACATGGATTCCCCTGATTTGGGGGGTGGTGTGTGGTGCAGCCTCCTCGGGGGGATTTACATGGAGTCTGGAGGATATTCTCAAGGCAGCCACCTGTATGTTCCTGTCGGGGCCTTTGATGGCTGGCTATACGCAAACGCTCAACGATTACTACGATCGCGAGATTGATGCGATCAATGAACCTTACCGTCCCATTCCTTCGGGAGCCATTTCCCTGAATCAAGTGCGGGCGCAGATTATTTTCCTTGTTGTTGCGGGTTTGGCTGTAGCGGTTCTACTCGATCTATGGGCTGACCATCCCACGTTCCCCGTGACCAAAATTGCCTTGCTGGGGGGCTTTTTGGCCTATATTTACTCTGCACCGCCCCTGAAACTAAAAAAGAATGGTTGGTTGGGAAATTATGCCCTCGGAGCAAGCTACATGGCCCTACCGTGGTGGGCAGGTCACGCCCTTTTTGGTGAATTGACGCCAACAATTGTGATCTTGACCTTGATTTACAGTCTGGCGGGCTTGGGGATTGCCATTGTCAATGACTTCAAAAGCGTCGAGGGCGATCGCCAACTGGGTTTGGCGTCTCTGCCTGTGATGTTTGGTATTACCACGGCAGCTTGGATCTGCGTCCTGATGATTGACGTTTTCCAGTTGGGGATTGCGGGCTACCTGATGGCGATCCATGCCAATCTTTATGCTGTGCTGCTGATTTTGCTGATTATTCCCCAAATTGTCTTTCAGGATATGTACTTCCTGCGGGATCCCCTAAAAAACGATGTGAAGTACCAAGCCAGTGCTCAACCCTTTCTGGTTTTAGGGATGCTAGTGGTGGGTTTAGCCCTTGGGCATACGCTGGTGTAGTTGGGGGGCATGACGACATCGCTAACCTTCAGGGTCGAAAAGGGGGGCGATCGCCTCGATGCGTTCCTTGCCCAACAGCATCCTGAGTTCTCGCGATCGCGCTGGCAGCAGTTAATCCAACGGGGCCACGTACGCCTCAATGGTCAAGTTTGCGATCGCAAAAATCAGCCCCTCAGTGGTGGTGAGGTACTGGAGGTGGTGCTCCCTACGCCAGAGCCATTGGATCTAGTCCCTGAACCCCTGCCCCTGAGTATTCTCTACGAGGATGAGGAGTTACTGATTCTCAATAAACCCGTGGATTTAGTGGTGCATCCTGCCCCCGGTCATAGCCACGGCACGCTAGTTCACGGCTTATTAGCTCATTGTCCTGATTTGACGGGCATTGGTGGTGTCCAGCGACCAGGGATTGTGCATCGCCTAGACAAAGACACCTCTGGGGTGATGGTTGTCGCCAAAACAGCGTTTGCCCTACACCATTTGCAACAGCAATTGAAAACGCGGCAAATGCAGCGCCACTACCTTGGTGTTGTCTATGGCCAACCCCCCGAGGACAGTGGAACCATCATGACGCCCATGGGTCGTCACCCGGTGGATCGCAAAAAGATGGCGGTAGTGCCCCCTGAAAAAGGCCGCACTGCCATTACCCACTGGTACGTGAAGGAGCGCTTTCGCCACTGTGCGCTTGTGGA
The DNA here is from genome assembly GCF_000505665.1 of Thermosynechococcus sp. NK55a. Taxonomy (NCBI): domain Bacteria; kingdom Bacillati; phylum Cyanobacteriota; class Cyanophyceae; order Acaryochloridales; family Thermosynechococcaceae; genus Thermosynechococcus; species Thermosynechococcus sp. NK55a. The sequence goes on along the minus strand of NC_023033.1, from coordinate 926,578 downwards.
GTTTCGCCTAGAAACGGGGCGCACCCATCAAATCCGCGTCCATGCGGCCCATTTAGGTTGGCCGCTGTTGGGGGATCCCCTCTATGGCCGCGGCAGCCCCCTAAAAGTGAAGCTTCCCGGCCAAGCTCTCCATGCCTATCGCTTACAATTGCAGCATCCCCGGAGTGGCGAAGAGATTGTGGCGATCGCTCCTCTCCCAGGGCATTTAGAAAAACTACTGCGAATATTGCGCCAGCAAGCCCTCAATCAAGGTTGAGGCAAGTCCAATATCAAAAGCCTTGCCAACAAGCCCACTGTGGCTACCAGTGGCTACCAATAGTCCAACAAGAAAGCCCCATGGCCGCGGAGCAGTTCCTGTGTGCTGTTTAGAGATGTCCTGCAATGTGACTTAAGGGTGTCAATGGGCTGTCCCCATTGAGCTTCCACGACCTTAATTGGCTGCTTTAGCTTTGACTTAGGAGCATCAATTTTTAAGGTATTGAAAGCGCTCGTTCGCGGTGGCATGTCTAGCTTTTGTGAATTGTCTGAATAGCAGCCTGCATGCCTTGGATAGTTTCCAAGACTTGGTTGAGTTCAAATTGGGGGCTACGCATTCATCCTTTGACGACAGTAGCGAAAGTCTGCTGAATGACTGTGCCTAGGGGGCAATGAGAAAAAACAAGAAACTTTACTCATTTCGATGGAGCTAAGCGGATTCGAACCGCTGACCCCTTCAATGCCATTGAAGTGCTCTACCAACTGAGCTATAGCCCCGAATCAGCAGAACTTTATCATCACCCAAAGTACTGACCTTTGTCAACTCCTAGTTATAAAGCAAACCTCTACTCAAAAGCGCTACCCCAGTTTTCCCGTTCCCTGTGCTGGTGCGATCGCCCTCCCGATCAAAGCCCGATCATAAGGAAGTATCAAGCGGCCAGTGTATAGTGGGTGTGAGTGCTAAGCAGGTAGGACTTTGGGATTCTCATCGTCCCCTTGCAGTTGACACGGGTACTAATGAATTGCGATCGCTCTCCCCTCAATCCAACCCTGAAGTATGCGGGTGTGCTGCGACAAGTCTCCCCTGAAAGGGGGCAGTTTTGGCTCTCCCAAGAGGATGTGACGATCATTGGCCGCGATCCCGATACTTGTCATATTGTCCTTGACGCTCACATCTATACCTCTGTTTCTCGCCACCATGCCCAATTCACCTGTCAAAAGCGGGGCGCGATTCCCGTGTGGGCGATCGCTGACCTGGGGAGTGTCAATGGTACCTATGTCAATCAACAGCGGGTGGAAACCTTAACTGTGCTCAATGCGGGCGATCGCATTCAATTAGGACGCCAAGGACCCGAATTTGTCCTCGAATACCTACCCCTGACCGAAGTCGTGAGCACCCAGCCCGATCAACCCCTCACCCTCACCCAACTCCTGCCTATTTTTGCGATTCATCCCGACTGGGTACGCAAAGCCTATCTGGTACCGGGGATGGTTACTGTTATTGCGGTCATCCTACTCTTTGCCACTGCCGGCTCCCCCGATGCCTTCAAAGTCATCTTGGCGCTCTACTTAGGGAGTGCTGCCTATTACTTCATCTATCAACTCTGTGGCAAACCCAAACCGATATGGGTTTTACTAGGCACCTTGACGCTGGAAATTTTGATTCTCCAAAGCCCGATTTTGCCAGTCATGATCTATCTTTTCCGCACCGTCTTACCCGGCCAACTGCATCCGCCCCATCCTTCATTTTGGGTGTTATTCAGCCGTAACTTCATTGGTGCCGGATTAATGGAAGAGCTACTCAAGGCCTTACCAATTGGCGTGGCCTATGGGGTGGGGCGATGGCTCCCTAGTCCGTGGAAACAAAAGGTGGGCGTATGGGAACCCCTAGATGGCATTCTTTTGGGAGCGGCTGCTGGCCTCGGTTTTACGTGGACAGAAACCCTTGGGCAGTACGTCCCCAGTATTGCAGGTCAATTTGGTAATTTAGCCGGTCTGCAAGTGCTCATTCCGCGGGTGTTAGGTTCATTGACGGGACATATGGCCTATACGGGCTATTTAGGCTATTGTGTGGGGCTGAGTGTCTTGCGACCCCGTCGCGCTGCCTTGATTTTAACCGTTGGCCTTGGTTTTGCCGCCGGCCTCCACGCCCTTTGGAATACGGCTGCTGCCCGTTTTGGTCCGATGGGTTTGGCAGTGGTGGGGATTGTCGCCTATGTCTTTCTCACCGCTGCTATTTTGAAAGCACGTCAACTGTCCCCTACCCGATCGCAAAACTTTGCCACCCGCTTTTATGGGTACCGTTAGGCCAACTGGCTGTCACTGCTTCAATGGAGTCAATTCAATGGCGTCAATCGATTTAAGACTCAAGAGCTTAGCTATCAATCTTTGGCCAAGGCAACAAAGTTGCGCAGTAATTGCAGACCCACCGCACCGGACTTTTCGGGGTGAAATTGACAAGCAAATAGATTGTTGCGGGCGATCGCTGCCGTTACCGTTTGCCGACCATGGCACACCGTTGCCGCCACTAATGAAGGATCCTCAGGGGCAACAAAGTAGGAGTGGACAAAATAGACCCAAGGGCTCGGTGGTAGATGTTGCCAAAGGGGAGAGGCGGATTGCGTCAAGGTCAGTTGGTTCCAGCCCATGTGGGGGATTGTGAGGCCGGGTTCAGACTGAAAGCGTTTGACTTTGCCTGCAAAAATACCAAGGCCAGGTTCTGTTCCCTCTTCACTACATTCAAAGAGCACTTGGAGACCAAGGCAAATCCCCAAAAAGGGCATTCCCTGCGCAATGATCTGCTCAATGACGGGCACCAGTTCTCGCTCTTGAAGCTGAGCCATGGCGGGATCAAAGGCACCAACGCCGGGAAGCACCACCGCATCCGCTGCGAAAATCTCCGAGGGGCGATCGCTAATGAGAGGGCTGGCGCCGACGACCTCAAGGGCTTTGCTGACGGAGTGCAAATTTCCCATATCGTAGTCAATGATGGCGATCGCTGGTGCGCTCACAGGAGATTCCCCCAAAATTAACCCTACCTAATTCTACAGGGGTGTTCACCACCGCCTGAAAAGGGCTGTACTATGGACCCTGAAGTGCTCAAAAGTGCCTAAGCAAGAGCCCTCCGCTGAGAACAATTCCCCCTCCGATGCCTGAGGAGGTGATTGAGGACTTAAAACCGGTTGATCCCCTACTTCGCTTGTCAGAGTATCAACCGTCTGTGCCAGCTTATATTGGGCAAGGATTGCCCAGCAATCTAGAGCCTTTAGAGAGGAACGCCACATTGTCTGTATTATCTGTAATTATCTATATGCCAGTCTTAAGCACCATGGTGTCAGCCATGAAGTCCTTTAAGGGGCACGCAAGGAAGGAATGGGCAGTGAGTTGGGATAATTCTCTATTAATGATTGTAATGATTGGTTGAATCGTTCTGCATGACAACTGAAACTCGCCTAGAATACGATTCCCTCGGTGCCGTTGAGGTGCCTGCGGATTGCTATTGGGGGGCTCAGACGGCACGTTCCCTCAAGTACTTTGCCATTGGCAGTCAGCCCATGCCCCTAGAGGTGATCCATGCCATGGCACGGCTCAAGAGGGCGGCGGCGATCGCCAACCGTGATTTGGGGGTTTTAGACCCTGAGAAAGCCAAATGGATTATTCAAGCCGCCGATGAAGTCATTGCAGGACAGTGGGATGATCAGTTTCCCCTCTCCATCTGGCAGACGGGTAGCGGCACTCAAACGAATATGAATGTCAATGAGGTAATTGCCAACCGTGCCATTGAGCTGGCGGGAGGAGTGAAGGGGAGCAAAAGCCCCATCCATCCCAACGATCATGTGAACTGTAGCCAGTCCTCCAATGACACCTTTCCCACGGCCATGCATGTTGCCACAGTCCTTGCCCTGCAGGAGCGCCTGCTGCCAACGCTGCGCCATCTCTTGACGGTATTGCAGGAAAAGGCAGCTGCCTTTGCGGAGATTATCAAAATTGGCCGTACCCATTTAATGGATGCCGTCCCCTTGACCCTAGGTCAGGAATTCACTGGTTACGCCAGTCAAATTGCGGCCGGTCAAGCCCATATTGAATATGCCCTGCAGCATCTGTATCCCCTTGCCATTGGCGCTACAGCAGTAGGGACGGGGTTGAATGCACCCGCTGGTTTTGGCGATCGCGTGGCAGCAGAATTAGCCCAAATGACGGGGTATCCCTTTCGCAAAGCTGAAAATCCCTTTGCCGCCTTGGCAGCCCATGATCCCCTCGTGATGCTCAGTGGTGCTCTCAAAACCCTGGCTGCCGCACTGATGAAAATAGCCAACGATATTCGTTGGTTGGGCTCGGGACCGCGCTGTGGTCTGGGGGAATTGACGTTACCTGCCAATGAACCGGGGTCATCGATTATGCCCGGCAAGGTGAACCCCACCCAATGCGAAGCCTTGACGATGGTGTGCGTTCAGGTCATGGGCAACGATGCAGCGGTGGGAATAGCGGGCAGCCAAGGAAATTTTGAGTTAAATGTCTATAAGCCCTTGATCATTCACAATGTGCTGCAATCTATTGCCCTCCTGAGTGATGCGGTTCAATCGTTTACCGACCATTGCTTGGTGGGAGTTGAGCCAAATCGGCAGCAAATTCAAACCTATGTGGAGCGATCGCTGATGTTGGTGACGGCTCTCAATCCCCACATAGGCTATGACAAGGCGGCAGCAGTCGCGAAAAAGGCCTACAGTGAGGGTAAAACCCTTAAGGAAGCGGCTGTGGAATTGGGCTATCTCACTGCTGAGGAGTTTGACCGGTGGGTACGACCAGAGCGGATGCTTGGCGAAAAGGGCACCAGTTGACCCCGCAGGGATTGTTGCCAAAAAGGGGTGTTGCGAGCGCGCGATCGCAGGCTTTGGGGCGTGACTGTCCAAGTAACGCTGGAATCAAAGAGAACAAAGTTGCGACTGTGGGGTTCTAGGCGGGGTGGCTCCATGCCCAAAATACGCGCCGGTGCCGTGCTGAGGGCGTGCCAAAGCTGCAGGGCGCTCACGTACTCCTTGGCAACCAGTTCCTGCCACAGAGCCGGTAGGGCTAATTCAAGGCCAATGGCGCCGGGGAGTGCCTCGGCAAAGGAAACCATTTTTTCTTCGTAGAGCAGGGGGGTGTGGTCAATGGCGATCGCCTCAATGATTCCCGTTTTGATGCCTTCAATCAACGCTTGGCGATCGCTGGCCGTTCCTAGGGGTGGGTCAAGGCGGAGATTCGGATCGTAGTTGGCTAAGTCCTCAACCTCAAAAAGTAGATGCAACCAACACACACTGGCACTCACCTGTTCGGGTTTGTCCTTAGCGAGAATCTCGACACTGCGAGCGGTTGACAGGCGCATTAGGTGAATCGGCGTTGAGACCGTGCGTGCCAATTCCAAAATCGCCAATAGCGGAATGGTTTCACAGCAGACCAGTTGCTCCGCCAAGCCTAAACGCGTGGCAACCCCACTTTGCCGCGCCACACCCTTCGCCGCCAAGGCCGAATCAAAGGGCCAAAGGGCAACGGGTTTTCCCAGGGGCTGGACATAGGTTAGTGCCCGCTGTACTAAGGGCCAATGGGTCAAGCCGCGGTCATCACAAAAACCAACCACACCACTGGCCGCCAGTTCAGCTAAATTCGTTAGGGCGGCTCCCTTGCATCCTTGGGTGAGTGCGCCCCAAACCCGTACCTGTGGCCAAGCGGTGGGGGGTATCTGCCGTTGTAGTGCTTGCCAAAGGGCAGGATCATCAATCACAGGTTCCGTGGTGGGCAATAGGTTTAAATACTGCACCCCCCCGGCAGCAGCGGCGGCCAAAAGGCTATCTAGGGTTTCTCGTGCCTCGTAGCCCGGTTGACCACTGTGGCTGTAGAGATCCACCAGAGGCGGTGCCAAAACCCAGTCTGAGGCATCAATAACTTCGGCATCCGGGGGAATCGCTGCGGGGGCGATCGCCACCAGTTGATCCTCTTCTAGCAGCACATCCGCGCGTTGGTCTTGGCGGTTGACGGGATCCAGCAGCCGCACCTGTTGCAACAATCGCCACACCATCCCCTACAGCGCTCCCGCCGCCGTCCGATCCAGTACCCCTCCCAAATGGGTGGTGATATTCACTGCCTGCAAGCGCGGCAGACCTCCCTTGAGGGGATAGTCAATCACCGTGACGCTGCCATTTCCCTGCTTAAAGAGCCAGAAGTTTTCAATGCCAAGACCAACAATGTGGCAGAGCAAGACCTTATTGGTGGCATCGTGGGCCACGACCAAGACATTGTGGGGGGTGGGAGCATTGGTTTTCCAGCGCTGCAGCCAGAGTTCCCAGGCCTTGACCACGCGATCGCGCACCTGTTCGAGGTTTTCGCCATTGGGCATTTGTACAAGGGCAGGGGTGGTCCGCCAACGTTCCAGTTCACCCGGGTAGGCCGCCTCCACCTCGGGTTCAAACTTGCCCTCCCAGTCCCCATGGCTAATCTCTGCAAGGGCTGGCTCTAACTCCAGCTGCACATTGGGGTGGTACTGCAAAATTGCCAAGGCCGTATCCTTGGGACGCAGGAGTGGACTACTCAAGGCATGGTGGAAGGGGACATCCTTGAGAAACTCAGCCACTGCCGCCGCTTGGGCACGGCCATTTTCATTGAGGGGCACATCCATTTGCCCTTGGAAGCGTCCTGCACGGTTCCAGTCCGTTTCACCGTGGCGGACAAGAAAGACCCGCAGCGTTTGCTCCTTGAAGCGGGGCTGTGGAAAGGGATCATTGAGATGGCTAGTGAGATTGAGAGCTTCCAGTTGAGCGGGTTGCCGCAAGCCGTTGCTGAAATTTAAGACACTAATGCCACCATTGGCCTGCTGCAGCCGCAGGTAACCCTTGACCCCCAAGCCGAGGCCCGTGCAGATCAAGGCACGGTTCATGCCACTATGCCCCACAATGACAATCGTTTCATTGGCGTGAGCCGCTAGCAGCCTTTCCAAGACCATGTCCGCGCGATCGTAGAGATCCAGTAGCGGGAAAAACTCCTTGGTTTGGCCACTTTCTGTGGTGATTTTCATCATCAAAGTGTCTGGGGCTTCCTGCCAGCGGCGATAGTCCTCTGGAAACCGAGCCTTCACTTCGGCAAAGGGGAGATCTTCCCAAGCTGGCAGCGCAATCTCTTTGAGCAGATCAAGGGAATGGGGTGGCTTGAGTTCGGTGTTTTGGAGCTGAGCATGGATGACCTCTGCGGTTTCCTTTGCCCGTTTCAGGGGACTGGTGTAAATTTTGCGAATGGGAATACCCCGCAGCGCTAGACCCACTTGGGCCGCCATCCAACGACCGCGCTCCGTGAGCGCAGAGGCATCACTGTGACCTTGCACCCGCTCTTGGACATTAAACGTGCTTTCACCGTGGCGGACAATAATGACTCGGGTACTCAGAGGTTTCTCCTTAGCGATTGACAGACAACAAGCTTGGGCATCCCACTGTGCCATAAAGACTGTACCAGAAACCGCGGCGTCGGAAGCGAAAGATTCAGGAATCGGCGCCCCTCATCTCCCTGAAGATCAAATAAACATCAAAAAACCGACCGCAGGGGCGATCGGCAAGTATTAAAGCCCTCTTTAGGGATGGGTCAGAGGCTACTTCTTAGTGATCCGCGGCGGCTCACGAAAGAAGATGGCAAAGAAGAACAGGGCGATAATGCAGGCAAAGATGAAAACGTAGGTGATGGTTTCCATAGTAGTCCCCTAGGAATGACTAAACAGCTTCCTTGCGGCGAGTGGTGACATCGCCCACTTTTTGATAGAAGCCCCATTCCACTTGCTCCGGCGACAGTTCTGGATCAATCCCAGAGAAGACATCGCGGAACAGGGTACGGGCACCGTGCCAAATGTGACCAAAGAAGAAGAGCAAGGCAAACACCGCATGGGCAAAGGTGAACCAGCCACGGGGACTGGTGCGGAAAATCCCGTCGGAGTTCAGGGTTTCCTGATCGAATTCGAAGATCTCACCGAAGATGGCCTTACGGGCATAGCTCTTGACGGTGGGTGGATCAGTGAAGGTTTGGCCGTTCAATTCACCACCGTAGAAGCTGACGGTAACCCCCTGTTGCTCAAAGCTATACTTCGACTCCGCACGACGGAAGGGAATGTCGGCTTTGACAACGCCGTTTTTATCGGTGAGGATGACCGGGAAGGTTTCAAAGAAGGCAGGCATCCGACGCACAAAGAGTTCTTCACCCTCTTTGTTGCGGAAGACGGCATGGCCTTTCCAAGCTTGGGCAATTCCATCCCCTTTATTCATCGGGCCAGTACGGAAGAGACCACCTTTAGCGGGGTTATTGCCAATGTAATCGTAGAAGGCCAGTTTCTCTGGAATAGCCGACCAAGCTTCTTCCAGGGTGGCGCCACTGGCGAGAGAGGCCTGCACGCGCCGGTTAATTTCCTGTTGGAAGTAGCTACTGTCCCACTGATAGCGAGTCGGCCCAAAGAGTTCAATGGGCGTGGTGGCACTGCCATACCACATCGTGCCAGCAACGACAAAGGCGGCAAAGAAGACGGCCGCAATACTGCTGGAGAGGACGGTTTCGATATTCCCCATGCGCAGAGCTTTGTAAAGCCGCTGGGGTGGACGCACCAGTATGTGAAAGAGGCCAGCAATAATACCGACAATGCCTGCGGCGATATGGTGAGCCACAACACCACCGGGATTGTAGGGGTTAAAGCCATCGGGTCCCCATTCGGGGGCAACAGGCTGGACGCTGCCCGTCAAGCCATAGGGGTCAGAAACCCACATCCCAGGGCCAAACAGACCCGTCAGGTGAAAGGCGCCAAAGCTAAAGCACAGCAGACCAGCAAGGAACAGGTGAATCCCGAACATTTTCGGCAAATCGAGGGCAGGCTCACCGGTGCGAGGATCACGAAAGAGTTCGAGATCCCAATAGACCCAGTGCCAACAGGCTGCCAAGAATAACAGACCCGACAGGACGATGTGGGCTAGGGCAACCCCCTCAAAGCTCCAGAAACCGGGGTCAATCCCCGTTTCGCCAGTAATGCTCCAACCGCTCCAAGACCCCGTGACCCCCAACCGTGCCATAAAGGGCAGCACAAACATTCCCTGCCGCCACATGGGGTTGAGAACGGGATCACTGGGATCAAAAATAGCGAGCTCATAAAGAGCCATCGACCCTGCCCAACCGGCGACCAATGCCGTGTGCATCAGGTGGGCCGCAATCAACCGCCCTGGATCATTGATCAGGACAGTGTGGACTCGGTACCAGGGTAGTCCCATTGACTACGCTCCTCCTATACAAAAATTTAGCGTTTGCATGAACAAATTTTATTAAGCAGCCGGATCACGGTAACAACCGCTTCCCTACTAAGAGTTTAACGGCCAATTTACCCGTAACTTCAGCTACGGTTGGGCAGTTTTTCTGCCAAAATGAGAATGTATTAAGAATGGTAACTAGCCTAGGTTCCTATGGCAAGCAAAGCTGAATTCGTGGGCACAAATATTAAGTTTGTTAACGAAAACAAGGAAATTGTTGCTGCTGATGGTGCGAATCTGCGCTTAAAAGCAATGGAAACGGGGGTTGACCTCTATACCCTTAAGGGCAAGCTCTTTAATTGTGGGGGCTATGGCCAGTGTGGCACCTGTATTGTTGAGATTGTCGAAGGCATGGAAAACCTCTCGCCCCGCACCCCTGTGGAAGAGCGCAAGCTCCGCCGTAAGCCCGAAAATTATCGTTTGGCTTGTCAAACCCTTGTCTATGGGCCAGTGTCTGTGAAGACAAAGCCAAAGGGCTAGGTAATCAAACAGTCGTTTTCAGAGTTTGTAGGACATTAGCGGCCTGCTCTAGCCACCTGAGCAACTGGGCATCGTCAACCCTATGGCGGATACGGAGCAGGTCTTGAAGGGGGTCAGGCGATCGCCCCGTTGCACTCTGCCATGCTTGAAGGAGTTCAGAATCTTGAGGCAGATGAGGGGGACTGGCTGCAAGGCCGAGTTGCTGAGCTAAGTCGTAGCGAAAGCGATCTTGAAGCTGTTCTAGGACAAACTGCCGCTGCTGTGCCCGCCGCAGAACCCCCGCGAGGGCCTCAATATAGGCAGCACTATTACTGGTGACAGGTTCCTTTTCCAGCAGCGGTGGCCCAAAACGCTGACTTTGCTGCCATAGCAAAAGGAGGAGCAACAGGGCAAACTGCAACCCCACAGCCAACCAAGGGGTGCGACTGAAGTAGTCGAAGAGGGTTTGAGGCACCCTCTCCCTAGGCACCTCCTCTGAAGTGCGTTGGCGGTAGCCGTGGAGCCATTCATCAAAGTATAGTGTTGTTCGCGGTTCGGCTATCTCCTGCAGGAGCTGAGCTACAACCGCAAAGTTGGCAAGACCGGTTTCACCGCCATAGGCATTGGCCACTAACCAGGGATAGACGCCAAGGATGCGCTGTTCATGGTTATGGGGAGTATTAGAGCGTCTGAGATAGACAATCAAACCGTGATCATCCCTAAGGAGAGAGCGATCGCCCTGTTGCAAAGGAACGCGGCGGCGGGTTTCAATCAAGACAGTGCCCAGGGGCATTGAGAGCCGCGTCTCAAAGGGGGCTGCCGTGGGTTCGCCGTGCCAGTAAAAGCGCACCAGCGTATTGCCCTGAGCCAGCCACGCCACAAGGGTCGGTGGCCAACCGATGGGACGACCAGTGATTTGAATGAGAATGTGCCCTTTGCCCTTGAGGTTGCTATAGTTATGCTGCCAGCGCTCCACCCGCAACCCCTGCTGCTCTAGGTAAGTATAAAACTGCTGCGTGCCCCACGGAGAGGAATCAAAGGAGGAGCCAGCGCGGCTACTGGGAGCCACCGCCACCATCAGGAGGCCGATCGCCAACAGCACAAGGACAGCGAAGCCAAGGAAAAACCACTGCCGACGCTTGATCGCGATCATTGCTGGGTCTCCCGCAGGAAGGGTTCCACCTCAAAATAGGCCGCTTGACAGCTGGCTAGGGTTTGGGCATCCACTGGCTCGGCGCCATAGTAACTGCGACTGTGAACTTGAAAGAGATGCTGGATACTCCGCCCTACAGTTGGCGATCGCTCCCCCAGTTGAAAGAGCCGCTCCAATTCCCCCAGGTAGTCGCCATTGGTCCAGTGGGTCTGAAGCCGCAGCCAGCCTGCCTCCTGCAACCGATACAACAAGGCCATGTAAAAGGCGCGGCAGGCCCCTCTATAGTCCCCCGCCAATTGTAGGTTTTGGGCAAGTTCCAGCCATTCCCGCACCGGTCTGGGTCGCTCCCCAAGGGTAGAAATTGCTGTTGGTGAAGAGGAGCGCGATCGCCGTTGCCACCATCGCCAGAGGCTGCGTCCTAGGAAATAGAGGCCTACGCCGAGGCCAATCAGCAAGACCCCCTGAAGGAACCAGCGTAGCCATCCCTCTAAGGAGGGGTGGTCTTGCCAAAAGGGCTCTGTTTGCTGGCGAAAGAGTTGGAGAAAGGTGTACTCAAGGGCTTCACGCAGTTGTTGCCACTGGCGATCGCTCTGCCAGCGCAAATCATCCCAAAAAGTCACCGCCGCTAGACCCGCCTAGGCCTCCGCTTGTCGCACAAAGAGCACGGGACACTCGGCATAGACCCGGACATAGTCAGAAAGGGAAGTGCCCAAAAGGCGATCCAAGTCGGGTAAACTGCGAGCGATCGAGGGCCGCCGATCCGGAGAACCCAGAACCAGGAGATCGGCATTGGTATCAGCAGCAATGCGGCAGATTTCTTCAGCGGGTTTGCCGGTGGTCAGGACACACTGGTATTCCACACCCCGCTGCTTAGCCACCGTTGCGGCTTCGGCAAGAAGCGGCTCTTTTTCGGCAGCACTGCTGGGGGTATCAGCATGACCCTTGAGGTCAGGATTGACGTGGGCAAGAATGAGTTTGCCGCCCTTGACCCCCTCCATTAGGCGCACTGCTAAGTCCAAGGAGGCTTTGGCTGCAGCAGAATGATTGAGTGCCACCATGATGCGGTTGATTTTCTTGACGTAGATGTCATCGCGCACTAGGAGCATCGGCCGCGAAGACAGTTGAAACACATACTGGCTAACGGAGTTTTCGAGAATGGATTGCAGGCGCTTGAGTCCCCGCGATCCCATAATGATCAAGTCGGCATTGATTTCATCGGCCACGTGGAGCACTGTATCCTTAGGATCGCCCTCCCGCAGCATAGTATTGACGCTAATGACGGGGTCAAGGTGCAGTCGGGCAACAGCTTCCGCTAGGAGTTTGGCACCTGCTTGACGTTGTTCGGCCATCTCCTCGGCAGTAATTTTCGGTGGAATCACGTGCAAAACGGTGACGGCAGCCCGTTGAATCGCTGGCAACTCCATCAGCGACTTGAGCATTTGTTCGGATTGTCCAGTTCCTGAGTCTGCCAATAGAATATTTTCAATCATAAATCTTAAACTCCCAAAGCTGGTGAGTATCACGGCACGGAGGGCCACTAGGACGATCTTAGGGCTGCCTTAGGAGCTTCTTGGCGGAACGCTACAAATCTTAGGCATTGGCTAGAGGGGCGATCGCGGGTGGTGCTTTTGATACACTAGGCAAGAGGCCGTTCAAGGAAGCCCTATGCCGCGATCGCAACGGAACGACAATTTTATTGACAAAACCTTTACGGTCATGGCTGACCTCATTCTCAAGGTCTTGCCCACCAGTTCGCAGTCAAAAACTGCCTTTGCCTATTATCGCGATGGCATGTCTGCCCAAGCGGATGGAGAATATGCCGAGGCGCTGGAGAACTACCAGGCAGCCCTAGAACTAGAGGAAGACCCCACCGATCGCAGCTACATTCTCTACAATATTGGCCTGATCCATGCCAGCAATGGCGAGCATGAAAAAGCCTTGGAGTATTACCACCAAGCCCTTGAACTCAATCCCCGCATGCCCCAAGCCCTCAACAATATCGCAGTGATCTACCACTACTTGGGGACACAGGCACAAGAGCAGCAGCGCTTGGAGGAGGCTGAACAACTCTTTGATCGTGCCGCCGACTATTGGAAGCGAGCAATTCAACTGGCCCCCAATAACTATATAGAGGCGCAGAACTGGCTGAAAACCACTGGCCGCTCCAATATTGATGTGTATTTCTAAAAAACTTCTCGAAAATTTCTATAAGGATCACCAATGGCAACCAAAGTCATTACTGCAGAAGATGTGCGCAAGGTGGCTCATTTAGCTCGCCTTGCCATTGATGACCGTGAAATTGAAGCACTGACCCAGCAACTAGATAGCATCCTCGACTATGTCAATCAACTGAGTGAACTGGATGTTACGGAGGTGCCGCCAACAACGCGAGCCATTGAGGTGAGTAATGTAACCCGTCCTGATGTGTTGGAACCTTGGCCACATCGGGAGGACTTGCTAGCGATCGCCCCCGAGCGCGAAGATGACTTTTTCCGCGTGCCCAAAATTATGTAAGGCATCAGTCTGTGCGGCGGCGTCAATCCCACCATTTGCAACTGGACTTATTTCCCTTCCTCTCGATCTTGGCCTGCACCATTGGCACCCTGATCCTATTAGTGGTGATCATCAGTGCCAGTAGCCTTGGGCGAGAACGCACTAATGTGCAAATTTTGGCACGGGAAAACGCCCAAAATGCGGAACGTACCCCTCGCTATTTAGAGTGCCGTCGCGAGGGGGTGATCATGCATCCCCAAAAAGTGCTTGTGCCCAAAGCAGACCTCGACAAGCCCACTTCCACCTTGGCAATTTTGTTGGCTAATCTACGTCGTCAGAGCGATCGCGAGTACATTATCATTGCCGTGCGCCCCGATGGCTTTGACTGCTTTGAGGAGGTGCGCTACCAAGCGGAACGAGCGGGAGTGGCCCTGGGCTACGAACCCTTTAATGCCGAGTGGGAACTGTGTGTGCCTGCTCCGGGGCGCAGCAATTGCCCCTAGGGCTTACCTAATCAAGCCGGCGGCGCTTCGATTGGGGAATTTCCCTGGGAAAAGCGCTCAAGTGCACTATCCGCTCCCTGACCCCCAGGGCACCACCAATGACTTCAGGATGGGTGAGCCCTACAGCCGTGGCTTCGCCGCGGGCCTCAAAGGTTTCTGCGGTTGCAACCACGACATTTTCTGATGGCGGTTAGTATCCTCAAATGGTTGGAGTCTCCCTAGGGCGATCGCCAGAGCACATCGGCCATCCGACACACCTGCACCATGGCTGCCACATCATGGACGCGCACCATCGCCACCCCTTGGGCAATGGCATGGCAGCAGACTGCTGCGGTACCCCAAACTCGGTCCTTAGGATGGGGCAGGTTTAGGACATCGCCAATAAAGCGTTTGCGCGAGGGGCCAAGGAGGATTGGGTAGCCAAGGGTGTGAAATTGCGGCAATTCCCGTAAAAGGGTGAGGTTTTGGGGCGTGGTTTTCGCAAAGCCAATGCCAGGATCAATCATCAGGTGCTCAGGAGGAATGCCGCTGGCGATCGCCCGCTGGGTTTGTTCCTGAAAATAGCGAAGCAAATCGCCGATCAAATCCTCGTAGTCAGTTAATTGCTGCATGGTGGCTGGGGTTCCCCGCCGATGCATGAGGATATAGGGCACCCCCAATGCCGCTACCGTGGCCAACATCTCAGGATCCGCCTGCCCCCCTGAAACATCGTTAACAATATTGGCACCTGCTGCCACCGCTGCCTGGGCAACCACCGCATGGGTGGTATCAATGGAAATGGGAATCTGGGACTGCTGACGGATGCCCTCAATCACGGGCAGCACCCGAGCCAACTCAGCGCTAATGGGCACTTCACTAGCTCCCGGACGGGTGGACTCCCCCCCTACATCAATGACATCAACACCGGCGGCAACCATTTCTAGGGCATGGGCAACGGCACTGGCAGGATTAAAAAAGTCACCACCATCGCTAAAACTGTCGGGGGTGATATTCAAGATGCCCATAATGTAGGTGCGCTCTCCCCACACAAAGGTGCGATCGCCCACAGACCAACCCTTCATGCCTCAGTCTCTCCTTGGCGTCTGGCGTGCAACTGCAAAAGAATCTCTTGGTGGACAGCGTGGGTAATGGGATAGAGATAGGCCAAAATCATCCCCACAATGAGAAAGAAGGTTGGCAAAGGTCCAATGGCAACGCGAATTGCCAAGAGTGCCGAAGGGGGTTGCACTGGGGGTGGGGCACCGGCGACAGTAGAAATGTAACCCGCCCACTGCAAAGCCTGACCCACAAAGAACAGACCCAGGGCAAGACCAATTTTTTGCAGCAGCACCATAAAGGCATAGAAGATCCCCTCCCGCCGCTGGCCACTCTCAAGTTCGTCCAGATCAATCACATCCGGAATCATTGACCAAGGGATAAGATAAGCGGTCGCAACCCCAAAGCCCGCCAGAATTGCACAGACATATACCAGCGCTGTCTGTCCTGGCTGCAACAAAAAGAGACCGCCCTGGGCAATGATCCACAGGCTCATTCCCATGAAATACACTGCCTTCTTACCCAGGCGACGACTCACAGCACTCCAGACAAAGAGCATGATCATCGCGGTTCCTTGAACCGTCAGCGCCACTTGGGTATAGGCAGCGGCGGACATTTGCAACCAATCGCCAATAAAAAAGGGAATCAGCGAGGCAGTAATTTGCACCGCCAGCCAAGAACACAGGTAGATTCCCATTACATAAAGAAAGGGACGATTGCTAAACACCAGCCGCAGTTGCGTTTGCAGCGGTAAGGGGCGGTGCTCAGGATTGCGAATACCGCGTTCAAAGGCTTGCACCCGCTGCCGTGTTCCCCAGACACACCAATAGATGGGCAAAACAGACAAGACGGCGGCAATGCCCCCGAGGATCAAGTATTGGGCTTGGGGATCGGGAATGTTCTGGAAGACGACCTGAGCAAGGAGTAAGGAGCCAATGCTACCCCCAATGGAAAAGGCAAAGCGAAAACTATTGAGATGGGTGCGTTCGTTGTAATCTTCAGTGAGCTCTGGTGTGAGGGCAGTGTAGGGCAGGTTTACCGCCGTGTAAAACGTGTTAAACAATAGGCCAATGAGGACGTAGTAGCCAAAGAGCAACCCTTGATCCGTCGTTGGTACCCACCAGTTCAAGCAAAAACTCAAGCCAAAGGGAATCGCGGCTGCCATCATCCAGATGTGGCGGCGTCCCCACTTGCCCACGGGGGTGCGATCGCTCAGGTAGCCGATGATCGGGTCATTCATGGCATCCCAAATTTTGCCAATCATGAGCACGCTTCCCGCCAAGCCAGCATTGAGTCCAGCCACATTGGTCAAGAACACCATCAGGAAAAACACCTGTAAATTGGCAGTGATGGCAGTTCCAAGATCGCCGGCGCCAAAGGCAAGTTTTGTCCACAGGGAAAGGGGCGGACGGGCACTGGTGGCAGCGGAATTTTGGCTGAATGGGTCTGATGGCATGATGCTTTGTCCATTGGATTGTTTTTTTAACGATTAGCCAGCAACTGCAACTGCCCATTGACTGGCCCATTGTAGAATGCGCTGCACCTGTTCAGGGGTTTTCCCTTGGCAGTAGAGGCGCAGCAGAGGTTCGGTGCCACTAAAGCGAATCAGTAGCCAACCGCCATCGGCCAGATGAAACTTGTAGCCGTCAATGGTGTCCCAATGGCTCACGGGACTCTCCAAAATCTGGGTGAAGGGATGCTCCCCTAGGAGTGCTTCTAGTTTTTGCCGCTGTGCCAAGGACGTGAGGGTGAGATCAACGCGATCGTAGGCACTGTAAAAGTTTGTTGTTACCTGCAACTGCTGATAGTATTCCCCCACGCTTAAGCCGGAGGTCACCAGGGCTTGTAATAGGTACAGTGCCGACAGGAGGGCATCCCGCTCGGGGAGATGGTGGCCATAGCCGATTCCCCCTGATTCTTCACCGCCTAAGAGGACAGCTTCGCCGGCCAGCATGCGATCGCCAATGTACTTGAAGCCAATGGGCGTTTCAATCACCGCTAAGCCATGGTGGGCTGCCACTCGTGCCACCAGATCCGAACTGCTAATGGATTTAATCACTGCCCCCCGATAGGGACTGTGCTGTGCTAAATGGTCAATCAAGATGGGAATCATTTCTTGGGCAGTGTACAGTACCCCCTCGCCATCAATGACTGCCAGGCGATCGGCATCACCGTCGAAGACTAAACATATCGTAGGAGTGGCACTGGGCTGTTGCCGCAGTTGTTCTTGGGTAGCGGCTAAATAACGGCCAATGGGTTCAGGGGCACCGCCGCCAAAGAGGGGGTCGCGATCGCGCCGAAACTCTTCTATGGGCCAATCCAACAATCGCTCCAGTCCCCCGGCGGCAACCCCATGCATGACATCGGCACAGACGCGCAGTTTACCCGTGGCGATCGCCTCACGAATGGGGCTGGGATCAACATGAGTGCGCAACGCCGCACAATAGCTGGGCCACGGATCAAAGACTTGATAGTCTGTTTTGGCCTCCCCCACGGGTGGCGGCTCCCCTTGAGCTAACTGTGCTTCAATGGCTTGGGTAACAGGTGTGGGGACTGATCCACCAAAGGCGCCCTTCACCTTCAGTCCTGCATAGATAGCGGGATTGTGACTTGCCGTAATGACCAAGCCGCCAATGGCTCCCTCTGCTTTGACAGCCCAGCTAAAGGCCGGTGTGGGTGCCGCACAGTTAGAAAGCCAAACCTCATAGCCTTGGCTTGTCAGCAATTGGGCAACGGCTGTACCAAAGTGTTCCGCTAAAAACCGGTGATCGTAACCGACAATAATTCGCGGCGTCCTGCCATCGCCATAGGTTTGGTAAAGTACTGCCGCCGCTGCCTTAGCTGCCCGCAGCAGACGGTTAAAGGTAAACTCAGCCCCAATGATGCCGCGCCAACCGTCGGTACCAAAGCGAATTGGGGCATCCTCAGGAATCAAAACTTGATCTAGGCGCAGGACAGAACCAACCATAGAGCGCAAGACCCAAAACCCCTCTGAACATATCATGCTGCGGCACAGCCCTTTTCCGAAGGAGAAAGGAGGATGATATAATTATTGCGAATTGTTAATTAGGCGATGGGCACTGCCGCTAGGTGCCTTTTGGCGATGACTGATCTCTAGTAGCCTAAACTTGCATCACTTTCAGAGAGGTATTGAACACTATGGCATTTGTACAAGAACCCCTTCCCTTTGATCCGGGTGCCCTTGAACCCTATGGAATGTCTGCAAAAACCCTTGAATTTCACTATGGCAAACACCATAAAGGCTACCTGGATAACCTCAATAAACTGACTCAAGATACGGAACTCGCTGACAAATCCCTTGAAGATGTCATTCGCATGACCTATGGCGATGCTGCCAAAGTGGGCATCTTCAACAATGCCGCTCAAGTGTGGAATCACACCTTCTTCTGGAATAGCCTCAAGCCAGGTGGCGGCGGTACTCCTACGGGTGATGTGGCTGCTCGGATCAACAGTGCTTTTGGTAGCTACGACGAATTCAAGTCCCAGTTCAAAAATGCCGCAGCGACCCAATTTGGCAGCGGTTGGGCATGGCTGGTGCTTGAAGCTGGCACACTGAAAGTGACTAAAACGCCCAATGCCGAAAACCCCTTGGTTCACGGTCAAGTGCCCCTACTGACGATTGATGTTTGGGAGCACGCCTACTATCTCGACTACCAAAACCGTCGTCCCGACTTCATTGATAACTTCCTGAACCAACTGGTGAACTGGGATTTTGTTGCTAAGAACTTGGCAGCTGCCTAAGATTCCCAGTTTTTTTCTATTTGGCTGTTACTGAATGACTTCACTGAATCCCCGTTCCAGTTGAGCGGGGTTTTTTGTTGCCAAGCAGTGATTCAGCCACAACGGTAGAATAGGGTTAAGTGAAACTTAAGAAATAAAGTAACCTTGGTTAATAAACGTTAGTTTGATGGTGGTATTCCTTTGGGCGTTGAGCAGGGAGGGGGTCCTATGGAGATCCTAGGGCATATTGCCTATGCCGCTTTTGAAAAGTACTACCGCAAAATTAGCAAACACGAGCCGGGGGTGATTCGCGATCGCGATGTTGAGGCGATTCATCAGATGCGCGTTGGTCTGCGCCGCCTGCGAACGGCTCTGGAGGTGTTTTGTAATACGGTACGTTTGCCCAAGGGGGTCTCCATTCAGCGGGTACGGGCGATCGCCGGCAGCCTCAGTCCCGTACGGGATTTGGATGTGATGATGCTGGCGCTCAAAGAGCAGTATTACCCTCACCTGCCCCGCTGTGAGCAACAACAACTGGCCAAGCTCATTAAAAAGCTCGAAAAGCAGCGGGCAGAACTGCTGCAAAAAGCGCTTCAATTGCTGCGGAGCGATCGCTATCGCAAATTGCAACAGGGTCTAGAAGAATGGCTAGCTGCCCCTCAATATCGTGAAATTGCCAACTTACCCACGGAACTGATTGCCCCAGACATTTTATTGCCCTTGGTGTGTGAGCTCCTGCTCCATCCGGGGTGGCAAGTGGCTATTGAATGGCAGGGCGATCGCCCCCTCTTTTTGGCAGTCAGTAACCCACCCCAGTGGTTACAAACGGCGGGTGAAGATCTCCACGATCTGCGCAAGCAAACCAAACGGGTACGCTACCAAATGGAACTCTTTAGCGGTGTCTATGGAGACGCCTTCAACGAACAGGTGAGTGCTTTTGCGCAGTTGCAAGAACTCCTAGGGACCCTTCACGATGGCGTTGTCCTTGATGACTTTTTCCGTACCCAACTTGGCCTCAATCTCCGTCAAGCCTCTCCTTGCCTGGCAGAAATGATTGCCCTTGAGCAAACACGCCAGTGGCAAACTTGGCGCTGTGTCCAGCAGGAATACCTCAGCCCCGAAAAACGCCATCAAGTGCGCTCGCTGCTCCTGATGCCACCAATGACAATCAGTGCCAATGGCAGCCCCCTCGATCACCCAATCATCTCCTCTGCCAACTGACAGAGGTTGGTGGGTAATGGTAACAATTGATTTTCAATTGTCCGAGGGCGATCGCCCTTGCCAGTCCGTATGCGACGATAAAAATAAAACCCCTGCCAGTCGAGGAGAGCACACAACAAATGAGCGTTATGGAGCCACAAACTTTAAGTGTTGGGCTGCGGGTCCGCGTCAAGACCCCCACCATTGTCTATCACCATCCCGATCACCGCAATGAACCTTTTGATATTCAAGGGATGGAAGGGGAAATTTGCGCTATTCTCAGCGACTGGCAAGGCCGTCCCATTAGTCCCAACTACCCGATTCAAGTGCGGTTTAGTCCCAAGTTTGTTGCCCATTTGCACCCCGATGAGCTGGCAGTGATTTAGGTACCCTCTATGCCTCCCCGTTGGCCCCGTAAGCCCGATCGTCGCGATCCGAGCTACCGCCGCTTGGACGATCGCATGAATTTTGCTGTCCATGTTGCCCTTTTTGCTGCGTTTAATTCTGGTGGCTGGTTTTGGCATCAGCTACAACCCACGGCGGTGCCTTTTATGCCGACAGTAACGCTCCTGTGGTTCACCTTGTTGGCAGGCCATGCCCTCTACGTGTTCGCGATCGCCCGTTATTAAGAACTCATCCCCCTGAGGGCGCTGATGCTGAGATAAGAGCACTTTTTCGTTAGTCTCCTATGGGCGATCGCACCATCACCTACAGTCCAGCCTTCACCCTTGTGCCGACCTATGAGTGTTTTAATCGCTGTACCTACTGTAATTTTCGTCAGGACATTGGCACGAGTGGTTGGTTGAGTTTAGAGGCGGCGGCCAAACAGTTGGCAGAGCTTGATCCGCAACAGGTACGGGAAATCCTCATTCTCAGTGGCGAAGTTGCCCCCAACAGTCCCCAGCGTGCCAAATGGTTAGAGCGTCTCTATGATGTAGCAGCCTTAGCGTTGGATCAGGGATTTTTGCCCCATACCAATGCGGGCCCCCTGAGTCGAGCAGAAATGACCGTCCTCAAGACAGTGAATGTCTCCATGGGGCTGATGCTGGAGCAGTTGACACCCAAGTTGTTGCAAAGTGTCCATCGCCATGCCCCCAGTAAGGCTCCGCAACTTCGTTTACACCAACTGGAACAGGCCGGAGAACTGGGCATTCCCTTCACCACGGGATTGCTCTTGGGGATTGGTGAAGCGCCCCAGGATTGGGCAGAGACTCTCACGGCTATTGCTGAGTGTCATCGGCGGTGGGGACACATTCAGGAGGTGATTCTGCAGCCCCACAGTCCTGGGCAGCAGCAGGCAGAGAGGCTACCCCCTTTTGATCTGGAGCAATTACCCCAGGTGGTGCAGTGGGCGCGATCGCTCTTGCCTGAGGACATCACGATTCAAATTCCTGCCAATCTAGTCACAGAACCAGCGGTCTTTCGCGCGTGCCTAGAGGCCGGCGCTCGCGACTTGGGGGGTATTGTCCCCTTAGATCATGTCAATCCAGACTATCCCCACACCGATCTAGCAGTGCTCAGGGAACAATTAGCAGCTTGGGGATGGGAATTAGGGCCACGACTGCCAGTTTATCCGCAGTTTGTGGATTGGTTGCCACGGCCCTTGCAGGAGAAGGTTAAGGAGATTCCTGTTTAAGCTGCAGCCCTAGTTGATAGATGTCACGCCGCGAAAGCCCCGTCAGAGTCGCCAGTTGACGGCTGGCTTGGGTGAGAGAAAGACCTTGGTTGAGCAGTGTTGCCAATTCGCTGGCGAGATAATTGGGGTTCACGGCCAGAGAATGTTCAGGGGCACCGGCTAAAACCAGTGTGTATTCGCCCCGGGGGGGATGCTCCTGTAGATAAGTGCAGGCAGTACCGAGGGTTCCCCGCCAAAATTCTTCGTGGCGTTTGGTAAGTTCGCGGGCAAGTACAACAGGGCGATCGCTCCCCAAAACCTGACATAACTCTGTTACTGTTTGCACCAAGCGATGGGGGGCTTCATAGAGAAGAATCGTGCGTGTTTCCTGTTGCAGGGCTGCTAGTCGCTGCTGGCGATCGCGCCCCTTAGTCGGCAAAAACCCTTCAAAACAAAAGCGATTCATCGGTAATCCTGCGGCCATCAAAGCTGTTAAGGCAGCATTCGCGCCGGGAATCGGCGTCACGGGAATCGCTGCAGCAATGCAGGCGGTAATTAATTCATAACCGGGATCCGACACCCCCGGTAGGCCCGCATCACTGACGAGCGCGATCTGTTGACCCGCCTCTAGGCGCTGAAGCAATTGGGGGACTCGCTGTTGGGTATTGTGCCCATGGAGACTAATTTGGGGTGTGGTAATGCCAAAATGCTGTAACAGGCGGCCAGTGTGGCGTGTATCCTCGGCGGCTATCAGATCCACTTCCTTGAGAATACGCAGGGCACGAGCGCTCATGTCCTCAAGGTTGCCAATGGGGGTGCCCACCACCCACAATTGCCCAATGCCCATTAGGAGATTTTTTCTGCACTGAGAATAAAGATTGGTTCCACGGCTGCAAAAATTTGGTGGCCGCCCCGCGTTTCCAGACGATTGATCACTGATTGCACCACCTCTAGGCTGCGGGCTTGGACGGTCGCGAAACCCTCAGAGAGGGCATAGAGATTTTCTAAGCTACTGGCGATCGCCACCAAGCGACCACCGGGGGCAAGATACTCCCACGCTCGCAGTAAAACTTCTTTGATGGGGCGCCCCCCCTCCAGGCAAATCCGCTGCGGTGTGTGACGTAACTGAGGAAAGCAGTCTGGAGCCAAACCAGCAACAATCTGTACATTCTTGACCCCAAAGCGATCGCAATTGCGCTGAATCAGATCAACGACTTCTTCATCCCGTTCAATTGCAATCACCTGTCCCCGCTTTGCCAAACGGGCTGCCTCAACAGCGATCGTCCCTGTGCCTGCTCCCACATCCCAAAGGCAAGAGTCCGGTTCAAGCCGCAAATAGGAGAGCATCAATAACCGCGTTTCCCGTTGGGTGAGGGGAATACCTGGTAATCGCGCAAACAGACTATCGGGGATACCCGGAGTGACAAATGGCCAGGGATCCACCGTCATAGCAACAGCCTAAAATCCTTAAGCGTTGCTGCTTTGAGCGAGGAGCCGCTCTTTGAGCTGTGCTAAGGCATCTGCCCAGCGGGGATCGGGTTGCGCAGCTTCCGTATCCATGGAGCTATATTCAGCCGGCGCAGAATTGACTTGAGTACGCCGCCCATTGTTTTTGTTATTTTTGCGGTTATTGCTGCGGTTGCTGGCAGTGTTTTTTCTGCCGCTGCTTCCTCTTTTTCTTTAGCTTCAGACTTGGGCTTGTCGTTGGCCTTCTCAATCTTGAGGGGATTGTCCTTAAAGGTGTAGCCGTTGAGTTTCTCAATCACTTGATCCGCTACTTCTTCGGATTCGACGGTGACAAAGCCAAACCCCCGGCACTTACCTGTCTTACGATCCGTAATCAGTTTAGTGGTAGCCACTTCGCCCACTTCTTGGCTAAATAGGGCTTCTAACTCTTCGCGGCTCAAATCACGCGGCAGATTGCCCACATATAAACGCACAGACATAAAGAAACCTCCCTTAGGCAGCTTAAAAACAACACGGTTGAAAAATGGACAGTCGGGCGTGAGAAACCGCTCGTAACCAAGGCCTAGAGCCAAGAATGGCATGTAAAGACCTTACTGCTGTTAGTGGTGTGGAATGGCTAAATTGGTTCACAGCGATTGTTGCTAATTGAGAACCTTGATTGATGGGGCAGAGCAAAGGCAATGAGCGCACTTAGCTCTTGAGTTATCTCTCCTAAGGTTATCACGCTTTCTCCACCTAGGGCTAGGATTTTGCGGAAAAATTTTGCTGTGGCAGCACAAACGCAATGTGGCACAATAATCAATGCTGTTTTTGCGATGTGATGCCTGTGACTCCGACTGCTGTGCCTCGTCGGCCGGTTTTTCCCTTTGCGGCAATTGTCGGTCAAGACGAAATGAAACTGTCATTGTTGCTCAATGTCATTGACCCCAAAATTGGTGGGGTGATGATTATGGGCGATCGCGGCACGGGCAAATCAACCACCATTCGTGCCCTAGCAGATTTGCTGCCAGAAATTGAGGTGGTTGCCGATGACCCCTTCAATAGTCACCCCAGTGATCCCGATCTCATGAGTGATGCTGTGAAGGTGGCCGTAGCAGCCGGTGAACCCATTCACACCATCAAGAAAAAAGTACCCATGGTGGATCTGCCCCTGGGAGCCACAGAAGATCGCGTGTGCGGCACGATTGACATTGAAAAAGCCCTTGCGGAGGGGGTAAAAGCCTTTGAGCCAGGACTTTTGGCCAAGGCAAATCGCGGCATTCTCTATGTGGATGAGGTGAACCTGCTGGATGATCACTTAGTGGATGTCCTGCTGGATGCCGCTGCCTCCGGCTGGAATACCGTTGAGCGTGAGGGCATTTCAATTCGTCACCCAGCACGCTTTGTCCTAGTTGGCTCTGGTAACCCCGAAGAAGGGGAATTGCGACCCCAACTGCTGGATCGCTTTGGCATGCACGCTGAGATTCGGACCGTCAAGGATCCAAGCCTGCGCGTGGAAATTGTGGAACAGCGATCGCAATTTGATCAAAACCCCGAAGCCTTTTTGGCGAAATACCAGGCGCAACAGGAAGCCCTGCAAGCTAAGTTAGTCGCCGCCCAAGCCCTATTGCCCAAGGTCACCATTGACCACGAGCTGCGAGTAAAAATTTCCCAAGTGTGTGCTGAGCTGGATGTGGACGGCCTGCGGGGAGACATTGTCACTAACCGCGCCGCCAAGGCTTTGGCTGCCTTTGAGGGACGCACAGATGTCACCGTTGAGGACATTGCGCGGGTGATTGTCCTCTGTCTGCGGCACCGACTGCGCAAGGATCCCCTAGAGTCCATTGATTCCGGCTACAAGGTGGGCAAAGTCTTCCAAGAGGTCTTTGGTGTGGAGATTCCTGCCTAGGCTCCGATGATTGCAATTGCCTTAGTCCGCACTCGTAGAGCGATCGCGCCACCCCTTTTCAGGCATTTGTTCTTCACGCGTTTGCTTTTTGAGAAGTTCGCGCAGGGCATTTAACAGCCCTTGATGAATTTCTGCGGGGGATGCCGCTGGGGAAACATCTGCCAACTGAGTCAACTCTTCACAGCTGATCCCTTGATTGCGGTGAACAACGCCATTGCGATATTAATCTCACTTCAATAGCGCACCCTGTGGCGGTAGTTTCCCTCAGGATCATGGAAACCTGGCGCAACGCCAAATTTCCGATACAGTTCATCCAGTTGAGGGGGGGCCATCCGCCCCAAAACTGCGAACAATTCCATTGCGGCACCGCCAGCTGACCTGCTGATTGCCCACAGTCAGGATAAGTGTTTTCATAAAAACTTGATTTGGAAATAGCTACATAAAGCTACATCAGGACGATGCTATGGTGCTGTTGCTGGATTGAGGAGGATGCTCAAGGGCGATCGCCCCCAGGTAACCGCGGCGATAGTCCTGCAACAGTTGCCTGGCTGCCCGTTCCAAGTCACCATGGTAGCGGCTAGCAGCAAGGTCATAAAGGTAGGTCTCACCGGTGTTGCTAAGGGCCAGACCGTAGCGCTCCCTAAGGCGATCGGCATGCCCCAACTGTTGCATGATATCCACAAGCATTGGTGCCACCCGACAGGGATCGTAGGCAGCTTGACCAATGTCATCGCAAATGGCCAGTTTTACCGCCGCCTCCTGATTCTTGAAATTCATGGGCAATACCCCTGGGGCATCCAAGAGTTCGAGGGCAGGGGACAAGCGCACCCAGCGCAGTTGCCGCGTCACCCCCGGACGCGCTGCACTCTCAACCACCCGCTGCCGCAAGAGGCGATTAATGAGGGCTGATTTGCCCACATTGGGAAACCCCAAAACCACAGCTCGCACGGCTCTTACTTGCATGCCCCGCTGTTGACGGCGTTGATTGATGGCCGCCCCCGCCCGTACCGCAGCCTGTTCGAGTCGGCGAATCCCTTCACCCCGCTGCGCATTGGTGAAAAAAACTGTTTCCCCTTGGGTCTCAAACCATGTCAGCCACTGCTGGCGATCGCGATCGCTAATCCTATCCATTCCATTGAGCACTAAGAGGCGCTGTTTGCCACTAGCCCACTGACGAATTTGGGGATGGCAACTGGCAAGGGGAATGCGTGCATCCCGCACCTCAAAGATCACATCCACCTGTTTCAGTTGTTCCTTGAGGGCACGTTCTGCCTTGGCAATGTGGCCAGGATACCATTGAATGATCGGACCCATAGAAATTCCACCCCCTTTTTTTCAAAAACAATAGAGCGATCGCCCCCCATGAGTGGCATTAAATTGATTTCAGGTAATCATTAGTGTCTTTTGAATAGATAAAAGACTATAGTTGCGCACCTCCGATTAGAAACCTATAAACAAATCTAAAGATTGATAACCCAAACCTATAGAATAATTAAGAATCTCCAAAGCAAAAGTTATTGCATTGGGCATCAACTAAGCTGATGCTAAGCATAAGACCTACGACGATATCACAGGCTTGCGGATGGTTGCATCATCTCGCTGAGTTTTGCATTGCTCAATTTTGCCCCATTTTCGGGGAATCGTAGCGTTCACACTACCCATTGCAAAGGTTGCCCGTAGAGATTGCTCTATTCGGCACAGTAACTGTTAAAGAGGAAAAACGTCTATGGCCTATACGCAATCCAAATCCCAGAAAGCTGGGTATCAGGCAGGGGTAAAAGACTACCGCCTGACCTACTACACCCCTGATTACACCCCCAAAGATACCGATATTCTAGCGGCCTTTCGTGTCACCCCGCAGCCAGGCGTGCCCTTTGAAGAAGCTGCCGCCGCCGTTGCCGCAGAATCCTCGACAGGTACATGGACCACCGTCTGGACTGACCTGCTGACCGACTTGGATCGCTACAAAGGTCGCTGCTACGACATCGAACCCCTGCCGGGTGAAGACAATCAGTTCATCGCCTACATTGCCTACCCGCTGGATCTCTTTGAAGAAGGCTCTGTTACCAACATGCTGACCTCCGTTGTCGGGAACGTGTTTGGTTTCAAAGCCCTCAAAGCTCTGCGCCTTGAAGACCTGCGCATTCCTGTGGCTTACCTGAAGACTTTCCAAGGGCCACCCCACGGTATCCAAGTGGAACGCGACAAATTGAACAAATATGGTCGTCCGCTCTTGGGCTGCACCATTAAGCCGAAGTTGGGTCTGTCGGCGAAAAACTATGGCCGCGCCGTTTATGAATGCTTGCGCGGTGGTCTGGACTTCACCAAAGATGACGAAAACATCAACTCCCAGCCTTTCCAACGCTGGCGCGATCGCTTCCTGTTTGTTGCTGATGCCATTCACAAAGCCCAAGCAGAAACCGGTGAAATCAAAGGGCACTATTTGAACGTCACCGCTCCTACCTGCGAGGAAATGTTGAAACGGGCAGAGTTCGCTAAAGAACTGGAAATGCCCATCATCATGCACGACTTTCTCACCGCTGGCTTCACCGCCAACACCACCCTCTCGAAATGGTGCCGCGACAACGGCATCCTGTTGCACATTCACCGCGCCATGCACGCTGTGATTGACCGTCAGAAAAACCATGGGATACACTTCCGGGTATTGGCCAAGTGCTTGCGGATGTCTGGCGGTGACCACATCCACACCGGTACCGTTGTCGGTAAGCTCGAAGGGGATAAAGCCGTTACCCTCGGCTTTGTCGATCTGCTGCGGGAAAACTACATTGAGCAGGATCGCTCCCGTGGCATTTACTTCACCCAAGACTGGGCCTCGATGCCCGGTGTGATGGCCGTGGCCTCGGGTGGGATTCACGTTTGGCACATGCCTGCCCTCGTGGACATCTTCGGTGATGATGCAGTGCTGCAATTTGGTGGTGGTACCTTGGGTCACCCTTGGGGGAATGCACCGGGAGCAACTGCAAACCGGGTTGCCCTAGAAGCCTGTATCCAAGCTCGTAACGAAGGTCGTGACCTCATGCGCGAAGGCGGCGACATTATCCGCGAAGCAGCTCGCTGGAGTCCGGAACTGGCTGCTGCCTGCGAACTCTGGAAAGAAATCAAGTTCGAGTTTGAAGCGCAAGACACGGTCTAGCTGGTGGAGTTGGGGTTCAATCGGAGCTAAGGCAACGATTTCCCCGTAGGTCTATGGATGTCAAGCACATTGCCAAGCAAACCACCAAAACCCTGATTAGTTATCTCACCTATCAGGCGGTGCGAACCGTGATTGGGCAACTGGCCGAAACTGATCCACCGCGATCCCTCTGGCTACACCAGTTCACGAGTCAAGAAAGTGTCCAAGATGGTGAACGTTACTTGGAAGCCCTCTTTCGCCAACAGCCCGATCTCGGTTTTCGCATTCTCACGGTACGCGAACATCTCGCGGAAATGGTGGCGGACTATCTACCGGAAATGCTACGTGCGGGCATCCAGCAGGCCAACTTGCAACAGCGCTGTCAACAACTGGAGCGGATGACCCAAGTCTCTGAAGCCAATGTTGAGGGCAGCAACCCAGAAACCCCTGAATAGTTTGTTGACTGTGAACCAATTGAGGAAGCTATGAAGACACTGCCTAAAGAGCGTCGTTACGAAACCTTCTCCTACCTGCCTCCCCTCAGCGATGCCCAAATTGCTCGCCAAATCCAGTACGCGATTGATCAGGGCTATCACCCCTGTGTGGAGTTCAATGAGACCTCCGATGCCGAAACCCACTACTGGACGATGTGGAAACTGCCGCTGTTTAACTGCACTAATGCCCAAGAGGTGCTGAATGAAGTGCAGCAGTGCCGCTCGGAATATCCCAACTGCTTCATTCGTGTTGTTGCCTTTGACAATATCAAGCAGTGCCAAGTGATGGGCTTTATTGTCTATAAGCCCAATCAGACTAACAGCGGCTACAGCGGTTATCGCTATTAAAGCTGAATTAAAGCTGAGATCTTCTCAGTTCATTACAGTTGAATTGCAGACTAGGGGGGAAACACCCCCCTAGTCATTCCGCTACGTTTGACAGGCTCGCGATCTCAACACGAGAGCTTGCTGTGCCGTTTTCTACTCGTCAGGGTTGGGTTTTGTCATCGACCCCCAAGGATTGGAGTCGGTGCTCAATAATTGCCAGTTGCTGTTGGGCGGCAGCCAATTGTGCCTGGGCCGTAGCAACCACCTCTGGCTGGGCTTTGTTGACAAAATTAGGGTTGTTGAGGCGAGCTGTTAAAGATTGAAGGTCTTTCCTCAGGCGATCGCTCTCCTTCTGGAGCTTCGTTACCAAGGCCTCCAGATCTACGACCCCCCCTAGGGGAATGAGCACCTCGCTCTTGCCAACAACACCACTAAAGACCTGCTGTGGAATTTGCAGCCCGGTGCCAATGGTTAGGGACTCGAGGCGAGCCAAGTGTTGAATATCAGCAGCTCCAGCTTTGAAAATGGATGCTTCCTCAGCACTTGCCTCAATCAGGGCGGCAATATACAATCCCGGCTTAATCCCTGCCTCTGCCCGCAGATTCCGAATTGTGCGGATGGTTTCAATCAAAAGACTAAATTGGGCTTCAAGCTCAGGGTCAATGGCGCGGCGATTCACTTTCGGGTAGGGTTGTACCGCTAAAACTTCACTGTCTCCCACCTGATGCAGCGTGTGCCAAATTTCCTCTGTAATGTGGGGCATGAAAGGATGGAGCAGCTTCAAGGTACCATCGAGAACCGTGGCCAGTACTTGCTGAGCAGTGCGCTTGGCTTTGGCGTTTTCCCCTTGTAAACGAGGTTTCGCCAGTTCAATGTACCAGTCGCAAAAATCCCCCCAGATGAATTCGTAGAGTCCCTTGGCCGCCTCCCCCAGGCCATAGCTTTCAATGCGCTCGCGGGTGGTTTGAATGGCTGTATGGTAGCGACTGAGAATCCAGCGATCGCTAGCGGTCAGGTCCTGGCGTCGCGGGGTTCCCAACTGGCTAGGGGTTTGTCCCTCTAGATTCAGCAGCACAAAGCGGGAGGCATTCCAAAGTTTGTTGGCAAAGTTGCGCGCCGCCTCGACGGTTGCCGACTCATCGGTTTTGCGGTTGTAGGCCAAGCGAATATCCTGACCAGCGCCCACGACTTCCTTGACCAAGCTATAGCGCAGCGCATCGGTGCCGTATTTTTCAATTAAAATCAGCGGGTCAATGCCATTATTGGCGGACTTGGACATTTTTTTGTTGTTTTCATCCCGCACCAAGCCGTGGATATAGACATCACGGAAGGGGATTTTACCTGTGAAGTACTGACCCATCATTGTCATCCGTGCCACCCAGAAAAAGATAATGTCAAACCCGGTAACAAGGGTGGTGTTGGGGTAATAGCGGCGATAGTCTGGCGTATCATCGGGCCAACCCAACGTAGAAAAGGGCCATAGGCCAGAGGAAAACCACGTATCCAATACGTCTTGATCCTGCTGGAGTTGAATGTCCTCGCCAAATTGGGCAATTGCCTTGGCGCGGGCAGCCGTCTCATCCATTGCCACCACAAAGGGAGTATCATCGCGCACTTCGCCCTCGGTTTCACTGACCACGTACCAAGCGGGAATTTGATGCCCCCACCACAGTTGCCGTGAAATACACCAATCCCGCAAGTTCACCAGCCAATCGCGATAGACCTTTGCCCAGCGATCCGGAATAAAGCGAGGGGAATGCCGTCTATCCAAGGCTTTGAGGGCGGCATCCGCCAAGGGACGAATTTTCACAAACCATTGGGTAGACAGCAGCGGTTCAATGGGTACTTTGCCGCGATCGCTATAGGGAACGGTGTGCTTATAGTCCTCCACCCGCACCAAAAAGCCCTCCGCTTCTAGACGAGCCACCACCTGTTTACGAGCCACAAAGCGGTCCAGACCCGCAAACTCGCCGGCATTCTCATTGAGCGTGCCATCTTTGTTCATCAGGTTAATCATCGGTAGGCGATGGCGTTGCCCCATGACAAAGTCATTGGGATCGTGAGCAGGGGTGACCTTGACACAGCCGGTGCCAAAGGTGGGATCCACCAAGGGATCCCCAATAATCGGAATCTCCCGATTCATAAGCGGCAGGCGCAGTGTTTTGCCAATCAAATGGCGATAGCGATCGTCCTCTGGGTGAACCGCCACTGCCGTATCCCCCAGCATCGTTTCCGGACGGGTTGTGGCCACCTCCAAATACCCTGACCCATCTGTCAGGGGATAGCGCAAATGCCAGAGATGCCCCTGCACCTCACGGTTTTCTACCTCTAAATCCGAGACCGCCGATTGACTGGAGGGACACCAGTTTACTAAATACTTACCGCGATAGATGAGTCCTGCTTCATAAAGCTGATTAAAAGCTGTAAGAACTGCCCGCGACAGCCCCTCATCCATCGTAAAGCGTTCCCGCGACCAATCCACCGACAGCCCCAAGCGGCGAATTTGGCCGACAATTGTCTTCCCTGAGGACTCTTTCCATGCCCAAGCTCGCTTTAGATAGGCCTCCCGTCCCAAGGCAAAGCGGTTGGTGCCCTCCGCCTGCAACTGTTGATCCAAAATCGTGCTAACGGCAATACTGGCATGGTCTGTCCCCGGTAGCCAGAGAACGTTGCGGCCAATCATGCGGTGATAGCGAATCAGAACATCAATCAGGGCATGCTCAAAGGCGTGCCCCATGTGTAAGCTACCAGTGACATTAGGAGGCGGAATGACAATGCAATAGGGTTTACCAGGGTGGTTGGGGTCCGCGTGAAAGACACCACTGCTTTCCCAGAGCTGTTGCCACTTGGCCTCCGTTTGCTTGGGATCGTATTGACTGGGGAGGGTAATCGCGTCGGTCATGGGTTGCTGCACTACTCCAAGGCGCCTAGGCCATCACCATACCACCATCCACATTGAAGACTTGCCCCGTAATGTAGGCGGCTGCTGGATCCAAGGCTAAAAAGCGCACCATCCCCGCCACTTCTGTGGGTTCGCCATACCGTCCTAGGGGAATGAATTTAAGAATCTCCTCTGCTTTGAGTCCAGCTGTCATCTCAGTGGCAATAAAGCCGGGGGCAACGGCATTGACGGTAATACCTCGACTGGCGAGTTCTTTGGCCACGGTTTTGCTAAACCCAATCACACCAGCTTTGGCAGCACTGTAGTTGGCTTGGCCGGGGTTGCCCATTTGCCCTGCCACCGACGCAATGTTGATAATCCGTCCCCGCTTTTGCTTGAGCATCAGTTTACTTACCGCCCGAGTACACAGAAAAACCCCTGTCAGGTTCAGGTTAATCACCGCCTGCCAGTCCTCGAGGCTCATACGCAGCAGCAGCGTGTCGCGGGTAATACCGGCATTGTTGACCAGTACATCCACACGGCCGTAGGTTTCTACGGTTTTGGCTACGAGAGTATCGACCTGCTCAGGGACAGACACATCGGCAGCGATCGCGATCGCTGTCCCCCCTTGTTGTTCAATCATTTGAACGACTTCAAGGGCCGCTTCAGCAGAACGGGCGTAGTTGACAACCACAGTGGCTCCTTCCTTGGCCAATTCGAGGGCGATCGCCCGACCAATCCCCCGTGAGGCACCAGTGACAATGGCAACGGTTGCTTCGCTCAAATTAGTTCTCTCCTAAGGGCAAAAATGCTCCACCTATGAATAACCCATCACAAATTTTAACAGCGGATGTTACCCCTCTTGGGGCTATGGCATGTCATCGCAATTGATCAGCAATCGAGGCGGTATTGTTAGGCGGAGCGATTTAGCCACGCAAATACTTCCTCTAGGTCAGTGAAGTCTAGAAGTGCTTCTGCCAAAGCTTCGATTTGATTGGGAGAGAGGTGACGAATGCATTCTTCAAGCTCCCTAGGCACACTCCCAAACCGCCGCCTCAGCAGGCGCAAGACAACTAGCACTTCTCCCTCCTGCAAGCCTTGCTGTAATCCCTGCTGTAATCCCTGTTGCAAGCCCTGTTGCAAGCCCTGTTGCAATCCCTGTTGCAAGCCCTGTTGCAAGCCCTGTTGCAATCCCTGCTGCAAGCCTTGTTGCAATCCCTGTTGCAAGCCTTGGTGTAATCCCTGTTGCAATCCCTGTTGCAAGCCTTCCTGAAGTCCTTCTTCTCGTCCCTCTTGTCTTCCTTCTTGTAATCCTTCCTCCCGCGCCTCAGCATACACCTCCCGATAAAACCGTGTCCGCTTCAGTTCCTCAGTAGTAAACCCCAACATCCGCAACACCTCCTCCCGACTCAGCTCCGTGAACTTGTACAGCACAATCGTCGTGATTAACTCTATTATGGCCTCTGACCTTGGGACCTCTTCCCCCTGAGCGCGCTCAGCCAGTAACCTGGCCACTCTCGGCATCTCTGCCTCAGGCAGCACCGTCAACTGCATCAACCCCAGACTCAAAGGCAAACTCTCCGGCGCCCCCAATTCATTGAGATAGACTCGCCGCAGGCGGGAACTATGAACCAACAGGTCATAGGGGTCAAAAGACTCTTGCTCCGTTTGCCGATTGGGATAGATCACCACCGCTTGCCAGTCCGCAAAGGTGGAGCGATACAGGCGCAGATAGAGAAAAATCTCCGCAAAGAAGCGTTCATAGAAGGTGTTATCCCGCTGAAACTGCACCTCACAGAAATAGACCGTGCCCGCAGGGTCAGGGGGCACAAAGACGCCATCTATGCGAAAGGCGGTTTGCTTCAGCTCGACTGAGTCAAAACGATACCCCTGAGGGGTGTCTTTGCCCAACAGGTCAAAGAGGGTTTGGGGCAGTTGGGCAAACAGTTGATAGAACAGGGAATCGCGGCGCATGGGCTCGCTAGAGCGATCGCTCCGACCAGAAACTTCAGAAAACTTCAGAACTAGAGGGTTATGGAAGCAGGGATTCCCCCTATGGTAAGCTGGGGACAGCATAGAATATGTTGTGGTTTTGCATAGATCTCTATGGCGACGTACTATTACATTCTCGCAAGCAAAAAGTTTTTAACTGAGGAAGAACCCCTTGAGGAAGTGTTTCGCGAGCGGCAGCGTCACTACCGCGAGCAGGGTAAAGAGATTGATTTTTGGCTGGTGCCAGAGCCTGCCTTTTTAGAGCAGCCCCAGTTTGCTGAACAGAAGGCGCGTTGTCCGCAGCCTGCTGCAGCCATTATCTCTACCAATCAGCAATTTATCCAATGGCTAAAGCTGCGCTTGGAGTATGTCCTCATGGGGCAATTCACCAGCGAGGAGGTTCCGAATCCCCTTGCCTCCCTGGCGAGTGTCTAGGGACAGGCTTGAACAACAGTGGGATTTTGTTGACGGTAGTCCTTGAGCCAATCACAGGCGCTTGTTAGTAACTGTCCTAGGGTGGCCAGCGGGCTAATCCAGATCTCATCATCCTCAGTACCGATCGCCACATAAAGTTGATCGCGGCCACTCACATCAATGCTGTAGGGAATGGCAGAAATGCGGTCAATCAGCATAATGAGCTGGCCTTTTTGGTTCCAAACCCGCACGCTGCGATCGGGGGAGGCAGTGGCAATCATTTCACCATCGGGACTCAGACTGAGACTCACAATACTCCGCTGGTGAGCACGAAACACACGGGGATTGCTGGGGGGATTTTTGCCGTGAATTGACCACAAATAGACTGAGCCGCTTTCACCAGCCGCTGCGAGGAATTGGCCATTGGCACTGAATTCAAGACTGGCAAGCCATCCTGCACCAGGGCTCAGGCGATAGGCAAGGCGATCGCTCTCAAAATTCCAGACCTCAATTGTGCCTGCAGATCCCGTACTCGCGAGCAGGGGGAGTGCCGGATGAAAGCTGAGGCTCCAAATTTCACCTGCACTTTTGCGCTGTTGAATTTTCTCTGGCCGCTGGAGGTCAACAAGATAAATGGTGCCTTTTTCATCGCCTGCCGCCAAGTACCGCCCTTGGCGATCCATAGACAGGGTGTAGAGCGGAACCTTGATGGGGAGTTGCCAGGTCTGTTGGGACTGATCTGCCAGGTTCCAGATTACCAATTTTCCCCCTTTGGTGGCGATCGCCACCCGTTGACCACTGGGACTAAAGAGCACTTGGTTGATGCCTCGGAGATCGAGAACTGGGGTTGTGGCTAGAAGGGTGCCATCTCTTCGCCAGTGCTTGACGCGGCCATCTTTGCCGCCTGTGACCAGCGTCGCTGCTGCAGGATCGAGGGCCACTGTCCAAATACTTTCTTGATTGGCAAGCCAGTGTTCCGTGCGGTAATGATCGAGGTACCACAGCGTCATTTGCCCCCCGCGATCGCTACTGAGGAGGACTGACCCCTTTCGATTAAAGCTGACGGTATTGATCAGGCGTTCATGACTTCTCAACTCAGCAATCAATTCACCCGTTGGCTGCCACAAACGCATGGTATTATCTGTGCTCAGGGTCAATAAACGATAGCCCACAGGAGACGTCCCCACAAAATACACTGGAGCCGCACTGACGCGCCATTGATTGATTTGTTGCCCTTTGGTGTTCCAAAGGCGGAGGGTGCCATCTTTGCCCACCGTTGCCAGTTGACCATTGCTAAGATACGTCAAACTGGTCTGGGGAACGGGAAGATCGGCTTGGACTTGCCATTCTTGGAGCAGTTTCCCCTGACGGGACCAAACCCGAATCCAGCCTTCCTCATCGGCAGTAGCCAAGCGATCGCCATTGATGGCATAACTCAAGCTATTGATACTCTGGCTAGAGGTGGAAATAGTGGCCAGTAATTCCCCCCCAAGGCGCCAGCGCAGCATGTCGCCCGTGGTTGTGGTGGCCATCAACTCTTCCCCCTCCGGACTAAAGCGGAAGTTGTTGATAGGCAGGGCAGGCAAACGCTGCTCAAGAACGAGTTTTTGTGGCTCGATACGCCACAGGGAAATTTCGCCCTTGTCATTGAGCAGACCCACGCGATCGCCCTCAGGGCTCATCCGTGCCAGCTTGACATTGCCAATCTTTAAAGACTGGGCGTTGAGTCGCTCGCCGTTCACTTGCCAAAACTCCACAAGGCCACTTTCACTAATGCTCAACTGCTGACCGTCGGCAGTCAAAAAAGCACCCATCAGGGGGGTATTTTCACTCTGCCATTGGTTGCGGGCTTGAATGTGATCGAGGAAAAAATTGAGCACAAAGAGGGGGCGCGTGGTGGGGTATTGACTCAGAGGGCGATCGCCCACCAATCGTTGTAAGTCCTGTCCTGCCTGAATCCCTGCCAGCAGAGCAGGCAACTCTTGGCTTTGAAACCGTTCTAGGAGATCGTTACTGGTTTGCTCAAGGGCTAAACTTTCTTGGCTGGCCTGCAAATCGACGTGGGTTTTGGCCAAAATTGCCGCCACCCCCAAGGAAATCACAGAAACAATGCCCAGGGCCATGAAAGCCCGCTGGGTCAAACGACTGGCCTTGCGGCGAGCTGCCTCCAGAATTTGATTGGCGGCACTGATCGCTTCTTTTTCCTTGCGCTCAAGGAGCAGAGTATCTTGAATTGCCTTTTGGTTAGCTTCTTGACTGGCAGAAAGGTACTGATAATCCAAATCACTGAGACTTTTGCCACTGGCCCAGACCAATGCTTCCTCAAGAGCTTGTCCCCGCAGCAGACGAGAGCCATCACTCCCGCCAGAGCGCAACCATGCTTGGAATTCCTCACTATAGGGGCGCAGTTGTGCCAACTGTTGCTCAACCCACTGGGCATGAAAAACTTGGGCATAGATGGGGTTAAACACCTGCAACTTGCCTTGGCGCTGACACACCAACCCCGTCAAAGCTAGGGCGCGCTGCTCACTACTGCCATCGAGGGGAACACCCCCCGTTTCTAAAATGCGCTGATAGAGACCCAAGAGACGACCGATGCGCTGTTCATCGGCCAGCAAGCGATTGCGAATGGTCTTTAGGTGTTCTGGTTCATCTTGGCGCTCCCAATCCTGAAGAATATGATCTTGGACAAACTGGGCTAACTGCTGGCAGAGGGTTAACGCTGGCATGAATGACCCGTGCTGTTGCAGGAGGCGACAGAGTTTTTGGGTTAGGAAGGGTTGGCCGCCCGTCCAGTGGAGAATCTCTGCCAGGAGTTGATTGGGGTTGTCGCTAAGATGGGCAATGCCCTTCAGTAGAGGGGTGGCTTCCGCAAGGGTAAATCCCTGTAAATCAATGGCACAGCCAATATTAAAGGGAGTACGCTGCTTATCTTGAATCAGTTGATCGGGGGTGGCCACACCCAAAAGGGCAAAGGTTAAGCGCTGATATTCGGGACAATCTGCCCGTTGGTTGTAGCAAGCACGAATCCAAGCAAAAAAATCATCGGTCGAAAAGGGTAGGCTCAACAGACTATCAATTTCATCAATGAAAATCACAAGAGGTTCGCGGGTGTGGGCAAGTAGTACCGTTTCTACAAAGTCGCTGAGGCGTTGAATCGGCGATACAAGCTGGCGATCGCGCCACCAAGAGCGCAACGCAACCACATCAGTTAACTGAAATCCCTGAATGAGAGCGCCAACAAAGCTGGCATACCACTGCTCAGGCTGAATATTTTGGCTGCCAATTTTGGTAATGTCGAGGGCAGCGCAGCGGTACCCCATTGTCATCAGTTGCTGCGTCACCTGCACCCGCAAGCTGGATTTGCCCATTTGCCGCGAATTGAGAATATAACAAAACTCGCCAGCGGTGAGGGCGGCCAACAGATCGGCATCCGCTTGCCGTCGGACATAGACTGCCGATGTGGTGGGCAAACTTCCCCCCACTTGATAGGTGGCTGTCGCATCCATAGCTTTGAACCTAGTTTGAGACGGCACGCTCAGGTGCTGTTGACGTGGTAGTGGTCTCGGAAGTGGCCTGACTAGCAAGAAATTCTTTTTCTGTAACTTCTCCGAGCCCTCCCATGGGCTGGGATGGGCCATTATTGACACTCACCTTGACAGCACCAGCATTGCCCGCACGGACGATTAAACGTTCCTTGGCTTCCCAACTGCGCTCTGTTCCCGACTTCAAAATACCGGCATAGACGACTTGACCATCGGCTTCCACCTCTAGCCATGAGACATCGGAGAGGGACAACTTGACCTTAACCATTTCAGGGGTAGTGGCACTGGGCGTCGGCGTTGCCGCTGCTGTGGGGGTAGGTGTGGGGCTTGGGGACAGGGTAGGTGTAGGTGCGGGGGGTAGATCAGTAATGCTTTGGGCTTGAGGACGAAAGAGATAGGCTAACCCAGCCACTGCTGCTGCCACAAGGGCAAAGTACGTCAGGTAAAGGTGGATTGGGCGCAGCTGCCAACCGAGTCCGCCGTTGCGAACACTGGGCTTATCAGAGCGCTCCACAGGGTCAGTGGCCGTTGGAAAGTTGGCGGCAATAGTTTTGCCGTCAAGACCAAGGGCATCGGCAAAGCGGCGAATAAATCCTTGAATATAGACGGGTTCGGGCAACTCCTCGAGACTGCCATTTTCAATGGCTGCAAGAATTGACTGGCGCACCAACGTTTTGGCCGCCAACTCCTCAAGGCTCAGACCCAGTTCGAGTCGCTTGTCGTGGAGGAAGGCACCAATTTCTGCCACTTTTTCTGCCTGTTGATCACTGAGGTGAGGCATCGCTATCTATCTCCTGCCGTCAGTCTATGCCAATTTGCCGAAGGGGGGGGTTAGCCATTGGGATTATCCTATAGCAAGCTGCTGCGGATTGGGGGACTGCCTTTGCTAGGCTAGATCTGGCTTTTAGACACACCTTATTTTTATGACTCAGTTTTCTCCCTTGTACGAAGGCAAGGCAAAGGTTATTTATGCCACAGCAGATCCAGACATCTTGCTGGCGGAGTTCAAGGATGATGCCACTGCCTTTAATGCTCAGAAGCGTGGCTCAATCCAAAACAAGGGAGTGATGAACTGCACGATCGCCAGCCATTTGTTTCAGTATTTGGCGGCTCAGGGCATCACCAACCATTTTATTGCCCAAGTCGCGCCAAACAAGATGCACATTCGGCGGCTAGAGATGATTCCTCTTGAGGTAGTGGTGCGCAACCAGGCGGCGGGAAGCCTCTGTCGGCAGACGGGATTGCCTTTGGGATTACAACTCAATCCCCCATTGGTGGAGTTTTACCTCAAAAATGACGATCTCGGCGACCCACTGCTGACCCCAGATCGCCTGCGTTTATTACAGGTTGCAACGGCTGAGGAGGTCACCCAGATCCGGCAAATGGCCTTGGCAGTCAATACCTATCTCAGTCACTTTTTTGCCGAGTGTGGCATTACCCTAGTGGACTTTAAGCTAGAGTTTGGCCGCCGTCCGACGGGTGAGATTCTCTTGGCGGATGAAATTAGTCCCGACAGTTGCCGCCTCTGGAATCGGGATGAAAGCGATCCTGAGAAGCGTATTCTTGACAAAGATCGTTTTCGTCAAGATTTGGGGGCCATTGAAGATGCCTATGCCCTCGTGATGCAGCGCGTGTTAGCCCATAGCGTGAGTTAGCAAGGGGTGGGGAATGACCGTTGTGCTCGGCGCCGATGTTGGCGGCACAAAAACCCTTGTGGAGTTATGGGAGGTGGTGGGCAGTGATGGGCAGTTGCTCCACAGGGCGAAATACACTAGCCGCGATTTCCCTGACTTGACAGCCCTTTTGCAAACCTTTCTCAAGGAGAGTCCTGCCCATCCCCAGCGGGTTTGTCTGGGGATTCCAGGCCCAGTAATTGATCAAGTGGCTCAGGTGACCAATTTGGGCTGGCGGGTCAG
This sequence comes from Thermosynechococcus sp. NK55a, assembly GCF_000505665.1. Taxonomy (NCBI): domain Bacteria; kingdom Bacillati; phylum Cyanobacteriota; class Cyanophyceae; order Acaryochloridales; family Thermosynechococcaceae; genus Thermosynechococcus; species Thermosynechococcus sp. NK55a. The sequence goes on along the minus strand of NC_023033.1, from coordinate 887,047 downwards.
TGCTGCCGAGTTAGAGACGGCATTGCAGATTCCTTGCGTGACGCTGCTGAATGATTTTGCAGCCGTGGCCTATGGGGCATTGGTACTGCCGCCGACGGATTTTGTTGTCCTTCAGGAGCGGCCGCGGCGTCCCCAAGCGCCTATTGCCCTATTGGGAGCTGGTACTGGCTTGGGGGAAGCACTGCTCATTTGGCAGGGCGATCGCTACCAAGTCATGCCCCTTGAGGGCGGTCACACCGACTTTCCACCGCGCAATGAACAGGAAATGGGCCTATTGCGCTATCTCTGGCAAACCTATGAGCGGGTCTCCGTAGAGCGGGTGGTCTCTGGCCCAGGACTGGTAGCCATTTACGACTATCTCAAGAGTGTCAACTTTGCTGCCGAGTCACCAGTGGTCGCAGCAGCAATGGCAAGAGGAGAGGAGCGCGCCGCCGTGGTGAGTCAATACGGCCTGCAGGGGGATCCCCTGTGTGCGGAAGCCTTGCGGATGTTTGTGGATGCCTATGGGGCAGAGGCGGGCAACCTTGCCCTCAAAAGTTTACCCCTAGGCGGAGTACTCATTGCTGGGGGGATTGCCCCCAAAATTCTGGCAAAAATGGCCGATGGCACCTTTCTCCAAGGGTTTGTGAATAAGGGACGGTTTCGCCCCCTGATGGAGCAGTTGTACGTTGCTGTGATCATCAATCCTGAGGTGGGATTACGGGGCGCAGTACATTTAGCTGCTCAGGGGGTCTAGGGCTTAGAGGTGCTGCAGTTGTGGATAGGCCACTAGCAGTTCATCGGCAGTAAGGGTATCGCCAATGGCTTGGGGTTGCCACAGAACTTCAACGGCCAGTAGGCGATCGCTACCAATGCCGCCCAACTGTTGCAGTGCTTGCCGCAGTTCTAGGTCATTACTGACTGCGGGCAATTTCAAGCGTCCAGTGGCAGCCACTACCAAGGTCACGACAATGTATTCCCCCACATCATTGCTCACCACAGGGGCGATCGCTGTCTGCTTAATCTCACGGCGGTAGTTGGAAAGAGTTTCAGCACTGAGTTTGCTGCGCTCCGCAAGCGCCAGTTGGTTAAAGGCTGTTTCCGCTTGCAGTAGTTTCGTTTCTTGGCTGCTGGTGTGGGCATAGACCCAGTATTGGGGATGGCGCAGCAGGGCAAGGGTGGCCTCTTGAAGCACTTTGGTCAGACCTTCGGGACTTTGGGTATCGGCGGTGAGCGCCAGTTGGTTCAGTTCTTCTTGGAGTTCGCGAGCTTGGGCGAGAAGTCCCACGTGCAGCGTATGCAGTGAGACGACGGGGTTGTCTTGGTAGATTTCTGAGTCATCGCCACTGTTGCGGAAGTTGCGGAAGGTGGAGATAAAAATATTGGCAAGCACACCGATCATGATGATCGTGAATAGGCCGCCAAAACCACCGCCAAAACCAAAAAAGGGAATCAAGAAGGGAAAGCCAAAACCACCGCCATAGACTGGAACGGGCTGAGCATACCCGTAGTCACTGCGGGGGGCACGGTAGGAACGGGTGGGCGCCGGACGACTAAAGGAGCCACCTCCGACACGTCCACCACTGCGGGCTGCCCATGCAGTACCACTGTCAAGGACAAGATGGGCAATTAATACCCCCACTGCCACAATTGCTGCAATAGATTTGAGACGTTGCCAAAAAGTTTTCATCATAAATTGTGTTCCCAAGGATTGACACACCGAAGGAGATGTCCTGCTCTAAGTCTAACGTTTTGTTATCCATAGAACAGATGGTGAGGTCCAATCAAACCCTAAGGCCCTTTTCCCATAGATGGGACACGCTGGCAGCGGTCAAAATTCGAGAGGCGTTTATCCCTATTTGTGTAGGCATTTGTGTAGGCCATATTTTAGAAAGGGCCTGTATTACGATATGAGAAGCAAACTTTCGATGAATGCTTTGCCTGCCGAGTTCTGTTCACGAAAACAATGATTGAGATTCCTGCGCCTCTTAAGCCGGTGATCACCTTTGCCCACCCGGTACTGATGTGGATTCTTTTTGCGCTCACGCTCTACGCCATGTATTTAGGGATTCAAACCCGTCGCCTGCGCACCCTCAGCGGTGAGGAAAAGAAAGCCCTGATCCAAGCCAAGGTGAATGTCAAGCACCACCAAGTGGGTGCCATCCTATTGGCCTTGATGGTCATGGGGACGATTGGCGGGATGGCGGTCACCTACATCAATAATGGCAAGCTCTTTGTCGGGCCGCACTTGATTGTGGGGCTAGCAATGACAGCATTGGTTGCGATTTCTGCGAGCTTAACCCCTTTTATGCAAAAGGGCAGTGAGGTGGCTCGTGCCTTGCACATGACCCTAAATCTGTTTTTGGTGGTCCTTTTTGGTTGGCAAGCGGTGACGGGTCTGCAAATTGTGCAGCGCATTCTCAATGCCAGCTAGGGGGAAACGGCAACCTGAAAAGGGACTGTGGCAATTGCCAAAATTCTGCAACAGGTGAGCACTTTTGTGCCAAAATTAGGAGCAGCGCTGATTACTGCAAATAATTCCCAATGCAGTGGGGGTGCTTTGATTTCCCTTAGTGCCCTTGGCTGAGGTAGGGCATACCTCAAGGAAATAACTTGTTGCCAGCACTGGCTCACCCCTTTGGGGGCCTTCTCTGGCCAAGGGGCTGCATTGCAGACAGTTCACTTTCTGGGTGCTCATGACTACACTTTCCCTGATGCCAATGTTGAAAACGGCTGTCCAGGTTGCCCATTTACACAAGTCTTTTGAGCGTTTTCCGGCAATTCGCGATCTCAGCCTCTCTGTCCAGGAGGGGGAAATTCTGGGCCTATTGGGGCCCTCGGGTTGTGGCAAGACAACGTTACTGCGCTTAATTGCCGGTCTGGATACGCCAGATGCTGGGGAAATTAGGGTGGGCGATCGCTGTGTCGTAGGGGCAAATGTGTTTATACCGCCAGAACAGCGGTCCTTGGGCATGGTTTTTCAGGATTTTGCCCTGTTTCCCCATCTAACGGTGGCTGAGAATATTGCCTTTGGTTTGCAACAACAACGCCTTAGTAAGCCGCAAATTCAGGAGCGAGTAGCAGCAGTCTTGGCCCTGGTGCACCTAGAGGGAATGCAAAAGCGCTATCCCCATGAACTGTCTGGGGGACAGCAGCAGCGAGTGGCCTTAGCCCGGGCGATCGCCCCCCAGCCAGCCGTGATTCTCCTCGATGAACCCCTGAGTAATCTTGATGCCCAGGTGCGGCTACAACTGCGGGAGGAATTGCGCCGGATCCTCAAGGGAACTGGGACGACGGCCATTTTTGTTACCCACGATCGGGAAGAGGCTCTGAGTCTGGCGGATCGCTTGGCGGTGATGCGCCAGGGCAAAATTGAGCAGGTGGGTACCCCTGAAGACATCTATCGCTGCCCTGCCTCACGATTTGTGGCCGGGTTTATTACCCAAGCCAACTTTTTGCCTGCCTATGCCGAAGGGGCTCAGGTGCGCACCGATGTTGGCACGTTTCCTCTTTTGGCAGCTTTGGCGAAGGGGGAAGGGGAAGTGATGATTCGCGAAGAAGATCTCCAGCTACAGCCAGACCCTGAAGCCAGTAGTTGCTTTGTGATTCGCGATCGCCAGTTTCTCGGTCGCGAGTATCGCTACTGTATTCAACTGCCCTCCGGCCAAGAACTCCATGCCCGCCAGCCCCTTGCTGTGGATATTCCCATTGGTACTGCTGTGAACGTGGCGGCTGAAGCGGTGCGCTTTTTCCCGAAGGAAAACTAATCTGGGGCACGTCCCATATACTCACCCCAAAGGGCAGCCGCCAGCCCACTACTGCCTTGGGTAGGGCTATTGTCATCATTGCCGAGCCAAATACCAGTGAGGATATCGGCGGTGGGCACGTAACCAATAAACCAGAGATCGCGGCCATCATTTGTCGTGCCGGTTTTGCCAGCAACAGGGCGACCAATGGCGGCCGCACGCCCAGTGCCGCGACTGACAACCGCACTCAAGAGGGTGGTCATTTCGTTAGCGATCGCGAGATCCAGGACTCGTTGGGGCGTTTCCTCCTTGGCCGCATAAATGAGGCGACAGGTTTGCCAGTCATTGCGTTGGCGGCAATCGCCGCCATCGCGAACCGTGAGAATGGCATGGGGCGGAATCCGCTGCCCCCCATTGGCGAGCACGGCAAAGGCCCCACTCATTTCCAGAAGGGTTACCTCACTTTGACCAAGGACAAGGCCGGGCACAGCTTGCAGTGGTGTCGTAATTCCCATCGCTCTGGCCAAGCGGATAATGGCTTCTAAACCAACGGCTTGGGCAAGGCGTAAGGCAATGGGATTTTCAGAAAGCGCCAAACCCGTGGCCAGATCCATAGTGCCACCACCGCCACGACACCCCTCGAATTGTTGTCCCTGCCAGAAAACGGGTGCACAGGAAAAGGTTTCGCCGGCTGTGTGTCCTTTTATGAGTGCTTCGGCATAGACAAACACCTTGAAGGTCGAACCGGGCTGGCGTAGAGCAAGGGTGGCACGATTAAACTGGCTTTTTTGGTAGTCCACACCCCCCACAAGGGCACGAATGAGACCACTGCTGGGCTGGAGGGTGATTAAGGCCCCTTGCTGCACCCCATAGGCGCTGCCTGTGGTACGGATGAAATTGCGCAGACTGGTTTCGGCCAGTTCTTGCCAGCGGGGGTCTAGGCCAGTTTCGACAATCAGGTTGCCCTCTTGAGCCAGTTCATCCCCAAGGAGTTGGGCAAGCTCCTGATAGACATGGTCCGTGTAGTAGGGAAAGCGTTGGGCACTGAAGAATTTCTGCGCCTTGGGGCTAATTTCAATCCGGGAGCGCCGGGCGCGATCGCCCTCTTCTTTGCTGATGTAGCCCTGCTGCACCATGCGCAAAATGACCCGATTGCGGTAATCTACCGCCGCATCGTAGTCGCGCACAGGATTAAAACGGTTGGGGGCAGGCAGAATCCCCACCAGCGTAGCCGCCTCATTCAGCGTCAGGTCTTTGGCGGGCTTATCAAAGTAGAATTGAGCCGCATCCTCAAAGCCACGATTTCCCATGCCCAAATAGACACGGTTGAGGTAGGCCAAAAGCAAATCATCTTTGCTGTAGAAAAATTCCAACTTCAGCGCAACCGCCATTTCTCGCCATTTGCGGCCTAAACTGTCCTCCGTACCGACTTGGGAGCGAAAAAGGGTCCGTGCTAGTTGCTGGCAGAGAGTACTGGCCCCTTCGCGGGTTTGGCGCGTGAGTAGATTGGTGACAATTGCCCGCGCCATGCCTATGGGATCTACCCCAAAGTGCCAATAGTAGCGAACATCCTCAGAGGCCAGAACCCCATGAACCAAGTAGGGGGAAAAATCATTGAGAGCTTTAAGTTCACGGTGGGGGTGATCTTCCACTGGATTGATCAGTTCCCCTTGGCGATCGAGGAGAATAATCGGGCCTTGCTCAAGGGGGGGCAGGGGACGCACCGCCACTTTGCTCGCTTCGGCAGCAAGTAATCCCATTACAAGGCCACTGATGCCGATCGCCCCCCAAATGCTGTAGGTGAGAACACGAACCCAAGGGGGGGGTGGATTGTGGAAGCGGAGGGTAACGGCGCCTTTGACTTCTGGGGGGCCTAAGGTAACGACATCGCCGTGGTGCAATTCACTGGTTTGTAGGCGCTGCCGTTTGCGATAGACGCCATTGGTGGAATCTAGGTCTTGGATTTGAAAGACGCCTGTGGGAGTGAGCCGTTTTAGGCGGGCATGGGTACCGCTGACAATCTCTGCGTCAATCACAATGTCAGCGCGACTCTGACTGCGGCCAAGAATGTAGCGATCGCCAACTAAGGGAAAGACTTGCCGTTGACCGCGGTACTCCACCCATAGTTCAGGGGTGCGGGCATTTTCCCGCAGGGAGACCTGTTGCCAATCAAAGCGAGAGTGAACCGTCTGCACCGCTTGCGTGACGGTTTGGGTCACCGACTGCCAAAGATCTCGAGCAGGATTAGGCATGGTAGCAACGCCAGGGACGGTGTGACGGCACGTACTGGTAACGGATTATGATTCCTAGATTTCTGGAACGTAGCCGGCTGGCACAGCACTGGGGTCGCTGTCCCGCTTGGAACTGAGGATGTCCATGCGCTCAACCAAAATCACCGGTGAGGAGCGATCGGCACCCGTGTTGCGGTCTTGCCAGCGATCGAACTTCAGACTGCCCTTAATGCCCAGGAGCGTGCCTTTGCGCACATAGTCAGCAGCCACCTGAGCCGTTTTGCCCCAAATTTCCAAGTTAAACCAATCGGGTTGATCATCCTTGGTGGGGCGATTCACTGCCAACGTCAGCCGACACTTCACGCTCCCCGACTCAAAATAGCGCACCTCCGGATCACCACCCACATGACCCACTAGATGAACCAGGTTTAGACTCATAGCTGACTGCCTCAGATTGCTCTTTGCCCCATTATTGCAAACTTCAGCTTTGTCATGATAAGTCTCCATTCACTCCACGTCTCGGAGGAAAAGCAAGCGGTGGTGCACCTCACCAGTGGTGTTGGGTTCCTCAGCAGCTTCCATTTAAGCTACTTCTGCCAAGTAGAAAAAGAGGATACCCCCAACCGCATCCTCTAGATCAACGGCATTGGGCCTTGAGTGGGTCTACTGCTGCCTTGAGGGTGTTTAATCTCTGGGGCAGGGGTGGCTACTGCCTAATCCGTGGGTCAGCCCACTTGAGGAGTAAATCTGCAAGTAGGTTGCCGACAATCAGCATCACTGCCCCCATCATCAGACTGGCCATGACCACATAAATATCTTGAGCCGTCACTGCTTGTAAAATCAGGCGACCAAGACCCGGCCAGTTAAAGAAAAACTCGGCAATAAAGGCACCACTGAGGAGGTTGGCAAATTCAAACCCCAAGAGCGTGATCAGGGGGTTCACGGCATTGCGCAGGGCATGGACATAAATTACCCGTGATTCTGGCAGTCCCTTGGCGCGGGCGGTTTGGATGTAGTTTTGGCGCAGCACATCCAGTAAATTTCCCCGCATGAGTCGCTGCAGGCCGGCAAAGCTCGTGAGGGTGAGCGCCACACTCGGCAAAATGAGGTGCCAGCCAATGTCAAGGATTTTGCCCCACCAGGGAAGATCATCGTAAAACAGGCTGGTCATCCCCCCCACTGGAAACAAGGGGGTACTTTGGGCAAGAAAGAGCAGCAAGAGGGCGGTAATGAAGCTAGGAAACCCTTGGCCAATGTAGCTCACGACCCGCAGCAGGCGATCGCTCCAACGATCCTGGGTTACCGCTGCCCAAATTCCTAAGGGAATGGCTAAGCCCCAGGTCAGCAGAATCGAACTTAAGGAGAGCAGGAGGGTGGCGGGTACTCGCTCCCACAATAGGGAGGCCACCGATCGCTGATAAACAAAACTTGTCCCAAAGTTGCCGTAGCGAATAATCTGCCACAGCCAGCGAAAGTATTGCTCTACAGGTGACTTGTCGAGACCAAATTGCTGCTCCAGCTCCTGCAAACGTTCCAAAGAAATCTGCGGATCTGCCTTGAGATTGTCGAGATAGTTCCCCGGTGCCAGTTGCATAATCGCAAAGCTCAACGCCGAGGCCAATAGCAGCGTGATCAGGGCCTCCCCCAGGCGCCGCAAAATCAGGCGGCTCGTTTCATTCCCAAGGCCTTGGCCAATGGATTTGAGCATGGCTTATTTAGAGGCCAGCACAGCATCAATGGCTGCTTTCAATTCAGCTTCACTGAGCTGGGTGACAACAAAGACTTCCTGCACGGTTTTGCCGCGGCGGGCAATCACCTTAAACCCGCCTTTGATGGGCACCGAAACCCGTAGATGCAGATGGGGGGATTTACCTTTGACAGGGGCAATGACACCGGGGGTCAGTGTCCTAATCCCCGCCACTTTGGCTAATTTTTCCAAGACGGGAATCAAGCCTTCAATGTGCGTAGAGTGATTGAGGACAACCCGACCCGTTGTTGCTGCCATTGTTAAGGTAACCACCGTGCTTGCAAGCCGGGTGCCAAAGGTTCTGGCATCCCAACGACGATTTTATCTTGATCTAATTTTAGGGGGAGAAGCCAAATTTGATGCCGTTGGGCAGGCAGTTGATGCGGTGGCGGGGGTAATCCTTGGGGGGCAGTGGGCAGTTCTACCAGATCCCTGGGGCGGGGGTTGACTGGCGCAGTTTCGCTGTACAGATCGCTATTATCCACCTCAGCGGGAATTTCGCGTCCCTCAACGGAGTCAACGGCCAATGTACGGCCATCGGGGGCCAAGCTCAGATATAGCTCCTGCTGCGGGTCAAAATCCTTGAGCTTGAACAGTTCCTTAGTATTCAGATCAAGGAGCGCAAGATAGGGAACTTCGCGGTAATTGCCTTCCCCTTCGATGCGGGTGAGAATGACATAGAGAAATTGACCGCTGGGGTCAAATTGACCGGCAATGATTGAGCCGTTGATGGTCAGCAACTCCCTATGCTCGCCAAAAATGTCTACCACGTAGAGCGATCGCGAGAAGTTGGGGTTAAACTTCACTGTGGCCACTTGTCGCCCATCGCGGCTAAAATCTAGCACCATGCCATACTGGGGCAAAAAGTCAAAGTTACTCTCATCATTGGTGGCTTCTAGGGGCACAATGGCCAATCCCTGCCCTTGGGCAATGATTAAATGCTGGTTGTCGGGAGCAATGCGAAAATCACCGGCGGCGGCTTGGTTGAGGCGGCGGGGCTGAAAATTTTCATCGAGGAGCCACAGGGAGCTATCCGCAGGCTGGAGACGATTCACCCGCTGCACCACAATTTTGCTGCCGTCATTGGCCAACTGAAAGCGCAGATTTTGGTACTCGCTGTTATCGAGAATTAGGGAAATTTCGCCTGCAGGACGGGCTTGACGGCGGGGGGTATCGGGGGCATTGAAGTATAGCCCGGTGGTGACGGTGTACAGTTGAGGATCAAAGCCCATTTGCTCGCCCCGCTCCCCTGCGCTAAAGAGAATGCGATCGCCGGCGGGATAGGGCTGAAAATCAAACACCCGCAGATTGGGGGGAGTGAGGAATATCTTTTGTTGCAGCGTCAGGTTATAGAGGATGAGGCGACCCTCTTCGGCACCAGAGCCAAGATAGACCAGGACGCGATCGCGGCTGCGAAACTGCCCCTGAAAGGGTTTGATCGGTTTCCCTTGGGGCACAGAAACGGCATCCTCTAAGGAGACTTTGAAGGTTTGACCGTAGGGCAGCGGCTGCGTCAGCGTGTAGGCAAAACGGCGCCCTGACCAACTGGCCTTACCCTCAAGGGGTGGCTCAATCTTGAGATGGGTTGCCACCGAGGACCAATCCATCAGCCGATTAAAGGAAAGAATAAAGGCGCGATCGCTTGCTCCCACATCGCGGTTTTGCCATGAAAAGTCCCGCACTTCGGCTTGGGTGCGATCGCCCCCCCATAACAGCAAAAGGGTCAGGACCAGCGCCACAAGGAGCACACTCAAAGCAGCCCGATCAAGGGGCTGAGGAAAGGAGTGAAAACGCATCAGCAGGAACAATCACACAACAACAGGCGTACTATACCAGATGTCTTCGATTTGCTCGATGATTGGCATTGCTGCCCCTGGGTCTTCCAAAAGAACTGTGATATGCCCCAACTTGCGACCCGCATAGGTTTGACTTTTACCATACCAGTGAAGGTGCGCGTGGGGGAGAGCCGCCAAGGCCTCACATTTTGCCCCATAGTCAACCTGCGGTTCGGCTAAGCCCAGGAGATTGACCATGACGGCGGCGGTTACCCGCATGTCAGGACTGCCCAAGGGCTGGCCACTAATGGCGCGCAAGTGCTGCTGAAATTGACTCGTGACACAGGCATCAATGGTGTAGTGTCCGGAATTGTGGGTGCGGGGGGCAATTTCATTCACCAGTACTTCCCCCGTGGCTGTGAGGAAAAACTCAAGGCCAAAGATACCCACGCCATCAAGCGCCGTCAGGATTTGGCGGGCGATCTGCTGAATTTGCTCACTGACTTGGGGGGGAATGGGGGCAGGAGCCATCACCCAGCGACAGATGGCAGCCACCTGCTGCGTTTCCACCACCGGATAAAGGGCAATCTCCCCTTGGGGCGATCGCGCTGCCATGATCGCCAGTTCTTTGACATAGGGCACAAAGGCTTCCACCAAAAACCCTTGGGGTGGAATTTCTGGCCAGTGTTGCTGAAACTGCTGCCAGGCCTGCTGATCGGTAATGACAAACGTCCCTTGGCCGTCGTAGCCATGGCGACAGGCTTTAATCACACAGGGAAGGCTGGGGGGGCGATCGCCCAAATAGGCGAACTCTGGTACAGGAATCCCCAGGGCCTGTAAAAAGCACCGCTGCTGGTATTTGTTCAGGAGAGGAGCTAAAGTGGCCAAGCGGGGATAAAAACAAACCCCCCGCTGCTCAAAGTGCTGGAGTTCCTCCAGATCAACAAACTCATTCTCAAAGGTAATCACATCAACGTGCTCAGCCAGTCGGGCTGTGGTCGCCCCATCGGTGATTGCCCCATAGCACACGCCATCGGCAACCGCAACGGCGGGATCCGTTGCTGCAGGCGTTTGTACCCATAGGGAAAGTCCCATCTCCTTGGCCGCCAGTGCCAGCATCCAAGCCAACTGGCCCCCACCAATGACACCAACCCGCGTTATTTTATCCACGATGTCCGACAATTTCCGCAATAGACTCAACGGCAACTATTGTCCTACGTCAATGGTCCCTCACGGCCACTCCTAGAGAGTGAGCTGCACAAACCAAACACTGGGATCATCGCCGGCAGTCAATTCAAAGTTGAGTTTGCGGCAAATACGGATCATCCCCTCGTTGTCCTTGAGAACATAGGCGTGGATTGCCCTCAGCTCTTCATCGCGGCCAATTTGAATCAAGCGCTGCAGCAATTCCGTCCCCAGGCCTTGCCGCTGCCAGCGATCGCTAATCAACAGCGAAAACTCCGCCGTGGGACTAAAGTGATCCTTGCTAAGGCGGCCAACGCCAATAATTTCAGGACCTGCGGCCCCTTGGTGTTCCGCCACAAGGGCCATTTCGCGATCGTAGTCCACAAAACAGATGCGCACCAGGCGATCGTGGGCAACCCGCTGCGATAACTTCATCAGGTGGAAATAGCGCAAATAGACGCTCTGCTCCGAGAGGGTGGCGTGGTACTGGCGCATCAAGGGTTCGTCCTCTGGCCGAATGGGGCGAATCAGCACTGGGGTACCATCGCGCAACTGCCACGGACTGACGTATTGGCTGGGATAGGGACGAATTGCAGGCTCAACAAACATGCTTTCCTGCTGGTGGAGCACAAGGCGAGCATCTAAGACCAGTAGGCGATCGGGGGGTGCCACCAGCAGGGGATTGATGTCAATTTCTTTGATCCACGGTTGCTCCACCACCAGTAGGCTAAAGCGTACGAGCAGATCCTCAAGCAGGGCAAGGTTAAGGGCTGGCCAGCCCCGCACGCCGGCAAAAGCACGGGAGATTTTGGTTTGCTGAATGAGGCGCCGCGCTAGGGTGGTGTTCAAGGGGGGCAGGGCGATCGCTGTATCCTCCAAAACTTCCACCAACTGTCCGCCTGTGCCAAAGAGAATCACTGGACCAAATTGAGCATCGGTGGAACTGCCCACAATGAGCTCAAACCCTTTCCAGGGAATCATTGGCTGCACAGTGACGCCAGCAAAATGACTCGCTCCCGCAGCAGTGGTGACATTTTTCTCAATTTGTTGGTAGGCAGTGATGACGGCAGCAGCATCGGGAAGATTGAGGGCGACACCCCCAACATCGGTTTTGTGGGTAATTGTTGGTGAATAGAGCTTGAGAACCACGGGATACCCGAGGCGATCGGCAGCAGCCACTGCCTCTGCTTCACTGCGGGCAATACAGGTTTCCACCACTGGCAGGCCATAGGCAGCAAGAACAGCCTTGGCTTCCCACTCCGTTAACAGGGTACGTCCCTCGCTGCGCACTTGCTCAAACAGTTGACTTACAGACTCTCGATTCGGGGGGGTAGTGGTCAAGGGCAAAGCGGGCGTTTGGTACAGTGCCTGCAAGTGGTCGCTATAGCGCCACATATAGCTAAAGATGCGGGCAGCGGTGTCGGCATAGCCATAGGTGGGAATGCCCGCTTGGTTGAGAATGGCTTCCCCTGGTTTCACTGTGTTGCCCCCCATCCAACTGGCCAGAATCGGCTTGGCACCACTGGGACGGTTTTGGGCATAGGTGGCAAGATCTTGGGCGATCGCCAAGGGATCCGTCATGGCTTGGGGAGTGAGGACCACCAGTAGGCCATCACTGTTGGCATCCGTTTCACAGTGTTGCAGTGCCTTGAGGTAGCGATCGGCGGTTGCATCCCCCAAAATATCCACGGGGTTGCCGTGGCTCCAAGCGGGGGGGAGCACTTGATTCAGTGCCTGTAGGGTATCCGCGGAGAGAGAACTCAGTTTGCCACCTGCACGAATCAGAGCATCAGTAGCCAAGACCCCCGGGCCGCCAGCATTGGTGAGAATCGTCAGATGGGGGCCTTTGGGACGCGATTGCTTGTCCAAAACCTCTGCCATGTCAAACAAATCTTCAATGGTTTCCACCCGCAGCACCCCACAGCGTTCTAGTGCTGCATCCACCACTGCATCGGATCCCATCAATGCCCCTGTATGGGAAGCAGCGGCCTGGGCAGCGGCAGCAGTCCGTCCGGCTTTGATGACAATAATGGGCTTGATATAGGCCACTTCCCGCGCTGCTGAGAGGAAGGATCGCGCATCCCCCAAAGATTCCATATAGATAACAATGCAGCGGGTTTGCGGATCATCGCCTAGGTAGTAGATGAGGTCACCCCAGCCCACATCCAGCATCGTGCCAATGGAGACGAAGGCACTAAAGCCGACATTCTCCTGCAAACTCCAGTCCAAAATTGAGGTACACAGGGCGCCACTTTGACTGAGAAAGCCAACATGCCCCGATCGCGCCATTTTGGCAGCAAAGGTGGCATTCAAACCCGTGGGCGGACACATCACCCCTAAACAATTGGGGCCAATAATGCGCATCCGTGCCTGACGGGCAATGGTTAAAATCTCCTCCTCAAGAGCCAGTCCCGCTGCCCCTACTTCGCGAAACCCCGCTGAAACAATAATGGCTCCTTTGACGCTTGCTGCGGCACACTCGGCAACCACCGCTGGCACTGTAGCCGCAGGGGTGGCAATGACTGCGAGATCAACCGCCTCTGGGATAGCCGTCACACTGGCATAGGCCTTGATGCCCAACACAGAACTGCGGTGCGGGTTAACGGGAAAGACGGTGCCGCCGAAGGGGCTTTGAATCAAATTCCACAGCAGGGTGCGGCCAACACTGCCTTCTTTTTCGCTGGCACCGATGACAGCCACACTTTTGGGGGCAAAGAGGGGACGCAGGGGCTGATGACCGGCGCGCCAAATGTCGTAGGTCGTGGTTCGGGTCATGCGGTTACTGGTGCTACAAAAGGTGGGAACTGAGCCACCTCTACTTTAGCGAGGGCGATCGCCCCAAGTTACGCTTTGTTACGCGGTGTGGAGTTCCCAGTCACAGCCATTTGCCCCCGTGCGCCAGAGCCGCAGCTCAAAGCGACTGTTGCCAAGGCGTAGATTACGAATGTGGAGTTCCTCAATACTGGCGGGCAACAGGGGCTGGTGGAGCAAGAATTTGCCTTGGGGGGCATCCACAAGTGGCCAAACCATGATCTGGATGAACTGGAAGAGGCTGGCGGTTGCCCAGGCTTGGGGGGAGCAGGCCACTGGGTACTGTACGGGCTGGGGATAGGTCTGGCGATCGAAGCCACAGAACAGTTCTGGGGGACGCAAATCCGGCTGCCGACAGGTCATATCAAAAAGGGTATCCACAAGCGTCAGGGCAAAGTCACTATCGCCAATTGCCCGCAGGCCAAAGGCAATCAGGCTGGTATCGTGGGGCCACACTGACCCCAAGTGGTAGCCAATGGGATTGTAGGCTGGGGAGGTGCTGCTCAGGGTACGAATCCCCCAACCATTGAACAGATCCGGGAGCCGCAGACGTTGCCCCACCCGTTGGGCTTTCTCGGGGTCACAAATCCCTGTCATCAGACATTGGCCAGCATTGGAAGTGAGGCTATCCACCGGCCGACCGTCACCGTCGAGGGCAAGGGCATAGAATCCGTCGGATTCCAGCCAAAAGTCGCGGTTAAAGCGTGCTTTGAGGTCGGTGGCCTCCCGCTGCCAGCGATCGCCCCACTCGCCATAGCCCAGGGCGTGAGCAATGACACTGAGGCGAGTTTTGGCAGCATAGACATAGCCTTGGACTTCACAGAGGGCAATGGGGCCCTGGGCAAGTTCGCCGCAGCGGTTGACAATGCAGTTACCGGAGTCCTTCCAGCCCTGGTTGTCAATCCCCTTTCCGGCTTGGCGATTGTAGCTGAGGTAGCCTGTGGCAGCCATCTGTTGATCAATCCAAGCCATGGCAGCAAGGGCATGGGGCCATAGCTGCGCTAAGGTGGCGCGATCGCCTGTCCACGCATAGTAGTCGCTGTAGAGCATTAGCCAGAGGGGGGTGGCATCCACTGTGCCGTAGTAGGGGGTATGGGGGATTTCGCGGTTGCGTGCCATTTCGCCAAAGCGCAGCTCGTGGAGAATTTTCCCCGGTTGCTCATCGCGCTCAGGACAGACCTCCCTGCCTTGGTAGTGGGCAAGGGTGCGCAGCGTATCACGGGCGATCGCCGGATTGAGGATCAGCGTTTGCATGGCTGAAATAATGGAGTCGCGACCAAAGAGCGTCGCAAACCACGGAATACCCGCAGTCAAAACCTTGCCATGGCCAAAGGACTGCAACAGCATATAGAGATCCGCCATCCCCCGCCGCAGGATGCGATTCCACTGCGGATTCGAGGTGACGATTTCTGTACAGTCTGACCACCATTGTTGCCGTTCCTGTCGAGCCGCTTGATCCGCAGCCGCTAGGGAGGAAGGCACTGCTACCTGTGCCGTAGGTGCCCCATTGGTAAAGGGACGGACGCAATAGTGAATACGGTGGTAGCCTTGGGGTTCGAGCTTAAGGTGCCATGTGGCTGTGGTGTCATCAAGACGGTCGGGGGGAGTGCCCAAAAACTGAACTTGGGTCTCCATCAGGGCCCCATCCAGACCTTGATAGGCGAAGCAGAGATCGGCGCGTCCCTTGGTGTGGCGTAATTCACAACCGACGGGTTGCAACGTCTGTCCCCGCTGTGGGCGACCACCACCGTATTGGCGAATTTCAAATAAATCCTGAAAGTCTGCTGCAAAGGTAAGTTGAATATCCACCACTGCCGGCTGTACTTGGTGGTTGGTAATCAGAAGCGTTTCAAAGAGGGCGCCCCGTACCACTAGGAAGCGCTCGATCGCCAACGCTTCCGCTGGCACATCGGGTTGTTTGGGGTTGGTACACACTACCTTGAGGGCGTGGCTACCCGTACAGTGAAAACTCAGCAGCACTGGGCGATCGCCCCCCACCCGCAACTCCGCTTGACTCAGGAAGCGGGTATCCTGGCAAAACAGCCCCGTAATCGCCGTTTGCTGTTCATCATTGCAGATATTGCCCAACTCATCACAGATGAGCAGCACATCATCATCCTTGAGAACGGGAACGGTTTTAGGGTGGGTTTGAATTTTGGTGGCCGGCAGGGGCGGAGCAACAATGGGAATGTAGTCGCGCCCGTACAGGGAAACAACATCAGTCTCCATGGGTGCAGCAGCGGTCTCACTTGAGATGGAAAAATTTTAGCTAATTGACTAGATCGTCCTTTACGATGGGGGACATCGCAATAGGTAAATATGCGGAAGGTACAGCAGCAGTTTGCACAGGCGGTGTTAGCCTTTGCGGCTTTGCAGATACGTGGCCACACCCGTGTAAATGAGGCTGTGGAGAATCAGCATTCCCCAATTCAGCAGCAGATTATCCCAAGTGGGGGCATAGACAGGCGTCGGATCAAAGGGCTGGGGCGGTGGTTCAAAGAGGCCAAAATCGAGGGGTGGCGGTACCATACCATTCACGTCAATCAAGGTACCATAGGCACCCATGGTCCAACGGCCAATTGTCAGCCAAGAGAGAGCCGTTGCAACGCCCGTGAGCTTAAAGAGGACGCCGGCAAAGATAATTTGCGGCAGGAGCAACGGCGGTAAAATCTTGCTTGCTTGATCGCTGTTGTGCACGGCCGCCGAGATCAAAAGACCCAAACAGAGACTCGCCACGAGCGTCAGGAAGGTGGTGATGCCAAACCCTAGGGGCCAAGGGAGGAGGGCACCCTTTGGCAGACCAAAGGCCAACAGTCCCACCAGGGTAATGAGCAGCGTTTGTGCCAAGGCCATGCCCTTGCCAAGGGTGAGTTTGGCTGCCATGTAGGCCCAGAGACTGAGATTGGCAAGGCGTTCGCGGCGGTAGATGGCCACCTCTGTGATCAAGGCTTGCGCCCAGCCCGAGAGTCCCACCCAAAGACAGGCACAGGTAAAGACAAAGAGAATGCGCAGGGTTTGAGCCGCTTGCAGCAGACTGGGGGGATCTTGGGGCCCAAAGGGGGAGCGATCGCTGGCAAAGCGGGTGAGCAGCAGGGCAATAGGGACACTGATCAAATTTAAGACAAGGCTGAGGCGATCGCGCCAGAGGAGTTGCCACTGGCGTTGGCACAATACCCGCCATTGGTAGAGGTGAGGCGGTGCCGGCTGCTGCGGTGGGGGTTCGGCATTGGGACGACTCTCCGCCCCCAGAACACTGGTACTCTCGTAGTGGGACCCGATACTGAGGTGGCTGGCAAGGTAGCGTTCATAATGGGCAGATTGGCGAAATTTTTGACTCCATGCAGCACTATTTTCGGGAGTCAGGAGGGCATAAATTTCAGCCACAGAATTCAGGGGGCGATCGCCCGTTGGACTAAAGAATTGACGAGCCTCATCGGCCGGGCCAAAATAGCAAAGACGCCCCCCGGGACCAAGAACGAGTAGGCGATCGCACAGATACACATGGCTCGTGGCGTGGGTAACCAAAACAATTGTGCGTTCTTGATCTGCCAATTGCCGCAGCAACTGCATCAGCAAAAAGTCTAGCCCGGGATCTAGACCCGAGGTGGGTTCGTCAAGGAAAAAGAGCTTGGGATTGGCCAATAGCTCAACGGCAATACTCACCCGCTTGCGCTGACCGCCACTGAGGCTGGCCACCAGTTGATGTTCCGTACCCCTTAACTGCACCTGTTCAAGCACTCGCTCAATTGCTGCCCTGCGGTTTTGGGCATCGGTATCCGCCGGTAAGCGCAGTTGCGCCGCATAATTCAGGACTTCGGCCACTGTGAGGCGGGCATGGACAATATCATCTTGGGGTACATAACCAATTTGGTGGCGGTAGGTGCCAAGATGGCGATGCAAATTCAAACCATTGAGCAGCACCTGTCCTTCCTGAGGTGGATCTAGCCCCATCAACACTTTTAAGAGGGTGGATTTCCCCGTACCACTGCCACCGACAATACCCACAAGTTGTCTCGGCTCCGCCACAAAGGAAACCCCTTGTAAGAGGGAGCGATCGCCCGCTGGTGTTTTTACCCGTCGTTCCAATCCCCAAGCATCAATGCGAAGATGACTGCCCTGATCCGTAATTTCTAAGGTCTCATGGCGGTAGAGAAGGACAAAAGGCCCAATGCGAATCTGATCACCGTTGCGCAGCGTGTAGGGACCTTTTAGGAGTTTGGCGTTGACATAGGTGCCGTTGCTGCTGCCCAAATCCCTCAGAACGTAGAGACCCGCACTGGTGCGATCAATGCTGGCGTGGCGCAAGGACACCGTGGGGGCATCCAGTTGCCAATGCTGATAGCTGTTGCTCGCTTGGCGCCCTAAAGTCAGCGGCCATTCCTTGAGGGTTTTGAGGACAAGGCGGCGCTGCTGCGGTAAGGGTGGTGGACTGGCGGTTCCCGCAAACTGGATCTGGACCAGCAATTGCACTTTGTTTTTTGGGTCTTGGCCAATTTCTAGGCGTAGGGTTTCCCCGAGGGCAAAGCCCTCTTCAATGCCGATGCGGCGTCGGTTGTAGAAGGTGCCATTGGTGCTGTGGCGTTGATTGCCATCTCCATCCCAGAGGTAGTAGGTTGCCCCCTGTTGCTTAAAAACGGCATGGCGGCCGGAAATCACTGACCACAGTGGATCATCGGGCACCACCAAATCCGCCCACTGGTGATCGCGCCCCAAGCGATGCTCTGGTTGGGTCAGGGAATAGGTCAGCGTTTTCCCTTGACTTTCGAGGGTAAGGGTGACGGTGGGTAGATCAACAACCGTTTTTGGCGGGGGCGATCGCATAGGCCATTGAGAAAGGGGATGCTTGTTTGATGCGTGTTTGATGCCTGAGCAAAACCGAGCAGCCGTTTCAATCAGGACAGGAACAAACTCATGGGCGGCCTGCAAACTAGGGACTAAAACGGCTGGATCTCGAATGTAGTCATGAACCATTTGACTGTGCAGTTACTGGATTGTAAACCCAGCCCCTGCATCGGGCAGAAAGCCGAGCCGCTCAGCATCGTCAAGGTTTTCCAAGAAAGTCGCCACTGGTTGGGCAAAGACCCTCAGAGAAGCGGGCAAGAGCTTACTCCCTAGGGTATCTTGAAGGCGGCCAAAGTGTGCTACAAAAGCATCCGCGCGCTCTGCCAGATCACTGTTTTCCTCCCACTGTGCCGCCCCTACTGCCATAAAGAGTTTTTGAAAGAGGCCTTGATCGGCCATCTGTAGGTGTGCCACTTTCGCTGTAGATCGCCTTGTCGGCTGATCGTAGGGACTGTTTCTTAGCATTTCTAGCAAGTTTGTGTCCAGTGAATAGAAGGAAAGCTGCCCCACTTAGATTTGCCAGATCGGTGCTTGCACTTCCCGATTGGAGTAATCCACGCGAATGCGGAGTTCTTGGCCTTGGGAAGTCGTGATCAGCTTCAGGGCCAGGGTATAAAAATCAATAAAAATAGCCTTTTTGATAGAGCAACCCCACCGCCACCAAGGGGAGTCCTAGGTCGCTGGCGGATTTGAGGTGATCCCAAGCCCCCCGAATAGATTGGCAGGCACTCCGTGGGGCTAAATTCAAGGGAAAAATAGGCAATACAATCGCCGGGGCGCATTGGTGCGGGTTTGCTGGTACCACGTCTGCACAGGCTGGGCATATTCTTGAAATTGGTTGATTACCCGCTCCCTCTATGCCCAAAAGCGGTTCTCAGTGGGGATCTGGGCAATGCATCCCAAAATCGGGCTGTGGTTGTTGCTCCCACAGTTCTGGGTCGAGGCGGCGAAAGAGGGCGATTGCCGCTGCGTGCCGCGTCCAGTAGAGGTTGTAGGCCAATTCCCACAGGGGTGCCAAACGTTGTGGCCAGTGGGGACGAACGTTAAACGTGCGGATGGGCGCTGCCAGTGTTGTCGTTTCTATCTTAATTTCTCTTAATTTCCGATGCGTTTTGAGTACGATTTGCTGATTGTTGCGGCCAGTCCCCTTGCGCTGGATCTTGCCTATCGCTGTGCCCCTTTGGGGCGGATTGGCTTGGTGATCCCACCTCCTGATGAGCAGTGGCAGTGGCAGTGGCAACGCTGGTGGTTATCGCAGTTTCCGCCCCTAAGCTTAGATGCTCAGCATTGGCAGCACTTTCAAGCCCACCTCCGCCACGGACAGCGGCGCTATGCCCCTAGGGTCTTGGAACTGGTGGGGGTAGATGTGATCACAGGGGTGGGGGAATTTGTTTGGCGGCCGCGCTGTCATTTTCAGGTGGGCGGCGATCGCCTCTATGCCCGAGGCTATTTGCTCCTTGATGCGCCGGCGGCAATGGATTTTCATGATCTGGACGCCCTCAGCAGGATTGAGCGAGCCTGTTGGCACCACTGGTCTGGCAAAGCTTCTGATGCTAATGGACAAGGGCTGCCGGTTGTAACAACGGAAGATGCCTGGTTCAACGATCGCCTGCACGCTGCTCTAAGTGGTCTCGGTTTGGGGGTTCCACTTCTGGGAAGGCGCAAAGCACCTGATCCGACCTCTTTGAATGTGCAACACCTGCAGCGGGATGCGCAAGGGTGGTTGCGAATCAATCCCCAAGGGCGCACGAGTCATCCCCAAGTCTACGCCTGTGGCGGTTGGCAGCGGGGATACCATTTGCCCTCCCTGACATTCTTTGAAGCCTTTGCGATCGCCCGCCAGATTTTACAGCGAAAGCCCATGACCCTGGACTACTACCGTCAACCGTGGTGGATTGCCTTACCTGTGCCCATTGCTCGTGTGGGTTGGAATGTGCGGCAAGCGCAGCAGTACCTTAGGGAACCCATTCAATGCTGGGAGATTCAGCAGTTGACTCCCGAGGGTCAGAGTTTAGGGCAAGTGGTGATCAATCGCCAAGGGCAGCTTCTAGGAGCAACATTAATGGGACGGGCGGCGATCGCCAGTAGTCGCATTTTCAGTCGGTACTTAGATCAAAATGCCTTTGCTGCCATCACCTATGCCGGTTGGGAACTGGAGTGCCAGCGCCAGCGATCGCCAAAGGCGCCACGTTCCCCCAATGCCGGGAAGGGATGAGATTCTCCCTTGCCCTGATGTTGCCAGAGAATTGTAAAGGCACCCGCCCCTTCCCCTTGGTGGGGCCATAGTCGATAGCAAGGAAATGTTGCTAAATGGGATTGATAGGCCGCCAGCGCCGGCACCGGTTGAGGAAGCAACTGCGGAAACTTTGCCATGAGCCAAGCCGCCACATCCTCGTTTTCATCTTGGCTAAAGGTGCAGGTGCTATAGAGCAGCCATCCCCCCGGGCGCACAATGGCGCTTGCCGCCGCTAGAATCCGTTTTTGTCGCCGTTGGTTGTGGCGAATCGTCAGTGGATGAAAGCACCCATCGGCTTTTTGCCCCTTGGCCAGCAGGGATTGGCCAGAGCAGGGGGCATCCACAATCACCACATCGGCAGTGCCTTGGAACTCAGCAGCCAGCACTTCACTATCCCAAGCAGTGACCCCTACGGGATGCACGCGACAGCGCTTGAGATTGCCAATGAGCATCCCCACCCGCTTGCCAATGGTCTCATTGCAGATGAGGTAGCGAGGGCGCAGCGATCGCCACGCAAAGAGACTCTTGCCGCCAGGCGCCGCACACACATCTATCACCAAGGACGGCTCCTGGGGCAGGGTGAGCAGGGGAACCGCCGCAAACACCGAGGAGGTATCCAAGCAATAATAAGCACCGGCTGCATGGAGAGGGTGTTGACCCGTTGGACTACCGGCAACAAAGCGGCTCACCCAGGGGGGCTGCCACGGCAGCGGCGGTAAGGCCACAAAAGGGAGCGCAGCAGCCGGCTCCCCACACCAAAGCACAGTGGCAGGATAAGCTGGGGGGGTCATTAGCGCCTGGAGGAACCGCTCCCGATTGTCCGCCGTCTCAAAAAGGCGATTCGCACAGGCCAGCGCCAATCGAGAGGGGTTGACCACAGGGTTAGCGGTGGACGGCAATGGCACCTTTGACGGCTTCGGCAAGGGCACGCACACTGGCCACCATGGCCACTTCACTGTTGAGTTGGTTGACGGCAGAACCAACCCCAACCCCCGCAGCCCCAGCGGCGATCGCCAGCGGAATCGTCACCGTCGAAAGCCCCGAAGCACACAGCACCGGCACCGAAACGGCACGGGAAATTTCATAGGCGGCTGCCAATGTGGGAGCTGCTTTTTCAATGAGACCCAAGGTGCCGCCGTGGTGGGGCTGGCTACTCGTCCCCCCCTCCGTTTGAATGACATCGGCACCAGCGGCCACCAAGGCCTCAGCCAGGGCAACTTGTTGATCCAAGGACAGCGTATGGGGCACGGTCACCGACAGCATAGTCTGGGGCAGCAGCTCACGGGTTTGGCGCGTCAAGGCCAGCACTTCCTCAGCACTGAACACTCGCCCTTGGGCATAGAAGCTATCATAGTTGCCAATTTCCACCAGATCGGCACCAGCGGCCACTGCCCGTAGGAGTTGCAACGGTTCCACCGCCGACACACAGACTGGCAGCGTCGTCAGTTCCTTTGCAAGGCGCACCAGTTCAGGATCGGCAGCCATATCCACAAAGGTGGCGCCCCCTTGATCGGCAGCGGTCACCACCGCCCGCACGCGATCGCGATCAAAGTTATTCAGGCCACTGATAATCTTGAGAGCCGAACGCTGCTCAAAGGCAGCAGCCAAACGCGGATGCAGCATAGACTTAAGCGTTCCATAATTGTGCATTTTTTTATCCTACCGCCCATTTCACAACAACTGTAGGTCTTTCCCTAGAAGCTAAACGTGGTGCGGATCAGCCCCTGAAAAAGGGGACTGCTGTCAGACCGATTGTGGGCATTGGTTACCGCCATAAACACCGGTGTAATTGAAATATGGTCGCTCAGGGGATAGCGGAAAAAGAGTTCATAGTTCATTTGGGTGGCATCATTAACTTGCGGGGCTGAGGGCAGCGAATTAATAAAGGGCTGGCCCACTGCCGCTGCCAATAGTGACCCCTCGGTGAGCAAATCCCGGTAAGCAAGGCCGACCATCCATGTGTGCGCCGTAGTATTCACTTGCCCACCGGCAGGAATGATTAGGGCACCCGGATCGACGGCAAAGGGCCCTAGACCATTAATGGTGGCCCCATCCCCATAGAGCTTCATATCGGAGTAGGCATAGCGCCCAAAGAGGCCAAACTTGCCCAGGGAGAGTTCGGCATTGATCCCAGCTGCATTTTGGGAAATGTTCAAGGTCGAGGCGTTGGTGTATTGCAGGCGAACAGCAAAATTGTTTTGTTCATTGGCCCCAAAGGCACGCGCAAACTCTAATTCCACAGTTCCCTGATAGGGATCCCCAAACAGCCCCCCCCCTGTGGCTACACCGCCGGGGGCGTTGGCAGTGGCGGCAACATAGACGCTGCGCAGGGTAAAGAACCCTCCTCCTGGGTTCCATTCAATACTCACCCCTGCCCCTCCGGGATCATTTACGGCAAAGGGAACAATCAGAGGATTGTTGATAAAAAAGTTGGAACTAAAATGCGTGAATGAATTGTTAGCGTAGCTGTTGGTATCCACAATATCGCTGGGGTAAAACTGTGGGCCGATACCGATTGTCAGGTCTGCCGTGGGCTTGAAGGTATAAAAAAGGCGAAATAGATTCGCAGCCGCTGCAACACCGCCATAATCTACAGAACCACCGGCAAGGAGGCCGTTGGTACCAATCCCCGTTGCTCCAAACGTATCTACGCCATTGTTACCCACCTCCAGCGTAGTGGTCAGCAAGTCGTCACCGCGGAAACTGGTATTCAGGGTCAGTTCTACACGGCTGATCGCTGTGGGGTTGTAGCTTCCCCCTGCGAACCCAGTCCCCGTGACGGGATCGACTACTTGGCCTGTATTTCCACCGGCTTGAAAGGCCATCACGGCATCCACGGATAACTTGGTAGTTGTGGAAAATTGCTGAGCTTCTAGGTTGGCAGTACGCGCTTCAAGCTGATCTACCCGCCCGCGAAGCGTGGCTAATTCGGCAGCAAATTCCTGAGAGAGCCGTTGCAGTGTAGCGAGATCTTCTTTACTGGCAAAGCGATCGCTCACCACATCGAGGCAAGCATTCAATGCCGCCGCCATTTCAAACCGCGTCAGGGCGCGGCTGCCGCGAAAGGTGCCATCGGGATAGCCGGCAACACAGCCATATTTTTCCACAAGGGAGGCTAGGGCTTGATAGGCCCAGTCAGTGGGGCGCACATCAGAAAGCTGCGAGACAGAGGTGACTTGCCCCATGCTGGCACTTGCCGACAGCGGATTTGGCCTCTGGGCGAAAACTGCGGAATTCAAAAAGAAAACGTTAACGCCAACGGCACCGACAATGGCCGTTGCTAGGGATTTTGCCATACTTGCCTTCCTAACCTCACACCAAGACCTTGCCTAGGGGATTCACTAAGGCTCTATAAGAATGCTAATGATTATCATTCTAATTCTTTCAGCCTGTCAACCAAAGCCAGCCTCAAGTTAGCATTGGGGTTGTTGCTTTGCCTATCTCCCCCCTCCGCATCATGGGTGTTCTTCCCCAGCAACGTTGGCTTTTGCCGCCGATTGATCCTAAGTGTCGGGACGCCTTGAGGCGGACTCTGGGTTGCCACTCATCGCTGGCGGAAATTTATTTGCGGCGGGGTCTTACAACCCCTACAGCCGTACGGGCGTTTCTCGAACCGGAAACCCTAGAGCTACCGCCTCCCAACAGGGTCTTTCCTGACCTTGATTTAGCAGTGGAATTGCTGCAACGGGCGATCGCCCACGGCGACAAGATGACCATTTGTGGGGATTACGATGCCGATGGCATGACAAGTACCGCCCTGCTGTTGCGTGCCCTGCGCCATCTGGGAGCAGACATTGACTATGAAATTCCCTCGCGCATGCATGAAGGCTATGGCATCAATGAGCGGATTGTGCAGGAGTGCTACGACCGCGGCGTCAAACTGATTCTCACCGTGGACAACGGCATTGCTGCTCTCCAACCGATTCTCAAGGCGCGGGAACTGGGACTGACAGTCATTGTGACGGATCACCACGATGTACCACCGCAACTGCCCCCTGCCCATGCCATTCTCAATCCAAAACTAGTTTCCCCGACCTCGCCTTACCATACCCTCGCAGGGGTGGGGATGGCCTATATTCTAGCTGTGTCCCTGGCGCAGCGATTGGGCAACTGGCGGCCACTGGTGCGGCCGTTGCGGGAGCTGTGTACCCTTGGCACAATTGCCGATCTGGCGCCCTTGACGGGGGTGAATCGCCGCTGGGTCAAGCAGGGATTGCAAACCCTTCCCACCTCTCCTCTGGTGGGCGTCCAAGCACTGATGCAAATGGCGCGCTGTTTACCCGAGCAGGACGCCTCCCTAAAACCCACGGCCGTGGGGTTTCGTCTCGGACCGCGGATCAACGCCATTGGCCGGATTGGTGACCCGCAAGTAGTGATTGAATTGTTGACAACGGACGATCCAGACCGTGCTCAGGAGCTGGCAGCCCTCTGTGAAGCAACCAACCGTCGCCGTCAGGATCTCTGTGCCGAGATTGAAGCGGCGGCGATCGCCCACCTCGAAGAGACGGATTTTGATCCCCAACAGGAATGGGTTTTGGTGATCGTCCAGCCCAACTGGCACCATGGGGTCATTGGCATTGTGGCCTCCCGTCTTGTGGAGCGCTACGGCGTACCTGTGTTTATTGGCACCTATGAAGATGAGACGACAATTCGTGGCTCAATTCGTAGTATTCCAGAATTCCATGTTTTTGAGGCTCTTGAGGCCACCAAGGACTTGCTGTTGAAATATGGCGGTCATAAAGCGGCCGGGGGGTTTAGCCTACGGGCAGAGCATTTAGCGGCTTGGCGCGATCGCCTGCGGGCCTTTGCCCAAACCTGTCTCAAACCCGAGGATCTGCGTCCCCTGGTCACCCTTGATGCCGAAATCTCCTTTGAGCAACTGACCTGGGACTTTTACACTCAAGTGGAGCAATTGCAACCCTTTGGCAGTGAGAATCCTCAGCCTATTTTCTGTAGTCGCGGGGTCAAGATCCTCGAACAAACGCCCATGGGTCAGCAGGGGGAGCACCTGAAACTCACCCTAGAGCAGAATGGGCAGCAGATGACCGCTAAGGCTTGGCGCTGGGGACCATTTTTGCCGTTGCCAACCAGAGTAGATATTGCCTATCACCTCACAGCCCACACTTGGAATGGCGAAACCCAGTTGGAACTCGAACTCAAGGGAGTCAAACCCTCACTGGCGTGGTACGTCCCCGAGCCACCGAGTCACCCGATTCCCAGTTGGCAACCCCTCCCGCCTTTGACAACGCTCCTGCCGCAGTTGCGCGACCATGTCTTGCTCTATGGCTATGGCCGCCCTGAGGTCCCTCCCAACTTCACC
The DNA here is from genome assembly GCF_000505665.1 of Thermosynechococcus sp. NK55a. Classification (NCBI taxonomy): domain Bacteria; kingdom Bacillati; phylum Cyanobacteriota; class Cyanophyceae; order Acaryochloridales; family Thermosynechococcaceae; genus Thermosynechococcus; species Thermosynechococcus sp. NK55a. The sequence continues at coordinate 861,175 of NC_023033.1, read as the reverse complement.
ACAGCAGCCATTCACTACGATCGCCCCCGCGACCGCTGTCGCACACTCATCCTCTGGTCCCTGCCCCCCTCTTCTACCCATTTGCGTTGGTTATTGGCCATTGCCCAGCCCGAAATAGTCTATGTGGGGTACCAACGACCCGCGATCGCCCCCCCACCGACCCTCATCCTCTCCATTCAAAATGAGCTGAAAGCCAAAGAAGGGGCTAAAGTGAATCTTTTAGCCTTAAGTCAAACCTATTGGATTGCCCCCTGTACGCTGGTAGCGATCCTGCGCCATCTGGGCTATGGCTGCGAAGAATTTGCCCCCACCCTGAGCATTACCGAAGAACTGGCACGATTGCAACGCTGGTATCAACTGCAAGCCAAGGATTTGGCACGGTTAGCACAAACGTGGGGGACTGCCAAAGTTTTGAAAAAGAAATGGCCTACAAATTGCCGCGACGCACGGCCAACAGGAAAATAATCATTGGTCCTGCAATGCCAATCATGGCAATCATGGTGAGTTGAGCAATGACTTCAAAGTTGATATTGCTAAGAAACTCAATAATACCATTGAAAATTCCCATAGGTTCTCCCGAGTAATCAGCGGTTATCCGTTCGTGATTTTATTTTAGAGCAGGGGGGAGCACTCGCAGCATTTGGCAACGGGTGCCTGAGTGTTTTGCTCTCACCCCTAAGCTACACTGTAGGAGCAGAATTCTCAGAAAATCGGTCGGTGATGGGCGTGGACAAACTAGCGGCCTTACGCGATCTCATCGGTCAACTCGATCGAGCCTTGATTGCCTACTCTGGTGGTATTGATAGTACCCTGGTGGCCAAAGTTGCTCAGGATGTCTTGGGCGATCGGGCGGTGGCGGTCACGGCGGTCTCCCCTTCCCTATTTCCAGCGGATCTAGAGGATGCGCGCATTCAAGCGGCAGCCATTGGCATTCGCCATGAATTGATTGAAACCCATGAACTGGAGAACCCCAACTACGCCACCAACCCCGTGAATCGCTGCTACTTTTGCAAAAGTGAACTCCACGATCGCCTGCGGGAACTGGCGCAGGCTTGGGGCTATGAGTATGTTCTTGATGGGGTAAACGCTGATGATCTCCAAGACTATCGTCCGGGCATTGCGGCGGCCAAAGAACGTGGGGTGCGATCGCCCCTAGCCGAAATTGGCATTAGCAAGCTAGAAGTGCGAGAAATTGCCAAATCCCTAGGGCTGCCCTGGTGGAATAAACCCGCCCAACCCTGTCTCAGTTCGCGCTTTCCCTACGGTGAAGAAATTACCCTTGCCAAGCTGCAACGGGTGGGCAATGCCGAATACTACCTGCGCAAGCAGGGCTGGGAACTGTGTCGTGTCCGCAGTCATGGCGATACCGCTCGCATTGAGGTGCCCCAACAGCAGATTGCTGACTTTGTAACGATGACGGATCTTGAGCAACTGGTGAATCACTTTCAGTCCCTTGGTTTTACCGATGTCACCTTGGATCTGGAGGGCTTTCGCAGTGGCAAACTCAACGCGGGGATTGGGCGCGATCCCTAACGCGGTTGTAGGGACTGAGACTCTGGAGAATTTCGCGGCCATAGCTGCGCTCCGTAAGCCGCCGGTCCAAAATGGCCACCAAGGTATCATCCTGACGGACAGGGGCAAGGGCACGATCTAGCACCGTCAAGCACTCGGGCAAGAGATATTGACGAAACCAGTCTTGTTTTTGCCGCTTGTGCCATTCAATGCGGGCACTCACCACTGCTTTTTCCGGGGAGGGGAAGGGCAACGTCGTCAGGACCAATAGGGCCGGGCAGGGTAACTGTGCCCCATGGCGCAGCCAAAAGGTTTCCCCCGTTACTAAAATCGTGTTCGTCTCAAGGGCCGTCGTCTCCACCTGTACCCGTGAACCGTAGAGGGCAGCCAATTGGGTGGCCAACTGTTCCCGCAGGGGTACATCACTGACAAGGATCACTGCCCGTTGATGGCCAATCGTGCCAATGAGATCGTAGAGACGCCGCAGAACCGCCGGGGCAAATTCCGGGGTATTGGGCAGGGGTAAGTCTTCGGCGATCGCAAGGGTAATGGCTTCACTGTGGCGATCGCTGGCAAATTTAATCGTCGTTTGGGGCGGAATCCCTAGGTCCTGCTGCACATAGGCCAGAGGGGAGTCTGTATCGGGTCCGCTGCCAATGAGGACAAAGGGGGCTTGGCACCAAATCTCCTGAAAATAGGGACGCAAATTCAGGGGGTGGCCATGGAGGGTAAAGTAGCCTACCGTGGGATGGCGGCGGCCCCAGATGACTGTGTCACTGCGGTTGAGGTAGTCCCGCAATTGCGACCACTGGGGAGGCAGCGACTGCGGCCATTGATGGAGCAGATCAAGGAGGGGTTGCTGTTCTGTGGGGGTGAGCAGATAGTCGCCATAGGGATTCTGAGGCCGCTGAAAGAGGTGTTGCACCAACTGGGCATAAACTTGGCGAATGGCGCCAACGGCACTGGGAATCGCTAGTTTCAAGTGCTCCCAATCCCTGGTGGTAATTGTGCAGGTCATCTGCTGCTGGGCAATTTGGGGCAAGGCTTCAATGCCATCAATAATCGTGACAACCTTGGGGTGGGGGGTGGCTTGGCGACACCAGTCCTCGAGGTTCATCACGAGCACTCCCTCAAACACTGGCTGCGGGCAGTGGCTATGCTGAATTGGTTTGGTGACGGCAAGGAAGGTGAGCAGTTCAGGAATTTCTTGGTGCAGTAGCCGTGTCAGTCGCTCCTGGGGGACAACTAGCAGGGCCGGTTCAGGATACAACAGCAGCGGCAACAGATAACTCAGGCCATAGCGATGTTGTAACACCGCCCGCTGGCTGACCTGAAGTAAACACCCCCGCCGCAGCCGCAGGGCACGGGCCACCAACCGCGCCAAGGTGAGATGGTGAGGCCACCGGCGATCGCCACTGCTGCGTAAAAATGCCCGTAATTGGCGGTGAACCTCTGCCTCAATCACAATCTGCTCGCTTTGGGACAACAATCCCCTATTGTGGCATGTTAGCCCCCCTGCCGTGGTTGTTTGAGTCGCTCCTTGAGGGCATTTCGGGCTTCCTCGCGATCGTCAAAGTGCACTTTTTCGGTACCGAGAATTTGGTAGTCCTCATGGCCTTTGCCGGCAATAATCACGCCATCGCCGGGGGCGGCGCTCAGAATGGCTTGGAGAATAGCTTGGCGGCGATCGCCCTCAACAATCATCGCTGTTTCAGGTGGGATACCGGCAAGGATGTCATCGAGAATCCGCTGTGGATTCTCAGTGCGGGGATTGTCCGAGGTGACCACTACCTGATCCGCCAAGCGAGCGGCAATGGCTCCCATTTGGGGACGTTTGCTGCGATCGCGATCGCCCCCACAGCCAAAGACACAGATCAGTTTGCCAGGAATAAAGGGACGAGCTGCCCTCAGCAGGTTCTCAAGGCTATCGGGAGTGTGGGCATAGTCCACGACAACGGTAATGTCCTGTTCTGGGTCAAGGCGCACCTGCTCCATGCGCCCCGGCACCCCTGGAAAGTCACGCAGGGCCTTGAGCATGGCATCAAGGGGTAGCCCCACCGCTGCTCCCATCGCGATCGCTGCCAGCACATTGGCCACATTAAACTGTCCCACCAACGGTGAGTCTAGGGTACCGCTACCGAGGGGGGTATGAACCGTGCCCGCCACACCATTGATGCGATAGTTGAGATTCTCAGCCCGAAAATCCGCATCCTTGCTTAAGCCATAGGTCCAGTAGCGATCGCGGGGCAACTGCTGAGCCAGTCGCTGGCCAAAGGGATCATCGCCATTGAGAATTGCGCGACCCTTCAGGTAGTCAGCGGTAAAGAGCTTGGCCTTAGCGGCAAAATAGTCCTCCAAATCGCGGTGATAGTCTAGATGATCTTGGGTCAAGTTAGTAAAAGCCGCCACCTCAAACTGACAGCCCCACACCCGATCCTGCGCTAAGGCATGGGAACTGACCTCCATTACCCCAAAGCGACAGCCTGCGGCCACTGCAGCGGCCAATTGCGCCTGAAGGGTCACCGCAAAGGGCGTTGTATGGCTAGCCACCTCACAGTGTCCCGGCCACCGACTGTAGAGCGTCCCCAAGAGTGCTGTTGGCGAGCCAACACTGTTGAGGAGATGTTCCACCAAGTGAGTGGTGGTTGTTTTGCCGTTGGTACCCGTAACCCCTAGCAGGCTGAGATGTTGGCCGGGGTAATTATAAAAAGCAGCTGCAAGCCGACCACAGGCACGCTCAATATCGGGCACCACAATTACACAGGCATCTCCCTCACGGGGTTTGGCTTGGGGAGACACCACCGCGGCGATCGCCCCTGCCGCCAAGGCACTTGGCCAAAAATTGCCCCCCTCCACCCGTGTGCCCGGCATACCAATAAACAACGAGCCATGCTCACACTCCCAAGAATTCGTACTCAGGGACTTCACCTCTTGATCGAGGGCAGGATGCTCAAAACCCGGTGTAATCGCTGCCGCTGTCAGGAGTTCCCGCAGGTTCATGGCTGTGCATCTCCAGTGATAGGCTGTTTAGGGTATTGTGGCACTACGGCACTCGTCTGTAAAAGATACGAAAACAAATTGCCCCGCTCCCCAGAGGCGGAACCGGAAAGGCACGTGCCAGTTTGTGAAGTGTCTTGAGTTCCCCTGAAACCGCATGAACCCTAGGAGATGGGCGTAATTGCTCAACACAGCAGGTGACGGGAGTTACAGGCTGTCTTTCTGGCATCCTGTGACAATTTTTGCCCAAAGCTTGCCTTTTGTTAAAATTCCGATAATCTAGTTCATAAAAATCCGAATAATAACCTGTCATCAAAGTGTGGGTGTTGGGTGATGAGTGAGTGGCAGAAAGTAGCGTGGAACATTGATGATCAAGAATGGCAAGCGATCGCCAATTCTCGCCGCCAGATCGAAACCTCTTGGCAAAGAACAATTCAGCAAGTTGAGGCTCCCTCCAGCACCGCCTCCAAACCCTTAGACAGGATCACTAGGTCAGCAGTTTCCCATCGGCGTTCGATTCAGCCGATTGGCATTCAGCCTTGGCAAGCCGAATTCACCAAAGAACGCTTTGCTACCCGTTCACGACCTCCCCTGAAACAACCACAGGTGGAACTGCCCCAGTTTGCCAGCCGTCGTTAGAGCACCCCTGTTTCTCTCAGATTACGAGGTCTATTTATGTGTGGCATTGTTGGTTATATTGGCCCCCAGCAAGCGGCGCAAGTCCTACTCCAGGGCCTGCAAAAGCTGGAATACCGAGGTTATGATTCCGCTGGCATTGCCACACTCAATGAGGGCGAACTCCTCTGTGTGCGCGCCAAGGGCAAACTCCAGAACTTGGTGGAGAAGGTTGAACAGCTGGACATTGTTGCCCATGTCGGTATTGGCCACACCCGTTGGGCAACCCACGGTAAACCAGAGGAACACAATGCCCACCCCCATCGTGACAGTCGCGATCGCCTAGCTGTGGTGCAAAATGGCATCATTGAAAACTATCGGGAACTGCGGGACCAACTACAGGCGCGGGGGCACATTTTCCGCTCGGAAACAGATACCGAAGTCATCCCCCACCTGATTGCCGAAGTATTGCCTGAGACCCCCACGGCCAACGGCCTCCTAGAAGCGGTACGCCAAGCCGTACATCAATTGGAAGGTGCATTTGCGATCGCCGTTATCTGTGCAGACTACCCGGATGAATTGATCGTGGCACGGCAACAGGCTCCTCTGGTGATTGGTTTTGGCCAAGGGGAATTTTTCTGTGCCTCGGATACCCCAGCGATTATTCCCTATACCCGTGCGGTGTTGCCGCTGGAAAATGGGGAACTGGCTCGGCTGACGCCCACAGGGGTTGAGGTCTATGACTTTGAGGGACATCGCCTACGCAAAACCCCCCGTACCCTCAACTGGACCCCTGTGATGGTCGAAAAGCAGGGCTTTAAGCACTACATGCTCAAGGAAATCTATGAGCAGCCGGGGGTGGTCCGCACCTGTTTAGAGAACTATTTACGAGCCGATTGGGATGTGGCCAGTCCCTTTAGTCCTGTGCAATTAAATCTTCCTCCCAGTTTGCTGGATAATCTACAGCACATTCAAATTGTTGCCTGTGGAACCAGTTGGCACGCCGGCCTGGTGGGCAAATATCTGCTTGAGCAGGTGGCTCAGATTCCCACGAGTGTGCAATATGCCTCAGAGTTTCGCTATGCGCCGCCGCCTCTGCTACCTTATACCCTCACCATTGGTGTCACCCAGTCTGGGGAAACAGCAGACACCCTTGCGGCCCTAGAGATGGAGCTAAAACGCCGCCGAGGCCTTGATGGCGCTCTCCAACCTCGTTTGTTAGGGATTACCAATCGGCCCGAAAGTACTCTAGGGCATCTGGTGCCCCACATTATTGATACCTGTGCCGGCATTGAAATTGGCGTGGCAGCTACAAAAACATTTGTTGCCCAGTTGATAGCCTTCTATCTGCTGACCCTCGAATTGGCGTGGCAGCGGCAGTCTTGCGATCGCTCCCGGTTAGCGGAACTGGTGACTGGGTTGCGGCAATTGCCCGCCCAGATGGAGCAAATTTTAGAAAGCCAAGAACGCTATATTGAAGCTCTCTCCCATGACTTCTGGGAAACCCAAGACTTTATCTTTTTGGGACGCGGGATCAACTTTCCCATTGCCCTTGAAGGTGCCCTTAAACTCAAAGAAATTAGCTATATCCATGCCGAGGGGTATCCTGCGGGTGAGATGAAACATGGCCCGATCGCCCTCCTCGATGCCAAAGTCCCAGTGCTCACGATCGCCATGCCCGGCAGTGTCTTTGAAAAAGTCCTCTCCAATGCCCAAGAGGCCCGCGCTCGTGATGCTCGCCTCATTGGTGTTACCCCCCTTGACGAGGCCGAAGCCCAGCACACCTTTGATAAGCTCTTACCGGTGCCTGAGGTTGATGAGCTTCTCTCCCCGGTCTTGACGGTGATGCCTCTGCAACTGTTGGCCTATCACATTGCTGCCCGCCGTGGTCTAGATGTTGATCAACCCCGCAACCTTGCCAAGTCAGTAACCGTTGAGTAGCCTTTTCAGGAATTATGAATTATTAATCCTACCACCCCCTCGGCTGGAGGGAAATCTATAAAGCCGAAGTGGAGACACTCCTCAACAACAACGTTGAGGCAAAAGCTAAGTTAAGTTCAATAAATTGTCTTCTTCGTGGGTTGAGATGATGCAATCCGATGTGGGATAGGCGGCACACAGCAGCACAAAGCCAGCATCCAGCTCCTTGGGTTTCAAAAAGGAGTGATCTGACTGGTCCACAGTACCTTTAATGATGCGACCGGCGCAGTTGACACAGGCGCCAGCACGGCAGGAGTAGGGTAGAGAAATACCTTGGGCTTCAGCCGCATCGAGAATGTACTCGTCGGCATGAACACGAATCGTTTTATTTAGGCCCCTTGCTTCGTTCACCAAAGTGACATTATAGACTTTGTTGTGATCTCGCTTTGTCATTCAGGTTCTCCTAAAAGTTGCTTGCTTTTGAAATGTCTCTATGTTTCTTTGCGGAACCTATGATTTTAGGGCGATCGCAACCTCCCAGCTAGTTGTAGAACGCATTTCATTATTGATTTTATTTTAGCAAAGGGACTCAGGGGAGCGACTATTATACGGGATTGTTTATACTTTGAAACTATTTATCAAAGCGATGTAAGGATCTGGGTTAAGCTAGTTGCGGGTTGGGGTGGCAGGTGGTGATCCCTGCGGTTGATTGGGGGAGAGGCCCGCTCTCCAGACCGCTCCTATGGTAATGGCAACAACCACAAGGGCGATCGCCCCTAGAGCCACGAGGTTCGTTTTTAATCCTTGGCTTTCTTTTTCATGGAGGGTTTCTTTGTTGTTCCCCTTTGCCTCGCTGTCGCTCTCACTAGGCAACGTATCTTTTGCTGGTTCAAGTTCAGGGTGTAACTGGGTGGCTGCAGCTGCCACCAATTCACGGTTGGGGGTTCGCCGCAGTTCGCCACTTAGCTCCATGCCCACCAGGGTTTCCTTTGCACCCCGCAGATCGGATTTAATGCTTTGGAAAGCAATGGATTGCAGATATTGGCTAAACTCTGTATCCGCCATGGAGAGCAGGAGATAGGAGGCCTTGGCTTTACGGCCAAAGAGAATGACATCGCCGTGTTGCAATTCATGACTGCTAATGCGCTTGCCATTGACAAAAGTGCCGTTGGTACTGGGTTTACCATTGGCATTGCCATCCACCAAACGATAGCGATAGCTGGTGGTGCCGGGGACAGGGACCCGCAGGAGAATGGCGTGCTGGCGGGAAACTGTTTCAAAATCAATAACAATGGCATTACTCTCATCGCGCCCAAGGGAGTAGGCCGCTGCCTCAAGGGCGATCGCCCGCCGTCCACCGACCGTATTCAAAATCAAGACATGCCGTTCCTCTTGCAGGCCACTCATTTTATCTCTCCGTCTTAATCGCCCTCAAAAAATCATTCCCTCTGCAAATCTAAATACTTTCTAAATACTTTCCGCCTTCAGCTTAAGTTAGGGCAGGAACAACGTTGCAAAACGTGACACTTCAACAAGTGGTCTAAATTGTGTGCTTACTTCTACCTTTGCCGGTTTTCCCTAGGGTTGCTGTGATATTGATCACATTCTAGGCAGGTTTTTAGCGAAATTTTACCCATGGGGCAGTCAATACCAGCGGTGGGGCATCCCCTCCTTACAGTTCAGGAAACGCCCGCTGCAGTAGCAGAGGTCACTGAGCAGCCCGCACTCTAAATGTATCAATGGAAAATGTATTAATGGATCAGTCTGTCAGCATCAGCGTCGGGGGTACATCACCGAATGGCCCACTGCACATAGGGTAGTCGCGCTGCTACTTCCTGGATTTTGTCACGATGGGCCAAGAGCTGACCACAGGCATCCCATTGACCAGAAATGAGCATTTGTCGGCTACTTTCCGCTACGGTTAGGGGAATCACTTGATCCCCCGCCGTCAGGGTCAGGGCGTGCAGGTCTAGGGTCAGTTCTGTGCTGGGCCGATTCTCTAAGAGCGTTTGCAGTGCCTGTACCTGTTCTGGGGCTGCCGTCAGACAGGGAACCCCCATTGCCAAGCAGTTCCCCGCAAAAATTTCAGCAAAGCTTTCGCCGACAATTGCTTGAATGCCCCAACGGGCGATCGCTTGGGGGGCGTGCTCACGACTCGAGCCACAGCCAAAATTGGCATTCACCACTAGAATCCGGGCCCCTTGGTACTGAGGCAGGTCAAAGGGGTGCTGCCCCGACTGGCGATCGTCTGCAAAAACATGTTCTCCGAGGCCATCAAAGGTGACACAGCGGAGAAACCGCGCTGGAATAATGCGGTCGGTATCGATATCGTTGCCTCGCAGGGGAAGGCCCCGACCTGTAATGCGTTCAATCTTGCTCATAAGTCTATCTTACTGGATACCGCAGCCAGCAAGGGCAGTTTGCGGTGAATTGCTCTGAAGCAGGTTACTCAGGAGCAGGGTCGGCGGTTGCGGATGGGGCCAAGCAAAGGCATGGCGAAAAGCCGCTTCCTGACAGGCTTGCAATTCCTTGAAGTTCAGGATGTCATAGGTCAGCAAGTTTTCGTACTCAAAGGGCAGCCGCACATTATGCAGACCCGCATTATCGGTACAAATGGCCACATCCACCCCTGCCTCAAAGCAGCGTTCAAAAATCAGCCGCAACTGTTCATAGCTCTCAAGGGTACCCGTTTGAAAATAGGTGGTGGGGCACACTTCAAGGCATTGCCCCGCTGCAGCAACTTCTTTGAGCAGCTCTGGGTAGCGCAGCGGAATTTGAATGCCATGGCCAATGCGTTGTAGATAGGGCAGCAATTCGGGGTAGCAGCCATTCACCGTTTCGTAGAGGTGACCCGTGGTTTTCAGACCGCGATCGCGGGCATAGGCATAGAGGTCAATAAATTCCGCCAGGCGATCGCCATAGACGCTATCGCCCCCAGCCAAGTCAATCCCACAGACAAACTCAGGAAAACTCGCCGCCAGATCAACGATGGCACGGTTGACGGCATAGGGTAGCCGCGTGTGCATGCAGAGAATTTGGCTAGTGACAATTGGGTACTCGGGCACTTGGCAAGCTAGACCCACGGTTTTGACAATGTCTGCCATCTGCTCAATGCGATCGCTCTGGGATCGCTGCGGATCCGTGCGCAGGTAGGGGGTATAGCGCAACTCCAAGTAGGCCAAATTTTCAAAAATATAGGCGCCGCGAATCAAACGAAAAATGAAATAGGGCAAGGTTTGCGGCGTTTGCACACTCTCCACTAGGGTGTGGAGTTCGAGGTATTCTTCAAGGGATTGGCGGGGGCGAGTATAAAAGGCTTCAAATTCCTCATAGTCGGGAAAGCGATCAGCAAGGGAGCGATCGTTCCGCTGAAAATACCGCCAAAGGATGCGCGGTACCACTGAGCCACCTAAATGTCGATGTAGTTCTGCGTACAGTGCCATACGTGCTCCTTGAACTGGCGAAAACGCAACCAATACCTGAGCTGACCAGGGGGGTCAATGCCCACACCTCAGCCATCAAGAACAGAACAACAACAGCGATGAACGAAGAAAAGAAGGGTTAAATGGTTCTAATGTTAACAAATTTTACAAAGATGGCGCAGGGACCGATAGGTGCAAACGTTAGGATCGTCTCGATTTCCAATTGGTTGAGTATTGCGAATGTGGCCTTTTCAACAGCGAGGACGGCTTTTCCCTTCTCTCTCTAGTGGCAATGTGGTCACGATTGCTTTGGAACTGTACCGTCATCAGGGCAACCGCTATTTTCTTTTGAGCCTTTTTGCCCATGCGTGGTTTTTTCTGCTCACCATTGCCGCCGTGCTGATCGTCGCTGTGGCCCTGATTGTTGGCGGGATTCTCGCTGGAGCCATCAATAATGTTGCTCTGTTTCTCTTGCTTGCAGGCATTGGTATCCTGGTCGCTTTGCCTTTTTATCTCTTTGGTTGGACCCGGCTGATGGCCAGTGGTGCCCTGCTTTCTCGCCGGATCTATGCTGCTCTCACTGCCCTTGAGGAATCGGAATCGGAAGCCCGCAGCTTCATTTTTCCCAAGATGTGGAATTATCTGCTGGCTACTCTGATTGTCAGCTTTATTTTGCTTTTGGTTTATATGGTCTTGGGGGCGATCGGCTACTTACTTTATTTGGTGGGATCGCCCTTAGGGCAATTCCTGGAGCAGAATATCCAAACTGAGCCCGCAAGAGGTCTCTTCTTGTTAAGTTTTCTCCTCGGCATCCTGTTGCTAGTGCTCCTTGCGCTGTTGGTGATTAGCTACTTTATGGCGCGGCTTTCCCTCGTTGATGTGGTCTTGGCTCTTGAACCGGAATGTACGCCCCTCAAGTCCATTTGGCGCAGTTGGCAACTGACGCAGGGACAGGCATGGCATACCCTAGCGGTGTTTTTGTTGCTTCCCTGGCAACTATTCCCGTCAATCTCCTTGGCGGTATTCTCAATAGTGTGGTGATTATTCCCGTCGCTGGCCTCTTTGTCGCAGTTTTGCTCCTGCCCCTGTGGCAAGGGATCAAGGCAGTTCTCTATTGGGATCTGCGGGTACGCAATGAAGGGGCAGCGTTTCAAGTGCACTCTAAAGCGGTCAACCCCTTGCGTTGGTTGCGGCGGGTAACATTACGCACGCCCGAAAGTATTGAATTGGACTTTGCCCTTGGGGGAATCGGCAGCCGTGTTTTAGCTTGGGTCATTGATCAGGTGATTCTCTACACCGCCCTTGTGCTCTTTTCGTTGGCGGCAGGGTACATCTTTTATGCGCTTTACCCGTGGCTGATTGAGGTGCTACCCGCCAGTGGTCAGAGTATTGAAGCTTGGAGTTTGGGCATTTACCTATTGGTGATCTTTGTCCTCTACAACGGCTATTACATTTTCTTTGAAACCTATTGGCAGGGACAAACCCCCGGCAAGCGATACGCAGAAATTCGGGTTGTTCAGGATAATGGCCGCCCCATTGGTCTGCGGGAGGCGACGCTGCGCAGTTTGCTGCAATCCATTGATTTTGCTTTTTTGGGTATAGGGGCATTCCTGGTGACGTTATCTCCATCAGAAAAACGCCTAGGAGATAGGGTGGCAGGTACCTTGGTGATTCAAGATGAACAGGCGACGCGGTTTGCACCCCAAGGGATAACCCTTCGGCAATCACAGGCGGCTTGGGTGCAGGAGTTGCGATCGCTCGCCCACTGGGAACAGATGACCCCCGAACACTATCTCCTACTACGGAACTACCTCAATAGTCGCGATCGCCTGAGTCCTGTGGGTCGTTACCAAGCAGCTCAAGAGCTGCGCCAACAATTAGAACCCCTGTTGCTGCCCACCTATCCTGCCCACTGGCCCTCCCTGAGCGCCGAAGACTTCCTAGAGGGTCTATACATTGCCTATCGTCAACGACATCAATCATCCCCCTAGTGTGAGAGTTTATGCGTTTGCTGCTGACCCTTGGTTGTTGTAGTCTGGCCCTTTTGGGAGCGTTTCCCCTGCTCATGGGGCGGGCGAGTGAACCGACAATTCAGACGGTTGCCCTTGTCCCCCAACGCTATCAACTGCTGGGGCTATCCTTTGAAACACCCCTCCCATTTTCGCCCCCCACCCCTTTTGGTGAGAATGGCGTTGCTGTGGTTTATCCCGCCAATGCTGTACCCGGGGAGCACGAGTTAATGGTGAGCCTCATTGCTCTACCCAAAATAGATGAAGTACTAGGGGGTCTCTCGGATCAGGAGTTGCGCAATTGGCTGCGCTTTACCCAACTGGGGGGCTCCCCCACTACCACATCCACCCCAGTTGAGCGACGCATTTTGGGACGGCGCCTGCGCGGTGAAGTGCGCTATTTGCCAGTGCCACGACCAATTCACCAAGAATTGTACTTCATGCAGCTACAGGGGGGACAGCGGCTGGCGCTTCTTTTGGAGGCTGAGGATCAAGTGCCCCTACCGGTAATGGAGGAGGTCTTTAACCATGTAACAGCTTCGTTGCAGGAATTGCCCCCGCGATCGCCCGCATGGAAACGCAGTTTTCAGTGGCGAAACCATCTTTAGAGAGCGTTGCAGCTCCTAACCCTAGAACAATGCCAAGGGATGATGTCTCCTTGCCCCAATTTAGTAATGAGTTGTCTTGCTGAAGGCTAAAAATGCAGGAGATAGATTCGGCAACAGCTGCTGCCTAGGGTGGTTGATTGTCTGCCAAGCGTCGATGGCAGCAATTCATTGCCCCTAGTAAACACCCAAGGGCGTGTCCCTGCCAGCAACATTTTCAGAGGAGGAAATTCTTTTCCCCTTTTACCTTGCATTTTCCTCTGAAGGGCAATGGATAAACTAGTGGCATCTTCTGACTGGAGATGTCAATCATGGAACAGATGGTTGCCTGTGCGGAAACGGAGACCCTGCGCGTCAGCTCCCTGCGGGCTTTTACCTACTGTCGGCGGCTATTTTATCTTGAAGAAGTTGAAGAGCTGTACACCCAAAATGAGTCAGTCTTTGCGGGGCGACGGCTCCACGTAGAACTACAAAAGCTAGAACGGGGAGATTGGCAAGAATTCCGTCTTGAAAGCATCGCTCTGGGCTTACGCGGACAAGTTGATGCCCTGCGCACCCTTGAGGGACATTTAATTCCCTATGAGCACAAAATCGGTCGCTGTTATCGCGATCGCCAGCGACAGCCCCAAGCTTGGCACAGTGACAGGGTACAAATTTTGGCCTATGCCTGCTTACTGGAAACCGTTCTCGGCGTCACTGTGCCCGAAGGCCGCATTCACTATCACCGGGATAACGTCACTGTCCGAGTTCCTGTGGATGAGTCAGGCCGCCAACTGGTGCGCGACACGATTGAGCAAGCACGTCAACTGCGCGCTTCCCTAGAACGTCCCCCTGTATGCAGCAATGAAAGACTCTGCCTCAACTGCTCCTTAGCACCTGTTTGCCTACCCGAAGAAGCCCGCCTCGCTCGGGATCCTGAGCATTTACCCCTGCGGTTATTTCCAAGGGATGACGAACGGGAGATTATCCACATCACCGTTGGCGAAGCTCTCATCAAGCGCGCTGGCAAGCAGCTCAGGATTGCGATTCAAGATCAACCTGAGCAAAAGCTACCCATTCAGCAGGTGGGTCAAGTCGTGATCCACAAATTTGCCCAAATTACCACCCCCGCCATTCATCTGTGCGCCGATGAGGGTATTGGTATTCACTTCATCAGCAGTGGTGGGCGTTACATCGGCAGCATTGACAACCGCAAAGGCAGTATTCAGCGGCGTATTCGTCAATATCAAGCCCTGACAAACCCAGATCAGTGTTTACATCTTGCCCGGTTACTGGTGAATTGTCGGGGACAGAGTCAGCGCCGCCTGCTCCTGCGAGGACAGCGGAATCGCCAAGACCCTCTGCCGCCATTACAGGATATCACCACCCAAATGGAGCGGCACCTCAGTACCCTCTCCCAAGCCGATTCCCTAGAGACTCTACGGGGTATTGAAGGCCATCTCGCTGCCCTGTATTTTTCAGCGTTGCCCTATCTACTGGCGGATCACGTTCCCAAGAAGTTGCACTTCAACGGTCGCAATCGCCGCCCCCCTAAAGATCCGTTTAATGCGTTGCTGAGTTTTGGCTATGGCATGCTCCTCAGGGATGTGATGAATGCTATTCTCACGGTTGGTCTTGAGCCAGCCTTTGGCTTTTATCACCAGCCGCGTACTCAAGCACCGCCCCTTGCGTTAGATTTGATGGAAATTTTCCGTGTCCCCCTTGTGGATATGGTGGTTATTGGGTCAATTAACCGCATGCAGTGGAACCTTGACCAGTGCTTTGAAGTACGCCGAGATCACGTATGGCTGAGTGACTATGGTCGGCGTAAGTTCATTGAGCTCTATGAAGCTCGCAAAGGTGAAACATGGAAACACCCAGTCACCAACTACTCCCTCACCTATCGGCGACTCTTGGAACTGGAAGTGCGCCTACTAGAAAAGGAGTGGAGCGGGGAAGCGGGGTTGTTTGGCAAACTCATTTTGCGCTGAACCATGGCTGAATCTAAAAATTGGTACCTCATCTGCTATGACATCCGCGATCCCAAGCGATGGCGACAGGTTTATAAGCAGTTGGAGGGCTACGGTGAACGATTGCAGTTTTCAATTTTTCGCTGTCGTCTCACACCTCGAGAGCGGGAAAAGCTACGCTGGCAGCTCGAAAAAGTCCTAACTGAGGAAGATGATCTCCTAATCGTAGGACTGTGCAACCAATGCATAGAGCGGGTCCGTGCTTGCAACCGTTCAGGGGCATGGCCAGTGTCGCAGCAGAATTTCAAGATCTTCTAGCGTGCAAGCACCTCTGGACTCAAATATTCTCTCAATTCATCAATATTCAAAAATAGCCCCTTGACATGGTTTGAGAGTTTTTGTTAGATTTAGAGGTGCTTGAAAATCTCTGAACCTATTCCCCAGAGTGGAATTGACAACTGAATACGGGGCCAGGCTAAAAACTTTACAGCCAAAAAAATCAAGTGGCTGACATACTTGAAAATGACCTGTGCTAATATAGTTCTAGAGAGGCTTTTGAGGCGGGTCAGTGCCTCTACCTCTGATGCCGTAAGGCGTTGAGCACAAAACCTAGAGCAGCTGGAAGCAATCTTTACCTTGTGCCTCTACCTCTGATGCCGTAAGGCGTTGAGCACCTCTGAAGTGGAAAGTGCCCAATCTCGCGTCAAGAGTGCCTCTACCTCTGATGCCGTAAGGCGTTGAGCACCGGTTGGTCTGAGATTAGTATTTTTTCTTTCATGTGCCTCTACCTCTGATGCCGTAAGGCGTTGAGCACTGTGAGGCTGGCGACAAATTTGATTATTATAGTGACGACGGTGCCTCTACCTCTGATGCCGTAAGGCGTTGAGCACTTTTCTGCTGTTGGCAGCTTGAGGATAAGATTGCGTGCCTCTACCTCTGATGCCGTAAGGCGTTGAGCACATCAAGAGTTACGGGGGGTCCCGTCGGCGGAACCTAGAGTGCCTCTACCTCTGATGCCGTAAGGCGTTGAGCACTTTTGAATATCCACATCTGTCCCGTCTATTAGTTGGTGCCTCTACCTCTGATGCCGTAAGGCGTTGAGCACACTAAAGCAAAGTCTTCTGCAGGCCCGTCAACCTTGTGCCTCTACCTCTGATGCCGTAAGGCGTTGAGCACTAATGGGTAGTCTCAGGGGTTACGAGGTGATCAGTGCCTCTACCTCTGATGCCGTAAGGCGTTGAGCACCCCAACGATCCGGCAAGGGCCAGAAAATCTGGACGTGCCTCTACCTCTGATGCCGTAAGGCGTTGAGCACAACACTATCCTTGTCCGTCATTTTCTCCTCCTTTTGTGCCTCTACCTCTGATGCCGTAAGGCGTTGAGCACTATAACGCAAAATCGTAATCACCGTTCTCGCAGAGCGTGCCTCTACCTCTGATGCCGTAAGGCGTTGAGCACGAGATCTTGAACTTCCTTTCCGCTTGGCGGAAAAAGTGCCTCTACCTCTGATGCCGTAAGGCGTTGAGCACCATGCGCGGCTTTTGCGCTAGGAATCCTTACGCTCGAGTGCCTCTACCTCTGATGCCGTAAGGCGTTGAGCACAAAAGCTACCGAAAGATACGCAGGTGGGTTATAGAGCAGTGCCTCTACCTCTGATGCCGTAAGGCGTTGAGCACGCATTGTTTGCCGATGTGATTGCACCGTATGACCCGAATGAGAGTGCCTCTACCTCTGATGCCGTAAGGCGTTGAGCACGAAAGCCCGGCAGATTAAACGGCGGAGCTCAGAGTGCCTCTACCTCTGATGCCGTAAGGCGTTGAGCACCCTATTTATAGGATAGTCTAGTACCCCGAAAACCGTGCCTCTACCTCTGATGCCGTAAGGCGTTGAGCACCGCCTTTTGATAGTTACTGACTTCTCGGATTCCCGTGCCTCTACCTCTGATGCCGTAAGGCGTTGAGCACGCACCGCCTTTTGTTGGTGCCTCTACCTCTATCTAAGTGCCTCTACCTCTGATGCCGTAAGGCGTTGAGCACACTAGCTGGTATCGGCCAGAACCTTGGAATTCTCAAGTGCCTCTACCTCTGATGCCGTAAGGCGTTGAGCACTCTTTTTGACTAGAGTAGGCGGCGGAATGAAGAAGTGCCTCTACCTCTGATGCCGTAAGGCGTTGAGCACGTGCGGGAGACCTTCTGTTACGCCCAGAAATTGGAAGGTGCCTCTACCTCTGATGCCGTAAGGCGTTGAGCACGGAAGCCCCTTGGAAAGAACCCTGCGGACCTGTGCCTCTACCTCTGATGCCGTAAGGCGTTGAGCACAGGCATTACCCTAGAGACTTGTGCTCTGATAAATTACCTTTCTTTACGAATTAATTAAGAATCTTGACCAAGCACCTCTTTCGCTATCCTATTGTTTAACATACAGACTAAAGGACGTTGTTAGCTTACATCTATGGTGAGTTTAGCAATAATAATGATTGAGAAAATCATTAAAAATAATGATTCAAAGGGCATGAATATGAGGTACCCTGTCCTTAGGGAGCAATAAATAACTGAATAACTGGAAAGCTCCCTTTAGGGTGGGGGCAACATTATTTAGGACCAAGCAATGACTGATCAATGTTCTTTTCTTGAACTGCACTACAGCCTGCGGGGAAGAACTTTGCCAGCCGATCATGGCTACGCATTGTACTCAGCGATTAAGCAACAGTTGCAAAAATCACCCCAGCCCAATCTACCTTCAGACATACCAAGCGACCTGCGGCTTAGCAGTATTCCTGGAATTCCTAACGGTGAGGGGATTGTTTATCTCAACCGTGCTTCACGCTTTCGCATCCGTTGTCTGAGCGATCGGGTACAAGTGTGGTACCGCTTTTTCCAGAACCAAGTGCTTGATATTCAGGGGCATTTGATTCGACTGGTGCAGCCCCGCATTGCCTTGCCAAAACCCTCACAAACCCTTGCTTCTCGGTTGGTCACTTTCAAGTTAGAGACAATTGATCATTTAGAGGTGCCGGAGTATTTTCTAAAATCTTGTCAAAAGGCTCTCAGTGATTTGGGGATTAAGGGGACAGCATTTATTCCCTCTGACCCCAACGGTAACCTTGCACGGCGCACAATTCAAGTAAAGGGCAAAAAAGTGGTGGGCTACCGTTTAGTGGTCGAGGATTTGAGCGCAGCGGACTCACTCAAGCTGCAATGGCATGGTTTAGGCGGACGCCAACATTTTGGCTGTGGTTGGTTTTATCCTGTAAAGGAGAGCTTGGATGCCGCCTAGGTTTACTCCACCCAAACTAGAGCCAGATATTTTGTTGGCAAAATCCTCGCTACCAGGAAATCCTGACTGGGGAGAAGACCATGACTTGGTCGGCCACACAGCTGCCGTTGTGAAGTCAATAACCACCTTAGTTCATTCCTTAGGCTCAAATTTGCTCCAGCAGTTTGGGTTGGGCGATCGCCATAGCAGCTTTGCAACCCTGGAGGCAACGGCACGACTAGCGGCCTATCTTCACGATTGGGGAAAGGCAAACCACCAATTCCAAGGGGTTGTTAGATACTCTCTCATTGGTTCCAATCCATCGGTGTCGCCGCAACGTAATCCCTTGGAGCGCCCTCAACTGATCCGTCATGAAGTGGGGTCTGTGCTACTGGCATGGGAGTTCCGAGAATGGCTTGTTCAATGTCCAAATGCTGACTTCATGACAGCGATCGCTGCTGCTGGGGGTCATCACCTCAAACTAGGGGGCAAAGACGGTAAAGACACCGGTAAACTTGTGGAAGTCCGGGAAGGCAGTGGAGACACTTGCCTGCACTGGTATGTCAAGCATCCTTACTTCTGCAAGCTGATTCACTACGGGGTGAGAACGCTAGGGCTGCCGCAAGATCTTCCCCTCTCTCAGTTTTCGCAGCAATGGGAAATTAAAACTATCAAGGATAAAGGGGAGAAGGTCTTGGATGCTTTTATTGATGAGTGGGAGCCAGATGCTGCCTTTGTTGCGGTAGTGAAAGCACTCCTTGTGGCAGCAGATGCTATTGCCTCAGCCTCAGGACAGATGGCAATCAGCCTCCAGCAGTGGATTGAGGACGTCCTAAAACAGACCTTGACCGAGGCTGATTTGCAAACAGTGATTAACACACGGCTGTGTGGTCATTCACTGCGGCCATTTCAAACGGATCTAGCCAATACACCTCAGCGGGTAACGCTGGCACGTGCAGGTTGCGGTAGCGGTAAAACTCTCGGTGCCTACTGCTGGGCACAAAAACACGCGATCGGGCGCAAGCTGTTTTTCTGCTATCCCACTACAGGCACGAGCACCGAAGGCTTTCTAGGCTATGTTCATAACAAAGTGGAGTCGGAACTGTTGCACTCCCGCTCGGCTGTTGACCTGGAGCTAGCCTGCACAGGCGAAGAAGTAAATAATGGCGATGGATCAGTGAATGAAACAGCTCAGAAATTGGAAGCCTTCAAAGCATGGGATGCAAAGGTCAATATTTGCACTGTCGATACTGTTTTGGGACTTCTGCAATGTCATCGCCGTCCCCTGTATTGCTTCCCGGCGATCGCCAATGCTGCTTTCGTCTTTGATGAGGTTCACTGCTATGATGAGGCCCTCTTTGGCGCCTTACTGCGATTTCTCAAGGTGGTTAAAGCGCCCATCTTACTCATGTCTGCCTCGTTTTTACCCACCCAGGTAGAGGCAATTAAGGAAGCAGTGGGAGAGCCTGTAGAGGTTGTCCAAGGTCCGCAAGAGCTGGAAGACTTGCCTCGCTATCGTTTCCATCAACTGACCGAGCCCGACTGGGAATGGGTTCAGCAGGAATTGGCCAAGGGCGGTAAAGTCCTGTGGGTCTGCAACCAAGTGGATACGGCGATCGCTGTGTATCAGCAAGCCAAAGCTCGGGGACTGCGACCCTTTCTCTATCACAGTCGCTTTCGTTATGGCGATCGCGTCGATCGCCATCGGGCAGTTGTAGATGCCTTCAAACAGGATCAGCCCATCTTGGCCATCACTACACAGGTTGCTGAGATGTCCCTAGACTTATCCGCAACACTTTTAGTCTCTCAAATAGCTGACCCGGCAGGCTTAATCCAGCGTTTGGGGCGCCTCAACCGCCAGTACTGTGGCCATCCCCGGGATGCCCTCTTTTACCCCGATGAAAAAACTGGTTTTCCCTACAGTCAGGATCAGCTAAAGGCAGGTGAAGCACTGATCCAAAAGTTTGCTGCTCAAGAAGTCAGTCAAAGACAGTTAGCTGCTTGGCTAGAGAACTTAAACATCCAACACACACCCAAAGATCACTTTGTCTGGCTAGACGGCAAATGGAAAACCTACCCGGCCCCCTTGCGCAAGGCGGGCTATACCGTCACTGCTCTTCTGGAACAGGATCAGCCGACAGTTGCCCAGCTTAAATGGAGTGAACTCGCTCGATACACTGTTCCACTACCTGCGAACAATATCCAAGGTTGGCAGCGCCACCGCCGGGGATACTTGATCGCCCCTCAGGAACAGTGGGGCTATGATTCAGAATTGGGTGCGTTTGCGCTTAAGTAGGAGAGGGATTGTGAGAAAATTTACCTTATCAATTTTTGATCCAAACTTTCTTTTACCCCATCGCGCTGGGATTGCAGGGTTGGCCTTAGTGCTAGCCGACCTGGAACCTCAACGTCATCAGGCTCCCTTGACTTGGCAGGTGACTGATGAGTCCGTTGAACTTCAATGGCAAGGGAAAGACAAGGATGTTGTGCGATGGCTACTGAACCGAACGTATCAGATTAACGAACCGGGCTATCTCAATGTTCCTGCTCTCAAGCTCGATGAGCAGGGGCAATATAGTTTCACTCGGGGCGTATTATCAACTTTTCTCCAGCACAATAAACAGCGACAATTCAAAGAAAAAACTATCACCCGCACGTTTTTGATTGAGCCAGGTGAGCCGGAAATTCGAACCGAGATAAAGCCACTGTCGGAGTGCTATTACACGGAAGAGGAAAAATAAACGATGCCTTTAACCGTGAGGGTGCCTTCAAGAAAGAAATTCCAGTCAAGGGAAATCACTTGCCTGGATTGCTGGAATGCCCTGTCAATGGGGCTTATGGGGAATCTCCCGAAGGTTTTCTGGCCTTACTATTTCTGCCCGTTGCCTGTGGCTACTATGAACTGCCTCCCCAAACGATTGGTGGCAAAAGTTCAAAACGGTCAGCATTGGTGATTCCCGAGGTTCAAAACTTAACGCACTGGGTCAAGAGACGCCGAGCCCTACCAGGGCGTACCTATCGAGACTTTCGGAGCAGCAGTGCTAGCGAATCTGCTCTATCTTTTCTGTTGCAGGAAAAAACCATCGAAGAATTCAGACAGTTTCGGGTGACCTACTGTGAAGTTTACCAGTTAGGCAAGCAAATCTGGGATGCACAACAAAGTTATTTAAAGCAAGCGGTATATCGTTTCCAAGCTACGGATGAAGTTCTGGACTTGTATGAAGTGGCTCGGCAGACCTTTCCGGCACGTATTCAACAAAATAAAAATCAAGAAAATTGGCTGCGTACTTCTACAACACTGTCTTGGATCTGTGATAACTTGATTACTGGTAAACCTTGGTATGCAGGCTTTTTTGAGTTTCGTAAAGCCAACCAAATCTATGGCCATGAACGCAAAGGATTGGTAAAAATGACTGAATACTTAAATGCTGAAGAACAAGTGCTGTTTGATGTGGTGCAGGCTGCATTTAGAAAATATCTGTCTGGACAGATCAATCAAGCTGAAAAACAACATCGTGATCTGGATTATCAGCAAGTGACCGATAAGGTCATTTATCGTTTGAAGCGACCTAGCACACAGCAGGAATTTGCTACAGCGTTGGTTAGCTTCCTGAGTCAGTTCCGCAGTAAAAATGCCCAGGGCAAAGGACCGCAGATTTTCCACTGGATACATCGAGAGAAACACTGGCGGCGAGCGCGGGATTTGGTGCTGCTGGCGATCGCTACCTATGGAAAATCTGATGAAAAATCTGAAGACTCAACCAGCACCTCTGAAGAATTAGAAGCAGCAGGCTGAGATCTTTTCAATAAATACGTAGCACTGGGGATAGGTTGAGTGGCGGCGGGTTCAACACAAATGCTTAATTAATTTTGACAAGTTTTGACAAGGAGATCTAAATCATGACCAAGCACCTATTTGCCACTATCGTCACTGCAACAGCTATTGCCGCTAACAATCGGGGAGAAGGAGACGGCAGCACCCTCTCAACACTGCAAAAAATTACCCGCGGCAATGATCAATACACCACTGTCAGTGCAGAGGCAATTCGTTGGGGATTGCGGGAGTATTTTCAAAATCATTACGAACCAGAAGTGAATCGTACATTTAACCCTGAGACCGATGACCCTAAGACCGATGACTCTAAGACCGATGACTCTAAGACCGACAAATATAGCTTCAAAGATGAAGAATTCAGCCACAAAAAATACATTGATGACGACCTATTTGGTTATATGGACGCCAAAAAGGGGAAAGATAAAAAGGATGACACCAGAAAACGGCGCGGTGCCTTGGAAGTTAGCCGTGCTATGAGCCTTGACCCCTACTGGGGCGATGTGACCTTTGGTTCCAAGGGAGGTGAGAAGGGCAAAACCTCGATTCATAACACTGAGGTTCACTACACTGCCTATCAATACACGATTGCCCTCACGCCTGAAGGCCTGAGCAAACCTGAGCGGGCACTGTTAGCCTTGGATGCCATTGCCGCTGTACGTCATGTGGGGGGCAACCATGCTCGCTTCTTGTACGACTTTCGCCCAGAGTCAATTGTTCTGCGGATAACAGATGATCCAAGCCCTTGGATTATGGGCGTGTTCAAACGCATTGGGGAATCGGTGGGCTGCCCACAGCTAGTGCGGCTGATTGAAGTGGGGGATGTAGAAGCTAATGAGTTAATTGTTGGCGGTGAGATAGCGGATACTCCCTATGGTGAGCAGTTAAAGACCTTAGGGGTTCAAGTCTACCGTGGGGTAAAGAAAGCGATCGCCCAAGCCAAAGAACAACTCCAGCAACAACTGAACATTAAGGTGCCTGCCTAATGCAACTTTACATTGATTGTCCCTGTACCAGTTTTCCCCGCAACTTTGCCCGAGACTACAAAGAAACCTATCGTTACCCACCGCCATCCACAATTTATGGACTTCTTCTATCCCTTGTAGGGGAAGTTGACATAAACAAACATCAGGGAGTAAAGCTAGCCATTGGCATCATCGGTGGCGATCCACCAATCTCCCGAATTTTGAGGAAGCAACGGCATCATAAGTACAGCAAACAAAACTTGGGAACTTATTCAACTAGCCAGTTCTCAAAACCCAATTACCACGAACTGCTCACAGATTTGAAAGTGGTTGTTCGGATTGATTCCAATAAAGAAGCGGGGACAGTGAAGCTCGCCGACCGGGTGGCGAGGGCCCTTTCCACCCCCGCTCAAATCACTCGCTTTGGGGGGCTCAGTCTAGGAGAATCCTGGGCACTGGTGAATGGCATCCGCCCCTATCGTGACAACGACGGTTCAATCCACTGGCTCATTCGGGACAACCGCGGTCTGATTAGCCTGCCCATCTGGATCGATCGCCAAAGCGGCCGAGGAACATTTCAACGCTTTCGTTTAGTTGATGAATTTGATGAAGAAGCGTGCTGGGTAACAATTCCTTAGCTGAGGGTCTCAGTGTTTTGCGGGCGCCATCTTTACCCTAGTTGCGCCCAGTGCAGTTTGTTGACAACCTAATGCGGCTGGATGGCTAGGGGAACTGATTGAAGGCATTGATGCGCCACCAGCGGGTATTTTCCGCTTCAAAGCGTCCATCTAAATCCAGCCGTACTGAGAAGTCAAACCAAGCGGCGGGGGGAATCTCCATTCCCCAGAGGCGATCGCTCCCCAGCACCACACTAACGAGGCACTGCAAAAAACCGCCATGACTAATACACCAAACGCAGTCCTCATCGCTGTGGCGTCGCAGTTGTTTCCAAGCCTGTTTTGCCCGCTGCCAAGCCATGGCCATTGACTCGGCTTCGGGGACTGGAATCAGGTGATCGCTCTCTTCCAGTTCTTCACAGAGGCCAGGATGTCGTGCCTGTGCCTGTGCCCATGTCAGTCCCGTAAAAATTCCTTGATCAATTTCAATTAACTCCGCTAGCTCTTGAATTTTTAAGTCGGGACAGGGATTCATCAGCGTAGCCGTATCGTAGCAGCGTTGCAGTGGACTGGTGTAAATGGTATTCGGTCGGGGGAGTTTTTCCCGCAGGGCAAGGGCTTGCTGCCGTCCCCGTTCTGTGAGGGGCACATCTTGCCGTCCCAGCATGACGCCCGAATCATTGCCAACAGCTTCTCCATGACGAATCAAAATTAAACGCATTGTGTAGCTCTCCCCCAGCGAGGCAATTGGCAAGTGTAACCCCTGATGGCTAAAATTATCCTACTGTGTGGCTGCACTCTATCCTCAGCCTCAAGTTTATTCATATTTCTTGACTGCGTACCTGTGCCTGTAACCCTCTCTGCTCCCCCCATCCGTCCTGCTTGGCATGGCCTAATTCACGCCTACGGTGACTTTTTGCCCGTGAGCGATCGCACCCCAGTGATCACCCTCTATGAGGGGAATACGCCATTGATTCCGGTGCCTCAAATTGCAGCGCGGATTGGCCGCAACGTCTCAGTTTATGTCAAGTACGATGGCCTTAACCCCACCGGGAGCTTCAAGGATCGCGGCATGACCATGGCCATTTCCAAGGCCAAGGAAGTAGGTGCTGAGGCGGTGATTTGTGCCAGCACAGGGAATACCTCAGCCGCTGCGGCGGCCTATGCCCGACGAGCTGGACTACGCGCCTATGTCCTGGTGCCAGAGGGCTATGTTGCCCAAGGAAAACTCGCCCAAGCGCTTCTGTATGGTGCTGAAGTCATTGCCATTGAGGGCAACTTTGATAAAGCCTTGGAAATTGTGCGCCTCATGGCGGAAACCTACCCCGTGACCCTGGTCAATTCCGTCAATCCCTATCGGCTGGAAGGACAGAAAACAGCGGCCTTTGAGGTGGTAGATAGCTTGGGCAATGCCCCCGACTGGCTCTGCATTCCTATGGGCAATGCCGGTAACATTACCGCCTACTGGATGGGCTTTTGCCAGTATCGTGAGCAAAACCGTTGCGATCGCCTGCCGCGGATGATGGGCTTTCAAGCAGCGGGGTCTGCCCCCCTTGTCAAGGGTGAGATTGTTACGCATCCCGAAACGGTTGCGACGGCCATTCGTATTGGCAATCCTGCCAACTGGCAACGGGCGATCGCGGTCAAGGAAGCCAGCCAAGGTGCCTTTAATGCCGTTACGGATGAGGAAATCCTGAATGCCTATTGTCTGCTGGCCTCCGAGGAAGGAATCTTCTGTGAACCTGCGAGTGCCGCTTCTGTGGCTGGCCTTTTGAAGTTAGCAGATCAGGTGCCCAGCGGTGCCACGGTAGTTTGTGTGCTGACGGGCAATGGCCTCAAGGATCCAGAAACAGCGCTCAAGCAGGAGAGCGATCGCTTCCACCGCCACATTGAACCCACAGAACAAACCGTGGCCAAGGTGATGGGCTTTTAGGGAGCCTATTCCAATAGCTTGAGTTCTGGGCCCTTATTGAATAGCCGCAACACCAGTTTCTCCAGCTCCACCCAGACAAAGACAAGCATGCTAAAGCCAATACAGACGGCTAGCTCAGTTCCCGAGATCAGGTAGGTACCAAAAAACTGCCGCAGGGGTGGAGCGTAGATTAGCAGTAGTTGCAGAATCGTTGTCAAAATAACCGATGCCCAAACAAAGAGATTGGAGGCGGGGTTCATTTCAATGGTCAGTCGTGTACTCGAACGAGCAGCAAGGGCATGACCCATTTGGGAAAGGCAGAGGGTGGTAAAGACCATAGTTGTCCAACGCTGTGGATCTAGACCCCCCTCCATGTGCTCGGCAGTGTAGCTATACGCCCATACCATGAGGGCAATGCCGACGATGGCCAAGATCAAGCCAACGCGAATCATGTAGGAACCCATGCCGCGGCCAAAAATGCTCTCATTCGGCTGAATGGGAGGGCGCTTCATGACCTCAGGGTCCCCCGGTTCAACGGCCAGAGCAAGGGCAGGTAGGCCATCAGTGACTAGGTTCATCCAGAGAATTTGCAAGGGCGTTAGGGGAACGCCCCCTAGTCCCAGCAGGGGTGAGCAGGCGATCGTAATCACTTCGCCAATATTGGAGCCGAGAATGTATCTAATAAAGCGACGAATGTTGCTGTAAATGACTCGCCCTTCCTCGGTAGCGGCCACAATCGTAGCAAAGTTATCATCCAAGAGCACCATATCACTGGCTTCCTTGGTGACATCAGTACCCGTCATCCCCATGGCTATCCCGATATCCGCTTGTTTAAGGGCGGGGGCATCATTCACACCATCGCCAGTCATGGCCACAATTTCACCGTGACGTTGCAGCGATTTGACAATCCGCAGTTTATGTTCTGGGGAAACCCGGGCATAGACGCTGACGGTGGGGGTGACAGCATCCAATTCCTCGCTACTCATTTTTTCAATGTTCCGACCCGTGAGGGTCGGAGCGCCCCACTCACAGATGCCAATTTGACTGGCGATCGCCTGGGCAGTCAGTGGATGATCGCCTGTAATCATCATCGGGCGAATGCCGGCAGTGCGACAGGTGGCGACGGCCTCCAGCACCTCCGGGCGGGGGGGATCAAGAATGCCCACCAGCCCCAACCAAATTAACTCCTGCTCACTGGTCTCGACACTCTCTGGCGGCGGCAACTCTGACCAGTAGCGATGGGCAATCCCCAAGACCCGCAGACCCTGAGCGGCAAAGCGATCGTTTTCAGCGAGAATCTCTTGGCGCTCCGCCAGTGTTAGGGGTTGAATCTCTTGTCCCACCTGCCGCCATTGACAGCGTTCCAGGGTTAGCTCGGGTGACCCTTTGGTGATCATCCAGTAGGGTTCCTTGGCGGGAATCGCAGGAACAGACTCACTGCGATAGAAGGTGCTCATGCGCTTGCGATTGGCATCAAAGGGAAACTCAGCGACCCGCTCCGCCGTTTCCCGTAGCGCTTTCAGATCAATGCCCCCCTTGGCGGCCAAGGGCAGGAGGGAGCCTTCTGTCGGGTCACCGAGGATCACCCATTCGGCTGCGTGTTGTTTGAGCAGGGCATCATTACACAGTGCCCCTGCCAGTAGCAGTAGGTGCCGTTCGTACAGTGCTAAGGGGTCATCGGTATTGGCGTCGTAAAAGTCCCCCTTGGGTTCATAGCCATTGCCCCTCACCTTGGCACGATAGGACGTTGTGGCGATCGCCTGCACCACCATTTTGTTTTGGGTGAGGGTACCTGTTTTGTCGGAGCAGATAACTGTCACACTCCCCAATGTCTCCACTGCCGGCAGCCGACGAATCAGGGCATGGCGTTTCACCATCCGTTGCGTTCCCAAGGCAAGGGTGACGGTAATCACAGCGGGCAAGCCTTCGGGGACCACTGCCACCGCCATACTCAGGGAAACTTCAATGAGATGCCGCAGCAGTGAAGGGTCGTACAGCCCCCCCGCCATCACAACAATGCTCACCAGCACCAAGGAAAACCCCACTAAGCGATTTCCCAGCTCGGTCATCCGTTTTTGCAGTGGTGTGGGTTCCTGCTCGACCCCTTGGAGGGCAGCAGCAATTTTCCCCAGTTCGGTATCCATGCCGATCGCGGTGACGACGGCGACCCCTCGCCCTTGGCTGACCTCTGTGCCTGCAAACACTAGATTGGCGCGATCGCCCACTTCAGTATCAAGGGGCAAAATGTTCGCAGCATTTTTACTAGCGGCTTCTGCTTCACCTGTAAGGGCAGCCTCGCGGATTTGCAGGTTAACGGCTTCTAGAAGCCGACCATCGGCAGCCACTTTTACCCCCGTTTCCAAAAAGAAAATATCCCCGACAACCAGTTCAGGGGAGTCAATTGCCATGACTTTGCCTTCCCGCAGGACACGCACCTTGGGTGCGGCCATATTTTTCAGGGCTGCTAGAGCCTCCTCAGCCCGGGCTTCTTGAACATAGCCCAAAATGGCATTGAGAATCACCACCACCAGAATTGCGGTTGCGTCCTTGGGGAAGGGAATCCTGTTTTCCTGGAGGGATTCAAGAATCTCCAATGTGCCAGAAATGAAGGCCACCACCAGCAGCATGATCAGCATTACATTGCGAAACTGATCCGTGAAGATCTGCCAGCGGGGGCGGCGGCCATTGTCAACAAGTTCATTGCGCCCATATTGGGCTTGTCGCCGTTGCACTTCTGCAAAACTTAACCCCTGTTGGGGATCACTCCCAAGACGGCTAATGGCTTCATCGGCACTCAGAGCATGCCAAACTGACTCACGATCAAGGTTGGAGGTGGCGTTGGAGGAGGTCATGGTGGATGGGCAGATAAACTGTTTTTATCCTTTCTTTATCTTCACCATACCAAACCGCTGCCAATAGTCCCCGTAAGCGTTAGGGGTTGCTCAGGCTGTGTCCAAAACCCCACACTGTTCCGTTGCCCCAGTGTCTTGATGGCGGGGCTACGATTTGTAGGCGGCAAGGGTGCTCAGGTTGCCAGATCAAAGGTGAGTACTGCGGTGCGATCGCTCGCATTTTGCAACAGCGTGTAGCGTTTCGCGGCCAGTTGCGATTGATAGAGGATAACGGGCAGAGTCAGGGGTAGTTGTTCGGCTAGGAGGAGAACCCGTGAGCAAATCAGTCGGGCCCTGACTCTGGGAATGGGGCAGCAATAGGGGTCAAGGGTGCGAGAAGCGGTATGGCGCTATGTTTGGCGATCGCCCCCCGTAGCAGGCCAAAAAGAACCGCCTACCTGTACCCCCTAGGTCGTCACCAAGGGCGCAAAGGGAAGGCGCTGGGCATGGCCCCAGAAGGCCTCAAGGTTGTAGTATTGGCGCTCCTTGGGCAACTGCACATGGACAATCACATCACCGTAGTCCATCAGCACCCATGAACATTCCGCTTGGCCTTCAATATGTTGGGGTTGGCGTTGGCAATGTTCGAGAGCCGCCTCCTCAATCCCTTGGTAAATGGCACGCACTTGGGTTTTTGAGAGTCCCGTAATGATCACAAAGTAATCACTGAGGTAGGACACGCCCCTTACATCTAAAAGACAGATATCCACTCCCTTGCGATCGTCGGCGGCATAGGCGGCGGTCCATGCTAGTTTAAGGCTAGGGTCAGTAATTGCCGCTACCTGTTGCATCTGTTGAATACTCAGGCTGCTCTCTCCTAAACGCACTCCTTCATCCTTTGATTTTACCCATTGGTTTCGGGAGGTGCAGGACAAATTTGTTACAAAACCTTACGAGTATTGCCCCTCACTGGCTGTGGTGCGCCCGCCACGGACAATGGCACAGTGCTACCGCCATCCTCCTCGAACAATTAGCCCACGGTCAGGCGCAACTCCAGCAGCAGCAGCCAACGGTACTCGTGCTCGCCGAACCCGATCCCCTCTCTTTTCTCAGGGGTTTTCTAGCAGCACTCTCCACAGGCACGCCCCTGTTACTGGCCAATCCCCAATGGCAGTCCCAAGAGTGGCAGCAGGTGGCAGCAATCTTGCCGCAGAATTTTATGGCTTGGGGAACGGTGCCCCCCCTAGACCCCCAAGGATCTGGAGAACGATGGCCCCAGGGCTGGATTCTAATTCCCACTGGCGGCACGCAAGGGCGGTTGCGTTGGGCAATTCACACGGTGGACAGCCTGCAGGCAGCGGTGATGGGGCTGCAAAGTCATCTCCAGCAATCAACGATTCATTGCCTGAGTATTTTGCCCTTGTACCATGTCAGTGGCCTGATGCCCGTGGTGCGATCGCTATGGAGTGGGGGAGAACTCTATCTGGCGAGCCATTTACAGGACTTACGGCAAACCATACCCCCTGCCAATCTTGATCTGTGGCTCTCGCTGGTGCCTCGGCAACTGCAGCAGGTGCTCACGGAACCGCTACCGTGGTTAGGGAAGTTAAGGGGGATTTTTATTGGCGGCGGCCCCACCTGGTTACAACTGTTAGAGGAAGCGGCAACGCAGCGATTGCCCTTATGTCTCACCTATGGAATGACAGAAACCGCAGGTATGATCTGTGCCCAGCGACAGGGGGAATTTTGGGCGGGCGATCGCTCCTGTGGTCAAGTCTTACCCCATGCCCAGATTGATTTGACCCCTACGGGCGAGATTCAGATTCAGGCGGCTTCCCTTGCCCTTGGCTATTACCCTGAGTTCTTTCACTCAGCCATCTTCCCAACCGACGATCGCGCTCAATGGCGAGACGATCGCCTCTACATTTTGGGACGCAGCAGCCGCAAAATCATCAGCGGTGGCGAGAATATCTACCCTGAAGAGCTAGAGGCATTACTGCTCAACAGCGGCCTTGTGCAAGATATCTATATTTACGGCGCCCCCGACCCCCTTTGGGGCGAACAGGTCGTTGCTCTCTATGTGGGAGAGGCTTCCCCGGAAGTCCTCAGCAGATGGCTCAAGCAGCAGTGCAGCGCCTACAAATGCCCCAAGCGCTGGGTTCCGGTTGACCACATTCCCCGTACCCCTCAGGGAAAAGTGCCATTGTCTGCCATCCATCTCCCCAATGTTTCCTAGGAAAGCAGCCGCCTGCAAACGCAGAACCCTAGGCAAGGGGTGGCTCTGGTCCCTAGCCAACCACAGAAGTCGTGCTGCGACGCCGGCGGATTCCTGTTGCCACAGGGGGGGTGACTTCGATGGGTTGCAGGAGCAATAGGACTGAGGCATTGCCCTGAAGTTCACGGCGCACCAGTCGCACCAGTTCCCGTTCAATGTGGGCTTTGACCCCCGCCCAGTCCACATCGCCATTGCGGGCATATTCGCTCCAGCGATCGCTCAAGGCGGTTTCAACCGTGGCCTGTACCCAAGCCTGCCAAGCCTGTGGCTCAATGGCTGTGACCACGCCCCGCAGGTGAACTTCGGGCGTAGCTTTCAGACTGCCATCAGTCCCCACCGCCACCGCCACGGTGATAATGCCTTCCTCAGCCAGTTGTTGCCGCTCTTGCAGCACATGGGCTTTGACAATGCCACCGCGATCCAGTAGCTCAATGCCAGCGGGTACCTTATCTATGACCCGAATCGAGTCACGGGTCAGTTCCACCACATCGCCGTTGTCAATAATGACCATATTCTCAGGGGGAATACCCATGCTCTGAGCCGTTTGGGCGTGTTTCACCAACATGCGGTGTTCTCCATGCACAGGTAAAAAGAACTTGGGCTTCGTCAAGGCCAGCATCAGCTTTTGATCCTCTTGGCAGGCATGACCAGAGACGTGAATGCCCTGTTCGCGACCATAGATGACTTTGGCGCCTTGCAGCATCAGGCGATCGATCATGTTCACCACGGCAATCGTGTTCCCTGGAATCGGGTGAGCCGAGAGAATGACAGTATCCCCGGGGCGGATTTTAATTTTGTTGTGTTCCCCCTTGGAAATCCGCGTCAGGGCAGAGAGGGGTTCCCCTTGGGAGCCCGTGGTGAGGTACATCACCTGATGATCCGGGTACTTGTGCATCATGTGCAGCGGCACAAAGAGATCATCGGGGCAGCGAATATAGCCCAACTGCCGGGCATGGGCAATCACATTGAGCATCGAGCGACCCAAGACCGAGACCACGCGGCCATGCTTTTGAGCCAATTCCAAGGCCATACTGAGACGATGCACCGAAGAGGCAAAGGTAGTAAAAATAATCCGCCCCTCCGCTTGGCTAAAGGCACGATCCAAGTTGGGAAAGACAGATCGCTCCGAGGGGGTATGGCCGGGGACTTCTGAGTTGGTGGAGTCACTAATGAGGCAGAGCACCCCCTTCTCCCCATGCTCCGCTAGCCGCTGCAGGTCAAAGCATTCGCCATCAACGGGGGTAAAATCAAACTTGAAATCCCCTGTGTGGATAATCACGCCAATGGGGGTATGAATCGCCACCGAGAAGCTATCGGCAATGGAGTGGGTATTGCGGATATACTCCACGAGGAAATTTTTGCCCAAGCGCACCATTTCCCGAGGCTGTACAGGGCGAAGTTCGGTGCGATCGGCAACCCCCGCCTCTTCCAGTTTCCCTTGCAGTAGCGCCATGGCAAGGCGCGGGCCATAGATGACAGGAATATCAAACTGCTTCAGATGAAAAGGGATGCCACCAATGTGATCTTCATGGCCGTGGGTCACAATCATCCC
Organism: Thermosynechococcus sp. NK55a; assembly: GCF_000505665.1. Taxonomy (NCBI): domain Bacteria; kingdom Bacillati; phylum Cyanobacteriota; class Cyanophyceae; order Acaryochloridales; family Thermosynechococcaceae; genus Thermosynechococcus; species Thermosynechococcus sp. NK55a. The sequence continues at coordinate 828,907 of NC_023033.1, read as the reverse complement.
CTTGATTTTGTCGCGATTTTGCCGCAGGTAGGTCATATCAGGTAGGACGATAGTGACCCCGTGCATCCCATCCGTGGGAAAGGCCAGCCCTGCATCCAACAAAATAATTTCATCTTGGAATTCAAAAACGCAGGTGTTCTTGCCAATTTCATGCAGCCCACCGAGAGGAATAATTTTTAGGGCAGCAGTTGCAGCGGATTGACTCATAGGTCTCCTTACAATGAAACGAACAAAAAAGGTGCAGCTTGGGAAATGCCCGGCGTTGTCTTAAGACTGCAGTAGGCCAAGGTCATCTAAAACAGCCTTCAATTGGCCAATCACAGCGTCACTCGCAGACGTGAGGGGCAGTCGGGGTTCACCCACTGACCAACCTTGGAGGCTAAGGGCGGCTTTGATCGGAATCGGGTTTGTCGTCACAAATAAAACCTTGAACAGTGGCAATAGTTGACAGTGAATAGCTGTGGCTTTGGCCGTGTCTCCTTGGACAAAGGCTTGGATCATTTCTTGAATGCGTGAGCCAACAAGGTGACTAGCCACGCTGACTACACCATAACCACCAACGGCCAGTAGTGGCAACGTCAGGGAATCATCGCCGGCGTAAATGCGAAAGGTCGGCGGTAGAGCAGCGCGCAGGGTACTGGCTTGATCAAGGCTGCCGCTGGCTTCTTTGATGGCAACGATGTTTGGGTACTCAGCAAGGCGGATGACTGTTTCTGGCAGCAGGTTTTGCCCGGTGCGGCCGGGGATGTTGTAGAGCATGAGGGGAAAGTCCGGCACTGCCTTGGCGATCGCTTGAAAATGGGCGTAGAGTCCTTCTTGGGGCGGTTTGTTGTAGTAGGGGACAACCAAGAGCGCACCATCGAGGCCGAGTTCTGCGGCCTTTGCCGTGGCATAAACAGCTTCCCGGGTGGAGTTGGAACCCGTACCGGCAATAATTTTGGCTTTGCCCGCCACAGCCTGCTGCACCGTTTGAAAGAGTTGAAATTCCTCTTCCCAAGTGAGGGTGGGAGATTCGCCGGTGGTGCCGCAAACAACAATGCCATCGGAGCCATTGGCCACAAGGTGCTGTGCCAGTTTTGCCGCCACATCGTAGGCGATCGCGCCATCGGCTGTAAATGGCGTAATCATGGCGGTAATTACACGTCCCAAGTCAGTCACAGTCCACCCTCAGCCAAGTGTGGTTGCAGTTGCCGAATCGTGACCGCACGGCTATACAGGCGCCGGCGATCGCCCAAATTTTCCAGAATGGTTGCCCCGCATTGCCAGCTTTGGGGCGAGCAATCAATGGTCAACTTCTCTGCGGTTTCACTCACGGCGTAGCCCTTGTCCTTGAGCCCTGCCTCCCGCTGCACCAGTTGCGAGAGGGTCAGCGCCAGAATTTTCGTATGATTCCGATAGGCGGCGATCGCTCCCACGGCGAATCCCCAACGGTAGGGTACAGAAGACAATAGACTGCAGTGGCCAATTTGGCTCAAACCCAGGGCGGTGATGGCAGTAACACAGGCAAAGGAGTCAATGAACACCACCTTCACATCTAAACCTTCAATGGCGGGGGGATCAGCGGTTGTGGGAGAGTTGGGCATAGGCACTTAATTGAGGGCTTGGGAACGCTCGTAGGCCGCTTTTACCGTTTGCATAAGGGTTCCACGCATACCGGCAGCTTCCAGTACTTCGAGACCCGCAATGGTTGTCCCCGCAGGACTGGTGACCGCATCCTTGAGTTGCGCCGGATGCAGCCCACGCTCCTTAAGTAATTGTACTGTGCCTGCTATTGTGCCATAAACGAGTTCCTGTGTCAGCGATCGCGATAGGCCCACCGCTACCCCAGCATCACAGAGGGCCTCGACAATTAGAGCAACAAAGGCAGGGCCAGAGCCAGACAGCGCCGTGACCGCATCCATTTGCCCTTCACTGACAGCCACCACCTGCCCCAGCACCCCCAACAAATTCTTAATCTTTTGAACCTCCAGTTCACTGGCGGCACTGTCACTCGCAAGGGCAATCACGCCGGCGCCCACCTGTGCTGGTGTATTCGGCATCGCCCGAAAGATCAACCGCTGGGGAAAAAGCCGCCGCAGCCGCCCACTATGGATGCCCGCCATGATAGAAAGGACAACCCCCATCTCCTGAGCTACCGGCGTATCCGCGAGTTCCGACTCAATCTCGGCAAAGACCTGTGGCTTGACCGCCACTAGGAGCGTTTCGGCAGTGGCTACCTCTAGGTTCGTTGCTACTCTAACCCCGTAGGTGTGGGCTAAGTACTGTTGCCGCTGGGGCGATCGCGCCGATACCCACACCTGGTCTGGCAATAGACCATTCACAAGCAGCCGCGAAAGCATTGCCTCCGCCATGCGGCCACAGCCAATGATCCCAACGGCAGGCACCCTAGGCACTACGCTGTTGTTGGGCATCCATACCCCAAGCGGGCGGGGGTGTGGGGGTTGGTGTGGCACTTGGGCGAACGCCGCCGACTTGGGTACTCACTTGGACACAGCTTGGCGTAAAGAGGAAAATACTCTCGCCAATACGCTCTTGATGGCCATCAATGGTGAACGTGGCACCGGCAACAAAATCCACCGAGCGTTGGGCTTGCTCTGGCTCCATCAAGGTCAGATTGAGCACCACAGACTTGCGCTCCTTGAGGGCTTTGATCACCTCAGGCATTTCACTAAAACTGCGGGGCTGCATCACCAACACTTCGGCCACTGCCCCCCACCAACGGCCGGCATTAGGCATACCAATCACATTGGAGGCAGTTGATCCTGTCGGTACTGAACCAGTGGTCACCGAAGGGGATGAACTGGTGTCGAAGTCATGACTCAGGCTTGGCCGCGATGTGGGCAGCGGTTCCACATCAGCTTCTCTGGTTAGTGTTCGTGCCGTTCCTTGAGGGTATTCCTCATCGTAGATGTCACTTTCGGGGGTTAGACCCATCAGGTCACGGAGTTTGCCCAACATAACGACTCACTATTGCTCCTAAGTCAATGTAAATGTATGAGTTGTATAACCCTTCTGAAGTGCCGTGGTATTGTTGCCGCGACAGGTCAGAAATGTAAAAGCCAGATGGGATTTCTCGTGTTTTAACAATCTTAGTTTCGTGGCTAGAAGGGAACCTATGCACAAATGTCCACGAGAGTAAAGTTAAAACAGGAAACTTCAACTGGCCATTTTACACAAAACCGAGATAAAAAGATGATGTTGGCCTTAAGTGTCTCGCTTTTGCCTTGGGTTTGTCAAGGGTAACAGTGCGGGGCTGCCTGCCTATTCGCTAAATTCGGTCGGCTAAGGGAATCCGAAACCAAAAAGTCGCTCCCTCGGAATCCCCCTCTTTGACCCCCGATCTCCCCCCCATGAGCGATAATAATTTGTCGGCAGAGATATAAACCTAAACCGATGCCCGTACGAAGGTGGCTTGCACCGCCACGATAATAGAGCTCAAAGAGGTGTGGTTGCTGCTCAGGGGGGATGCCGACGCCATTATCCTTGACAATGCAGTAAACGCTATCTCCCTGTTCCTCTGCGATCAGCGTGAGGGTTATCCCAGGACAATTGTGTTTTAGGGCGTTGGTGATCAAATTCTCATAGACTCGTCGCAGTTGGATAGGATCAACGGGCACAAGGGGCAATGTGGGAGGAATTTGTAGGTTCACCGTCGCTTTATTTTTCTGAAGCAGCGGTTGCAAATCAGCCAAGATGTCGTTGACAAGCGTTGCTAAGGATGTGGGGGCGATCGCCAAGGAGAGGGAAGGTTGCCGGTCCACCTGGATATGCAGCAGTGTGTCAATCAGATGCAGTTGACGCTGCTGGCTGTGCTGAATACAGGTTAAGGTGCTGCGGGGTACAGCAATCGTGTCGCTGGTGTTGCTCTGCAAGAGATGGTTAATCAGCATGAGGGTACCTAGGACCGGGGTGCGTAAATCATGGGACACCGCATGCAAGAAGATATCCTTGAGGCGGTTGAGTTCCTCCAGTTCACTCATTTTCTGCTGCAACTGCCCAGTGCGCTCGGCTATCTGCTGTTCCAAATTGGCATTCAAGGCTGCCAATTGTTGATAAAGTTCTGCTTGCTGGAGGGCGATCGCTACCTGAGTTGCCAGCTGCTCCAAGAAAGCGCGTTCGTGGGGCTGCCACTCTCGCTGGCGGTCACATTGGTGGACACCCAGTAAAAAGCACAGGCCTTGGGGCTGATGTTGGATTGGAATCAGCAGGCAGGATTGGATGTGGTGCGCTTCATACACCTGTCGCAGATGGGAATCAAGACTTTCCTGCCCGCAGGAGAGGGGGGCCGGTGTCGTCAGCAGCTGTGAACGATAAGGCACGTTTTGCAGGAGAGCCTCCAGGTTCGTGTGCCACTGGGGAGCCATGGCCGCAGCCACCACTTGAATTTCTTCTGTGCTCGGATCAAAAGAGACAATAAACACGCGATCGCTGAGGAGATAGCGGCGCACTTCCACCACTGTGGTATTGAGCACCTCTGGCAGTTCCAGCGTTTGGCGAAGGCGCAGGGCAATTTCCGCAAGTAGTTGTTGCTGTTGGGCAGCCAATTGCACCTTCTGTTCAGCGGTTTTACGTTGTGTAATATCCCGGATCCCCACCACCCGTGCCCAGCGCCCCTGATAGACAATTGATTTTCCCTGAACCTCAACAATCCGTACTTCACCACTTTTGGTGCGAGCAAGAGCTTCAAAGGGAACATCCGTTGGCTGCTGAATTCGCTCTAAAATCAGCGATCGCGATTCTGGATGTGTCAGCAATAACACCGACTGACCCACCAGTTCTGCAGCCCTATAGCCAAACAGCCGTTCGGTGGCTGCATTCACATCGAGAATTGTCCCCTGCTCATGGATGACGACTGCCTCAGAGGTGGCTTGAAAGAAGGTGGCCAAGCGGGCTTCACTTTCCTCTAGGGCTTTGAGGGCGCGGTGGCGATCGCGACTTGCCACTACCAAGGACAGGAGATCAGCCAGGGAAGCAGCAAACTGCTCCTCCGCCACCGTCCACTGGCGAGGCGGCCCCACGTGCTCATGGCAGAGAATGCCCATCATCACCCCTTCGACCCAAATAGGCACATCCAGCAGCGAGGTAATGCCAAGGGGTTCGAGGTAACTTTGGCGAAACTCTTGGGTGCGCGGATCAACCCAGGCCTCATGGGCGGTAATCGTGCGCTCCTCTTGTAAAGCCGCAAAGTAGCGAGGATAGTCACTGGCGGTCAGCTTCATCCCTGCCGTCAACCCTTGCCCCGACGCTGGAAACAGGTGCACACATTCAATCTGCTGGCGATCGCTGGCGTAAAACCAAAGACTCACCCGTGCCACATTGAGACTCCGGGCACTCGTACAGAGAATATCCTGCAAAATCTCCTCAAAGTTCGCCCCATGGAAGGGCTGCCGCCGTGCCAGTTTGACCAAAATGCGGTTGAGACTTTGCAGTTGCTCAATCACGGGACTCATGAAGAGGCGGCAGATTCAGGGATAAATGCCAGTGCTGCTGAGTTAATGCAGTAGCGCAGTCCTGTGGGTGGCGGGCCATCCTCAAAGACATGACCCAGGTGGGCATCGCAGACAGCACACAAGACTTCCGTGCGCACCATGCCGTGGGAAAGATCCCGCTCCATGCGGATATTGTTGGGATCAAGGGGCTGCCAAAAACTGGGCCAACCCGTGCCGGAATCATACTTTGTCTCGGAGCGAAAGAGGGGTGTGCCGCAGCAGACACAGCGATAGAGACCGGGCTTTTTGTTATTCCAGTAGCAGCCCGTGAAGGCGCGCTCCGTTCCCTTTTTGCGGGTGACATAGTACTGCTCAGGAGTCAGTTGAGCTTGCCATTCTGCATCTGTTTTCACAACCTTAGTCATACTTGCCTCAGAAATAGACTGTGATCCTACTCCTCAGCATAATCAGTGACATTGGCAAGTTCCAGTCTTTTTGCCAAAGGTTCCCTAGCAAGGGGAAAATGTAAGGGCAATCTTGACCTTGTTTGGTTATGCCGGTTTCGCTGCCCCTTACTTTTGATTTATCCTCTGAGTCCGAGTTTTATACTCAGGTCAGCGCTGGAATTCAGGCAGCACAGCAGGCCAATTGTCAGTTCCTCAGTTTAGGCATCGCTTTACCAACAGTTGATCCCCTGATGCTGCTGGCTGGTCTGATGCACGTCAGTGGTGAAAGTGAGCATTTTTACCTTGAGCAAGCGGGGGAGATTGTTGCTGCCTGTGGTGCAGTGGCGACCAGCAGTGTTCAGGGACATCAACGGTTTGGGGAACTGCAGCGTTTTAGTGAACACATCCTCAGCCGCGTGTGGGCGATCGCTCCAGCCGAACCGCGTATGTTCTGTCAATTCAGTTTTTGGGATCACACAGGCTCTAACCGGGGGGTCTTACCCCGCTGGCAGGTCATTCAGCGTCTGGATCAGGTTTGGCTCACCCTCAACTGTGCCCTAGAGACCACTACACCCCATCGCCTCTGGCAAGACGGGCAACTGGTGCAGCGGGCAATGGCACACATTCTCGCTGATCCGCCCCCCTGTCCACCCCCCCTGGCGATCGCCCGACCCCCCCTGACTGAGCAGTATGGACAATTCATTAGCAGGGTCAAGCATGCCCTCAAGCTCCTCGAGGAGGGAGACATCGAAAAATTGGTCTTAGCCGCTGCCCTCACCCTAGAGCAGCCTCAGGGGTTTAACTGGCTGGGAACGTTGCAAAACCTGCGCCAGCAGTACACCAATTCCTACATCTTCAGTGTTGGCCAACAGGGGCAGCAGGTCTTTTTGGGAGCCAGTCCCGAACGCTTGGTCAAGATTGCCAATGGCGTTCTCTGGGCCGATGCCTTGGCGGGTTCCCGTCCCCGGGGGCAAACCCAACAGGAGGATCAAAACCTGCGCCATGGCCTTTACCACAGCCCCAAGGAACGCTACGAGCATCAGGTCATTGTTGAATTTCTCTGCCAAACCCTCCAACGGCTGGGCATGACCTGTGAGGTGCCCGCAAAACCCCGCATCCTTGAATTGAGTCATATTCAACATCTGCAAACCTTGATTCAGGCACCCCTGCCTCAACCGATTCATATTCTCCAAGTGGTGGCGGCCTTGCATCCGACACCAGCAGTGGCGGGCTATCCTGCTGCCCGGGCCCAACATTGGCTGCGGCAACTGGAACCCTTTGATCGCAATGGCTATGCTGCGCCCCTTGGTTGGGTAACACCCACTGGAGAAGGGGAATTCATTGTCGGAATTCGCTCTGCCCACCTTCAGGACAACCATGCCCATCTCTTTGCTGGGGCAGGTATTGTCAAGGGCTCTCACCCTGAACGGGAATGGCAGGAAATCTTGTGGAAATTTCAGACAATGATCTCAGCTTTGGCCTAGGGCAGGGGGGGTGCTTTCGGGTCATCGTCAGCATCGGCAAGGGCTGGGAGGATTGGGGCGGCAGCGCATACTGGGGTACTTTCTCAGGAAGAGGACGTTCGGGCGATCGCTGGAGCAGGCGATAGAGAAGTGCACTTCCCATCACACTTAGACCCAATAGCAGCAGACCGTTGTAGCCCCCCAAGCCACCAATGGTGGAATCCACCCCTCCCATCAGCAGAAGAAAAGCCGAGATGGGTTCTTTACGGTAGGCTTTGCGCAGAAAGCGAGGATAAATCATACGCGATCGCTGGGTGACTCACCATTAGAATACGGGAATACTGACAACTTAGCGTCAAGTAGGGTACCTTTTAGTGACCCTAACACCCGACATTGATTGCTCGGTCACTGTTCCCTTTACTCCTATCCTGACAGATCCAAGCGGCAATTGCATAAAAGGGGGCGATCGCCCCCCAATGATCTCCCTAGTAGGTTTCGACGTGCCAGCGGCCTTCTTTTTTGAGCGTGCCCTTGAGGAACTCTTGCCAATCGGCACCATTTTTGGCTGCCGCTGCCGTCATTGCCTCATCAATACCCGGCTCCATCCCCCTCAAACCACACATATAGACGTGGGTATTTTTCTTTTGGAGGAGTTGCCAGATTTCATCCGCATGCTCAGCAATGCGACCTTGGATGTACATCTTGCCGCCGTCAGGAGTTTTTTGCTCACGGCTGATGGCGTAGGTGAGGCGGAAGTGATCGGGATACTGGGCCTGTATTGCCTCTAGCTCATCCTTGTAGAGAATATTTGCAGTGTAAGCGACACCAAAGAAGAGCCATGCCAGCCCCTTGAATTGATAATCGGGGTTATTTTCTTTGAACATGCGCCACAGGAAGGCACGGAAGGGGGCAATCCCAGTTCCCGTTGCCAGCATAATGATTGTGGCTTCGGGGTCATCGCTCAGGAGCATTTCTTTACCCACGGGCCCTGTAATTTTCACCTCATCGCCAGGTTGCAGTTGGTTGAGGTAGGAGGAGCAAACGCCATAGATGGTTTCCCCCGTCTCTTTGTCCTTGTACTCTAGCCGCCGCACACACAGGGAGACCGTTTTATCATCTTGAAAGTCACCGTGGCGGGTCGAGGCAATAGAGTAGAGGCGCAGCTTGTGGGGTTTGCCATTGGCATCGGTACCCGCAGGAATAATGCCAATACTTTGACCTTCGAGATAGCGCAACTCGGTACCAGAAATGTCAAAGATAATGTGCTTGACCGTTCCCTCGCCCCCTTCACGCACCAGCTCTTCATTGGAGATGACCTTACCAATGCAGGGATTGTTGGGGCGATAGATATTGACAGGAATATCAACTTTCTTTTCTTTAAGGGGGGCAGCACCATTATTGGAGGCAGGTTCCGTGGTGGCAGCCAAGGGCGCAGCCGTACCATTGAGGGGTTGAATGCTAACAATTTTGCCCCCCCAACGGGTAATCTGCTGCATAAACTGATTCATGCGGTCATAGGGAACGTTGAAAAATTGACTGCCACTGTTGCGGATGGCATAGTTGGTTTTCTCAGTTTCGGCATTTTGTCGCAGTCCCACCACTTCATAGCGAAACATCCGACTGCCAGAATTCGTCGCATTGTACATGGGCTACACGATCTCCAAAAATTAACTCAGCTTTACATTCTGCAACACAACGTCCCAACCGCGATCAACTATCACGTTTTGGCTACGGGATGGCCGTGCTTTGGTCACCCACATTATATCTAGCGGCGGCAGCTACAGGGCCTTTCCCGAGGGACAGGGCTGAATTTATTGGCTGGAGGAGATAGGCGCACTCATCCAAGCATAGGTTTGCAACACATAGCGATCGCGCCCTGAGCGTTTGGCCTCGTACAAAGCGGCATCGGCGGTTGCGATAACCTCAGAGATTGGGCAGTCCCTGGGGGTTGCAGTTGCAATGCAAATGCCAGCGCTTACGGTGAGATAGGGTTTTACCGGTGAACTGGCATGGGGAATTTCTAAACTGCGGATGTGGTTAAAAATCCGCTCTAAGATACAAATGGCAGCGTCATGGTGGCTCTGGCACAACAGAAGCACAAACTCTTCACCACCATAGCGAGCCACCAGATCCGCCTTTTGCACTTGGGACTGAATGGCATGGGCAACCTGTTGCAAGGCGCGATCGCCCGCCAAATGGCCATAGGTGTCGTTGTAGCGCTTGAAGTGGTCAATATCCAGCAGAGCAATGGCAAAGGGAGTATGGGTTGCTGCCGCTTCCTTCCAGACCAACCGCAGATAGGACTCAAAAGCACACCGATTTGCCAGTTTGGTCAGGCTATCTTGCTGTGAGATCTCCTGTAGATGGTGGTTTTCTGCCTCTAGTTGTTTTTGCCGCTGCTGGAGCTCTACAATCAAGGCCGTTTGCCGTGCCATCTGCTGTTGCAACTGCTCAAACTGTTGCCGTTGGACAATAAACTGCCGTAGAAACCGAGGTTGGCGCAAGACGCGCAGCAGAATCAAGGGGGGCTGGCAACGGTGGATGCCCACGGCTTCCACTTCAATTTTTTGGCCTTGGGGGTCTCGCAGAGTGCCGGGCACCATTTGCGCCGCCTGTTGCCAAAGAAGCAGCCATTTTTTGAGTTTCTCCGCAGGAGTGGCTACGAGTTCCCTAAGGTTGCAATCAAGCACACTGCCGCCAAAAAATTCACGGCCACTGGAGTTAATGGCCACAATGTTGCCCTGGGGATCCATGACCAGCGTTGGCTCCGGCAACAGATCAATCCATGCGCCAATATCGAGTGTAAAGTTGCTCATCTTGATCCCGCTGCAATGAACTACTTGCCTAGCTTAGACTGGCCTAATGTGATTCAATGGGATAGTACTCTCGTCCTTTGGCAGCAGCGGCAGCAGCAGTGGGTTGGGTATAGATCACCACGCGGCACCCTTGATCTCCATTGGCGATCGCCGCTTCAATACAAACCTTGGCATAGCCCAAGTGGTGCGCCACAATGACGCCAAAGACACTTGAGGTCATCATGCACAACGAGGGATGACCAATCACACCACTGCCAAGGGGGCAACGCTGATTCCCTAAAATAATGCGTTCCTCATCTTGCTCAATCAGGAAAAATCCCCCTTCAATGCGGTTTTTGAGATCTACAAGAATTTGAGCCACTGTCTTAGCATCAAGGGGGCGATCGCCAAGGGCTTGGGTGTAAAGCTCGTTGATGTGATTGCCCATTTGCTGTCCCACAAGGGCAATAAAGCCAGAAGCATCATCCAGCCCGACAATATCTTCAAGGGTCTCTGCCACTAACCCCAGCAAATGTTGCAGAAAGCTAGAGGACTGTAGGTCAATGGGCAAATTTCCCACGTTTGTGTAGGCTTCAGCTCGGAACATTTCCTTTGCTGTCATAGGGATTCTCCGAGGGGAACAGGGTTTGAGCGATTTTAGCACCCTTTGCCGTTGGCCATGCTGAGAGCACCGGATGTTGGCAGGAACTCCCCCTGAGGTGCTGCTGAGTGTGCTCAGTTATTCGCGAAAGGGGGTAACTATAGGAATTGATGGCAAATATAAGCTTATAAGGTTATAGTAAAGAATCTACAGAAATTGCTAAAAATCTCTAAAAATTCCTGATATTTTCTTGATTAGACATTAGAATTGAACTTAATTAGAGAAGCATACGCGAATCAGCGATCGCACCTATTCGACTATTCAGCATTCCGCCTATTCAGCATTTTGCGATCGCTTGGCCTGATAGGCTTGCCAACTCTCGACAACACGACCAAAATTGGTGCGGAATTCTCGCCAGCCGAGCCAACTTCCCTGCTCGTGCTCATCCCAAGAGGCAGAAAGAATCCCATAGCTTAGCCCCAGGGCCCCAAGGCCAAAAAGACTGAGACTAGCAATGACAACGACCACATTGGGCAACTTGAACCAGCCCTCATGGACAATGAAATAGCTGAGGGGAAATGTCATCAGTCCCAAGAGGGTGGGGGTACCGCAGAAGATTGCCATCCGAGTGACCATCCGTTGGCTGACAATTTCTGGAATACCTGTACTTTTTTGGCTTGCTTGGCTGAGGATTTTGGGGCCTTAGAACGGACGGCTGCGGCAGCAGGAGCTTTAGCAGAATTGGTTGCTCCTTTTTCTTTTTAGGCTCAAAAGGCAGATCCGACCGTTTTGCCATTGTCTTTAACCCCGAATTCCCAGACGTTCAATGAGTTGATGATAGCGTTGGGGATCGTGGCGATGGATATAGGCCAATAGCCGCTTGCGACGGCCAATGATTTTCAGGAGTCCTCGGCGAGAGGCGTGATCTTTTTTATTCACCTTGAGATGCTCAGAAAGCTGCTTGATCCGCTCTGTGAGGATGGCAACTTGGACATCCGCAGAGCCAGTATCCGTACCGTGGATCTGGTAGGTGTTGATAATTTCTTGTTTGACGTCGTGTTGCAGGGCCATGGTCATCCGTTATGAACAGCGCGATCTACTATCATACTCCGATTTTTCGAAATAATAAACTCCCGTGAAGGGGACTATTCTGCCCCTGGGCTGGTCGTGCTTTGCCCTAAGAATTACTGACATTGGTGCTGTTTTCCTCAAGGGGGGCGATCGTCAGCAGTTCCTTAAGGGGCTTTTCACTATCGGAGATGGGCGGTTTGGCCGTTGTCAGTTCTGTATCGATGGCGAAGGTGGCAAATTGGGTGAGAATTTCGCGGCAGAAGACCTCCGCTGCCCGCGATCGGTAGCGATTGGGATTGGTAATCAGCGATAGAGTACGTTTCACCACCACATTTTCGATACCCATCCGCCGTAGGCTCCCCAGTTGTAACTCCTTCTCAATGGCGGAAATGGAGACGAAGGCAGCCCCCAGGCCCGACTGCACGGCGTTTTTAATCGCCTCGATGGAATTTAACTCCATCTCCACCTTGAGGCGGCGAGGGTCAATGTTGGCGCGCTGAAGGACCTGATCAATCACCTTGCGAATGGTGGATTGGGCATCCAAAGCAATAAAGCTCAGCTTATACAAGTCTTCTTTGGTGAGGGTTTCGGCACTAGCTAAGGGATGATCCACAGGTAAGATCAGTGCCAGTTCGTCCTCCGCGTAGGGGGTAACAGTGATTTGCTCACTCAGTTCTGAGGGAACTTCACCGCCAATAATCGCTAGATCAATTTGACCATTGACCAAGCTCCAGCAGGTGCGGCGGGTGGAATGCACATGTAGCTGAACAGCGACTTCGGGATATTTGCTGCGAAATAGCCCAATCATGCGGGGCATCAGGTAGGTGCCCGTGGTTTGGCTTGCGCCAATGATCAGGGTACCCCCCTGTAATTTTTGCAGGTCTTCGATGGCACGGCAGGCTTCATGGCACAGGGAGAGAATTTGATCGCCGTAGGCCAGTAGGAGCTGTCCAGCTTCGGTGAGTTGGGCGCGGCGCCCCCCCCGGTCAAATAGGGGAACATCCAGTTGGCGCTCAAGGTTTTGCACCTGTAAACTCACTGCGGGTTGGGAGACGTAGAGGCTGTCAGCGGCTCGCTTAAAACTTCCTTCGAGGGCGATCGCCTTGAGGATTCGCAATTGATCAAGGGAAAAGGGCAGTTCGGACATAGGCATTGAGGCCATAGGCGTGCCACCAAGAGGCGTTTTTCTGAACTTATCAGGAATCATGCCCAATATGGTATGTATCCCCGCACAAGAAAGCTGAGCTTGGCGTGCCAGTAACGCAAAATAGCACGTCTGAAACCTATTGTAAGGGTTGGGTTTTCCCCGCGCGATTACTGATTTTTGTTACAAATTGTTACATTGTTTTGTTACATTATTGGGCTGGGGAGCGAGCGATCGCCCATCTAGCACCGCGCGAGCATGTGCTTGCACTGGCCGCTTCTTAAAGCCATACCCTGTTGCTCGAGCAGCATTCACCAATACAGCGCTGGGCTTTCTGCCGATAAAGCTAAAATCGGTCTAGCGTTGCTCTTGGGGAGCCGCTGGACAATTGCCCGAGGAGTTGAAATCGTGTCCTACCCTTGGCCAAAATGGCTGCCGATGCCAGTTCTTGCCACGACTCTAGGGGCGGCTACTGTGGTGATCGGTGTGCGCCAACTGGGACTGCTTCAGCCGTCGGAACTGAGTTTGTATGACTTTTATGTGCGATCGCAACCCGCTCGTGATCCTGATTCCCGCATCCTGACGGTGGTGGTGACGGAGCAGGACATTCAAGCCCAAAAAACGTGGCCATTGCCGGATGCCACTGTGGCAGAACTTCTCGCCCGCCTCAATGCCGCCAGCCCACGTGCCATTGGCTTGGATATTTTCCGTGATTTGCCCCAGCCCCCCGGCCACGATGAGCTGCAAAACATGATTCGTATCAACCCACGCATTATTCCAGTGTGCAAATCAGCGGGCGAAACAGTGGAACAACCCGAGGTGCCCCCGCCACCAAGTATTCCCCCAGCACAGGTGCCAGACCGTGTGGGTTTTGCGGATATTCCCCTCGATAGCGATGGTGTCATTCGCCGCAACCTATTTGTGATCAGCAATCCCAAGGCGCAGCGGTGTACAACGCCCTTTTCCTTTGCTCTGATGTTGGCACTGCGCTATCTACAACAAGACCCCTCTCAAACTATCAAACTCGATGACAGGGGTTTGACGCTGAATGATGTGCATTTTCCCCTCCTTACCAGTGATGCCGGTGGCTATGTGGGGGTGGACGATCGCGGCATGCAAACCCTCCTTAAGTACCGCTCACGCGGCGCGGTGGGGCCAACGGTTTCCCTAACGGATGTACTGAGTGGACGGGTGAGCGAAGACCTCATTCGCGATCGCGTGGTTTTGATTGGTGTGTCTGCGCCGAGTATTAAGGATACTTTCCTCACCCCCTATAGCGGTAGTGATGCGGTGACGCAGCAAATGCCGGGGGTGGTGGTTCATGGGCAAATGGTGAGTCAATTCCTGAGGGCTGCCCTTGAAGGGGAAGGTCCCATTTGGTATTGGCCGCTGCCGCTGGTGCTAGGCTGGATTCTCCTGTGGGCTGGGGTGGGGAGTGTCCTTGGCTGGTGGCTGCGGCAACCCCTGTGGTTGGGAGGCGCAGTCGTGGGGGGGCTCATTGTCCTCTTTAGTGGTGGCTTTGGCATTTTTGTCATGGCGAGTGGCTGGATTCCTGTGGTGCCGCCGGCGATCGCCCTTGTGCTCAGCAGTGTGGGGATGGTAGGCTACGTCAGCTATCAGGCGCAGCAGGAGCAAAGATCTTTCCAAAAAAAAGTGCAGGAGCAAGAAAAAGCCTTGGCGCTGTTGCGATCGTTAATGGCCGAGGATACGGCAGCCCTCAATGCAGCGCTGCGAGAACCCACAGAAATTACTGGCAAACCTCGTTCCCTCCTCAGTGGTCGCTACAAAATCCAAAAAGTTTTGGGGTCAGGGGGCTTTGGCTGCACCTATTTGGCTCAGGATACCCAGCGACCGGGAAACCCCCTCTGTGTCGTCAAGCATCTGCGCCCGGGACGCACCGACGAGCGCTTTATGCAGGTGGCGCGGCGACTCTTTCATACCGAAGCAGAAATCCTTGAAAAGCTAGGACGCCACGATCAAATTCCCCTCTTGCTTGCCTATGTGGAGGAAAATGGGGAATTCTATCTAGTGCAGGAATTTATTGATGGTGCCTCCCTGAGTGAGGAACTGAAACGCAAACACACGGAAGCCGAGGCTATCCAACTCCTGCGGGAAATCTTAGAAGTCTTGAATTTTGTCCACAGTCACTATGTGATTCACCGCGATATTAAGCCCGATAATCTTATTCGCCGTGCCAGCGATCGCAAACTGGTCCTAATTGACTTTGGGGCAGTGAAGCAAATTCAACCTCAAGAAGTGGAGAAGGCCCAGGGGAGTACCGTTGTTATTGGTACGATGGGCTATGCTCCCCCTGAGCAACTCTCTGGTCAGCCCACCCTCAGCAGTGATATTTATGCTGTCGGCATGATTATCCTTCAGGCGTTAACGGGCATTAAGCCCCGTGATCTACCGCGAGATGCGCGCACGGGTGAACTGGATTGGCAACGGTGTGTCAGAGTCAGTGAAGGTTTAGCGGCAGTACTCAATAAGATGGTGAAATTTAACTTTAGCGATCGCTACCCCTCGGCAAAAGAAGCCCTTCAAGAGGTACGGCGTTTAGGCCCATGAATTGCCCTGTCTTGCTCTCTGACCTTCCCCTGGGTACCCCGGCGCGGATCACTGCTATTGGCGGGACAGCCGCTTGGCAGCGCCGCCTTGCGGCCGTAGGACTTACGGTCGGTCAAACTGTCACCCCGCTGCGTCGTGCCCCCTGCAGTCAAACCTTGGCCGTCCGGGTGGGTGCCCTGACGGATGTAGCTATACGGGCAGGGGATGCTGGCACCATTCTCGTGGAGCCGCTGGGCCCACCTTAGAGATGGTCAAATCTTGATTATTGGCAACAGCCTATTCCATTAATCATTGGGCTTTTGTTCCTCAGGTTTGTATGGTGTGGCATGGCGTGAATTGTACCAAGGAAACCAGGGAACCCTTGGCTGGTGAGGTGCTTTGTCGCGATCGCCACGGATGCAGGAGAAGTGGCGAGTCTTATCCACACACTGATAGCGAACCGGATCAGGATGCGATCCCAGTTAGCAACTGCGTGGCTGCTCACCTAAAGTGCTTTGATCTGCAGCGTTTAGGACTGGCTGGGCATTCCGTGGGAATAGGTTTAGCAGCTCAAGTTCCCTAGAGCCAGAACAAACAGTGGATGGCTAAACTGTAGATAGCGGCAATGTTTCAAGCTCACTTGAAGTAATATAGATAGCTACAGTAAGATACGGCTCTCTCATGCTGCCCTACCTCATTGTTTTTGCCCTAACAGCTATACCAGTGATTCTCCAAGTACCGAGATGGTATGGTTTTTTCTGTTTTTTTGTATGTTTTATTCATTGGCCTAAGATTTGAAGTTGGTGCTGATTGGGGGTCGTACTTACGCATATTCGATGAAGCACAATCTCAGTCCTGGTTTGGCATAGAAGCAATTTTGAAGGACTTTGGTTATCATTCAATAAACAAACTAGCAGGAACTCTGAACCAAGACATCTACTTTGTTAACTCAGTGGTTGCCTTGATATTTACATCTGGTCTATTTTACTTCTGTCGCCAAATTAAAAACCCTTACGCAGGTTTACTAGTTGCATTTCCATACCTGACCACTGTCGTTGCAATGGGATATACACGCCAATCCGGCGCCATTGGCTTTGAAATGATTGCCTTAGTTGATTTAGTTGAAGGTAAATTGACTGCATTTTTTCTGAACCTATTTCTAGCTACTTTACTGCATAAGACTGCTATATTTATTCTCTTAATCCCTTTGACCGCACAAATCATTACTGCCATTGAAAACAGAAAAGTATTGAATATTATCAATCTATCTTTTTTATTTATTGTATTTACTGTCGCTTCGAACTTTATTTTAAGCTTAAACCAGGCATTTTCAACTTCTTATATTGAAGCACAACTGCAATCCTCCGGTACTCTTATCAGATTATTAATGAATTTCTTACCAGGATTCATATTTTTACTGGAGCGCTATACTGCTAGAAATCTTTTTAGGCTATCAAGTAGAGTTTATTTATCAATGTCTTGGTTAGCTATTTTATCCCCACTGCTGCTCTTAACTGGCTCCAGTACCGCAGCTGATCGTCTCAGCCTTTATTTTATTCCTATTCAGATCTATGTTCTTGGTCAGTTCCCCTATCTATTTATAGACAAGAGCTGGAAACTATTTATCAAGTGGCTAATACTTATTATTGCTTATAGCTTTGCGGTATTATGGGTTTGGCTCAATTTTGCAGATCATGCTTTTGCTTGGCTGCCCTATCGTATGTATCCGTTCGTATAGCACCATTATGGGGTATTCTATGTCTGAATCAACACTTAATACTTCTAATAGAGAAAGCTATAGACTTGCCATCATTGGTAATAAAGCTTCTATGCTAGTTAACTTTCGTAAGGATTTAATTATTGACTTAATTACATCTGGTTATAGTGTTCACTGTATGGTTCCTGCATCCTCAGAGAAGGAAAAAAGAGCAATCCTAGAATTAGGGGCATCTTTTGACGAGTTCTACCTTGAGCGGAATAGTGCTAATCCATTTCATGATATTCACACTTTAGTATCTTTAATGAGTCTCATTAAAAAATTAATCCATCCTGTATTCTTGCATTTACTGCTAAGCCAATTGTTTGGGGATTAACTGCTGCCAAGCTCCTAGGAATTGAAAAAAGATTTGCACTGTTTACAGGCTTAGGATATTTCTTTTGTATGAATGATAAATCAATGAGAGATAAATGTATAGGAAATATACTAGCTTTACTTTATAAAATCACTCTGCCATCAGCAACAAAAGTAATTTTCCAAAACTCAGATGACTGTGCTGAAATTAAGAAGCTATGCCAACTGCCAGGCGATAAAGTAGCTTTGATTAAAGGTACTGGTGTTAACTTCAATGAGTGGCAGTTTTCTCCTGCTCCTACATCTCCTTTAGTCTTTACTCTAGCTGCACGTCTCCTCCGAGAGAAAGGTATTTTGGAGTTTGTGCAAGCAGCATCCCGACTAAAAGCAAACTATCCAAAAGTTGAATTTTGGCTATTGGGAGATTTTGATACCAATCCTGGATCTCTAGTTAAAGAAGATCTTCAGAAGTTCATTGATGCTGGGATTATTCAATGGTTTGGCTTTGTGGATTGTAAAAGCTATTTCGGCAAAACCAGTATTTTTGTCCTTCCTTCTTATTACCGAGAGGGTATTCCTCGAAGTATTCAGGAGGCCATGGCTATTGGTCGACCAATTATCACCACAGATGTGCCGGGTTGTCGTGAAACCGTTATTCACAGCTATAGTGGTTTTTTGGTTCCGCCGCGTGATGTCAGTGCCTTAACAAAAGCTATGGAAGTATTTATTCAGCAACCAGAGTTGATTCCCTTAATGGGGTACCGTAGTTATCAAAAAGCTGTTGAAGATTTTGACGTCAAAAAAATTAATGCCCAGTACCTTCAATTATTTACAGAGGAGCTAGGAGAGTGGAATGATTCAGATGGAACATAACAAACTTTCAATTGCTGTGATTGGTCTTGGATATGTGGGCCTTCCTTTAGCAGTAGAGTTCGGCAAAAAATATCCTACATTAGGATATGATCTCAATTTACTGCGAGTATCACAACTTATCAAAGGACATGATCACACAGGTGAAATTAGTTCTGAAGAGCTAAAAAGTGCCTCATATTTAACTTACACAACCAATATTCAAGACTTGAAAAAATGTTCTTTTTTGTGGTCGCAGTTCCAACTCCTGTGGATGATCACAAAGTGCCTGACTTAGGGTTTCTTAAAACCGCTTCTCAACATCTCGGTAGTGTTCCCCCTCGCAACAGTATTGTTGTGTATGAATCCACCGTCTATCCAGGTGTCACTGAAGAAATTTGTGTACCCATTCTTGAGCAAGCTTCTGGCCTTATTTTTAATCAAGATTTCTTTGTAGGTTATAGTCCAGAACGAATCAATCCAGGAGATAAAGAACATCGTTTGACAACGATTGTTAAAATTACCTCTGGATCAACTCCTGAAGTGGCAGAGATTGTAGATTGTGTCTATGCTTCAATTATACCCGCAGGAACCTATAAATGCAGCTCAATTAGGGTAGCAGAAGCTGCTAAGGTCATCGAAAATATTCAGCGAGATGTGAATATTGCTTTAATGAATGAGCTTTCTATTCTCTTTAATCGCTTAGGGATCGACACCCAAGAGGTACTAACAGCCGCAGGAACAAAGTGGAATTTTCTACCTTTCCGTCCGGGATTGGTAGGCGGTCACTGCGTTGGTGTAGATCCTTACTATTTAACCTATCAGGCATCTGCCTACGGTTATCACTCTGAATTGATTTTAGCCGGCCGACGAATTAACGACTATATGGGCATTTATGTAGCTAACAGTTTATTAAGCTTTTAATCCAAAAAGGAATTCATCCACAACAAGCAAGGGTGCTCGTCATGGGTCTAACGTTTAAGGAAAATTGCCCTGACCTTCGCAATACACGTGTTGTGGATGTGATTTCCGAGTTGCGAGACTATGGTATTCAAGTAGATGTTTATGATCCATGGGCTGATCCTGAATTGGCTAAAAAGGAGTATGGCATTTCACTGATTGAGGAGTTGTACCCAGAGTACTGGGATGGTGCAGTGATTGCAGTTGCTCATCGTCAATTTTGTGAATTGGGTGCTGCTGGAATTCGCCGTTGCTTAAAAACCCCAAGTGCTCTGTATGATGTCAAGTGGGTGTTGTCCAAGGAAGATGCAGATGGACGCCTTTAAGTTTTCAAGGAGGTAGTGATGGATGTTTTGGTAACCGGTGTGGCCGGATTTATTGGCCATGGGGTGGCTCTAGCACTCCTACGGCGGGGCGATCGCGTAATTGGATTGGATAATTTGAATAACTACTATGACGTCAACCTTAAGAAATCTCGCTTAGAGCACCTGAATGCTTCTAGCCAGCCAGGTCAGTTTATTTTCCGAAAAATTGATTTAGTTGACCGCCAAGGGGTAAACCAGCTCTTTGCAGATTTTTCTCCCCAAAGGGTGATCCACTTAGCAGCCCAGGCAGGCGTGCGTTATTCCTTAGAAAATCCTTTTGCCTACATTGATAGTAATATCGTTGGTTTTCTCCACATTTTAGAAGCTTGCCGCCATCACCAAGTAGAGCATTTGGTCTATGCCAGTAGTTCCAGTGTTTATGGCGCCAATAGAAAGTTACCTTTTTCTGTTCACGATAACGTTGATCATCCACTGAGCCTGTATGCAGCAACCAAGAAGGCCAACGAACTCATGGCACACACTTACAGCCACCTCTATAATATTCCGACAACGGGACTGCGCTTTTTTACCGTCTATGGCCCTTGGGGTCGCCCTGACATGGCACTGTTTAAGTTCACTAGGGCCATCCTGAATAATGAACCCCTACCCGTCTTTAACTATGGGAAACATCACCGTGACTTTACCTACATTGATGACATTGTCGAAGGTATTCTGCGCGTCTTGGATCGGCCAGCAGTCCCCAACCCTGCTTGGTGTGGCGAAACACCAGATCCCGCCACCAGTTTAGCACCCTGGCGAGTGTACAACATTGGCGCCCATCGTCCCATTGAGCTTCTCCGCTACATTGAGCTTTTGGAGCAGTACCTTGGCAAAAAGGCTCTCATAACTTTTTTACCCTTGCAGCCGGGAGATGTGCCTGATACCTATGCCGATGTAACCGCCCTCAAAGAAGATACAGGTTATGAACCCGTTACCCCTGTTGAGATTGGTGTACAACAGTTTGTGGAGTGGTATCGTGACTACTATCGTCTTTAAAATTTCTTGAGAGTCCACCATGTCCAGTGAAAATAACCATCTGTCCTTTTCCCCTGAAGCTTCACAACTGAGTTTGTGGCAGCCGCGACCCATTGACAAAGTCACCATTGACGAACTATTGCGAGGTTTGAAGCGGCGTTCAGCGGTTGCTGCATTAGTTGGTGCATTTGTTGCAATTAGCTACTTGGGGTACTATTACCTCTTTGTGAGGAACTATCAATACTCCATTTTGCTGCAAGTTGAACCCATCAAACCCTTAGGTACTCGACCAGCGGCAAGGTTAGATTTAATCCGTAATCTTGCACCTCTGCCTCTACCTCTAGAATCAGAATCAACGGAGGGGGATGTAGAAACACTAGTTCAGATACTCAGTAGTGATACCATCCTCCAACCCATTTATGAAAAGTTTCTTCAAGATAATCCCGATTTAGATCGAGAGAAATATTCCTATAAAAGGTTTCTTAAGTCCATAAAAATTAGTAAGAATCAAGAAGAACGAAAATTGCTTAGCAAAGGTAGCTCAAAAATAGTAAATATTACTTTTATTGCCAAAGATAAAACAAAGGTAGAATCTGCCTTAAAAATCATTGCTGAGGAATTAAAAAAGTTTAATGAGACACAAAAACAAGAGCAAATATCAGATAATCTTCGCTACGTTAACCAAGAAATTCAAAAGGCCCTTAGTCAAATTGATGATCTTGACAGTCAACTCAATGAGTTCCGGTATCAAAATCGAGTTTTACGTCCTGATTCTATACCTTCTGCGACTTCTAAAACTCCAGTCTCTGAGATCAGTGATCTTCAGCTCTATGCTAACCTTCTAACTGAGTTGGAATCTAAAAAACGAAATAGAGTAAAACTGGAATCTACACAGGAAGCATTTAACTCCCTAAAGGCGCAGTTAAAGCTCTCTCCTGATGAGGCATTAGCTGCTTCTAACTTAGCTGCTTCGAAAAATTATGAAAAATTACTGGAGGGACTCACCGAAACGGAAATACAGTTGGTGGAACAGCGGAGCAAGTTAACGGACAGATCGCCCACAGTCCAAGCCCTAGAAGAACAAAAGCGGCAACTACTGGCTCAGGCTAAGCGCCAAGGTCGACAAATAACGATTCGATACCGGAACCAAGTTCCTCGCCCTGAAGCCTTAATTGGTTACGAAAGTGCAGTCTCTGACTCCCTGATTGAGAAATACCTAGAGGCAAAAGTTGAGCTTGAAGCTCTCAAAAGAGCAGATACGGAATTGAGTAATCAAATTCAAGCAACTGAAGCAGAAATATCCCGACTGATAAGGCTTGCAAACCCTTACCGCAAAATTGAGCAACGTTTTGCAGCCACACTAGAATCCCTAACACTGCTATTGCAGACACGGCAAAACCTGCAACTCCAAATTGCCCAGCGCGACTTTACATGGAAGCTTCTTTCCGATATTGGGGATCTGAAGCGGTATGAGTTGACCATGCGTTTGTCAACAGCATTGTTGATCGCTTTGGCGCTTGGGGGAGTCTCTGGGGTGCTGGTTGCCTTGATCGTGGATTGGTTGGATGATCGCTGTCTAGAGGTGGAGCGGATTCGCCAACAGACCCCCTTACCTATTTTGGGTCAGATTCCTGTGACCAAGACCTTTGATCAACTGGCTTTTAGTCGTTTAGAGACACCGTTGACGTTGTGGGGGTTGCAGCACCGTTTGCCGGGGGTAAGTCCTGCTTTTAAGGAAAGTTTTTACTTCCTGTTGACGCAGTTAGAAGCGTTGGGGTTACCCCACTCCTTAGCAATTATGGGCATCAGTGGTCAAGAAAGACAAACCACCGTTGCCCTTTATCTTGCTTTGGCGGCAGCGGCGACGGGAAAGCGGGTCTTGCTGGTGGATGCCAATTTGCACCAGCCAAGCCTCCATCAAGCTCTTGGCATTCCCAACGTCACTGGTTTAGGGGAACTGTTGCAGGGAACAATGCCTCTGCCCCACTGGTCTAGTCTTTTGGCCAATTCTACTGAAGGACTCTGGGTATTGACCGCAGGTCAGGCGCAGCAGGAACCCATGGCACTGTTTAGTTCTTATCGTTGGTTTGATTTCCTAGACAGCACTAAAGAAACTTTTGACTTCGTGATTGTTGATATCCCTGCGATCCTCGCTGCTGCGGATACATATCGAGTGCTGACAGCACTAGAGCGGGCTCTGTTGGTGGTGCGCCTAAGGCAAACACGACAGGAGGCCTTGGCCGAAGTGCTGAAAGCCTGCGATCTGGGTTTACGGCAAAAGATTCTGGGGATTGTGGTGAATGATGTAGCCAAGGCCAACCAAGCGTTTGGCAACTTCCAAACTCAGACTACTGACTTAGAGATGGGTTCGATCTCTGGGCTTTCTGCCTGAAGAACAGCTAATCCTTCACCTGTTGCCGTCTACTCCTTGGCCCTTGGCATTCGAACTAAGGCTAAAATAAAGAATGCTGGGAGAGATGGCAGAGTGGTCGAATGCGCTCGACTTG
The DNA here is from genome assembly GCF_000505665.1 of Thermosynechococcus sp. NK55a. Lineage (NCBI taxonomy): Bacteria > Bacillati > Cyanobacteriota > Cyanophyceae > Acaryochloridales > Thermosynechococcaceae > Thermosynechococcus > Thermosynechococcus sp. NK55a. The sequence continues at coordinate 805,684 of NC_023033.1, read as the reverse complement.
AAATCGAGTGTGGCAGTGATGCCACCGAGGGTTCGAATCCCTCTCTCTCCGTTCAATTAATTAACAAAAAGGCAGCCAGAGCTGCTCTAGCCGCCTCACTATTACTTTATTAATGTTTATTAATGATGCCTTTATTGGAGTGGCCTACAAGCCAAGATCCGCCAAAATGTCGGTGGCGTGGGTCTCGGTTTTCACGCTGGTATAGACATGGGAAATGATGCCATTGCCGTCAATCACATAGGTAACTCGCTTGGCGTAGCCGCCCCCATCCACGTCGTAGGCTTTGATAATTGACCTATCAACATCCGCCAGCAGGGGGAAGGGAAGGTTAAATTTCTCAGTGAACTTTTGGTGTGAGGTTTCGTCATCTGCACTCACGCCCAAAACGACGATATTTTTGTCCTGATAGGCGGCATAGTTGTCGCGAAAGCTACAGGCCTCCTTAGTGCAGCCGGGGGTATCATCCTTGGGGTAAAAGTACAGCACCACGGTTTTACCTGCAAAGTCACTGAGGGAGACCGTGTTGCCATGGGTGTCTTTGGCAGTAAAGGGGGGGGCGGGTGTACCAACGGCTAGAGCCATGGTGCATAACCTCCTAGCTTTAAGATTTGTTACGTTGTTTCGCTCTTTATTGTATCGGTAGGTGCCAAAAAGTTAGTAGTGGATGCGGGGGTCAATCCAAGCATTGACCACATCAATGAGAATGCTGGCAGCGACCACAATCACGGCAAAGAAAACCACAATTCCTTGCACCGTCGGATAATCCCGCAGAGTAATGGCTTCGTAGAGTCGCTGCCCCAGTCCCGGCCAAGAAAAGGTTACCTCTGTTAACACTGCTCCCCCCAAGAGGCTGGCAAGGGTGAAGCCCAAAACCGTGATCACGGGAATTAGGGCGTTCTTGAGGGCATGGTGAATGAGGATTCGATGTTCAGGAATACCACGGGCCCGGGCGGCTTCTACATAATCTGCCACTAACGTTTGCTTGAGATTCACCCGCACAATGCGCTCAAAGATGCCACTGAGGACGATCGCCAGCGTGACCGCAGGTAGAAGCAAGTAGGTCAACGCAGTTCCCAGTTGCTGAAGATTGCCATTCAGGAGCGCATCAAGCATGTACAGCCCAGTGGGGCCTTGGGGGGGTGTTGCGGTGATGGGGTAGCGGCTGCCCAAGGGAAGCCAACGCAGCTTCACCGCAAAGAGCAGTTGCAGGAGCATCCCGAACCAAAAGAGGGGCAAGGCATAGGTAATGATGCCAAAGAGACGGCCAGCCATATCCCAAGCAGTTCCGGATTTAACCGCAGCGAGACTGCCAATGAGCACTCCTAAGCCAAAGGCGATCGCCAGACTGACGAGGCTCAATTCTGCTGTGGCCGGAAAATGCTTGGCAATGATACTAGTGACTGCTTCCCCTTGACTGGTGAGGGAGGTTCCCAGATCAAATTGCAGAAGTTGCCCTAAATAATTCAAGTATTGCTGCCATAGGGGTTGCGCCAAGCCCAATTGTTGCCGCAAGGTCTCCTTTACAGCGGCCGGAGCACGGGGGCCTAAAATCGCATCCACGGGATCTCCTGGCGTGGCTCGCAGCAGCAAAAAGACGACGGTGACAATTGTCCACAGCATGAGTGGCGCAAGTAAAAGCCGCAGGAGCAAGTACCCCTGCAATGCACGCAGACGAGACATCAACAGCTGGAGTTATTCTTGGGGTGGGCTTGCTGCTCGCTGGCGATCGCGCTCAATTGAGGCCAAGAGGCGTTTTGGGTAGCTATCTGCTGCAATTTGCAAAATCTGATCGAGGGGGGTCTCATGCATAAACTTGCTGGCAGCAGCAATGTACTCGCGGTTAGGACAGCGATCGCCCAAGACACAGCCATTGACACAGGCCTCTGCACAATTGATGGTTTCTGGCGTTAGTTCACTCATGGCAGCTCTCCGAGGAATTTTTCAAATTTTAGCAAGGGGAAGCCAAATGAAAATTGGCAGTGATGACCATGCCCCCTAGGCTAGAATCATACTGGCAAGGGAAACGTTGGTTAGGAGGCAAAATGCGCAAGAAATGGATCACCCTGTTCGTGTTGCTATTGGGGATGATTCCCTTCATTGCCATTTCTGTGATGCCTCTGCTCACTAGTGCCTTTACGCCACCCCAAGCTACCCCAAGCCCGATGGCTAGTCCTGCCGCTGGGGACAAAGTTGCAGAGCTGCAAGCCCAAGAAAAGGGCTATCAATTGGTGCTGGAGCGGGAACCTAACAATGCCACAGCATTAGAAGGCTTAGTGCTGGCGCGGTTGCAACTGATTCAACTGGGCAAAGGAGAGATTGCCAGCGTCATTGACCCCCTGCGGCGGTTGGCGGCTCAGCGACCCGAACAAACAGACTATGCCATTCTCCTAGGGCAAGCGCAACAACAAACGGGCGATCGCGAGGGGGCTGCCCAAACGTTTCAAGGGGTTTTGGCTAAATCGCCGGGGAACCTCAATGCCCTGCGGGCACTGGTGGATCTCTACCTCAAGGAAAATCGTCCTCAAGCTGCCATTGGTCTGATTGAAGAGACCCTCCAAGGAGCAGAGCAAGCCAATAAAGTCCAACCGGGGAGCGTGGATGTCACGGCTGTACAACTCCTGCTTGGCGATGTCTATATGACTCAAAAACGCTATGATGAGGCGCTAACCCTTTTCCAAAATCTTGGCAAAGAAAATCCCAACGATTTTCGCCCAGTGCTTGCCCAAGCGATGGCACTGACGGAACAGGGGAAAAAGACCGAGGCGGCTTCCCTCTATGCTAAAGCGGTGGAATTAGCTCCTGCCAAGTATAAAGATGCCATTCAGCGGGCGGCCCAGCAGGTGCCAAAGGAATCTCCAGCGACCCCTGAACCCTCACCGCAGCAATAGAGTTATACTTGCTGCTGCAGTTCCTCGAGGCGAGCCAGTACCTCCTGACTGTGAATAGCGGGGTTCACTTTCACATAGCGCTCCCGCAGGATGCCCTCAGGATCAATGATGAAACTGTGGCGCAGCGAGACAGACCCCAACCACGAACCATAGGCTTTGCTGACTTGGCCATCGGGGTCAGATAGGAGGGGAAAGGTCAAGCCTTCACTGTCACAGAAATCTGCGTGGGAGTCCACGGAGTCGGCACTGACGCCAATGACTTCGGCATTGTGGACATGAAATTGCTCAATATCTCGTTGAAAGCGTTGGGCCTCAAGAGTACAGCCAGCGGTAAAGTCCTTGGGGTAAAAGTACAGCACCACCCACTTACCGCGATAATCCTTGAGGGAAATGAGCTGACCGTTGACACTGCTGGGAAGAGAAAAGTCGGGTGCGGGGGCATTCAGGGGCGGCAATTCACCCCCGAGGGCCCAACTGGGGGCTGCTGGGCTAAGAAACAGGATCAAACTCAAAAGGGCAACAAGTCCTGAGCGCAAGAACATAGTGAAATCGCTTAGTGAAATCGCTAAACTGGCCTTAGGAACGTATCTAGCTGCACTGTACCCTACTTTTAACGATTTTTCGAGTTTTCGAGGTTGATGCCGTCGCTCGCCGTTGTACAGCTCATGCCCCGTTGGTTGCGCTGGCTCTGTGCATTGGTGCTGGCGATCGCCCTTGGGGTGGGGCTGTGCCGCCTGATTGCCGAGAGCCTTTGGTTTCATCAACTGGGCTATTTGGCGGTGGTTTGGCAGCGCTGGAGTGTTCAAGCCCTACTGTTTCTGGCGGTTGCGGGGGTATCGCAGCTTTTCTATGGCTGGCAGCAACGCTGGCTGCTGCGGCAACGTACGGTGACCCTTGATCCAGTCCTGAGGGCACAGAGTACCTATCGGGGGCTGGGGCTATGGCGGCTTTTGTTGTGTGCTGGCGGTTTAACTTGGCTGCTCATTGTTGCAACTTACCACATTGGGGCGATCGCGCTGCAACTGTGGCAACAGCGCTCAGAAATGACATTTAACAGCCCTTTGCTGCCGCAATTGAGTGTTTGGCGGGTGGCGGAGCTATCGCTGCAAATGGTGCAGAATCCTTGGCTACTAGGGCTGAGTTTGGTGGCCTTGATACTGGGGCTGTGGTTGCCTGTAGGTCTCTTTCAGGGATTGGGCATTCTCTTGAGCCTCGCGATGGGGGCGATCGCCAGCCTCAGTTGGCCAGTTGTCCTCAAGGGACTGTTTGCCGCCAGTGATCCCCATACTGAGCCGCTCTTTCACCATTCCATTAGCTTTTACCTGTTTCAAATCCCCCTGTGGGAACTGTTGCGCCTATGGTTGGTGAACCTCAGTGTTGTCGGCTTAGGGGGAACGGCCTTGGGCTATCTCCTTGCCAATGAAAGTCTCAGTCATGGCAAATTCCTCGGCTTCGTGCGATCGCAACGGCGGCATTTACAGGGCTTAAGTGCCTTTGTCTTTGCCACAGTGGCCCTTAGCTTCTGGCTAGAGCGCTATAAACTTCTCTATTCGACCAAGGGGGCAGCCTTTGGCGCAGGCTATACCGATGTCACCGTACGCTTACCCCTTTATGGTTGGCTCTCGGCCTCAGCCTTTGCCGTTGCCTGTTTGTTGGCTTGGTCAGCGATTCGACGGGGCGGAGAAGGGCAGCGGCGGTTGGGCCCCATTGCCCCTGGCCTCTTTGGCTTTACCTTGGGCTATCTGGTGGTCATCCTGATTGTAGATTGGCTCCTACCCACAGCCATTGAAGCAGCCATTGTTCAACCCAACCAACTGCAACGGGAACTCCCCTACATTCAACGCACCCTTACCCACACCTGCGAAGGTTTTAACCTTGAAAAAATGCGGGTGGAACCTTTCCAGCCGGAAAATAACCTGAATGCCGAAATCATTGCTGCCAATGCGGCCACCACCCGCAATATTCGCCTTTGGGATACCCGCCCCCTTCTCGAAACCAACCGCCAACTGCAACAACTGCGCTCCTACTATCGGTTTCCAGCGGCTTTTCTGGATCGCTACTATCTGAAACTGGCTCCCGATCAAGACCAATCAGAAATTCGCCAAGTCCTCATTGCTGCTCGTGAAGTGGACTACAGTGCGGTTCAGCAGTTTGCCCGCAGTTGGATTAATGAGCACCTCGTGTTTACCCACGGCTATGGCTTCACGATCAGTCCGGTAAATACGGCGGAAGCCAATGGTCTGCCCAAGTACTTTGTTCGCGATATTGGCGATACGGGTGAGCTACTGGTCAATCCCCCACAGATTCGGGAGAGTATTCCCTTTTTCTACCCACGGATCTATTACGGTGAACTCACCAATACCTATATCTTTGTCCCCTCTAAGGTCCCGGAACTGGACTTTCCGCGGGGGGCTGAAAATGTTTATAACCACTATGACGGCACGGGGGGTGTGCCCATTGCCAGTTGGTGGCGACGCTTGGTCTACAGTGTCTATTTTCGAGATTGGCAACTCCTGTTGACCCCCAACTTGCGGCCAGACTCACGGGTTCTCTTTCGGCGATTGATTCAGGATCGCGTGCGGGCGATCGCCCCCTTCCTGCGCTTTGACAGTGAGCCCTACCTTGTTGTGGCTGATCCACGCTCTGAACAGGAGATTGCTACTAGCTCGAGCACGGCGGGGGTCAGCTATCTCTACTGGATGATTGATGCCTATACCGTCAGTCGCTACTATCCCTACAGCGATCCGGGGGAGCACTCGTTTAACTACATTCGCAACTCTGTGAAAGTGGTGGTGGACGCCTATAACGGCGATGTCACCTTTTATGTGGTGGAACCTGAGGATGTCATGATTCGCACGTGGCAGCGGATCTTCCCAACTCTTTTTCATCCTTTGAGTACGATGCCCCACCAGCTCTATCGCCACATTCGCTATCCCATTGATCTGCTGCAAGTGCAGTCCGAGCAGCTCCTGAAATACCACATGACCGATCCCGTGGTGTTTTACAACCGCGAGGACCTCTGGCAGATTCCCAAGGAGATCTACCGCGAAAAACCCCAAGCGGTTGCCCCCTACTATCTCATTACCAAGCTGCCCATTGGCTACACGGAGGAGTTTATTCTCCTGGTCCCCTTTACGCCCGTGAATCGTCCCAACCTCATTGGTTGGCTAGCGGCTCGTTCCGATGGCCAGAACTATGGCAAGCTTCTGCTCTACGTCTTTCCCAAGCAAGAACTGGTCTTTGGTCCTGAACAAATGGAGGCGCGGATCAATCAGGACCCCGTCATTTCGCAGCAAATTTCCCTCTGGAATCGCCAAGGGTCAAGATCGGTGCAGGGCAATCTCCTCATTATCCCCATCCAGCGATCGCTCCTGTATGTTGAACCCCTTTACCTCGAAGCCGATCAAAATCGACTGCCCACCTTGGCACGGGTCATCGTGATGGATAATCAGCGGATTGTGATGGCACCCACCCTAGAGGAGGCCCTGAAACGACTCTTTCCGCAATAGGGGCAAAAACCAGTGAAGACGCCTATGACTACAGCTGCATACCTCCATTTGCCCTTTTGTCGGCGCCGCTGCTTCTACTGTGACTTTCCAATTACGGTGGTGGGAGATTCTCCGACGCTGGCGGACTCACTGATTCAAGAGTATGTGGCGGCGCTGTGTCAAGAAATTGCCCACACCCCCACTGAGGGGCTACCGCTGCAAACTATCTTTTTTGGTGGTGGAACGCCTTCTCTAGTCCCGCCTCAATACTTTGGCCAACTGCTGGAAGCCCTCGATCGCCAGATGGGCATTGCCCCAGGAGCGGAAATTTCCATGGAAATGGATCCGGGGACATTTCACTTAGAACAATTGCAGGGCTATCTCAGGGCAGGGGTCAATCGTGTCAGCTTGGGCGTACAGGCCTTTGACAGTGAGCTATTGCGGCTGTGTGGCCGCAGTCACGATGGGGCCGATGTTGAGCGTGCAGTTGAGATGATTCATAGGGCGGGGGTAGCAAACTGGAGCATGGATCTAATTTCGGGCCTGCCGCAACAATCCTTAGCGGACTGGCAATCCTCCCTAGCGCAAGCGATCGCCTTCAAGCCAACGCATCTGTCTATCTATGACCTCATCATTGAGCCAAAAACCGTCTTCAGCAAACGCTATCAACCCGAAGCAGCCCCCCTACCCAGCCACGATCAGACTGCCGCCGCCTATCACCTTGCTCACGAGATGTTAACAGCAGCGGGCTACGATCACTACGAAATTTCTAACTATGCCCAACCGGGGTTTGCCTGTCGTCACAATCAAGTCTATTGGCGCAATCAATCCTACTATGGCTTTGGCATGGGCGCCACCAGTTATCTCCAACATCGCCGTCTCAGCCGCCCGCGTACCCGCCGTGAATACTATCAATGGCTACAAAGCTTACCAGAGAGTCTCAATCAAGGGAGTCCAGATTCCCTGTGGGATCGCTGGTTGGAAACCCTGATGTTGGGCTTGCGCCTCAGCGATGGCCTGTCTTTGAGGGCTTTGGCGGCTGAATTTCCTGCGTCCTGGGTTGAGGCCCTACAGGCAGCAGCGGTAAAAATGTCTCCAGAGTTGCTTTCTTTGGCGGGCGATCGCCTGCACTTAACACAGCCAGAGGGATTTCTAGTGGCTAATCACGTCATTGTCAGTCTTTGGGAAGCATTGGAGGGATCGGTTTTCCGCCAACAGGAAGGGCAACCCCTACCGATACACTAGAGGTTGTCTGACCAAGAATACACTCACGGGAAGGATCATGTTGGAACAGGGAACCATTTCAATCCACACTGAGAACATTTTTCCAATCATTAAAAAGTGGCTCTACTCCGATCATGAGATTTTCCTGCGGGAACTGGTCTCTAACGCCGTCGATGCCATTCAAAAACTGCGGATGGTGGCACGCTCTGGGGAATATAGCGGCGATGTGGATCACCCCGAAGTGACGATCACGATTGATAAAGAAAACAAAAAGTTAGCGATCGCCGACAATGGCATCGGCATGACCGCTGAGGAAGTCAAAAAATACATTACCCAAGTGGCCTTTTCCAGTGCCGAGGAATTCGTGCAAAAGTACAAAGGGGAAGGGGAAAACGCCATCATCGGCCACTTTGGATTGGGGTTTTACTCCGCCTTTATGGTGGCTGAGCGTGTGGAAATTGATACCCTTTCCTACCGTGAAGGCGCCGTTCCTGTCCATTGGACCTGTGATGGTTCCACGGAATTTACCCTTTCCGATGGCCAGCGCACCACTGTGGGCACCACAGTCACCCTGACGCTTCAAGACAGTGAATTGGAGTATCTAGAGCCAGCCCGTATTCGTGAGTTGGTTCGCAAGTACTGTGACTTTTTACCCGTTCCCATTCAACTTGAAGGGGAGCAAATCAATAAACAAATTGCGCCGTGGAAGAGTGCCCCCAATAGCCTCAGCAAAGAGGACTATCTGGAGTTCTATCGCTATCTCTATCCCTTCCAAGAAGACCCCCTGCTATGGGTTCACCTCAATACCGACTACCCCTTTGTGGTGAATGGGATTCTCTACTTCCCCAAGCTGCGCCCCGATATTGATGTCACCAAGGGGCAAATTAAGCTCTACTGCAATCAGGTCTTTGTCAGTGACAACTGCGAAGAGATCATTCCCCGCTTTTTGCTGCCTCTGCGGGGGGTGATTGACAGTAGCGATATTCCCCTAAATGTGTCCCGCAGTTTCCTGCAAAACGATCGCACTGTTCGTAAAATTGCTGACTACATTGCCAAGAAGGTGGGCGATCGCCTGAAGGAGCTATATCGCGAAGACCCCGCTGCCTACGTGCACCTATGGCAAGACCTTGGCACCTTTGTTAAATTTGGCTCCATCAACGATGAGAAGTTCAAAAAGCAGGTGGAAGACATTCTCATCTACCGCACCACTGCCGAATTGACCTCCAAAGACAGCGACGACGTTTGGGCAGCTGAGGGGGGCATTCAAGTGGATGGCAAAACCTATACCACCCTCAAACAATACCTAGAGCGCAACAAGGAGCGCCAAGGCAATCGCGTCTATTACTGCACCGATGAGGTGAACCAAGCCACCTATGTGCAACTGCTCAAGAGCCAAGGGATTGAAGTTCTCTTTATGGACACTTTTATTGATACTCACTTTGTACCGTGGCTGGAGCAGAACTACAGCAATGTCAAGTTTCTGCGGGTGGATGCGGAGCTGGATGAAACCCTGATTGATAAGAGCAAAGAGAGCGAACTCATTGACCCCACCACCAACAAAACCCGCAGTGAGCAGATTAAAGCCCTCTTTGAATCCGTGCTGAAAAAGCCAAAGCTGACAATCCGCACCGAGGCCCTCAAGGCCGATGCCCCGCCGGCGATGATCCTACTCCCTGAAGCCAGTCGGCGGATGCAGGAGATGATGGCAATGATGCAGCAGCAAGCTAATGCGCAGTTGCCGGAGGAGCATATCTTAGTTGTCAACACCGCCCATCCCTTGGTGCAAAATCTCCTCAGCCTTAACCAAGGAACGATTATTCAAACCAGCGGCACCTCAGAAACGGGTACATTGGTCGAAAAGCTGTGTCAGTATATCTACGATTTGGCCTTGATGTCCCAGCGGGCCTTTGATGCCAATGGTATGCAGCAATTTACGGAGCGGGCCAGTCAAGTGCTAACCCAACTGACAGCGATGGCCACGCGCTAACCTTTACAGATATGGGAGGTAATCCATGATAGTTACGGTAGGCTTATTGGCGGGAGCGATCGCCCTATTGGCCTGGGGACTCTACCGCAACCTGCCCTATGGCAAGGTGGGGATAGTGGCATGGCTGCAAACCCTTGTCCTGATGCTCCCTTGGCTGGTGGTTTTCGGCAGCCTCAGCTTTGGGATTGTGATTAACTTTGCTGCCGTCCTCTTTGGGCTGGTGTTTTCGATTGTGGCCTATATTGCCCTGGGGCGGTGGTTGCGATCGCTGGCAGTCACCGCAGAACTCCCCTTGGCTGCTTCTGGGCGTTCTGAACTGGAGCAAGCCACCACAGAACAGACAACCGCCGCGCCGCCTACCGAGAAACCTAGCCTTCCCCCTGAGGATTTGCAAGCCATTCAAAGCATCTTTAGTGTTGATACCTACTTTGCCACCGATTACATTCCCTACAAGGGAGGCGTGATCTGTCCAGGGAATCTGCGGGGTGAGGCTAAAGCGGTGCATCAGCAACTCACCGAACGACTACAGGCCGCCTTGCCCGATCGCTATCGCCTCTTTATGGTGCCCAATAGTGAGGGCAAGCCCATGGTGGTCATCTTGCCGATGACCACTGAGCCGATCCGCTCCGGCAAGCTCCAAAAGCTAGCGGCGGTGCTGTTGGCGGTGGCCACCCTGGGCACCTGTCTCGAGACCAGTGCCATTTTGCAGGGCTTTAGCCTACTGGGGAATCCTACTGCCGGCCTCTTTCAGCGATCGCTCCCCTTTGCCCTCGGCCTCTTTGGCATTGCGGCTGTGCGGGAGGTGGGCCACTGGTTAATGGCCAAACGCTATCGGGCACGCTTGGGGCCGCCGATCTTTTTGCCGGCGTGGCAGTTGGGGACTTTTGGTGCGATGACCCGCCTTGAATCCTTCCTGGCCAATCGCAGTCAACTGTTTGATATCGGGGCCGCGGGGGCGATCGCCGCCGGTAGTGTTTCGCTGCTGCTGTTGAGCATTGGCTTTGTCCTCTCGCCCACAGGTCAGGGTTTAGAGGTGCCGACCCTCTTTTTCCAAGGATCGATTTTAGTGGGGACGATCGCCAAGCTCTTTTTGGGGCAGCAATTGCACAGCGAAGTGGTGATGGTGCATCCCTTGGTGATTCTGGGCTGGCTGGGGCTGATCATGACTGCTTTGAACTTGATGCCTGCAGGGCAACTGGATGGCGGGCGGATTATTCAAGCTATTTACGGTACGAAAACCGCCAAACGACTGACGATTATTACCCTTGTGGTCTTGGGCTTGGTGGCAATTGTCAACCCCTTGGCCCTGTATTGGGCGTTGGTGATCCTGCTATTGCAGCGGGATGTGGATCAGCCCAGTCTCGATGAAATAACAGAACCGGACGATACCCGTGCCGGTTTGGGGCTGCTGTTGTTGTTCTTGATGGCAGCTACCCTCATTCCAATGGCACCGGGGCTGGCTGGTCGGCTGGGGATTGGAGGCTAAATGCCCGATTCACTGCGGCAAATTTTGACGGCAGTTGCCCAAGGAGAACTGACTGTAGAGACGGCCTATCGCCAATTGCAACACCTTGCCTACGAACCCGTTGGCGATTTCGCGCGCCTTGATCACCAGCGGCAGCAGCGCACGGGCTTTCCAGAGGTCATTTGGGGGCCTGGGAAAACCCCCCAGCAAATTGCTGAAATTCTGGAGCGGATGCGTCCCCACTATCCCTGTGTGATGGCCACGCGTATTTCCCCAGAGGTTTTTGAGGCGGTGCGATCGCGCCTTGGGGGACTGCACTATTTTGAAAAGGCACAGATTTGCAGTACAGCCCCCATTTTGCCGCCGCAGTTTCCGCTTCAGGTGGGTTTGGTCTGTGCCGGTACAGCGGATCTGCCCGTGGCCGAAGAGGCGGCAGTGACGTTGCAGCTCTCAGGGTTTAGCGTTGAGCGGTTTTGGGATGTGGGGGTGGCGGGACTTCATCGCCTCTTGAGTGTGCGCGATCGCCTTGAGCAGATGGCGGTGCTAATTGTTGTTGCCGGTATGGAGGGGGCACTGCCCAGTGTGGTGGCGGGGCTAGTCTCAGTGCCCGTGATTGCGGTGCCCACCAGTATTGGCTATGGCGCGAACTTTGCTGGTTTGGCGGCGCTGCTCACAATGCTCAATTCCTGTGCCCCCGGCATTGGTGTTGTCAATATTGACAATGGCTTTGGGGCCGCCATGCTAGCGGCCAAGATCTTGCGATCGCTCAGTCAACGGTTATAATGGTTATTTGTTCTTAACGTGTGATTGATCATCAGGTGAGCTGTGGCTAACATTAAATCTGCCGCTAAACGTGCCCAAATTGCTGAGCGGAACCGTCTGCGCAACAAGGCCTATCGCTCGGCAGTGCGTACCTTGATTAAAAATTACTTGAATGCCATTAGTCAGTACAGCGCCGACCCCACCCCAGAAAAACTGGCGGAAGTCCACCAACGCCTGAACTTAGCCTTTAGCAAAATTGACAAAGCCGTTAAGCGCGGCGTTCTCCATCGCAATACCGGTGCCCGTCGCAAGGCGCGCTTGACACGGATTCTCAACAAAACACTGCAACCTGCCGCCTAATCCCCATGTTGGTGGATACCCACGTCCATCTGAATTTTCCAGAGTACGCGGCCGATCTGGAAGCAGTAGCTGAGCGCTGGCGATCGGCGGGGGTGGTGCGTTTGGTGCATGCTTGTGTCGAACCGCAGGAATTTCCAGCCATTCAGCGCCTGAGTGCCCAGTTTCCAGAAGTGTTTATGGCCGTGGGTCTCCATCCCTTGGATACCCAGCAGTGGCAGCCAGAACTCAAGGAGAAAATTGCCAGCCTTGCCAGCAATGAACCCAAGGTGGTGGCCATTGGCGAAACCGGCCTAGACTTTTACAAAGCCACGAACCGCGAGCAACAGGAGGCCGCCTTTTGGGCACAGTTGGAGGTCGCCCAGGCATTGGACTTACCCGTGATCATCCACTGTCGCGAAGCAGCGGCGGCGGCCCGGGATCTGTTGCAGCAATTTGTGCGCGATCGCGGTCCGGTTCGAGGGGTCATGCACTGTTGGGGCGGAACTCCCGAAGAAACTGAATGGTTTCTCAATCTGGGTCTTTTTATTAGCTTTAGCGGCACGGTCACCTTTAAGAACGCTAAACAAATTCACGCCTCAGCGCAGATAGTTCCCAGCGATCGCCTGCTCATTGAAACCGATTGTCCTTTTTTGGCCCCTGTGCCCAAGCGGGGTGAAAAGCGGAACGAACCCAGCTATTTGCGCTTTGTGGCCGAAGCCGTAGCCCGCCTGCGACAATGTGACCTTGCGGAACTAGAACGGCAGACAACTCTCAACGCCTGTCATCTCTTTCGGCTACCACTGCCCACAGAGGCCTCTATTGCCACCTTTTCCTAGGCTAAAGATTGATTTAGCCAGTCATCGGAGCGGCGCAAAACGGTATCGTACAGCCCAATATCTTCCCCTTCGTGACGGTTAATACCCGTATAAACCAGGCTTGGATCTTCATAGCGCTTGAACTTGTACACCGCATCGTTCATCAGCGCGCTGTTAAAGACGCCGAGGCTGACGAGGAGTTCAAAATCTTTCACCGTCAGCCCCGTAACTTTCTTGAACAATCCCGGTTCCAATTGGGTGATCACATCGCGCAGCGTTCGTTCCCGATGGTCGGTCAAATACATAAAAATGGGGATGCGCGTCGCCAGCTTGATGAGCTTTTCCTGAATCTGTTTGCGCTTGCTCTTGACTTCCTTCTCCTGTTCGGTCAGCTCGCGCTTTTCCTGAGCGGACAGCGCTTTATCGTTGGCCTCTTTCTTGACCCGTTGCACGGCCTCCGACTTGTTGATGACGGTTGCGATGTCCTGATTGAGGGTGCGGAAGCCCTCAATGTTCATCAGCGCCTGCATCGCCTGTTCGTTGGTCATCAGCCGGCGCAGGGTGTCATTGTCCACGTTCACCAACAGCGCGCTCTCCCAGCGGCGGGCCAGCAGGGTGGCGGTGGTGCCGCTCATGGCCATCTCCAGCACGCCGGCGGCGTCTATCTGCTTCATCGCGCTGCCATCATACGCCAGCACCGGCAGGAAGTGAATGAATTCCTCCACCTTCTTTTCAGGATCATCCTCGTTCACGTTCAGGCGGCAACTGTAGTCGGCAATCTGCCGCAGGGCGCGATCCGGCGCAAAATCGAACACATAGCACTCTTCTTTCAGAATCAGCTCCGCGTTGGGTGAGGTTCCGTCAGGATTCTGAATCGTCCATGGACTCTGCACGCGGAAGGCGGCCTGGAAGTAGGTTTCTGGGCTAGATGTGTTGCGCAGCATGAAGATGCCCATCCAGGGCCGAACCGTGACGCCGGTGGTCAGTTTGCCGCAGGTCAGGGTGATGGTTTTCGTCTTGAGCGGATCGCCCATCGCTTCCAGCACCGGCGGCAGGGCACCCACCCCGATGCCCGCGGCGGCGCCGGCGGCCACGATGACCTTGTAATCGTGGTAGAACTTGTTGTGTGGTTTGGCTAAGAGATTGCGCATGGCGTAACAGGCGGCCACGCCGGGCAAAAACCAGACCGTATGGGTGAGCACATTCAAAAGTCGTACATCCGCGTAGGGCAACGGCGGTTTCGGTTTCTGCGCGCCCGGCGGGAGGTTATCTAGGTTTGTATGCAGGTATTCCCCACGGATGAGGTCCAACCACTTCTGTACCTCGTCTTCGTATTTGAACCGCGCCTTGTCGCCCACCCCCTCCGCCGAAAAGAACAGATTCAGATCGAACTCATTGAACTCTCCCTGCATCGCCACTTCGCGAATGTCATCGGGCAACTGATAGGTCATCAGCACCATGCGCGGCAATGCGGCATAGGGGTTGGGGCCGTTGCTGTCGTCCCACTCCTCTTTTGCCTTCTGTTCATCAGAATATGTCCAGTTGTAAATTTGCTCTTCGATGAACTCGCCGGTGGCAATAGCACGGAACGGCGTGCCGGAAAGGTAGAGGTAGTAGTCGGATGTGATGGGCAGGATGTCCTCATCGAAATACTCAATCGCTTCGCCCTCGGCCGCTTTGCGTTCCGCTTCATCCTCGCCCTCAAACAGGTCTTTGGCCTTCTCGCGCCAGGCGCCGAAGTGGTATTCATCAAAGATGACGCAGTGCCAGTGGGTGGCATGCACCCATTCGTTCTTGGCTTTGATGCCGCCCGTCTTCGGATTGCGGCCGAGATAGTCCTGAAACGAGCCAAAGCAGACGATAGGCTTGTTTTTATCTGCCTGCTCGTAGGTCAGCCCGCCGGGCTTGATGAACTGCCAGCCCTGAAAATCCACGTGGCAGCGCAAATCCTCTTCCCAGGCGCTCTGCACCGCTGGCTTGAAGGTCAGCACGAGAACCTTTTTCCAGCCCATGCGTTTGGCCAGTTGATAGGCGGCGAAGGTCTTGCCGAAGCGCATCTTGCAGTTCCAGAGGAAATGGGGCGGCTTGCCGTTTTCCCGGCGGTAGCTTTGGAAGTAGGCCATGGTCTTTGCCACCGCTGCCTCCTGCTCTGGCCGCATCGTGAAGTTGAGGGAGCGCTGCTCTTCCAAGAGTTGTCCCGCCCGCACGGCGTTGATGGCCGCCCTGACCTGTTCCACGGTGCAGCGGAACCACTCGCCGCCCGCCCGTTGAATGCCGTTGATGCGCAGCATGCGGTGCACGTCGTGGTCGGTGAAGGCAGTGCCATCGTTGCGGATGGCCGGCTCTTCCAGCACGATGCGATACGGCAGCTTGCCGCCGGGCCGCAGGGTGGGATACTGCTGCGCCACCCGCTCCTGCACGCTCTTGGTGGTGTAGCCGATCTTGAGCAAGCCCGCGTATTCGGGGTTGGTATCCTCGTAGGCGTAGATTTTCGGCTCGACCTTGGGGCGCGGGGGGAAGAAGGTGCTACTCATCAGCTTCCTCGACTGTTCATAAATTCTATTAGCTTTTCACTACCAAGAACTTGATCATAACGCTCTTTGCGTATTTCTCGGCTAGAAAAATCAATTTTAATTCCTTTAA
This sequence comes from Thermosynechococcus sp. NK55a, assembly GCF_000505665.1. Taxonomy (NCBI): domain Bacteria; kingdom Bacillati; phylum Cyanobacteriota; class Cyanophyceae; order Acaryochloridales; family Thermosynechococcaceae; genus Thermosynechococcus; species Thermosynechococcus sp. NK55a. Next base: position 790,073 of record NC_023033.1, on the reverse strand, counting down.
GAAATTCGCGGAAATTGCCATTGATTAACACAAGTCTGTTCATTGTGTTTATATCCAGAAGCTCCTTTTCTTTGGCCGGTATTAAAATTTCCGAGTTATCCGGATTATGAATATCGAGCTTGATTACGCCTATTCCAAAAGAAGTTGACAGTCTACTCAATTCCTCTATAAAATCTTCATCCTGATCAACCTCTGCTGCAACCAAATATCCTTGATGTGCCCAAGAGGAATTAGATACTGCCTGGAAAAAGGACTCGCGCAAATTACTAAAGGTAAGTTCTCGTTTTATTTCGTAAGAGTACAACTTCAGGACCAGGTTTCCCAAATCGCGCGCAATTTCCAGCACCTCTGGTTGCCAAGTATCTAAAGGGAAGTATACACCTACCATGTCTGGATGCAGCCACTGAGCATAGCGGTCTTTGGAAGAACTTTCATGATAAATCGTTTTGGTGTAGATCCTTTGGTAAGTGTAAGCAAAATAGGTCAAGAATGGATGAAGGTCTCTTTCTCTGTACTCAGATGTCCTGTTATTTTTTGGCTCATCGCTAGTTAATACCGCGACATTGGCAAATTCTTTCAAAGCAAAGTGAGCAGGTTCTGGTTTGGTGAACTTGGTGTTGAGATTATCTTTTATATCAGTATAGAGGCTTGCCGCTATCGTAGCCCACGGCGTCTCGCCCCTTGAGCCAACTTGGTCCGCATAGCCTTTTTCTTGTGCTATGCGCCAGATTTCCTTAGAAGTTAACGGGCGCTTCTCTTCCCGAAGTATCAGCTCTGCTAATTCAAGAAATGTCATGATCAGCCTCCCATGGTCAAAATAGGCTGATGGATGGAGAAACATTGCTACTCATTGGTTGCCTCCATCGGGCGAATCTTCGACTCGATGAAGGCGATCTCTTCTTCCGTAAGCCCGTATCGTTTATAAAGCTTTTCGTCCGTCCATTCGGTGTTCATGTCGAGGAGGGGAACGAAGCTAAACTTCTCTTTGAATACGTCTTGCGAAAACGATAATTGCGCCACCAGAAAACGAACAAACTTGGTCTTTAGGTACTTAACCATGTTTTCTGCATTGTCCTTGTTGTCATAGACTCCAACTATTAGATATGTTTCAGTGCAAATTGTCCCAGGAGGCAGAATGTCAATTTTGGAAAAAACTCGTCTCTGTCCATTCTTGTCAGGCAGCCCGGCGTGGTCATAAGAGACCTTTGAAGTAATGACTTTCCACTTATCGATCATCTCAATGCCGGCCTTTACGTCTTTTCGGTTGTAAGGGCCTTCGCCACTATGCCACCTAAGTAATATATCGCCTTCTTTCTGAGGGCGAGCAAAGGTACGAAGTCCAAAGGGTTTTGCTGATGATACCTGTTCGCTCATGCTCTTCTCTTTCTTGGCGAGCACCTTTCTGACAATAGCCACGGCCTGACTATGGCGGATAAGGGTTGGGAATTCATCGAGTCTTCTCACCGAAACGACCTTTTCACCCTTATGCACGTTGGTCACTTCGCAAGGCCCGCGCGAGTCACGTTCCCAGAGGAAATAGCAAACACCACCGGCAATATCCACACCCGGAAAAACTTCGGAGGCATCCTCGAAATCAACGAGTTTGCGAATCCGATCATCTTTTAGCATCTCGGCCCTGAAAGAGTCCAAGCCCTTTCCGCCGGCAAACCAGCGGGAGGGAATAATCATCACCAAGTAGCGAGGATTCAGTTTCTTCGCCTGCTGGACAAACTTGTTGTAAATCGGCGTCGCGCTTCGGCCAAAGCCGCCGTCACTCAACTGATACGGCGGATTGCCGATGATCACATCGAATTTCATGGATTTCTCCTCACTTCGCTCGTCGAAATGACAACCCTCACTTCGCTCGTCGAAAAGGCAAAGGGGGTTGTCGGTGTGGATGAACTCATAGGCGTGGGTTTCCAGTTCCGCGCCGCGGGCGTAGTTGGCTTGGTTGGCGCCGCAGAAGACGCAGCGGCCGTCTTTCCAGGTGTGCTCAATGCGCCGGTAGCGGATATTGCCGTCTGGGTTGTCAAAGGCAGTGCAGACCGAATACTTGCCGTTGGCAGTCTTGGAGCAGTAGAGCGAACGGCGCGCCATCAGCCCGGTCAGCTCGGTGATGGCGATGCCGAAGAGCTGGTTTTTCATAATATGGTTAATCCGTGCCTGCCGGTCAGGGATTTTGGCTTCCAATCCCTTGTCCAGCCGCTTGGCGATCTCGCGCAGGAACACGCCCGATTTGCAGCAGGGGTCGAGAAAGCGGGCATCGGGATTGCTCCACAGCTCAGCCGGCAGCAGGTCCAGCATCTGGTTAGCCAGTTGCGGCGGCGTGAACACCTCATCGCTGGAGAGGTTAGCCAGGCAGGAGAGCACGTCCGGGTTGTAATTAGTCATCGTAGGCATGGGCCACCTCCAGGAAATGAACCGGCGGATAGTCCTTCACCGGCTCGGGAATGAACACCTCCTCGCCTTGGTCGGAGAAGAGGGGCAATTCTCGCATCGCGCTATGGTTCACCAACTCATGAAAGGCAAAGTCGCGCCGCTTGAGCAGACTGCCGTTGACCAGCGACCATTCGGGAAAAACGATTGGCTGCGGATTTTCACCCACAGTTCTTAGGGAAAGGGCATCTCCATGCACGATATTTCGCTTGAGAATATAGCGCGCCGTTTCGCGGCACTGCTCCTTGGTTTTTCCTTGAAAAGCCGCGTGTAGGCTTCATCGAAAACCGCAAACAGCCTTTGGCGGCACTCCTGGGCGTTGTCTTCCAGAATCTCGATCCCGTAGAGGGACGAAACGGCCAGGACGGCGTAGCGCTCGTATTCCAATTGACTCTTGCCGTAGCGCTTCTCAACGATTTTTAACTTGCGTTTTAGAATTTCCGTGAGAAAGTTGCCTGTCCCACAGGCCGGTTCCAGAAAACGCGAGTCAATCCGCTCAGTTTCCTGCTTCACCAAATCGAGCATGGCATTGACAATGGGCCGCGGCGTCAGAACTTCGCCGTAATCGGCTATACGTTGCTTTGATTTTATTTGGGGATTCATGACGTTTGAATATCCTTTTCACGAGGGCTAGCTGACTGCTCAGCGTTGCCATCAAGAACCAGCAGTGGCCGAATGGATAATTAAGTGGATAATTAAAAATTTAGCCCATTTGCTGGTTGCTTCCTTTTGAGGTCCTAGGATGGGACTGTTGGGGACCTACGGCCCTTCTTACAGGCCGCTCAACTTTGATCCATAGCGTCGAGGTTGATTTTCTAAGGACCCATACTGACTTGACGAGGACTTTATATGGTCAGCTCTCCTCCCTGTCCCACCCCACTCACCGAGGATATCCATGCTTTTGGTCTTGCTCGCGCCACAATTCAAGGACAGCCACTGAGTGCTGCTGAAGTTGAGGCCATGGATGCCTTCTTCCGCGCCTGTAACTATTTAGCAGCGGGCATGATCTATTTGCTGGATAACCCCCTGCTTAGGGAACCTCTCAAGCCTGAACACATTAAAAAACGTCTTCTCGGTCACTGGGGCTCCAGTCCTGGCTTGGCCTTTTGCTATTTGCATCTCAACCGCATTATCAAAAAGTATCAACAGGAGGTTATTTTTTTAGCAGGACCGGGTCATGGTGCCCCAGGCGTGTTAGCGCCGGTTTACCTTGAGGGTAGCTACAGCGAGATTTACCCCAACATCAGTGAGGATGCCGCCGGTCTCAAAAAATTCTTTAAGCAGTTTTCCTTTCCCGGCGGCATTGGTAGTCACTGCACCCCCGAAACCCCCGGCTCAATTCACGAAGGGGGAGAGCTGGGGTATGTGCTCTCCCATGCCTGTGGGGCGGCCTTCGATAATCCAGACTTGATTGTGGCAGCGGTTGTCGGCGATGGTGAAGCAGAAACAGGCCCCTTGGCGACCTCGTGGCACATCAATAAGTTTCTGAACCCGGCACGGGATGGGGCAGTACTGCCTATTTTGAACTTGAATGGCTACAAGATTAACAATCCCACTATTCTAGCGCGCATTTCCCATCAAGATTTGGCAAGCTACTTCCGCGGCTTGGGCTATGAGCCCTGTTTTGTGGAGGGCTCCGATCGCCCCTCTATGCACCAAGCAATGGCAGCAACCTTGGACGACTGTTTAACCAAAATCAAGGAGATTCAGCGGGCCGCCCGTGAGGAGGGTGTGACCACCCTTCCCCGTTGGCCGATGATTATCCTGCGCACTCCCAAGGGTTGGACTGGCCCGGCAGCAGTTAACGGCCATAGGATCGAGGGGTCGTGGCGATCGCACCAAGTTCCGCTGGCGGATGTGCACACCAATCCCGAAAATCTCCAGCTTTTGGAAAACTGGCTGCGCAGCTACCGCCCTGAGGAACTCTTTGATGAAAATGGCACCCTGCGTCCTGACCTCAAGGCTTTGGCGCCCACGGGTCACTACCGCATGGGCATGAATCCCCACGCCAATGGTGGGCTCTTGCGCAAAGATTTGAAAATGCCTGATTTTCGTCAATACGGTCTTACATTTGACAAGCCGGGGCAAATCGAGGCGGAAAATACCCGTCCCTTGGGGGTCTTTCTGCGGGATGTCATGCGCAACAACCCCACGAATTTTCGCATCTTTGGTCCCGATGAAACCACCTCAAATAAGCTCAATGCGGTTTATGAGGCCAGCAAAAAGTTTTGGATTGCCGAGTATTTTGATGAGGATGCCGATGGCGGTGAGCTGTCCCCGGAGGGGCGCGTCATTGAAATGCTGAGCGAGCACACGCTGGAGGGGATGCTGGAGGGCTATCTGCTCACGGGTCGCCATGGCTTTTTCGCCACCTATGAGGCGTTTGTCCATGTGATTGATTCGATGTTCAACCAGTATGCCAAGTGGTTGAGCATTTGCAATGAACTGTCGTGGCGGGCAGATATTTCCTCTTTGAACTTGCTGATTACCTCAACGGTGTGGCGGCAGGATCACAATGGCTTCACTCACCAGGATCCAGGATTTCTGGATATTGTCTGCAACAAGAGTGCCAAGGTGACCCGCATTTACCTGCCTCCCGATGTGAATTCGCTGCTGTCGGTGGCAGATCACTGCCTGCGAAGCAAAAATTATGTAAACGTGATTGTTTCAGACAAGCAGCGCCACTTGCAGTACCTGACGATGGATCAGGCCATTATTCACTGCACGAAAGGTGTGGGCATTTGGGACTGGGCCAGCAACGATCAAGGCTACGAGCCGGATCTGGTCATGGCTAGCGCTGGCGATATTCCCACCCAAGAGGCGTTGGCGGCGATCGCCCTCCTACGGCAGGAGTTTCCGGAGCTCAAGATTCGCTACATTAATGTGGTGGATCTCTTTAAGCTGCAACCGGAAACCGAACACCCCCATGGTCTGAGCGATCGCGACTTTGATAGCCTATTTACCCTCGATCGCCCGATTATCTTTAACTTCCATGGCTACCCGTGGTTAATTCACCGCCTTGCCTACCGCCGCCACAATCACCGTAACTTGCACGTGCGGGGCTACAAGGAAAAGGGCAACATCAACACCCCCTTAGAATTGGCCATCAATAATGAGATTGATCGCTTTAGTCTGGCCATTGATGCCATCGATCGCCTCCCTGAACTTCAGGTGGCGGGTGCCCATGCCAAGGAAAAATTCCGCAACATGCAAATTGCCGCCCGCAGCTATGCCTACGAGTATGGTGTGGACAAGCCAGAGTTTAGCCACTGGACATGGCCGTTCTAGCTGAATGCCCTAGCCCCTCTCTGGCTGGTTGAGGGAGGGGTTCTGCTTGGCGCACGGGCACTTGGTGCTGATGTAGATAGTCCTTGATCTGAGCGATCGTCAGTTGGCCGTAGTGCAGGAGCGAGGCTAAGAGGGCCGCCTCTGCTTTCCCTTCCACAAGGGCAGCGCGAATATGCTCACAGGTGCCTGCCCCCCCAGAGGCAATCACAGGAATCTCCACTCGCTCGGCGATCGCCCGCGTCAATTCAAGGTCATAGCCCGCCTGGGTGCCATCGGCATCCATACTGGTCACCAATAGTTCCCCAGCGCCCCGCTTGGCCATTTCCACGGCCCACTCTACGGCATCTAGACCCGTGGCTTCTCGTCCGCCGCGCACATAGACTTGCCAGCGGGGATTGTCAGGAGCACAATGGGCTTCGCGTCGAGCATCAATGGCAACAACAATACATTGGGCACCAAAGCGATCGCTGGCCCGATTCACAAGATCAGGTTGCCGCACTGCCGCCGAATTCAGGCTGACTTTATCTGCCCCGGCCCGCAATAGATCCTTGATCATCGTCAGGGACTGAATGCCACCCCCACCGTTAGGGGAATAAACACCTGATCCGCGGTGCGATAGACAACATCAATGAGGATGTTGCGCTCTTCATGGGTAGCTGTAATATCTAAAAACACCAGTTCATCGGCACCCGCTGCATTGTAGGCCTGAGCCAGTTCTACGGGATCGCCAGCATCCCGCAGGTTAACAAAGTTCACCCCCTTGACCACCCGCCCCGCCTTCACATCCAGACAGGGCAAAATTCGTTTGGCAAGCATCATCCCTCCTTGTGGCTACTGCACAGTAACACGGCGACCACCGCCACTGACAAAGACAATGGGACGCCCCTCCCCCATCGGTTCCCAACCCACATCAAAACCACTGCGCCAAGCAATCCCACGGGCAGCTCGAAAACAATCAAAGCCATCGGGACGCACAAAGAAAACCAAGGAATACCGCGCTGGTGAGAGGCGATCAAGAACACGGCGAAAGTTGGAGCTGGGCTTTTCCAGCGTGTTGAAAAACTCCCCACCAAGGCGATCGCGGGGCTCAAAGCGGGTTTGCAGAATGGGTTTCTCTCCTTGGAGAACCAGACTCAGGCGTACATCGTAGTAGCGGGTACTGTAGCGAAAGGACGCCAGTTCTTGCTGAATTTGATCGGGGGATGCAAAGGGGTTGTCACTAACGTGCCTTAGGTGGCGATCGATGGCCTCACTGGCTTGATCTGCCTCAAGGGGCAGGACGCGATTTTCGCGGCACTCAAAGAAATACACCTCCTTGCGGGTTTCGCGGGCAATGGGGGTGCGCACAAGAGCAGGAGATACTGCTGCCGTCAAGCTAGCAAAGAGGCAAACAAAGATCATCACCCCCACAGTATTCGTGAGGACATCGAGGAATGAGTCCAGATTTTGACTGGGGGCTTGGACTTGGGGACGGGGGCGCGATCGCTTCATGCAGCCGCAATACTTCAACTTCTTCTAGGTTATAGGTTATCGGAATTCTCCAACGCTGGTTTCAGCCCATCTGATAGAGTGGCAATTGAATAGACGCAGTGATCAACTCCTCCTGCCTATGGCAATGCTAAAACCACACCCCACTCGTTCCCTCACCTACCCAGCCTACGATCGCGGGGTTGGCAAACAGGGTCGGGTCTTGGTGTTGCTCTCAATCATGACGGTATTTTTGCTGGGGGGCATTGGCAGTCGCTTGGCTTACCTGCAAATTGTTGAAGGCGATCGCAACCGCCAGATGGCCGATGAAAACCGCATTCGCCTGATTCCCAAACCGCCGGAGCGGGGAAAGATTCTGGATCGCAAAGGGCGGATCTTGGCCGGAAATAAGTTCTCCTACTCCGTCTTTCTCTGGCCCCTTGCTGCTAAAAAGCCGGAGTGGCCGCAGACGGTGAGGATTCTCTCGCGGGTGCTCAATATCCCCGCCAGTGAGATCGAGGCGCGGGTCAAACAAGCGGGGGTGAATTCCCCTTCGTTGATTCGCATTGCCCAAGGGATTAACCAAGGGCAAATTGTTGCTCTCGAAGAACACCGCAATTTGCTGACGGGGGTCGAAATTGACCGTGAAGCCCTGCGCTTTTATCCCCATGGTGAAACGGCGGCCCACATCATTGGCTACATTGGGGAACTGAATGAAGAGGAACTGGCGGCGCGGCGAGATCAGGGCTATCGCCTTGGGGATGTTATAGGCAAAATGGGCGTGGAAGCCACCTATGAAAAAGTACTGCGGGGAACTTGGGGCGGTCAGCAGGTGGAGGTGGATGGCCAAGGCAAAGTCATTCGCATTCTTGGGCAAAAGGTGGCCCGCCCGGGGAATGATATTATGCTTTCGGTGGATTTAGACCTGCAAAAAGCGGCGGAAGCGGCCCTAGGGAGTCGACCGGGGGCGATCGTGGCGATGAATCCCCGCGATGGTTCGATTCTTGCTCTGGCCAGTTACCCTGCCTTTGACCCCAATTGGTTTGCTCGCCGTATGACCCAAGAGCAATGGGATGAGCTCCAGCGGCGGCAATTTCCCTTTGTCAACCGTGCCCTCCAAGGGTTTCCCCCCGCGAGTACGTTCAAAATTGTAACAACGGTGGCGGCTCTAGAGTCTGGGAAGTTCCGCCCTGATACTGTTCTCATGACCTATCCTGCTCTTTATACAGGGGGCTTTGCCTTCCACGATTGGAATCGGGCAGGCTTTGGGCCTTTGGGCTTTGCGGGCGCCTTAGCTTGGAGCAGTAACACCTTTTTTGGTCAAGTTGCACGTGCCATTGGTCCTGAAACGCTGATTGAGTGGGCACGGCGCTTTGGCATGGGCACCAAAACGGGCATTGACTTACCGGGAGAAGCAGCGGGCTTTGTCCCAGATCCCCAGTGGAAGCGGAAAACCTTTGGCGAAGGCTGGTACGACGGCGACACCTTAATCACGGCCATTGGCCAAGGGGCGTTGCAGGTGAGTCCGGTTCAAGCGGCGGTGATGTTTGCCGTGCCTGCGAATGGGGGCTACAAAGTGCGTCCGCACCTGATTGCTTCTGAAAATCCTGATCGCTGGCGACAGTCATTGAATTTGAAGCCTTCTACCGTACAAGTGCTCCGCCAAGGCTTACGACAGGTGGTGACCAATGGTACAGGAGCGGCTCTGAATATTGCCGAGGTGGCGATCGCCGGCAAAAGTGGTACAGGGGAAGATCCACCTCGGCCTAACCACACCTGGTTTGGCGCCTATGCCCCTGCCGAGAACCCGGAAATTGTTGTTGTGGCCTTTGCCGAAAACTCAGGGGGTGGCGGTGGGTCTGTCTGTGGCCCCATGGTCCTCAAGGTGATTCAGGCCTATATGCGGATTCGCGATCGCTAGAAGATTGTCATTCCCTAAGGTTGCGCCTAGAATTTGAAAGAATGGATGTGATGGGATGAATCATGATCGAGCAGCGCGTCATTGCCCTTGGGCTGACACTGGGTCTATTGACAGCGACCTGGGGGACTCGCCAGAGTGTTGCCGAAACTGTGCCAGTCGAACCAGAAGCGGCTGCACCGATCCTAGTGAATCCTGTTCAACCAGTGGATAGTGAGCCTCTTGTGTTCTCCACAGAACCCGTGGATCCACCCCCCGGTAGTGAACCCCTCGAAAACCTTCAGCCCACCCGCGCCATTCCCATCGTGATCCAAGAACGCTCCACAGGCTGTCAAGCCATCGTTAGCGAGAGCATTCCCCACAACATTTGCCAAGCCCCAGGTCCTCAACCCCCCACCACCCCTGCCACCCGCCAACCCTCTGCTCCAGTCTTCCATCGCCCTGTGGTTGCTGCCAACCCAAGAAATGTTTTGCCATCTGCCCAAGCGGCTGCGCCCGCCTATGTACGTCAGCCTTTTCCAGGAGCGAATCCCTTGCGTTGGCTGACCGTCAACCGCGGCCAACTGCTCTTTCCCTTGCCGTTTCCGGTGCCCATTACCTCAACCTTCGGCTGGCGCATCCATCCCATTTTTGGCGATCGCCGCTTCCATTCAGGAACAGATTTGGGCGCTCCCCAAGGAACACCCGTGCTGGCGGTTTTTGATGGCCGCGTGGTTGAGTCCAACTGGCTAGGGGGCTATGGCCTCACCGTCATTTTGCAACACCCGCCAGAACCGCACCAAACCCTTTATGCCCATCTCTCCCAGACTTTTGTCAATCCTGGCCAATGGGTGAAGCAGGGGGATGTGATTGGCCTGGTGGGAAGTACAGGCAACGCCACAGGGCCGCACCTTCACTTTGAAATTCAGGAAATGACCGCCCAAGGGTTGGTTCCCGTGGCTCCCGAAGCGCGGTTAGAATTGGCCTTAGCCCAATTAAAGCGGGCGATCGCCCATGCGCGTCAGCAGTCGAATCGCACCTAGGTAGGACACCAATGGTTATTGCGACCTCCCCTCACACCGAGAATCCCCTATTGCGGGGCGATGGTTTTCCCCCCTTTGATCAGATTCAGGTGAGCCATGTTGAGCCCGCCCTGCGCCAACTGTTGCAGGAACTCACCCAAGAACTAGAAGCCCTTGAGCAATCCTTTACCCCCACGTGGGAAGGGTTAGTGGAACCCCTAGAACGCCTCAGCGATCGGTTGGATTGGACCTGGGGTATTGTTAGCCATCTTACAGGGGTCAAAAACAGTCCTGAGCTGCGTCAAGCCTACGAAGCAGTTCAACCCCAAGTGGTGGAATTCTACACCCGTCTGGGACAATCGCGCCCCCTCTATGAAGGCTTTAAGGCACTGGCTGCCAGTCCAGAATTTCAGAGCTATCCCCCCGCCCGCAAACGCATCGTTGAAGCAGCCATTCGCAATGCCGAACACAGTGGGGTTGGCCTCACCGGTGCCGCCAAGGAGCGCTTCAATGCCATTCAACTGGAACTGGCGGAGCTATCTACCCAATTCTCCAACAACCTTTTAGATGCCACCAAGGCCTTTCGCCTCAAGCTCACCCAACCCGATGAAGTGGCTGGACTTCCCCCCAGTTTACTGGCGCTGGCTGCCCAAACCGCTCGCCAAGATGGCATTGACACCGCAACTCCAGAAACAGGGCCATGGCACATTACCCTCGACTTCCCCAGCTTTGGCCCCTTTATGCAGCACAGCCAGCGGCGGGACTTGCGGGAACAGCTCTATCGTGCCTACATCTCCCGTGCCAGCAGTGGTGAGTGGGATAATCGGCCAATTCTTGAGCGCATCCTTGCCCTGCGCGTCGAAGAGGCCCAGCTTTTAGGATTCAACACCTATGCTGAACTCAGCCTTGCCAGCAAAATGGCAGACAGTGTGGCCAGTGTGGAACAACTCCTTGAGGAACTGCGCCAAGTCAGCTACAGTGCTGCTGCGCGGGAACTGGAAGAACTCAAAGCCTTTGCTGCTGCCCAAGGGGCACCCGAAGCCAATGATCTGCAGCACTGGGATATTCCCTATTGGGCAGAACGTCAGCGGGAAGCCCGCTTTGACTTCAAGGACGAGGAACTACGCCCCTACTTTCCTTTACCTCAAGTGCTTGAGGGTCTATTTGGCTTAGTGAAGCGGCTCTTTGGGGTGACGGTTGTGCCAGCCGATGGCCAAGTCCCCGTTTGGCATCCCGATGTGCGCTTTTTTGCGATTCTAGATGAAAACAATCTAACGATCGCCCACTTTTACCTTGATCCCTATAGCCGTCCTGGCGAGAAACGCGGTGGTGCCTGGATGGATGACTGCCTGGGTCGCGCTAAATATCGCCTGCAGGGAGAATGGCGTACCCGTTTACCCGTTGCCTACTTAATCTGCAATCAAACGCCGCCTGTGGATGGCAAGCCCAGCCTGATGACCTTTAGTGAAGTGGAAACCCTCTTCCACGAATTTGGCCATGGTTTGCACCACATGCTGACACGGGTGGACGAAGCGGGCGCTGCCGGCATTAACAATGTGGAGTGGGATGCCGTCGAACTCCCCAGTCAATTTATGGAAAATTGGTGCTACCATCGCCCGACCCTTTTTGGCATGGCACGCCACTATGAAACCGGGGAACCTCTGCCAGAACACTACTACGAAAAACTGGTTGCCGCCCGTACCTATCGTGCAGGGAGTGCCCTATTGCGGCAGTTGCACTTTAGCTTGTTGGATTTGGAGCTGCACCACCGCTACCGACCAGAAGGGGGAGAAACCCCGCAACAGGTGCGCGATCGCCTAGCACAGACAACAACAATTTTGCCCCCCCTGCCAGAGGATGCTTTTCTCTGTAGCTTTAGCCACATTTTTGCCGGGGGGTATGCTGCGGGTTACTACAGCTATCTTTGGGCAGAAGTTCTCAGTGCCGATGCCTTTGCTGCCTTTGAAGAAGTCGGCCTAGACAATGAGCAGGCCATCGCTGAAATGGGACGACGCTACCGCGAAACCGTGCTTGCCCTTGGCGGCAGCCAACCCCCCTGGAAATTTTCAAAGCCTTCCGAGGCCGCGCACCGAGCACCGAACCCCTACTCCGGCACCGCGGATTATCACCTTAGTAAGGAATCAACCGACTTGCGAATCTCTCGGATGTCGCCAATCACAAGGGTTTGCACCTCGGTATTCTTGAGGTTGGAAACAAGTCTTATCGTCAGCTTATGCTGCCTATCCTTGATTTGATTATTCAGCTTTGCCGACACAATGCCGATACAATTAAGCCTTTGCCTGGCTTCGTTTCAGGGTTTTCAACAAGGATTCACGTTGGTCACTTTGTTTATGTAAGATGAAGAGCTTATGTAAAAGGTGCGACTCATCCCGTATCTGAAGCTAGGGGCTTGCAGCGGCCTGTTTTTACTCAATCCGGTGGTTCTGTAACTGCTCCTGTGAGTGTCTGAGTCAGGAGCGTGATCTGTGCTAACTTCTGCTTGGCAAAGCTCAAAAAAGCTCAAAACATGATGCAATGGTTCCGGCAGGTTGGTTCCTCGCGTCACATCGTAGGGGACAAATTGCCAAGAAGCCGACGGCTGGAGGCACAGGTTAGTCATTGTCTTTTGAATGTCTTTTGAATGCCTCCAGTGTTGACAACACCGAGTCCGGGTGAATTTTCCAGAGGTTGCAGGCATCCTATGGGGTGCGCAAAGTGGATAAATCTTGAGTAGTCTTACCATGCTGCTTAGGATTAAGATATGGGGGCATGACTTGCAAAGGGGATGGAGGCATGAGAATTCTAATCGTAGAAGATGATGATCGCATTGCCAGATCCTTAGCTCGGGATTTACGCCACCAGCACCATATTGTTGATGTTGCTCGAGATGGGCTAGAAGGCTGGAACTATGCTGAGGCGGGCAATTTTGATTTGATTTTGCTAGATCTGATGTTGCCAAAATTGGATGGCGTGACTTTATGCAAGCGCCTACGCCAAGCCCACTCTCCTGCATTGATTTTGATGCTCACAGCCAAGGACACAACGGAAGATAAAGTCATTGGCCTCGATGCCGGAGCCGATGATTACTTAGTGAAGCCTTTTACCTTAGAAGAACTCTCTGCCCGCATTCGCGCCTTAGCTCGTCGCTACCGTGAGCTAGCTCCCCCCTGTCTTGTGTATGGAGACTTGGTATTGAATCCTGCGGCTCAACGGGTAACAGTGCAGGGGCAGCCCCTACATCTTACTCCTAAGGAATATGTTCTTTTAGAGTATTTTTTGAACCATCCCCACCATGTGGTAAGTCGTTCTGTCTTGAGAGATAAGCTTTGGAAATTCGACGAAGAGTCAGGAGACAACACCATCAAAACTCACATTACCAACTTGCGCCACAAGCTCAAAGCTGCTGGTTGTAAGGCGATCGCCATCAAGAATGTCTATGGCATGGGGTACTGTTTAGAATTGCTAGATTAGGCACAATAGCCATGTTTCGTCCCATCCGCTGGCGCTTGCTGCTATCTAATTTACTGACCTTGGCGGTGGTGTTAGGCAGTTTTGCTGCAGCGGTGCGCGTTGCCTTTTGGCAGAGCCTACGCCAACAACTGACCGATCGGCTAACTGCACTTGGCCAAGGGGTCATGGCTAATGTTGAAATCGAAGATCGTCATTTTAAAGTAACAGATGATATAGACTTGGCGCAGTTGCAGCGGCAACAACAGGCATTGCAGTGGTTTGATTTACGGGGTCGTTTAATTGCGCAGCAGGGAATCAACGTGCTAGCCTTGCCCCTCGATCCCAAGGCAACTGTACAGACGCAAGTAGGAGAGCCAGGGATGCAGGCAGTCACCTTGCCGATCCTCAATCCTGACACCGGTCAACAGGTGGGATATGTGCGCATCAGCCAATCGTTAACGGCCTTCGAGGATACCATGAGGCGCTTGGATTGGGGCTTAGGGGTGGGGGTAATGGTGAGTTTGGCCGTGAGTGGTTGGGGGATTTTGTGGCTGACCCGCCAAGCTATGGGACCCATTGAGGCCAGCTTTGAGCAACTGAAGCAGTTTACAGCCGATGCTTCCCATGAGTTGCGCAGTCCCCTAATGGCGATCGCCAGCAATGTGGAGGTTTCTCTTAAGTACGCTGAGGGGATGCGCCCAGAAGACCGTGAGGCGTTGATGGCTATTGGTAGCGCAACCCAACAAATGACTCGCTTGGTAGAAGATTTGCTGCTGTTGGCCCGTGGCGATCGCAATGCACCTCTCCCTACCAGTTCTGTGAATCTCTCCGATTTAGTGAGAGAACAAGTCGCTTTTTACCAGCCGCAAGCCGCAAGCCGTGGTCTGGTCTTAACCGCAACTATTGCCCCCAATTTGCAGGTGCGCGGTGACCGAGAACAGTTAGGGCGCGCTTTTGCGAACCTCCTGCAAAACGCAATTCAATACACACCTGCTATGGGACATGTCTACGTCGAAGTAAGGAGCGATCGCCACACCGTTTACATCCTAGTCAAGGACACTGGTATTGGCATTGCGGCTGAGGATCTGCCGCAGATCTTCAACCGCTTTTGGCGGGCAGATACAGCCCGGCACTACGATGAAGGCGGCTCTGGATTAGGTCTGTCCATCACTCAGGCCATTGTACAGCGTCATGGCGGCACAATTACTGTCAGTAGTCAACTACAACGGGGCAGTTGCTTTACTGTGAAGCTTCCAAGACAGCAGAAAGTTCTGGACTGATTCCACCTACATAGCTATCACTCTTGATCCTCATGTTCCTCTAATGCCTGAGGCTGGCTGAAGTCCCTTTGCGAATGTTTGCGCCGCCGGTACCGTGTAGAAACAATTAAAAGAATGCCTAGCAACCCCAGGGTAACCAAAGAAGCAATGCTGCGGGATAAACTCAGCCCCCCCTGAGTAAGGGGCTTCGTCAGGAAATCACCAAAGGTGGCCCCAAATGGTCGGGTCAAGATAAAAGCTAACCAGAATAAAACAATATCATTAACCTGAGTGAAGTAATGTAATGCCATGATTACACCAATAATCGCCGCGGTTAGCATGGCACCTGACAGGTAACTCAGTCCTAGATTAGTGGTGAGATAATCTCCAAAAGCTGTACCCAAGCTATTGGAAAAAATAATGCATAGCCAGTACATTAACTCAATGTCTTTCCTGACAATGGGATAATAATTCAAATTGCGTTCCCGAAAGTACCAAATGCCAAAAGTCACTAGTAAACCCGTCACTAGGATGAAAGACCCCTTGGCATAGCCAAGACCAAAGGAGCGATCCATTAAATCAGAAACTTCAGTGCCAGCCGTTGTTGTTCCCACGATCGCTGCCCAATAAACTGCAGGATGATATTGCCTGAGTATGGATATTTGCAACCATAAAATGATTGCCAAAATTGAAAAGGTAATGGCAAAGCTTGTGTAATAGCCCAATCCAAGGGACATAGAGAGATAATCGCCAGCAGTTTCCCCCAGAGTCGTGGCCAAAATTTTCATGATCCAAAAATAGAGATTGACCTCGGCAACTTTATTGTGTTGTCTCATCATGGTTTCTCCGAGAATGATCTGAGTTTAACAATAAAGCAAAGAAAAGAGAGGAAAGCATCAGAAGCAAAAACTCTTTTCCTCTCTTCTCTCTTACTTGAGTAGCCTAGTTATTCTGCGGCACCCGAATACTGCCTGTGGGGGCAGTGTCGTGTGCAGCTTCCTGACCCAATGGCTCCGTCTCTAATACGCGGCCATTGCCGGCATCAACCATGACTTCCCGCTGGCCAATGATCACCTTGTAAACGACGCTCCCATCTTCGTTGTCTAGGGAGATACGACTCACATTGCCAGGAGTCACCTGGCGGGCGATCGCCTCTGCCTGTTGCGGGGTAATTTTGGCTAGGCTTTTCAGTTGAGCGTCTTCTTGTTGTTCTTTACGGGCCTCCTCCATTTCCTGATCTTCACCGCGCCCCAGTTGTGCAGTCATTGCTTGCGGCAAGGTTGCCATCTGGGGGTGGTTTTGGCGGGCAAGGACTTTAGTTGCCGCCATACCAGTTCCTGAAAGACCCAGCAAACCGAGGGTAAGTAAAGCGAGTAGCTGTTTCATGGGAATGGTTCTCCAGTAGATCAACTTCAGCCTTCCTTAGAGAAGGTAAGCCTACTTTAGAAATCAAGTGTCAAGAAAGTGACAAGATACCAAACCGCGTGGGGGGGGCGATCGCTGATTGATCACTCTTGGATTTTACTGATTGCGCCTGAGATACAAATTTTCAAGTCACTGCAATCGAGCCATCTTGCCTAGGGATTCCATTATCCCCTTAGGGGGGGTGTTCTAGGGGGCTCAATCTAGGTAAGGTAAGAAAAATGTTTTATCTGTTTTATCAATGGGGTGTACAAAAACAGAATTGGTGAATCCACTCACGATCTTGCTTAAAAGTTGGGATCTCCAGATTTCCTTAGACAAGCGGCGACAATCTGATCCAGCTATCTCCTGGTACGACCACTGCGAAGCGCCCAGTATGAGCGGTCTGGCTTGTTAGTTAGTCCCTGTAATCAGTTTACTGAGCAATTCGTCGGTAACGTCGTATTTTTTTAGTAGGTTCAGGAGAAAGGCATGAATCGCGAGCTGTTGCTACAAAAAACTGTTCAACCCATTGACATTAAAACGTTGGATGTGGTGCCCTTAGTGGAGGCCATGAGTCACATGGCCTTCCAAGCACGCAACTTGGCACGGGCTGCCAAAATCTATGACGAAATGCTACGTGATCCGGATTGCGCGATTATCCTCTGTCTGGCAGGTTCTTTGTTTAGTGCAGGTCTAAAGTTAGTGGTCTATGATTTGATCTGCCATAACATGGTGGATGTGATTGTTTCCACTGGGGCCAATATTGTTGATCAAGATTTCTTTGAAGCATTGGGATTTTATCATTATGTGGGTGATCCGCTGGCGGATGATGAGCTGCTGCGCCAACACGGCATTGATCGCATCTATGACACTTACATTGATGAACATCAACTGCGGGTTTGCGATATGACCATTGCCGAGATTGCCGAATCGCTGGAAAAGCGCCCTTATTCTTCACGGGAATTTATCCAAGAAATGGGACGCTACCTGGAACAAGGCGGCACTGATACGCCCTCAGTGGTATTGGCGGCTTACCGGCATCATGTGCCCATTTTTGTTCCAGCCTTCAGCGATTGTTCCGCAGGTTTTGGCTTAGTTCATCACCAGTGGAATTCTCCGGATGCTCATCTGACGATTGATTCAGTGCGCGATTTTCGCGAGTTAACCCAATGTAAACTGGCGAGTCCATCCACGGGTTTGGTCATGATTGGCGGGGGAGTTCCCAAAAACTTTGCCCAAGATACGGTGGTTGCGGCGGAACTGCTGGGGTTCGATGTGACGATGCACAAGTACGCGATTCAGGTGACAGTTGCCGATGAACGCGATGGGGCGCTGTCTGGTTCAACCTTGCGGGAGGCCCATTCCTGGGGCAAGGTGAACAAGAATGTTGAGCAGATGGTTTTTTCGGAAGCAACGATTGCCTTCCCTCTGATTGCGGGGTATGCCTATGGCAAAGGTGGTTGGCGCGATCGCCCAGCCCGGCAGTTTGCCCAATTATTTAGCCAGCCGTCCGCCAATCTATTAGCTCTGTAGCAGTCCCCCGCGCTAATGCTATGGATATAGCAGAGGACCTCCAGCAGTTCCTCTGCTTTTTGTATAGTAAGAATAATTATTATTTTCACTACACGACTTACGCCGCGATCGCGACATGCTGACCGCCTCCCAACCCTTGCCTGACTCCCTTGAGCGGATTGTCCAGCGCTGCCAGTAGATGGCGGAACCGAAGCGGCGCTATGAATATTTGCTTTCGTTTGCCAAGCGCCTACCAGTGTTTCCCCATGAGCAAGCAGAAAATAAGGTCCCCGGCTGTGTGTCTCAGGTGTATCTGACTGCCAGTTTGCAGCAGGGAAAGGTGTTTTTTGAGGGCGACTCCGACTCGCAACTAACCACGGGATTACTGGCGCTGTTGGTCGAAGGATTAAACGGGTTGGCTCCCGCAGAAATCATCCAGTTAAAGCCTGATTTCATTCGACAAACTGGGCTGGATATGAGCTTGGCTCCTTCTGGTGCCAATGGTTTTGACAATACTTTTCAAACCATGAAACAGAAAGCACTGGTCGATCATCTGGCTGAGACTTGCTCAGCAACTTGAGGATTTATTATCTCCAACCCAGTCATGTAGGTCTATCCAGAATTTAGTGGGCCTTTCTCAGCGTCCTATTCCTGTGCCACTGAAAAGTGCAGGGGAAACTTAGGCGGGCAGGGCAGCAATGACAATCTAAGACAATCTAAAGATGGGGGGAGTTTGAACAAATACTGCATTATTTCCTGAAACGGGGGCAAGGCTGATTGCCATGTTCCACAGTCTGCCCTTAAGATAATTAAAAAAGATATCGCGTTTGTAAATTTTTATTACGATGCCTCAACAACTTCGGCGCTGGTTTTGCCAAATTGGCTTGGTCGTGGTGCTTATTAGCTTCTGCTGGTTGGGGGCGATCGCTCCTGCCCATAGCTTCAACAATCCAGAGTTGTTGCCCGCTGAGCCTACCAATGTCGTTGACTTAGCACAGATTCTGACACCCGTTCAAAAAGAACACCTTGACAGCGAACTGGCAGAATTTGAAGCACAGACGGGCTGGAAATTGCGCGTCCTCACCCAGTACGATCGCACCCCCGGCTTGGCAGTGCGAGATTTTTGGGACTTAGACGATCGCAGTATTCTGCTAGTGGCCGACACGCGGGGCGGCAATCTCTTGAACTTCAATGTTGGTGACACTGCCTACCGCGTCCTCCAGCGCACCTTTTGGGTCGAATTGCAAACCCGCTTTGGCAACCAATACTTTGTCCGCGACAACGGCGAAGATCAGGCCATTCTACAATCTCTCCATGCCATTGAAACCTGCCTTGCCCAGGGAGGCTGTCGTGCTGTGCCGGGATTGCCCCAAGAGCAATGGCTCCTTACCCTCGCCACCTCGATCTTTGGCGGCATCATTTTGGGATTTGTGGCTCGTCCCCGCCGTGCCGATGCAAAAGTGGCTTGGAAATGGATTCTCCTCTTTTCGCCGCTGTGGGGGATGCTGTTCTTTGCCTTTGGCCTTGGTCCTGTTTTGGTGCGCACCCAAGAATGGCTACCCGTTCTGCGCAATGTTGCCGGTTTTGCCTTAGGTGCTATTGTTGCCTTTTTGATTCCTGCGCCCAGTGGGCCACCGCTAGTACCTGAGGAATAGGCACCTTTCAGTATCTGGATTGGAAAATCGCGTAGGATTGGGGTTAGCTACACTGCAATCTTGGTTGGGGAGCCCATCCTGTGCCATGAACAGTCATCATTCCTCGCGTCATCGTCATATTGTCGGCATTGTCAAAGGCCCTGGCGACAGCGGTAACGAATACGTCTTTATTACTCCTGATATCCAGCCGGTGCGAATCGGTGAATTTGTCTATTACGAGCTGAGCCACTCCCCCAGTGCAACCTCAAACTCCCATGATGGTGCTGTTCGCCAAGTCTTGGGTAAAATTACTGGCTGCCGTCTGATTGAGCATCTGCCGGATCGGATGTTTGCCGATCACGAACTGAATCCTGGTGCTGTGGCTGCTCTCATTGGTTTTACCTGTGAACCGTCGGAACTCTATGAGATGACCGTAGAAGTTATCGGCGAATTTCATAAGGTCTTTGGCTTTAATAATTTGCGGCGGCTGCCCCTGCCCGGTGCCAAGGTCTATTTAGCGGAAGATCAACTGCTACAGGATGTCCTCAACAAGAAAAAGCCAGAGATGCCGGGGGCCGCTCATATCGGGTCGCTCTTGTTGCGCGAGGAGGGTGCGGTTCCCATTGCCCTTGATGTCAAAGAACTGGTGAGTACCCATGTGGCCATCCTTGCAGGGACAGGGTCAGGAAAATCCTATACCGCAGGTGTGTTGGTGGAGGAATTGCTGTCCCCCAAAAATCGGGCAGCGGTGCTGATCCTTGACCCCCATGGGGAATATGACACCTTGACCCAAATGAGGGGAAACTCAAAGTTTCAAGGGGAAGATGGCTATCAACCCCAGGTGAAGATCATTAGACCAGAAAACATTAAAATTCGGGTCTCCTCCCTTGAGTTTTACGATATTCTCACCCTCCTTCCCCAGATGAGCGATCGCCAGCAGGCCATTCTCAAAAAAGCCCACGATGAAGTACGCCGCCAGTATCCCGATCGCCATTGGAGTACCCAAGATTTGATTGCAGCGGTCTATGAGGTGGATTGCGTTGAAGATGAAGAGGGCAAGGTCAAGCACGGTTCCTCTGCCGATGCTTTGGCTTGGAAGCTGGAAAAAATGCAGCGCTCCGACTATTTCCATGCCTGGGAACACTTACCACCAAAGGAGTTATTCACCCCCGGCCAAGTGACTATTCTGCAAATGAATGAGATTCCCCTTGAGGAGCAGCAGGTCATTGCCACAGCAATTTTGCGCCAAACCAACCATGCCCGCATGAATACCCAAAAAGGCCGGGTCTGTGAAGACGATGAGCAATACCTACCTTACCCAGTGTTTATTTTGATTGAGGAGGCCCATCGCTTTGCCCCTGCCCATGAACCTTCGCAATGTAAGCGGGTGCTGCGCATGATTCTCAGTGAAGGCCGTAAATTTGGCCTGGGGGTGGGACTGATTACCCAGCGTCCGGGCAAACTCGATAGCGATGTTCTCTCCCAGTGTATGAGCCAGTTTATTCTGCGGATTGTCAACCCCGTGGATCAAGAGAGCCTCAAGCATGGCGTCGAGGCTGCTGGTCGAGATTTACTCAGAGAACTGCCCGCCCTCAGTAAGGGGCAAGTGATTATTGCGGGGGCCTGTGTGAATACCCCCGTCCTCTGCCGGGTACGGCAACGCTTGACGACTCACGGGGGTGACACGCTGGATGCTCCTGCCCTGTGGCAACAGTATTTTGATAAACACAAACAGTTGGAGCGTACAGTGGCCACAGCAGGCGCAGCACCCCGTCCTAAACCGCAAACCGCTGGCAGGAGGTCACTCGAATAACTAATAACTACCCGTTGTCAACTCTAAAAGAATGCGCTAGCTTAAAAGTAGCTCTTGCCAAGGGGCTGAAACGGCTTCGACGTCCTAGTGAAAGTTGGGCTGTGATGCAGGTCGAGAGTGGACTATCTCTCGTTAATCCAAAGTCCAACCTAAAAGTAACTGCGAACAATATCGTTCCTTTCGCTCGTAAAGCTGCTGCGGTAGCCTAAGACCTCTAAACAGGTTCGAGCACTCGTTGTCCGACTCCGTTAAGGGCAGCGGGTTAACCCCAACGGATGCGCTAGGCAGTTCTCTCTGGTGGACTGTTTAGCAAAGACTCTACCAGAGTATCCTACTGTTCGGGATAAGGAACAGTCCCCGCCTGAGGGTCAAAAAGGCTAAGCCTGTGAAGGAGCAGTCGATGAATAGCTAGGGCGGACACGGGTTCGACTCCCGTCAGCTCCATCATCTCCCATTCAAAAAATTCAGAATACCTTGGGCGATCGCCCGTGCCATTTGGGTTCGCCAGGTTGGATTCTGGAAATTGGCAGCATCCTCTGCGCCCGTCACAAACCCTGTCTCGACAAGGGTAGAGTCCATTGAGGTATTGCGGATAACGTAGAAGCGGGCTGAGCGTACCCCGCGATCGCGAATATTCAAGGAACTGAGAATACTGTTGTGAATGGCAACGGCAAGGCGGCTGGAGCGTCCGGGGGCAAAGTAGGTTTCCAATCCACTCACATCGGAGCGAGCGATGCCAATGGCATTGGCGTGAATACTGACAAAGGCATTTGCTCGTGCCCGCTCGGCAATGGCCACCCGAGGCGCCAAGTCTAAATCAATATCTGTAGTGCGGGTCATAATCACCTGAACACCTTGCTGCTGCAAAAATTGCGAAACTTGCAGGCTGATATCAAGTACAATATCCTTTTCGCGAATGCCGCCAATGCCAATGGCGCCGGGATCGCTGCCGCCATGTCCAGGATCAATGACCACCACAAAACGACCCCGAGGTACGGGCTGACTGGGGGGCTGGGTTTTGGTTGTGGGGGGGATATCAATGGGTGTTGGGGCACTGGTGGGCGAGTCATTCACCCCTTGGATTTGCACCACAAAGGATTCCGCAGAGAGGGGACGAGGTCCAAGGATGCGAAAGTTGGGCGCTGGTGTCAGGAGAATAGAAACCGTTTGATCATCCTCTTGGCGAAATTCAATATTGCTCAGGGGGCTACCGGTGACAACCCGAGGTTCGCGCAGGTTACCGTCCAACTGTGCTTGCCGTAGGCGAATGCGATAGCGATTGCCTTCCCAGCCCACGCTATAGAAAACGGTGCGATCGCCCTGAATCAGCAACTCTCGTCCTCCCAAGTCAACGCGCTGGATGGTTGTGACCGGGGTTTGCGCACTGGCCGCCGGAATCACACTAGGTCGTTGGGGGCGTGGCGGAGCCGTCGGCGGGGTAATTGCCGTGCTTGAGGGCACAATCACGAAGCCATCATGACGGGGAGTCACTTGCCAATCGGCATCTTGGGCGTCAATATCGAGGGTGATTTGGACTTGGCGATTGCTCTGGGCACGGATTTCGGCGCGGATGCGATCCCCACCAAAGCGGCGCAGTTCCAAGCGCCGAGGACTAAAGTTGCGAATGAGTTCACTATTGCTAAGGAGGATTTCCATGCGATCGCGCCACGGCCGGCGAATGGTGTAACTTCCTTCCGCCAAGGGGCGATCGGCAAACACTAGAAAACCTATTCCATCGGCACGCCAACTCCGAATTTGCAGGGGCTCTGTGGGCGGTACCGAAGGGGTGGAAGGGGAAGACGGTGGGGGCGGCGTCGGTAGCGAAACGGGTTGTTGCTGGGGTGTGGGCAGTTGCACCAACCAGTTATTGGCTGTGACTCCCCGAAAGCGCACCTGCTGTGGGTCAATTGTAAAACCCGCCGCATATTCAACCACAATCCGCGTGGTTTGGGGGTCAAACTGGGCAACCCGCACTTGGCGAATGGCACCACCGTAGTTTTGACTGATTGGGGGGCTACCGAGAACGACACCAGGCAAGTCAATGACAAGGCGGGTTGGGTTAT
Organism: Thermosynechococcus sp. NK55a; assembly: GCF_000505665.1. Lineage (NCBI taxonomy): Bacteria > Bacillati > Cyanobacteriota > Cyanophyceae > Acaryochloridales > Thermosynechococcaceae > Thermosynechococcus > Thermosynechococcus sp. NK55a. The sequence continues at coordinate 766,828 of NC_023033.1, read as the reverse complement.
AGACCAACTCAGCACGGGGCTGAACAGCGCGTTCGGTGCGAATTTCCAGTTGATTAGTGGCAGGGTTGAGGCGCCACAATTGCAGATCCCTGGCTGTAGCTGGCTGAGCCATAACCCATGCGGCGGTGGGTGCCCATAGACAACTCACCACAGCTCGAAATTGCCAAGAATGCCACGGTTGCTCCATTCCCTTTCCTCCACCAGCGATGCGCAATCCCACGGTTCAGTTGGCTCGCCAACCCATGCCCTCAAACGTGCTCAGCATACCTGATCGGGGATAGGTGTGTGAACTGGCATACCCTGCGATTTAGTTTTGCGCGATCGCCCTGCATCAAATTCAAATTTCAGCCTAGTTGCTTCAAGCTCACTTAGACGCACACCGTCCTCAATAAGTTCTGCTATTGCATGATCCAGCGTACCTGTCCGTAGTTTCTCAGGGAAAGTGCGTTCGGAGGAGTGGATGCCCAGTGGTCGCACCCACGATCGCCTGACATGGATCGTTATGCCAATGGTTGGCTTTACAGTCAGTGCCCTGACCCGCGATTGGGTTTGGGGGGCAATTGCCAGTAGCAGCTTTGGCATTGGCGGCTTTCTCCTCAGCCCTGATCTAGATACAGTCTCATTACCCTACTACCGTTGGGGCTGGCTACGGATAATTTGGCTGCCCTATCAAAAGATGTTTTGCCACCGCTCCCTTTGGACCCATGGCCCAGTAGTGGGAACCCTTATTCGTTTGCTGTATCTCAGTTTTTGGCTGGGGTTAGGGCTGGGACTGATTGCTGGCGTAGCCGCCTGTACGGGTCATCTCACGGGACTACAGGAATGGCTGCATCACTGGTGGCGAGTGGATTGGCGCTGCGGAGTCGCGATCGCCCTTGGCCTAGAGCTATCGGCACTACTCCATGTCACAAGCGATTTGGTGGTTTCCCAGTGGCGACGCTGGCACCGCTAGTGGTGGTGTGTACGGCAGGGAGGTGGACTAATCGAGCGATCGAGCCAACCCACTGCCTGTTGGAGATGCGCCAGTGCCTCAGCATCATTTTCCTTGAGAAGATAGACCAGAGCGGCAGCCGCTTGTTCGAGGGCACGGGCACGGCGATTGCCTTTGAGGCGATGCCAATCTTCGGGAGCAATCCTAACCGCGTCAAAAAGAGCAGTAGCCAGTTCTTTTGTACTGAGAGTGGTTTGCACGATGACTTAAACGATATCCAAAGAGACAACTATTAGTTTAACTAGTTTAAGGAGTTGTCCCCTGCCCCTAACGCCCCTGGAAATGGAACCTTACCCTTGAATGGTCACGTCTAAAATAAAGGCAGGTGCATCCCGCCAAGGAGAGATCGTGATGGTAGCAAAAGTCACCCGCTCCCGCCCCGCATTGATTGTGCTGGCTGTTATTGGCCTTGCCTCGGCTAGTACAGCGGCATGGCTAACCTTGAATCCTCCTCGGCAGGGAGATCCAGTTCTCAATTCGGCGGAAGTTGCCCAGCAGCAGGAAACTCAAATCTTTTGGGTTAAAAATGAAGGGGACACCTTCATTTTAGTGCCTACAACAGTACGGATTAATACCTCGGCAACACGGCCAGAACTCTCTATCCGATCGCGTCTGGAGCGGCTTTTGGCGGGGCCTGCCAATCAAGATGTCACCACCGGCATTCCGGAAAATACCCGTGTCAATTGGGTAGAAGTCAAAGCCGATGGCATCCATATCGATCTCTCCCCAGAGTTTACCAAGGGCGGGGGGAGTGCTTCGATGCAAGCGCGCTTAGGGCAGGTCTTGTACACAGCAACGGCAAGTGATCCCAAGGCACCGGTTTGGATTTCCATTGGTGGTGAACCGCTCCGTGTCCTAGGGGGTGAGGGGCTAGAGGTGACGCAACCGATGACCCGTCAAGACTTTCAAACGGCCTTTGCCCTCCGCATCCAGTAGTGCCAAGCAAGTCCAAGAAGCATGAGATCACACCCCGCTACCCCCACTTGCACTTCGACCCAAAAGACCAGCCCGAGACAGCCAAGTAAACCCACAACCGCAAGCCAGCGGGGGAATTGTCGCTCCTTCAGTTGCAGTGCGGCAAGGTTGGTAAGGGCGTAGTCAATCAGCATGCTAAAGGGACTAAAGGACCATGTAGTTTTCACATTGCCAATGGGGATCAATAAGCCAATCCCCCCACTCCCAGTGAGAATGGCAGCGACAGGTTGTTTGCCTTGGGGTGGCATCTGAGCTCAAAAGGAGAATCCCCAGATTCACTTGAGCCGATCGGCGGAGCCCCAAAACCACCACGCCGGTCAAGACCGCCAGTAGCCCCAGAGCAGCCATCACTTGCCAGCGCCTGCTGCTGTCTTTTAGGCCCAACCTTGGAGGAGATAAGCCACAGACCCAAGGGCGGCAGTGCCGAGGGAACCGATTTGGCCACTAAAAACATCCACCCTGCTGTAGAGCCGAAAAGGGGAGTGGTACCCATAGTCGTCAGTGCCCCCCACTCACAGGATGGGAGACAGCCAATTGGGCACTCCTGAGGCCGTTACACAATCGCTGCTGCTAGGATGAGGGCTATCAACACCCAAGAGCCACTGAGGTCGGTGGCGATGCCTAAACTGACAAACAGGCCCGTACCAATCATTGAGCCTGGACCGTTAAAATTGCGCCCCAAAGTCCCAGTTCGCGTTTGAGGATGGAGGTAGCTTGAGAACTAACGAACGCCTTCTAGCCTAGAGGATAGGGACGGCGATCGCTATAATTGGAGCAATTCTTAGCACTCCCACAGGTATCCGGATCATGGCCAGTCCAGAATCCCCTAGCAACCAACCCGACGACCTATTAGAGAGCATCATCAGTGATTTGGGTGAGGTGGACGGCCCCCCTGCACAGGGTATTGATCTCAACTCCCTGACGGCTGAATTGGAGTCCCTCACCCTTACTGCACAACAGCGGGCGATCGCCCACAACCAATCCCTACAGGCGCAAATTAGCGAGCTCACTGCAGAACTCAACAATGTTCAACAGCAACGAGATCAACTGAGCCAAGACCTGGAGCGCCTTCAGCAGGCGCATGAAGCCCTCTTGGCTAAGATGAACGAACTAGGGGCACAGGTAGCAACCCCAGCGATAGAAACAGCCCCTCTAGAGGCGGAAATTGCCCGTCTTCGCGAAGAAAATGACACCTTGAGCGGCCTGCGGCAAAATCTTGAACAGGAACTGGCACAGGCTCTCATTCAGCAGGACGAACTGCAGCAGCAACTCGCGACGTTGCAACTTCAAGCCTCCCAAGTACAGGAACTGCAAGCTCAGCTAACTGCCCTGCAAACCGAAAAGGCGGCTCTGGAACAGCAAGTGCAAACTCTCCTAGCTGCTGCCCCAGCGGCGCCTTTGGAGGATACGGCACTCTTAGGGAAGTCTCCCAATGCAGACCTTGCTCAACGCTTGGTGGAGGTGACACGGCAACTCACCCAAGTGGAAGAAGAGCGCGATCGCCTGCACGAGGAACTTTCTCAAGTCCAAAACGAACTGCAGAGCCTACAGCAGGATTTAGAAGGATTGCGCAATCAATCCTCAACCGTTGTGCCCACCGACCTCACCCTTGCTGCCCAGGAAAATCACCGCCTGAAGCGACAACAACGGCGACGCGACACAGTGCTTTGGATCAGTGGCATTGCAGCAACTGTGGTTTCTGCCTTGAGCGTCAGCTTAAATCTCCCTCAACCCCTTGGCCGCATTCTTCCCCCTGTTGCTGCCTTAGCGGTTCCTGTGATCACAATGCTGGCCGGTGGGTCAACCCCTAGGGAAAAGACTGCTTAGGCGATCCCCCTCTGGGCTAAAATTTTAGGGCAGGGACGCTTTGCTTAGGAGTTTAGATTACCGTGGCCAATCTCAAAGCTATTCGCGATCGCATCAAAACAATTAAAGATACCCGCAAGATCACTGAAGCTATGCGCCTTGTGGCGGCAGCAAAAGTTCGCCGTGCCCAAGAGCAAGTAATGGCGAGCCGTCCCTTTGCCGATCGCTTGGCCCAGGTGCTCTACAGCTTGCAGACTCGACTGCGTTTTGAGGACGTGGACTTACCGCTGTTGGCAAAGCGCCCTGTGAAGACGGTGGCGTTGCTGGTGGTGACGGGCGATCGCGGGCTATGCGGTGGTTACAATACCAACGTCATTCGCCGAGCCAAGGAACGTATCCAAGAACTCGAAGCTGAGGGCCTCAAATACACCTTAGTGATTGTTGGTCGCAAGGCAGCTCAATATTTCCAGCGCCGCGACTATCCCATTGATGCAGTCTATTCTGGCCTAGAGCAGATCCCCTCCGCCAGTGAAGCGGGTCAAATTGCCAGTGAACTGCTCTCCCTCTTCCTTTCGGAAACGGTAGATCGGGTGGAGCTCATCTACACCAAGTTTGTCTCCCTCATTAGCTCAAAGCCGGTTGTCCAAACCCTGCTCCCCTTAGATCCTCAAGGGCTGGAAACCGCCGATGATGAAATTTTCCGCCTGACAACCCGGGCCTCCCATTTGGAAGTCAACCGCGAGAAAGTGACCTCGACCCTGCCTGCTCTACCCCCCGATATGATTTTTGAGCAGGATCCGGTGCAAATTCTCGATGCCCTACTGCCCTTGTACTTGAATAACCAGTTGCTACGGGCACTGCAAGAGGCCGCCGCCTCAGAATTAGCAGCACGGATGACGGCAATGAACAACGCCAGCGATAATGCTCAAGCCCTGATTGGTACCCTGACCCTCTCCTACAACAAAGCGCGTCAAGCCGCCATTACCCAAGAAATTCTCGAAGTGGTGGCCGGTGCTGAGGCTCTGCGCTAGGAGTTGACTTTTGAAGCTCCTTTTTGTTTCCACTTCGGTTGGCCCCCTAGGCACAGGAAAGGGGGGCGGCGTTGAATTGACGATCCTCAATATGGCTCAGGCCTTGGGCGATCGCCAGCACACCCTACACATCCTTGCCCCCAAGGGTTCTCACTTGCCAGTAGCGGCAACCATTGAAGAAGTAGCGGGAAACCTGCAAGTGCCAGCGCAGCATCAAACCCGCGATCAACCGATTCTCCTGCCCCCCAATAGTGTCTTAGCCAATATGTGGGCACGGGTGCGGCAGCTTCAACAGGACTTTGATGTCATTGTCAACTTTGCCTACGATTGGCTGCCCTTTTACCTGACACCGTTTTTAAGCCGTCCTGTGGGGCATCTGGTAAGTATGGCCTCAGTCTCCGAGGTCATGGATCAGGCGATCGCCAGTGTCATTGACAAGTATCCGGGAACCATTGGTGTCTATACCCGTACCCAAGCGGCCACCTTCCCCTTTGGCGATCGCTGTGTGTGTTTAGGCAGTGGCCTTGATCTTTCGCTTTATGACTTTTGTACAGAACCAGAGGATGCCCTTTGCTGGCTGGGGCGGATTGCTCCCGAAAAGGGACTCGAAGATGCGGTTGCCGCTGTCAATGTCACTCGCACCCCCTTAAAAATTATGGGACAGTTGCAGGATATAGATTATTGGCAGCGCATCCAAGCTGACTACCCCAATGCCCCCATTGAATATCTGGGATTTTTCCCCACTCGAGAAATGCAAGCCCATCTGCGGCGGTGTCGCGCCCTGTTGCTCACCTCCCGTTGGGTTGAGGCCTTTGGCAACGTGGTCATTGAGAGCCTTGCCTGTGGCGTTCCCGTCATTGCCTACAATCGTGGTGGGCCGAGGGAAATTATCCGCGATGGCCAAACGGGGTTTCTCATTACCCCAGATTCTGTTGAGGCTTTAATTGCCGCCATTGGCAAGATTGATCAAATTGAGCGGGCCGCCTGTCGGCAGCAGGCAGAACAGGAGTATAGCTTAGCTGTTTATGGGGATACGGTGGAGCAATGGCTCCAGCGGATCGCAGCTTCCTTCCATCCTAAATCAACAAATGTTGCATAGCAAATTCCGTGCTCCCCTATACAATAGGCAAGGTGCTAGCGGAGATGACACCTGAATGAGCTGGGTTCTGTTCCAAGGGACAAAACGGGGACGCTCACCCTTGCTCATTTCCTTTACGATGGCCACGATCGCCAGTGGGGGTCTGGGAGTCTGGTTTTTGCGGAGTTTATCACCGACACCTATTGCGCTGTCAGAACCAATGCCTTTACCGAATGCCGTTCAGCTCGAACGACCGCTACCCCGGCGGATTTTGGATGGCCGCGATCCCCTACTGGCAACTGTCCCGAAGACAGCCCCTCAGCCACCGATGGCTGCCTCTACCCATGCCAAGGCAATGTTGCCCCCAGTGGCTTTGCAACCCGTGCCTCCGAGCCAAGGCCCTGCCCCTCAAGTACGGGTGGCGATCGCCCGCGATCAAAGTCAACTCATTGTTGGCACCGCAGTCGCCACTACCGTCACCAATGATCAACAGCAGGTGATAACGCACCTTGCTCCTTCCCAGGGAGTTGTGGTAACGGCCCGCGAGGGTATGTTGCTCTGGAATGGTCAACCCCTTGCCCCCTCCCTGTGGCTTCGCCCCAGCAATCAACTCACCTTTGTTGGCGATAAATGGTATCGCGGTATTGTCCGCCTCATTGCCCAGGGCAATGCCATCACGGCTGTCAATCAAGTGGACTTAGAAGAGTACTTAGTGAGTGTGGTCGGTTCAGAGGTCTATCCCGACTGGCCAATGGAGACCCTAAAGGCCCAGGCGATCGCCGCCCGTTCCTATGCCCTTGCCCACATGTTCCAGCCCGCTAGCCGCTTTTTTGATCTGGGGAACGACGAACGCTGGCAAGTGTATCGCGGCATTGAGACGGAGTGGAACACCACTCAAGCGGCAGTGCAAGCGACGCGGGGTATTGTTCTCACCAAAAGCGGCCGCATCATGATTTCGATGTATGCCGCTACCGACGATATTGTGCGGGAGGTCTTTGGCGGGCGTGGCATGAGTCAGACAGGCGCCTATGAGTTGGGCAAGCGCGGTTACAACTATCTGCAAATCTTAGGCGCCTACTACCCAGGGGCAGGTTTGTCCCAAATTCGAACCCAATAACGATTTTTCACCGCAGTAGAGGGTGCCTATTTTGAATGTCACTCAGGAACGTGCCAAGTCGGGCGATCGCCAGGGTGCCCGCTCCTGTGGCAGCACAAGAAAACACAAATAGAATAGTGCTCGGAGTGGGTGCGCAGTGTGGCAAGCTGTAAAACGGATAGGCAAAAATCTACAACCATAGTGAGATTGTGTCCCAAAGCAAGGAAGAGCATTCCTAAATTTGGACCAATACCGTCGTCATTGCTAGGCTCTCAATTATGGGGTGTATCGAGGAATTTATTCAACAAACTGCTGCGCAAAAAACCCATCCTGCCTTTGTCCAGGGATGGCAAAAACTGGCGCTGAATCAATGGAAGTACAAAAACCATCAAGCAGCCATCTCCGCTCTCAATCATGCCCTAGCAATAGATCCTAACCTAGCAGAAGCTTGGTATCGTTTGGCACTGCTCAGTGGTGCTGATAGCGATTTGCAACAGTGCCTTAGGGCCTACGAAAGAGCCATTGAACTCAGACCCGACTGGCAAATTGGCATTGATTTTCTCAAATCTCTAAGTTATCTCCTCTACGTTTACAAAGATGTAGAAGAGCTAAATGAATGTCGCCAAAAAATTAGGGAATCGATATCCGATTTCTATCAACGGTTTCAAAGCTTCCCTTTGGATCAGAAGAAATATCTGTATCAGTGGTTGGGGATGCTGGGGACATTTTTACTGCCCTATCAGGGGGATGAAACCCGCGATCTGCAACGAAAATACGGCCGGATGGTCCATGAAGTCATGATGAGTGTTATTCCATCTGCCCAGGAACGGCCACAGATGCCAGCCCTTAAGGCCAATGAGCCACTGCGGATTGGGTTCGTCTCCGGTCACTTTTTTGAGCATACGGTTTGGAAACTGATGCTCCATGGCTGGCTCAAACATCTCGATCGAGAAAAGTTTCAGATGTACGGTTACTATGTGAGGGATTTTAGCGATCGCTGCACGGAGCAAGCAAAAACCTACTGTCATCGTTTTGTCATGGGCAGCAAATCCCCTCAAGAATGGTTTGAGGAGATCCGCGCTGATCAATTGCATTTAGTGATTTTTCCCGAACTGGGGATGGATTTAGAAGTGATTCAGATTGCCGCTTTAAGATTGGCCCCTATTCAATGTATGTCTTGGGGGCATCCCGACACCTCTGGCCTGCCCACAATTGATTATTTCCTCAGTAGTGAGCTGATGGAACCAGCCGATGGCGAAAAGTATTACGCTGAAAAACTCATCAGGCTAAAAAACTTGGGGATTGCCTTTAGTCCTATGCCGCCAGACTCGCGATCGCCCATTACCCGCGAGGAATTTGGCCTCAAAAGTGATGCGGTTATCTACGGCTGCCTCCAGAGTGTCTTCAAGTATCTGCCACAGTTTGACTATGTCTATCCAGAAATTGCCGCAGCTGTGGAAAATTGCCAATTTGTCTTTATTACCCACTTTATGACTAAAAAGAGCCGCCAACGGTTTGAACAGCGCCTAGGACGGGCCTTTGCTGCCAAAAATCTTGACTATAGGGAGTACTGCTTTTTCTCTCGCCCCTTAAACCTCTATGGCTTCACCTCAGTGTTGCACTGTCTGGATATTTTCTTAGACAGTTTAGAATGGTCAGGGGGCAATTCAACCCTAGAAGCGCTGTACTATGCCCAAGTACCGATGGTGACGACACCGGGGCGCTTTATGCGGGGGCGGCATACAGCTGCTATTCTGACGCTGTTGGGGATACCCGAGTTAATTGCCCCAGATGCGTCTGCTTATGTTCAAAAAGCGATCGAACTGGGTCAAAATGCTGACTATCGCCAGTGGATTCGCGCCAAAATCCAAAACAATCTCCCAAACGTGTTTGAGGATCAGGCGGGAGTGCGCTCCCTTGAGGAGTTTATTTGTGCTGCGGTGCAGGCGTTTTCCACCTCTGGCCGACTCCTATAGGTGCTTCCGATTGAGAGCAAGATAATCAACCTAAGACAGCTTGGGCGTCCCTTGTAAGGCGGTGACAATCGCGAAGATTAAAAATAAAGCACCACCGCCCAAGGTCAGTGTCCGTTCTGAAATGCGCCCAGCTAGCAAGCCGCCACCCAAGACAGCGATCGCGGTACAAATCCCGTGGCCAGCAATGGCACCGAGGGCAACACCGAAGGCCTGGCTAGCGGCAGCAAGGGTAATTGTGGCAATTTGGGTGCGATCGCCCCATTCGGCCATAAGGGTTAAACTAAAGGCTTCCACAAATGCTGCCCAAGCAGGGTTACTGCCCCAACGGCTGAGATTGGCTTCCGCTTTTTCCACTGTTTCCACTGCCGCTTCACACTCGTCCTCACAGGGACTATTCCCCATCCGCCAGCCTTGAATCAGCATCTTGAGACCAAAAAAGGTGAAGAGCAAAATCGTGGCGGAAACGGTGAACTCTCGGGGTAAAAGTTGAAAGACCTTGCCCACGGCCACTGAAAGCACTGTCATCACCATTAGAGCTGCCCATGATCCTAGGAAGACCCACCGCTTGCTATGACGAGTTGCCAAAATCATGGCAATAAAAAAGGTCTTGTCTCCTAACTCAGAAATTGTGATTAGGGTTAGCCCCGCAGTAAAAGCCGTTAGCATAGGAAAAGATTCAAACTTTACCATCCCCTACAGTACCACGCTGGCATGACTGCACCGAACTTGACTGCTATTTTGAATCAGGTTGATTTACCCCTCGATTGGCTAGGCCTACGTTACGTTGAGGAAATTGTCACGACTCGCAGTGCTCGGGATGGACATCCTGAAATGAACCAGCGATCGCGCCAACGGGGTGTCATGGTAGAGGTCCTTGTGGATGGTCAATTTGCCTATACAGCAACCCCAGATTTGCGCCCCAGCGCCATCCATGGGGCGATTCGGCGGGCCTATCAACAGGCGAAAACGGCCGCCCATTGGCGGGTCTTTAACTTTACACCAGCCGCGCGGGGCAAGGGCAAGGGGCACTACCGATCGCCCCAACAGCAACCCTTTGATAACCTTTCAGCGGCGGAGTTGAATTACCTACTTCAGGATATTTGCCATAGCCTGAAGGTGAGTGACGAGATTATACAAACCCGCGCCTTTGTCCAAACCGTAGAGACCACTAGCCAGTGGTTCAGCAGTGATGGCGGTCAAATTGAACAGCAGTTTTATCAAGTGCTCACGGACATGAGTGCTACGGCTCAGGGGCCAGGGGTCGTGCAGCAACGGACAGATCACGGTTGGTTAGCCCGCTGCTATCAAGGAGGGCTAGAGTGGCTGAGTGCTGATCAGTTGAGGGATCGCGCCCGTCACATTGGCGAGCAGGCCGTTGAACTCCTCAGGGCCCAAGAGTGCCCAGAAACAACCACAACGCTGGTCCTTGCCCCCGACCAAATGATGCTGCAAATCCATGAGAGCATTGGCCATCCCCTAGAACTGGACCGCATCTTGGGGGATGAGCGCAACTACGCCGGCGGCAGCTTTATTCGCCTTGAGGACTTTGGGCAGCGGCAGTATGGTTCCCCCCTCTTGAATGTGACGTTTGATCCCACCGTTAGCGGTGAACTGGCCAGCTATGCCTTTGATGACTTGGGGGTGCCGGCGAAACGCCTCTATCTGATCAAGGAAGGACGCCTGCTGCGGGGTCTAGGGAGCCTTGAAAGCCAGCAGCGCGCAGGGGTTGATGGTGTGGCCAATGCCCGTGCCTGTTCTTGGAATCGTCCCCCCATTGATCGTATGGCCAACTTGAACATCGAGCCGGGGACACAATCCTTTGATGAGATGATCAGCAACATCGAGTCAGGGGTATACATGGCATCCAATCGCTCTTGGTCAATTGACGATTATCGCCTCAAATTTCAGTTTGGCTGTGAATATGCCAAGCTGATTGAAAATGGCCGCCTGACCCGCACACTGCGCAATCCCAACTATCGCGGCACGACCCCAGAATTTTGGCAGAGTTTGATTGCTGTGGGAGATGTCTCCACCTTGGGCCTCTTTGGCACACCGTTTTGTGGCAAGGGCGAACCCAATCAAGCCATTCGTGTCGGCCATGCTTCACCGGTATGTGCCTTTGCCAATATCCAAGTCTTTGGTGGTGGCTAGGGAATGGGCGAGGTCAGACTCGAACTGACATGGGGAAACCCCGCTACATTTTGAGTGTAGTGCGTCTACCATTTCGCCACTCGCCCTCAGACTTATTACTATACCATGCTTTACCATGCTTTAGGACGACTCAGCCAGCTCCAGAGTGTGACAAGCGCGATCCACAAGGGTCTGTAGGGCGCCGAGTTGCTCAGTGTGCTCTGAGTAGTATAGGTTGGCATTGCCGCGATCGGTGTCCTCCCAAAACCTTGGCTCAGCTTGGCGCAGGCGATCGCAATTTTGATGAAAGAGGCGCTTGAATTCCGACAGGCCCAAAACCACTGCATCCTCCACCATGTCCTCAACAATCCGCTGGGCAAACTGGGGTTGCTGCCGTGCCAAGTAAAAGAGAGCGAGCCCCATTTGCAGTAGGCGCACGCCTGTACTTTTGCCATAGGGGCGATCGCTATTTTGGGGTGGGCGCAGTTCCGGCGGATTATCCAAACGAAGCATTTCCTCAAGGAGTTCCAGTTGTAGTCGCTCCTCCCACCGCTGCTCATTCACGAGGATTAAGACCTTTTTGAGCTCAGCGGCAAAGACATCCACAATGAAATAAAGGGCAGGACTACTTTGCGCCAACTCATACACTTCATTGCCGTAAGCCCGCAGATGATTCACACATTTTTGGGTGAGGTGGGGGCGCTGGTAATGTACCAGACTCTCAATAAACCGCCGATAGTGAAAGGCTAAGTTATAGAGGTTGCGTGCCTCATTGTGACGATTACCGTGTTTAATGGCAAAGCGCATCATGGTATTGAAGCGAATAATGATTAAGTCCAGCAAAATGTCATCGCCTCTACTGAGAATGTGTTGGGCGATCGCGCACATCTGGGAGCCACACAACGATGCTAGGGGAAACTGCCCCTCCTCCAAAAAGCGCACATAGGCATTCCCTAGGAGCCGGAAACACTTTTGCTCGTAGAAGGTGTGGTTCTCTTCAATCTGGCTAAATTGATCAAACATGGTCTTGAAGGCAATATCCCCCTTCACCGCACCACTCAAGCGAAAGAAATAGTCTGGATAGTTCGGCTTGCAACTGATATAGTCCTGAAGCAGTTCACTGACAGCGCTAATAATTTCTGCTTGCGTCCCACGAAATGCCACATAGGCCAGCAAATCGTCCAATTGGTTTAGGCCGGCAATGAGGTAGGCTTGACTACGGCGCAGAAACTGGGGTTGGTAGGAGAATCTATCCCTGAAGATGACGGCAAGTTGACTCATGTAGCGAGACTGGTGGCGGTAAATTTGCTGCACCACACTTTCCGGCTGGATCGACTGCAGGATATAGAAAATGTAGGGTAGCGCCGTCAAAATGGCTAAGGGCAACAGTCCATACAAATTCAAGAGAATGCTGCCAACGGGCTGCCTCCCCAAGTCCTGCAAAACCTTGATGTAGAAGATATGAGCACCTCCCAAAACTAGGCTCCAGACATAGATCAGGCTGATCCAGTCCTGCATGTACAGTTCAGTAATCTTGGGGATATTTTGGGCGGCAATGGAAATCACAATAATCAACGTGCCAAGGGTGAGGCCGATGACTGACAGCCACACCTCTGGGGCAAAACTGGTGTCAAAGGTGCCCGCAACTGACCAAGCAAAGAGGGTTGGAGCAGTGCGTTTGAGGTGAGCTACGACGACCTGAGCACCGCTATCTAAAAGGGTAAGGGCGGCCAGACTGACAGCAAAGGCCACCAGCGATCGCGGCAGATGAGGAGTGGTCAAGCACCAGCGGTGGAGTTTCTTCAGCATTTATCTCTTTGGGTCTCTTTGGGTCAATGGCCTCCGCTCCCGACTATGGCACACCAGTGGGCAAATTTTTTGTTCCCCCTTTGAGATCTTGGAAAATTCATGCTAGTATAGTGTTCCTGACTTGGGCTTGTAGCTTAGTGGATTAGAGCGGCTGACTACGGATCAGCAGGTCGGGGGTTCGAGTCCCTCCAAGCCCGTTGAGTGAAACTATACTAAACATTGATAACTATAGAAGCATCGTTTTTTTATTGATATTCAAATGAAAAAGGGTGACCGTAGCCACCCTCCGTTGCATGACTTATCGTTTCTTAGCGATCGCAGAGTTCCTAAACCACCACGGTTTTCTGAGTTACTTGCTTCAGTTCACCCTTGGCGTATTTGGCGGCATAGTCATCGAGGCTGAGTTGCTTGATTTTACTGGCGTTACCCGCGGTACCAAATTGCTGATAGCGATCGGCACACACTTTTTGCATGTATTTAATAGATGGCTTGAGGAAGTGACGAGGGTCAAATTCCTTGGGTGCCAAGGCCAGAGCTTCGCGCACCGCGGCGGTAATGGCTAGGCGATTGTCGGTGTCAATGTTGATTTTGCGCACACCGCTTTTGATGCCTTTTTGGATTTCTTCCACGGGCACCCCGTAGGTTTCGGGAATTGTACCGCCGTACTGGTTGATGATGTCAATCAATTCTTGGGGCACCGAGCTAGAGCCGTGCATCACCAAGTGGGTATTGGGCAAGCGGCGGTGGATTTCTTCCACGCGGCTGATGGCGAGGATTTCGCCGGTGGGTTTGCGGCTAAATTTATAGGCACCGTGGCTGGTTCCAATGGCCACTGCAAGGGCATCCACTTGGGTGCGCTCAACGAAGTCTACAGCCTGATCGGGGTCGGTGAGGAGCATCGAGTGATCGAGGGCACCTTCAAACCCGTGACCATCTTCAGCTTCCCCTTTACCGGTTTCCAAGGAACCAAGGCAGCCCAGCTCGCCTTCCACAGAAACACCAATGGAGTGCGCGACTTTTACCACTTCACTGGTGACAGCCACATTGTACTCGTAGCTGGCGGGGGTTTTGGCATCGGCTTCGAGGGAGCCATCCATCATCACACTGGTAAACCCATTGCGAATGGCGGAGTAGCAGGTGGCAGGCTCGTTACCATGGTCTTGGTGCATCACGATGGGAATGTGGGGGTAGGTTTCCACCGCAGCCAAAATCAGGTGACGCAGGAAGTTTTCCCCAGCATATTTACGGGCACCCCGCGATGCTTGCAAAATCACGGGACTGTCGGTTTCGTGGGCCGCCTGCATGATGGCTTGGATTTGCTCCATGTTGTTGACGTTGAAGGCGGGGATGCCGTAGCCATTTTCGGCTGCGTGATCTAGCAGCAAGCGCATGGGTACGAGTGCCATAGGGTGATGTCCTCCTTAGTAGAGCGGATGTATCGCTTCGTTAACCTTACCGATAATCTTATGCTATGTTTGCTCGTTTATGTTACAGGGCAGCGATCGCCGGCCTATTGAGAATACAACCTTTTTCTATAGATAAGCGGTATCCAAAGAGGCTAGGGCTCAGAAAGTCTCGCGTACGGGAACTTCAATGCCGTTAATTACCGGTACCGGAATCCCCCGCGAGACATGGAAATAGATCCAATCCTCCAAGAGTTCGGCAAGACGCCCGCGGCATTCAAGTACGGTCTTGCCATTGGTCTTGACCCCCTCAAGGTCAGGAATTTCACCGTAAATCAGACCATCCTCTGCATTGAAGTGATAAACCGCCCGCTCCAGAGCCGCATTCATATAGTCCGACAGCGACATCCCTAGGATTGACCTCCTGAAAGGTAGGCAGCAACAGCAGCAGCGGTTCGATTGCCATGTTCGACGCGATCGCCCAAGGCCACCCCCTCCGCATAGTTACTACACAGGAAAAGCCCAGGGGTTTGGCTGAGGGCATGGGTCACCTGCTGCCACTGCTGAGGGTAGCCCACAAGATATTGGGGAATCGCCCGTCGCCAAACTTTCATACCGAGTAATCGTGCCTTGGCGGCGGGTAAATCAAGGAGGCGGGTCAAATCCTGCTGCACTTGCTGGACAATGGCTTCTTCCCTAAGGCTAGCCAAATCAGGATCCGTGGCACCGCCAATAAAACTTGTAAAGACTTGCCAGCCGGCGGGGGTGCGTTGGGGAAAAAGACAGGACGACCAAATGGTGCCAAGGGTACGGATGCCCTGGCCACGAGGAATCAGTACGCCAAATCCGGGGCGTACACTGCGTCCCAGTCCCGCGGGGTAGGCCAAGACCACACAGGCCACGGTGGGATAGGGGATGGCAGCCAAAACACGGGCGATCGCTGGCTGAAAGGGCGCTACCAACGCCGCGGTTTGATAGGCAGGCGTTGCCAAGACCACACTGCGGGCCTGCCACGTTTGCTCACCACTGCGCAGCAGATAGCCACCATTGGGTTCTGGGGTGATTGCTTCAACGGGGGTTTGCAGGTGAACCGGTGCCTTCAATTGTTGGGCGATCGCCCGCGGCAGAGCAGCCAAGCCTTCCTTAAAGGAGCCCAGTTCCCCTGGTCGCATTTGCACCTCTGCAGGTGGCCTTGGTTTAGGAGGTTGTTGGCGCCGCAGGCGCAGGGCGCCGGCAATGAGCCCACCCCCTAGTTTTTCCAGTTGGGCAATACGACGAAAAGCAGCAGCGGCACTCAATTGTTGCGGATCACCGGCGTAAACCCCAGAGACAAAGGGGGCCACCAGTCGTTCAGCCACCTCTTGCCCCAAATGGCGACGGAAAAATGAATTAACCGACTCATCCCCACTGCCCAGATAGGGGGGCACAAACCCCAAGGCACCAAGGGCTGCCCGCACTTTTCCCCAAGGGCTGAGTAAATTTGAGGTGGCCAAAGCAAGGGGACGGGTGGGTTCGAGGGGGTAGAGTTCCCCCCGCCAGTAGATGTAGCGCGGTAGGTGGCGATCGCCCCGAATTAGCTCTGAGTGCAAGCCCACCTCAGCAATGAGTTGTAGGAGGGCAGGGGTGGGTGCAAAGCTATTGGGACCCAGTTCCCAGACAAAACCCTCCGCCCCTTGGGTCGTGATATTCCCCCCCAGGCGATCGCTAGCCTCTAAAAGAACCCCACTGTACTGCGGGGCGCTCTGCTGCAACCGCCAAGCAACACTCAGGCCACTGAGACCACCCCCAACAATTGCGACATCTACCTCCATCACCCGTTTTGCTACCCTCCAAAGTGTTTAGGATCGCTTAAACAACGAGTCGAGATAGACCCGTGCCGTGCGGCGATCGCATTCTCCATTTTGCAGCAAAAAGAGTGACAGTGCGGCCACAAATACGCGATCCTGATCCCAATCGGGATGCCGCTCGAGGTAGTATTTCAGGGTTTCGTGTAGCTCCTCTGGAATCTCGGCAAGAATACTAATCGTGGCTTGCGCGTTCATACCGTCAGTTACCTCAATAAAAACAAAATTGCAGGCACAATCAGCTCGCCCTGGGTAAACCTGTGGAAAACTCCCATAAAAGTTCTGACCAAATCCCCAAACCGCTGACTCAGAGCGGGATTTAGCCCTACACTCCCAAGGTTTCAGAGCAAGTGAATCTCTATCGGTGGAACTCCATTGTCTGGGTTATCCTAGGGGCTGTCAATCCTTGTTTTCACCCATCTTGGCGATCACAATCGACGACAGAATGGGCATTTCCAGACTTTTGGCGCTCCTCACGTTTTCCCCAAGGCGCCAGCGGCAGTTATCCCCAGAAATGTCTTGAACCCTAATCACAGCGCAAAGGCCTGTGGAAAACTTTACCCCCATCTGTGGAAAACCTTGGGAAAATTGGGGCATTTTTGGGGAAAGTTAGGGGAAAATTAAGATTCTATTAAGCTTTGCTTCAGAGAAAATAAAAGTGGCAAAAGTTATGAATTCCTGACTTTATGAACTTTTGCGGCGATTCGTCCTGCCCTGTACCCGCTGGAGTGAGATGTTACAGACGGGCTTCGGGGGGCGGCCAGTCACTGTCCTCAGTAGGTTCTGGATTTTCAATGGTTATCCCCTCTGCCATTGCCTCGTCCTCAGCATCCTCAACATCACTATTTTCAGGAATATCCCCTAGGAGATCGGCGGCAGAGGTGCGCGATTGCGGTGCTGGGGGCATCGTTTCTGTGGGTTGAGCATCGGCAGCAGCTTCAGAGACTAAAGGCGGCTCTGCCCCTGCCTTAGGGGTTGCTGTGGGTTCTGGAGCATTGACAACTGTTTCAGGAGATGCGGGTTCTTCTGGTGCTGCGGCGGTCACTGTGGCTTCTGGAGCCTCAACCCCTTTTTCAGGAGGGGCTGGCTCTTCCGAGGGGGCCACCGCTGCTTCTGAAGCAGTAATTGTTGCTGGTGCTGGCTCTTCTGGGGTACTAGCAGTTGGCGGCTGTAGCGTTTCAACACTTGACTCTTCTGGGGCGATAGTTTCGGCCCCTTCGTGATTAGCCGGTGTGTCTGCAGTTGGGCTGGCCGTTGGTTCAGCTTCCGCAGATTCTGCTGGGACTGCGGCAGCTGCCGCAGTGGCTGGAGTGGGTTGTTCAGCAACGGTAGTGGGGGTGCTTGCTGTCCACAGATCTGCTTTGATGTTGCCAGTATCCATCGGCGGTGGCGGAGTATCCACGGCAGCCTGGGGGCGATCGGGCTGCTTCCGGAAGCCCCTGCCCAAGCGACTCACCAGGCCTTTCAGTGGCTCACTGATTTTCGCAAAGGTACCTTCGGGCAGCAGAGACTGGACTTTTTGCCAAAGGGCTTGGGCTTTTTGGGTATCGGTGCGATCGCCGGGGTGGGTCAGTTGCCAGCGATAGCTGAGGGTCTGCCCGCCAAACCAAAGGATTAAAGCCACTGCAGCTGTCATTCCTAGGAGCAAGCCACCGCCAATGCGATCGCCATAGATCCACAGGGTCAAGGCAAAGAATAATCCCGCGCCACTGGCCACCAGATCAAACCTACGGTACAGTTCCGGCAGAAAGAAGCCCAACAGATACAAGCCTAAACTGGCGATCGCCATACTCCAAGCTAGCAAGTTCGTCAGCATTCCCAGTCCTCAGCAAGATAACGGCACACCGACAAGGCGGTATCAACCTTCTACCATACACCCCGCTGAATTTATCTCCGCTAGAGTTTATTCTTTGTCGAACTCTTGAGCCACTCCTGAAATCAACCCTAGACTGAGCTATGCTCAATAAACTGCCTGCAAAAAATTTTTTCGCTCAAGGTGACATATTCACCCCAGATCTGCCAGTATTAGCCCATGGAGCTTCAAGGTAACCTGCTATGATTAGCCTAAGAATTTATACCTAGTTCATGCCTAAGTTGATATTCAATTCATTGACTTGAGTCTATTGACACTACTATTTTTGGTTCTAAAAATTTTCTTTTGGCGGAGTAAAGGAGTTGCTTGTGGCAAATCGGCCAGTGATGGAGTTTAGCGGACGTCCATTCCACTTCATTGGCATTGGCGGTATTGGGATGTCAGCCCTTGCCTACATTCTGGCCAAAAAGGGCTTTAGGGTGTCTGGATCCGATTTGCGTCCCAATCGTTTGACCGAGCAACTGGCTGAGTTAGGTGTGCGGATTTTTATTGGCCAGAGTGCTGCTAACTTTGAAACGTATCCCTTCACCCCACTCCCTCAGGTCATTTGCTCCACCGCCATTCGCAGCGATAACCCTGAATATCAAGCGGCTCAACACTTAGGCTGTCCAATCTTTCACCGTTCCGATGTACTGGCGGCACTGATGCACCGCAGCCAAAGTATTGCCGTTGCCGGTACCCACGGTAAGACAACCACCAGCAGTATGATTGCCTATTTGCTGTTACAGGCTGGGCTAGATCCAACAATTATTGTTGGGGGGGAAGTGGCGGCATGGCAGGGCAACGCCCGTGTGGGTCAAAGTCCTTACCTTGTGGCTGAAGCTGATGAGTCTGATGGCTCCCTGCGCAAATTCCATCCCCATATTGGCGTCATTACTAATATTGAACTTGACCACCCCGATCACTACAATTCCCTTGAAGAGGTGGTGGCCACGTTTCAGCAGTTTGCTACTCAAGCAGACATTGTGATTGCCTGTGCCGATTGTCCAAATATCCGCGATCGCCTGCATCATCCGCGCCTGTTGACCTATAGTCTGCAACGGCAAGCAGGGGTGGACTACTGTGTGGATCATATTCAATACACCTCTGAGGGGACGACGGCACGGATTTGGGAGCGGGGCACCTCCCTTGGAATTTTGCAACTGAATGTTTTGGGTGCCCACAACCTGCAAAATGCCCTAGCGGTGATTGCAGTGGGACGGTATCTCGGCATTGACTTTGCCACCATTGCTGCTGCTCTTTTAGAGTTTCGCGGTGCCCGCCGCCGCTTTGAAGAACGGGGACAGGTGAATGGAATTCGCTTCATTGATGACTATGCCCACCATCCCAGTGAAATTATGGCTACCCTAGAGGCAGCCCGCCTCCAAGTGGGTACTCAAGCCCCTTGGCAACGGATCGTGGCGGTGTTTCAACCCCACCGCTATAGCCGTACCCAAATCTTTCTCGAGGCCTTTGGCCAGTGCTTCAGCGCCGCGGATCACGTGATCTTCACGGATATCTATAGTGCCGGCGAACCCAATCCCGGCACCATTAGTGGTGCCGATGTTGCCACCTGTGCCCGTCAGTATCATGCTTCAGTGGATTACTGCCCCACCTTTGAAGCGGTACAAACTCGCTTGGCGCATCTGCTGCAGCCGGGCGACTTGGTCATCTTCCTTGGGGCTGGCAACCTCAATCAACTGATTCCGTCTGTCATGGCGGATCAGGAACAATTCAGTGTCTCTCCCCTCACTGAGGCGATCGCCCTATGACCTTGGCCTGCTTGCCCCAAACCCAGTGCCCCCTACAACGTCAAGTCTCCCTAGCGGGCTTAACCACCCTCAACGTCGGTGGCTGTGCCGAATGGTTTGTGGAACCGCGTACGATTGCTGAACTGCAAGCGGCCTATACTTGGGCACAGGAGGAGGCACTGCCGATTACGGTTTTGGGGGCAGGGTCTAATCTGCTGGTGAGCGATCGCGGTGTGCCGGGGCTAGTGATCTCCACTAAGCATCTGCGCTATCTCACAACTGATCTAGAGACGGGACAACTGACGGTGGGTGCAGGCTATCCCTTGCCCAAGTTGGCTCACCAGAGTGCCAAACTCGGCTGGCGTGGTCTGGAGTGGGTTGTTGGCATCCCCGGCACCGTTGGAGGGGCAGTGGTGATGAATGCCGGTGCCCATGGCGGCTGTACAGCGGAGCGGCTGGTGTCAGTAGTGATTTTAGAACCCGATGGCACGTTGGCAGTGGTGTCGGCACGGGAGTTGGGCTATGGCTACCGCACATCGAGTCTTCAGGATACGCAGCGCTTGGTCCTGCAAGCCACATGGCAGTTGGAACCCGGCCATGATCCTGCCCAAGTGAAAGCAGATACCCAAAAACACCTGAGCGATCGCCTGCGGACGCAGCCCTACGATTTCCCCAACTGTGGCAGTGTCTTCCGCAATCCCCAAGGGTGGACAGCGGGTTGGCTAATTGAGCAAACGGGCCTGAAGGGCTACCAGATTGGACATGCCCAAGTTTCCCAAAAACACGCCAACTTTATCCTTAATTGTGGTGGTGCAACGGCCATGGATGTCTATCATCTGATCCGCTATGTGCAAACTGCTGTGGCCGATCGCTGGGCGGTGTGGCTGCACCCGGAAGTAAAGCTGATTGGCGACTTTGCCTAGGGTCTATGGCCATTACCCTCTGCATGATTGTGCGGGATGAGGCGGCACGCTTACCCCAGTGCCTAGCCAGTGTTGCCGGCGTTGTTGATGAGGCAGTAATTGTGGATACGGGGTCGCAGGATGAAACGGTGGCGATCGCCCGCGCTTGGGGGGCACAGGTCTATGAAATTCCTTGGCAAGATGATTTTGCCGCTGCCCGCAATGTTGCTTTAGGGTATGTGACCACTGAGTGGGTCTTAGTTTTGGATGCTGATGAAACCCTCACCCCTGCCTTTGCTGCTTTGCTGCCCCAAATTTGCCAGCAACCCAACTGGCTGGTGGTGACCTTGCTGCGGCAGGAACTGGGTGTCATTCCCCCCTATACGCCCGTAGCGCGTCTCTTTCGCCGTCATCCCGCCATCTCCTTTCAGCGCCCCTACCACGAAACCATTGATGACAGCGTTTTGGCGCTACAACAGCGAGAACCCCATTGGCAAATTGGTCATGTCAATGGTGTTGCCATTGTCCACAGTGGCTATCTGGGCGACCAGCGGCAGCAAAAGCAGGAACGGGCTGAGCGGATCATGCGTCACCACCTTGAGCAGCACCCTGAGGATGCCTACCTGTGGAGTAAATTAGCCGGTGTATATCTGGCTAGGGGCGACTGGGAGCAGGCTCAGCAGTGTTTAGAACAGGGCTTAAAGACTGAGATACTTCCGCCAGCGATCGCCCATGAACTTTACTATCAGCAAGGGAATCTCTACGCTGAGCGCGGGGAGTGGCAAGCGGCAATTGCCGCCTATGAAATGGCTCTAGGGACGCCCACCCCTGAGGTGATGCATCTTGCTACCTATCTGCGGCTGGCGGAAGCCCAAAAGCAATTAAAACGCTGGGGGCATGCCCTGGCCACCTACGATCGCCTGCAAAGGTTAGATCCGACCTGTGCCTTGGCCTATCAAAACCAGGGGGCACTGCTGCTGCGTCTAGGACAGGTCAGTGCCGGCCTTGACAAACTACGTCAAGCCATTGTCCTGCTGCGGGATCAAAATCCGGCGGAAGCCCAGCGCCTCACCCAAGAACTCCAAGCAATGGGATTCCTCTCACCCAGCTGGAAGAGTTCATAAAGTCTTTTGGATGAGGGGAGTTGTCCGTACCCGTTGCTGAATTGCCTCATCCCAAGGTTCTTGACCGGTCAACGACAGGCGCTCAATCAGGAGTCTCTGACCACCAGAGCGCAGAATCACATTGCCGCAGGTAATACAGGTCATACATTGACAAATTTGGCCCTAGGGCAGGGAACAGGAGGAGGGGTTTGGGTGGAGAGTGCAAATTACGCCAGAGGCTCCGAAGAGCTGCGGCTCAACTTTGACAAACCGGGATTTTGACAAAGTGGGATGGCAATAGGACCCTATCAAACATCCTGCGTACCATTGCGCCAATCATTCCTTTGGCGGTAGGCACAGACACCAAAATCCAGGGCTCAGTGGGGAAAGGCTGGGCGATCATCCCAACCAGATGGGCCAACCAGATGGGCGTTGTTCTCAGATAGCCAGCAGCGGGCCGTCAATGGGGCGAGAATAGGCTTGCTCAAGGGTTCCTGCATAGCCGGAGGGTGGCTTTGCGCTCGCAGAGGTAGGGATCAGTGGTCTCGATCCATGTAAAACCCAAGGGGAGTAACACCTCCTTAAGGGGGTTCGCGATTCCAGGATGCGGTTGGCAATTGGCCAACAAAAAGACAAAGACGAAAATACCCACCGCAACAGCGATGCTCATCGGATCCACCACCATGATTTTTCCCGCTGCTGGGAGTGCTACCCTCGGCCTACCACTGGGCTGCGATCGGCATGCGCCAACCGGAACCAAAGGCGCGATCGGTAATTTTTAAGCCCGGTGCTGCCTGCTGGCGCTTGAATTCTGCCCGTTGAACCATGCGCCGCACTTGCTGCACAAGGTCGAGATCGTATCCTGCAGCGGCAATTTCTTGATCCGACTGGTGGCGATCAATCATCCGTGCCAAAATGCCATCAAGAATGTCGTAGGGTGGTAAGCTATCCTGATCCCGTTGGCCGGGTTTGAGCTCAGCACTGGGGGCTTTGCTGAGAATGTGGGGGGGAATCACCACGGGGCCAGCGATTGGCAGATCGGGAATAGGACTGCCCTGCGCTGCCTGCTGGTTCAGCCAATGGCACAGCTCATAAACACGGGTTTTGGGGACATCGGCAATGGCGGCGAGCCCGCCACTCATGTCGCCGTAGAGGGTGCAGTAGCCCACCGCTAGTTCTGATTTATTGCCGGTGGAAAGGAGCAAGTGGCCAAACTTGTTGGCGATCGCCATCAGCAGGGTACCGCGAATGCGGGCTTGGATATTTTCCTCAGCCACGCCGCTGGCAGTGCCGGCAAAAAGGGGAGCCAGCACCTCGCTGTAGGTCTGCATCAGGGGAGCAATGGGTAAAACCTGCGTGGCAATGCCCAGGTTCGCTGCCAAGTCCTTGGCATCCGTAATCGAGTGCTCGGAACTGTAGGGGGAGGGCATCAGCACCCCCAGCACCTGTTTGTTGCCAACAGCAGCGGTGGCGATCGCCGCCACCAAGGCTGAGTCAATACCGCCACTGAGACCAATCACCACCTGCCGAAAGCCACATTTACGGGCATAATCCCGCACCCCCAAAACCAAGGCTTGCCAAATTTCCGCCGCTTCACCTCTGGCCAAGGGAGCAATCATAGCGGTGGGTTGCAAATCGCCATCTCGCCAGCGCACGGCTAGGTAGTCCTCACGAAACCCCTTGGCGCGGCTCACCACTTCCCCCTGCCGATTTACCGCTAAACTGGTGCCATCAAAAACCAAGTCATCATTGCCCCCGACCTGATTGGCATAGATCAAGGGACAGTTATATTGCCGCGCTGTGTGCTCAATCAACGCCTGCCGCAACTTGGGTTTGCCCACACAGTAGGGGGAGGCCGAGAGATTCACAATCAAATCCGCTCCCTGAGCCACCAATTCCGCAACGGGATTGCGCTCGTAGTGCCGCTGCCCCCAAAACTGCTCATTGTTCCACAGGTCTTCACAAATTGTGACGCCAATTTTGAGCTGATCGGTGGCCGTCGTCAATGTCAAGAGATTCTCTGTACTGCCGGGGGCAAAGTAACGGCACTCATCAAAGACATCGTAGGTGGGCAACAACTGCTTGGCGAAGACCTGTTGCACCTCACCTGCCCGCAGGAGAGCAGCGCCATTGTAGAGGGGCTTTTGACCCTTGAGGCCAGCGTCAGGGTTGGGCAAAACGGTTCCCACCAGTACAGCCACCGCTGGGGGCAGGGCACTGGCCAGGTGGTGCAGTTCCTGCTGCATTGCCTCAACAAAATGGCGGTTGAGCAGCAGATCCTTGGGGGGATAGCCACAGAGGGCCAGCTCCGGGGTAATGACCAAATCCACAGGGTGCTGGCTGCGGATCTCCTGGACGGCGGTGGCGATCGCTGCCGCATTGGCTCTGAGACTGCCGACGGTGGGGTTCAGTTGTGCAATCCACAGATGCACAGCCATAGACAATTCCTCAAAGGTTAGACAAAAACAAGGGGCTTATCCTTCAGGGGTGCAAAGGCCTCGCGATCGAAGCGGTAGAGGGTTGCCGGTCGCCCCGCCCCGCGGATGACTTTCTGGTGCGTATCTTGCAAGATGCCCAATTTCAGAAGCCGGGAGCGGAAGTTAGAGTAGTCGGAAAAGTTAGCCCCTAGGACGGTGCTGTAGAACTGATAGAGATCGTTGAGGGTGAAATACTCCGGCAGCACATCAAAGGCCACAGGGCTATACTCCAGCTTATTGCAGAGGCGGCGGTGACCATAGGCCAAAATTTTGCTGTGATCAAAGGCCAGATCAGGACAGGCACTCAGGGCAAACCACTGCACTGGCAACTCCCCAGGAGCAATGAGTTCGGCATCGGCAAAGCGCACCAAGGCAAAGTAACTCACAGACAAATAGCGTTTGCCATAGGTGGGATTCCGGTCCGATTCGCCAAAGGTGTACAGTTGCTCCAGATAGAGGTTACTGACGCGAATTTTTTCCGCCAAGGTGCGGTAAGCAGCGGCTTCAAGGGATTCCCCCTGCCGTACGAGGGTGCCGGGCAGGCTCCAATAACCGGCAAAGGGGGGCTGTTGTCGCTGCACCAGTAGCACCAGGAGGCGATTTTGATCCGTATCCACGGAGAAAATGACGTTGTCCACGCCAACGACAAATTCTGCCAGGGGCAAAGGGGAGACCGTCATGGGTGCGAGTAAAGTCCTTGCTCCTGAATATACTGGGCGATCGCTGGCAGGAGTTGTTGGGTATCCCCCTGTTGCCGATAGGTTGTCGAGGAAACCGCTGGCCCGCAGTAGTTCGCCAGTTCTACGTGGGGACACAGCCGCTGCACCACTTGCCAATCCTTAGGGGCAATGACAACGCCAGGACGCTGCAGGACCAACAGTTGCACCTGGCCGAGGAGTTTTTCCGCCTGGTACCACTGGGGTAGCTTCGCAAGGACATCACTGCCCACCACAAGGGTGAGGAGTTCCCCTGGCCACTGCTGCTTCACCTGCTCAACGGAATAGAGGGTGTAAGGGTGGCTGAGTTCGGGGTGATGCTCGACATTGGGGCGGTTGAGACTGCGCACCAGTAAATTCAGCATGGCTTGGCGATAGGGCAAGGGGGTTTGTTGCCCCTTAAAGGGGTTATCGGCTGCCCACACCAAAATGCGGTCATAGCGATCGCTCAACCACTGGAGAATGTCCCCGTGGGCGGCTGTGGGTGGATCGGCACTGGTACCAAAAAGGGCAATGGTCATGGGCGCTGTCGTAACTGTTGGATCAAGGCGGCAAGGGCAGGGGAATAGACGACGGGCTGGGTCACATCCAAGAGAGTCTCTGGCAATTCCGCGAGGCTGGCGCGGTGGCGATCGCGAATGGTCATCAATGACTCCGGCGGATAAAGGGGGCACCCTTCCCTCATAACTGGTTCAAGGAGCGGTTTACCCCAAACCTGTTCCTCGCTGGCAAGGGCAAGGCAATCCCCACTGGGGCGGCGATAAATTTGCTTGCGTCCGGGTAGGGTCATTTTGCCACTGGAGATCTTCATTACCCCCTGACCATTGATCTCCACCAGCTTATAGACACCGTTGACCGGTTCTCCCGTAACCAGCTTCGTGCCGATGCCATAGGCATCAATACAGGCACCCGCTGCCCGCAGGCGGCGAATTTCCCCCTCATCGAGATCGCCACTGGCAATGATTTTGACGTGGGGCAACAGTTGACGGATTTTCTGGGAGAGGCTCAAGAGATCCCCGGAATCAATGCGCACCGCCTTGACCAAAATCTCCCCAGCGGCTTGGCGATCGGCAAGGGTGCCAATGGCGGCAAGGCTGTCATAGGTATCTACCAAGAGTGCCCCTTCGGGATAGTAGCGCAAGAAAACCGTAAAGGCCTCCTGTTCCGTACCCTTGAGGGTCGCGATCGCCATGACTAGGGAATGGGCCATGGTGCCTACGGGAACCATCCCCAACTGCTGCGCAGCAAGGACATTGGAAGTGGCCGTAAATCCTGCCGCTAGGGCAGAGCGGGCTGCCCACAGGGACGCTTGCGGACTGAAGGCGCGCCGCGTGCCAAATTCCAGGAGATCCACCTCTTCCCCCACCAGCTGTCGCAGCCGGGAAGCACGGGTGGCCACAAGGGTTTGGTAGTTGACGATATTGAGCAGACAAGTTTCTATCCACTGGCCTTGCCAGAGGGGGGCGTCAATGCGCAGCAGGGGCTCCTGGGCAAAGACGACTGTGCCTTCCGGAACCGCCCAGACATCGCCGCGGAACTCACTCTGGCTCAATAGCTCCCAAAATGCTGCCGGTGCACGTTCAAAAACCGCCAGACCTCTGAGGTAATCAATTTGCTGAGGCGTAAACCGCAGCTGTTGCAAATACTCCAGTACCTGAGCCAACCCCATCGCCACCAGATACGTATAGCCTCGGGGCAATCGCCGCACACTGAGTTCAAAACTGGCGGGTGTCCAAGCCAAATCTTCGCCGGCGTAGGTGGCCACCATTGTCAGTTGATAGAGATCCGTCAACAAACTGTAGTCACTGGTGGCCAAGGTGAAGCCTGTCATTGTTCTGGGATGTCGAGGATGTTTTACTTATAGTAAGTTTTACCATAATTGTCAAGGCGATGCCATTCTGCGTCGTACTCAGCCAAGGTGGTCAGCAGGGGTGCCGATCGCCAGCGGTCAACACCAAAGCCGAGGGCATAACAGGGTTGCCATGTTTCCAAAAGATGAAAAATTGCCGTGCGGGCGATCGCCCCTTCGAGGGCAGAGGAAAAGACTAGCTGCTGCGGTTCTAAACCCCGACGCAACAAGAGACTCAGTGCTTCTGGAGGACCAAAGAGAACCGGCTTAATCACAAAGAGTCCCGGCCAGCCGCGATCGACCCAACGCTGCAATTGCGCAGCATTGACCACACTTTCATCGAGAGCGATCGCTGTTGTCACCGCTTGGGCAAGGCTCAATAGAGCTTGCCATTGGTCAGGGGGTAGCGGTTGCTCCACATACTCAATTTTGCCGTTCCCATGGCGATCGAGCCAAGTCAACCAGTGGGTTGCAGTTGCCACATCCCAGCCGCCGTTGGCATCAAGGCGCAATTTTGCCCCTTGGGGCAGGGCTGCCAGTAACGCCTTGAGAATTTCTTGCTCCGCCTCTGGGCACAGGACACCCACTTTCCACTTGAAGGTGGTTTGTCCCCGCTGCCAAGGCTGCTGCCACTGCTCAAGGGCGGCCTGACCACTCCCTAAAAGTGCGCAGATTGGCCAAGGACGCACTCTATAGGGCAATCGCCCCACACTCTGCCATGCGGTGGCAAAACCAAACTGGGCAGCCGGTAACGCCTCTGGAATCGTGGCCATGATCTCTGGGGTCAGGTAGCCAGGGAGTTGCTCACACAGGGCAATATCAGCATTGAGGGTTTCGCTGCCCCAGCCGGGGAGGGGGGCAATTTCACCGTAGCCCACTTGACCCTGTTCATCTTCCAGACGCAGATAAATCCCTGAGCGCGATCGCCAGATCCCCTGCGCCGTTGTCAAAGGTTCCTGCAGAGGTTCCTCATAGATACGCCATTGCCAGCGCATCCCTAGCCCCCACTAAACCCGCTCGAGGGTGGCCTCAAGCAAATGTTTGAGCTTATGGTTGTTGTGAATGCCGCTAAGAAGGGTGTAGTGATTGGCATCCAACTGCCAGTAGTGCTCAAAACCCGTACAGCGGTTGACATCCCCCAGCAAAATAAACTGCTGCACGATCGCACGGGGGGTAATCCAGCCCTCCCCTTCTAGCCGACCCAAGAGGCTGTGTTGGAGCACATAGGTAAACACCTGCTCATCCAGTTCCAACTTTCCCCGTGACTGCAACACTAATTCTGGCTTAACTTGATCGGGAAATGTGATCTTGGCCGCCATTGAAAACCAGTCATCTTGGCCGTAGGAGACAAGAATCCTCCCCGTCACTGGAAGGGGTTCTTGATTGGCCTCTAGCCAGGTGCCCTTGAGCAGCCACCGTCCCCCATCCACTAAAAATGTATGATTCACGTTTCTCATACCCCCAATGGCTGTCCTGATTGTATCGTTACCCTATGGGTGGGGGTAGAGATCAGCAGAAATTTTTGTGACATACTTCCAACGCCCATCCTGACGCCTAAAGTGCAGGCTTCTTCGTGACCTCTGCTCCTGCATCGGGGCTTTCCTGAGCTTTAAGGGCGGGATGCCCGACCGCCCCCTGTCTCATAGGGGTTACCCCATTAATGAATCAGCTCTAGTGGAAAAATGTGCTTTGGTATGAGTTGCATTTCACTGCGTCATGGGGAGGTGTCACGGTATTAACCCTATGAAAATACATCGAAAACTAAGACACCTTCAGCAACAGAGATTGCTTACTGCTGCGCACATGTAGCTAGCAGTACTCCACGCAGCCAGCACGGCTTTCATCCCGACACTCAGCGAGGCTGCGTCAACCGTAAGGCGCAAGGCTTCCTACCCAATCGCTAAAATAGAGCACATAGAGAATGCTCCCAACGCAGTTAGGGGTTATAAATACCTAGTTTTACCCCCTTTGAGGTCTCTCCCTATGCGTCTTTCCACCCTCACCTGGGCGATTGTTGCCAGTATGCTGAGTGCTTTACCTGCCTTTGCTGATTCTGCTGCCATTGGCACGATTCGAGTGAGTCCCGAGTTGCGATCGGCACTGCAATCGGCCCCCAATCCTGGGGCAAGTCCCAATGCCGTCCAGCCTGTAAGTAGTATGGCGGAGATTGAAAACAGCCTAGAGATTTCCCCTGTGCCTGCCCGCCCAGAACCCAGGGTGTACAGGCAGTTTGAGGAACCCCGCAACGGTCGTGGTTTCGGCTTCAAAGTGGGCATCTAGGGGTCAAGGGCAGCACCTCTGGCCGCGTGCAGTTGGCCATTATGTTGCGCCAGTAGGGCTTGGGCAGCAACGGCATCCAGGCCTGTCCAGTGCATGAGCAGGGCACGCTTCACTTGGTAGCCACTGCGCTCGAGAAGCGCCGCTGCCGCTGCGCGATCAATTCCTGTGAGATCAGTGAGAATCCGCAGGGCACGATCCAGAAGTTTACGATTGGTGACGGCCACATCTACCATGCGGTTGCCATAGACTTTGCCCAACTGCACCATCACCCCTGTGGAAATGATATTCAGTGCCATTTTTGTTGCGGTACCCGCCTTCAAGCGGGTGGATCCAGCAAGAAGTTCAGGCCCCACTAACAGGCGAATATCAATGTCAGCCCTGCGCTGCACTTGTTCTACGGGAACGCAGGCCATAAACACAGTCAGCGCCCCCACCCCTTGGGCAGCATCCAGTGCTCCATGGACATAGGGAGTTGTGCCGCCAGCGGTAATGCCAATTACCACATCTTGAGCCGTGATCTGGCGATCGCCCACCACGGCTGCACCGTCTTCGTAGCGATCCTCCAGCCCTTCGGAACTGCGCACCAGGGCTGCGTCACCCCCAGCGAGAATACCTTGAACCAAATGGGGCGGTGTACAAAAGGTGGGTGGACATTCCGCAGCATCCAAAACCCCCAAACGACCACTGGTGCCAGCACCAATGTAAAAAAGCCGTCCCCCTTGGCGGAGGCGGGCTGCTGTGGCACTAATGGTTTGGGCTAAGGCCTCGCGGGCTTGGGCGATCGCCCGCAGGGTCTGGGCATCTTCCCGATTAAAAAGATCAACCAGTTCCAGGGGGGTGAGCTGATCGAGGTTTTGACTGGCGGGATTGATCTGCTCTGTCAAGAGATGGCCACGACTGGGGAGTTCTTGGAGATTTGTCATGGCCGCGCCGAAATTTCTGCCATTTCAATCACAGTGCCGTCGTAGTCCTTCACAAGGAAATTGAGGGGGCGATCGCTCCGCATTTTGTAGCGTAGTTGCCGCCGCTGAATCCGCAACAACAGGAGTTCAAGGCACTCACGGTCAAAGCAGAGATGGCGCTGGCGATTGCGTTCCCCCTTGCTAGCACCCCTAATAACATGGAGTTGGGTATTTTTCTTGAGTTGGTACCACAAACCATCACTGGGACTGGGGCGCTTTGGACTGCTGTAGCTCAGGGCCGAGGGCACATAGAGGGGATCCATCGAGGCCACGCCAAGGGTTTGCTCATAGTTGTAGTAGTAGTGTAGGGGCACATCGGCAATGGGTAAACCCAACTCCTGCTCATAGAACTGTCGTGCGTGCTCTAGATCCGAGACCATGATGGTGTAAACCGTGGGAGCACTGGACAAAAAGAGCCACATTGCCCCTGCATAGCCCATCAGCAGCAGGATCATAATTCCTTGGGTGGAGAATATCCCATCCCAAAGACCATCCAGCCAAGCAAATAGGAGGTGAGGCGTCAACAGCATGCCAATGCTCTAGGAGAGTTTTTTCTATTGTAATGTGGTCAACCGAATTGAGCCGCAATTACTCATCTGCAAAGATATAGTCATAGAGTTCTTCAGGCTGAGGCTCCGGACTTTCCTCGGCAAAGGTCACAGCATCCTCCACAATCCCCTGTACTTTTTGCTCAATCGCCCGTAGGTCTTCGCTAGTGGCGAGTTCTTGCTCCACGAGGTAGGCCCCCAGCTTCTTGATAGGATCCCGCTTCAGCCAAAACTCTTTCTCTTCCTTGGAGCGCAGTTCATCGGGATCCGCAAGGGAGTGACCCCGGAAACGATACGTCAAAGCTTCAATAAGGGTGGGGCCTTCACCGGCACGGGCACGGGCGATCGCTGCCTCAGCTACTGTACGCATCGCCAACACATCCATACCATCTACTTCCTCACCCACCATGCCAAAGACCTTGGCCTTCTTGTAGATTTCTGTTTCCGAACTGGCACGCTCATGGGCCATGCCGATCGCCCACTTGTTATTTTCTACAACGAAGAGAATCGGCAATTTCCAGAGTGATGCCATATTCAAGCACTCAAAGAACTGGCCATTATTGCTGGCCCCATCGCCAAAGAAGCAAGCGGTGACCTGATCAGCTTTGGCATCGCCCATCACTTGACGGCGATACATTGTCTGAAAGGCAGCCCCCATAGCCACAGGAATCCCCTCAGCAACAAAGGCAAAGCCCCCCAAGAAATTATGCTTGGCAGAAAACAGGTGCATTGAGCCGCCGCGGCCTTTGCTGCACCCTGTGGCCTTGCCAAAGAGTTCAGCCATCACTTCACGGGCAGGCACACCGGCACTTAGGGCATGGACGTGATCGCGATAGGTACTGCAGACGTAGTCATCGGGACGCAAGGCCTTGATCACGCCCGTAGAGACAGCTTCTTGACCGTTGTAGAGGTGCACAAAGCCAAACATCCGCCCCCGATAGTACATTTCGGCACACTTATCTTCAAAGGTGCGCCCCAGTACCATATCCTCATAGAGCATTAACCCCTGCTCACGGGTAATGGTCGTTTGGGGAATGGACAAAGAGGGCAGACTACGCTCTTGAACCATAGCAGGCAGTGATTAACTGAGGGTAAACGCCATACCAACAGGGCAAGCTGCCCTTGGCACCCCACTATTGTACTCAAATTACAGCCTTTTTCTTAAATAGGGGAGTAACAAGGGAATTCCAGCCTTTCCTAATCACAGTAATAGGTATTCCTGCCCCTTGCCGGTTGGCTCACAAGTCCCGTAGATCGCAGTGCTAGAGAAATCGCCAAGGCTCTTGGTTGCGGCAGCTCCAAAGAAACTCCAAAGAAAGGTGAGCTATGGGCAGCAGCCATCAATCCAGATCGTGCCATGGGCTTTCTAGGATGCAACTGGCCCGTCTCCCGTTTCCGCCGCTGCAATGAGCGCTTCCAGGTCTTCTGGCGGTTCCTGGTCGGGAATCGCAGTCAAAATTGCAGCGATGCTCATTCAGGTATCCCCAATTGCATCAGCAACTAACTTCCCAGCAGGAAGGCAACGAGGAACAAGCCATAGAGCAAACCAAACTTCAGGGCATTGAGCATTTCGCCAAAGAGGGTTTGCCGCAGTTTCCAGCGATCGCCATAGAACACAGCACTAATCACTTCGGCAACGATCGCCACGATGGTCGAGGCAACAATATCTAAATAGCCCAGTTGACCCGCACTAGAGGAAATTGCCAAGCCCAAGAACACCCCAAAAAGAAAGGCAATACTCAGTGTCGCTAGCCGTCGCCACGGATTTTTTAACTGCTCCTGAATCCCAGCGCCCAGACGATCGAGCAGGGTATTAAGACGGGTTCGCTGCATATACTCAAGACTGGCAAAGGTTGCTAGAGTGGGCAGAGAGTGAATGCTTGCCAGTATATGTTAAGTCGTGTTGCCGATGCGGTGTATTGGTTAAATCGCTACATTGAGCGGGCAGAGAATATTGCTCGTTTTGTGGATGTCAACTTGAATATGCTACTAGATCTGCCCACGAGTCTTTCCAGTCAATGGGATCCCCTCGTGTTAACAACGGGGGATTTGCCCTTTTTTCAGAAGCACTACGGCACTGCTACGGCTGAAAATGTGATTCAGTTCCTCACCTTTGACACCACCTATCCCAACTCCATCATCTCGTGTTTGCGGGCGGCACGGGAGAATGCTACATCCATTCGCGAGGTGATTTCCTCAGAAATGTGGCAGCAGGTGAATGCCTTCTACACAATGGTGCGCGAGGCGGCTAAAGCCCCTGAGGGCTTAGAGATTGCCAGCTTTTTGGCACAAGTGAAACAGGCCAGTCACCTTTTTGCTGGCGTGATGGACAGCACTATGAGCCACAATGAAGCGTGGCACTTTGGCCAAATGGGACGGTTACTGGAGCGAGCCGATAAAACCTCGCGGATTCTCGATGTGAAATACTATTTGCTGTTGCCCTCGGTGGAAGATGTGGGCACGCCCATTGATGAGTTGGGCTGGATTGCGCTCCTGAAATCTGCCAGTGCCTATGAGATGTACCGTAAACGCCGTTCCCATCGGATTACACCCGCAGGGGTAGCAGAGTTTTTGATTCTCGATGACGAGTTTCCGCGTGCGATTCGCTTTTGTCTGTTGCAGGTGGAAAAATCCCTCTACAGGATTACAGGGACTCCCTTGGGGAGTTGGCACCAGCCTGTGGAACGCCAACTGGGACGCCTGCGATCGCAACTGGACTATTTGACAATTGATGAAATTATTAGTCAAGGCATGCACGAGTTCCTCGATTACTTGCAGCAGCAAATGAATGAGGTGGATACGCAAATTTTTCAAACGTTCTTTACCTTAGAGCCTGTGAAAGCCCGTTAGTGTGAGAATTCCCTTGGGTCTAGGTGGCCGTATGGGTTCCTGGGCGATCGCCCCCCTGATCCAAGCACTGACAAACTGACGTTGGAGAATTTCCTAGGGTTAATGGTGGGCTTGGTGCTGCTTGAGGTATTGGCGCCCGTTTTGAATCACCGCTAGCATTTCCTTGAGTTGCCGTTCCATTGCCGCAAGGGTGCGATCGGCATAGGCGTCCGCTTCTTGTTGTCGCTCCTGACATTCATGGCGGGTCAGTTGGCGCAGATGGGCTAGTTCTTTTTCTGTATTTTGCCGTAGCAGATTGATTTCCTCGAGCGCGCGCTGGCGCATCAATTCCACCTCTTGCTGCACCTGCTGGCGAATTTTCTGAGCTTCTAGTTCTGCCTGCTGGCGAATCCGCAGTTCATCAGTTATTTGGGCAGCACGTTGCTCTGCGGCGCGAAGAATTTCTTGGGCGCGGTGCTGGGCGCGCTCGATGATCTTATCACGCTGATTGAGAATCTGTTGCGCGGCCTTCACTGATTCGGGGATCGCCTGTTCAATGTGGGCAAGCTGGTTAAGGAGCTGCTCTTCATCAATGAGTTTGCGCCCTGTCAGCGGAATCTTCGTTCCTTCAAGAATCAGGAGTTCTTCCAGTTTTTGTAGTTGTTGCAGGAGTTGCAGCGCAGGAGCAGGGACATCAAGGGCTTCTTTTACTCCGGCGGTCGTTGAGATGGGATTGGTGTTTGAGTAAAGCATGCTTCTAAATCCTTTGCAACACTGGCTGGTACAAGATGACGAACATTACCGCCAAATCGGGCAATTTCTTTTACTAAGCTACTACTTAAGAAACTATACTCATTGGACGTGGTGAGGAACACAGTCTCAATCTCTGGCCAAAGGCTTTTATTGGTGTGGGACATCTGAAGCTCGTATTCAAAGTCCGACAGAACCCGTAGCCCCCGCAGAAGAACCTTTGCCTCTTGGGATCGCGCGTACTCAACGGTCAGGCCATCAAACGTATCCACCCGCACATTTTTTAAGTGGCTGGTAGCCGCCTGTACTTGCTTGATCCGTTGGCTGACGCTAAAGAGGGCTTTTTTCTGAGGGTTGTGGGCGATCGCCACAATGACCTCGCTAAAGAGACGAGCGCCCCGCTCAATAATATCCAAGTGGCCTAGGGTAATGGGATCAAAACTTCCGGGATAAACAGCAAGCATAGGCGGTTCAATAAGGAGATGAAGGGTTAAACAGCATCAAGGGTAAGACGATCATCGCTGATTTCTCGGAACAGCGCATGCCATCGCTGGATCAGCAGACCATCGGCGATCGCCCTAGAAATTCTCTGAAAAGGACAGTATCTTTGCTAATCAACCCTGGAAGCAAGAGCGATAAATGATCCCCACCCGCCTACAGACATGGAGCTGCTGCAATCAATAAAATTGATGTAAAGAATTGTAATCAGAATATAAAAAACAAATAATTGTTACAGGCCTATAAGCAATATTTGTGGCCTTGGCTCCCAAGTTCAGACTCAATGTGTAAATTTGTAAATGGTTTATTAAATTTTACGGTGCCACGTAGTGGCTATGCTGCAGGGCATTTACACAAAAAACTATTTGTATCCTTGAATACTTGACGATCCCAGATTTCAGACCTTATAAAAGAAGCATACTTCATCCAATGGAGTTGGGTTTTCCTTCAATTTAAGCTTAGCTTAAGTTAACTTCAATGCCTTAGGTTTACTTGTAAACCTGAAGTGGCTGGCATTTCCCTGAGGGTAGCAATTATTTTTTAAAGATATTTTTAATTTCTACTAATTTTTACTCCCCTAACCTCTGGATTTGTTAGGTAGGTACTATGTATTCATCATTCACTTACCCCTTGCACACCTGAAACCATGTTCATGTCACGTGCGCCTTTGCTTTTCGTTCCTCTGTACTGTCCTGACTTTGAGGGTTCCTGCTATGCAAATTTCTCCCATGATTCGGTACTATGTGCGGCGCTTACTAGCAGAGCATCCTGCGATTCTCTCCTATGGGGGTTGCGATCGCTCTCCACGCAAGATCAATAATGAGGAGGATCTAGATCGCTACATCAACTTCAACCACTTAACATATCCACAGCTTAATCAATTAGAATTTCTTATCAATTTGCATCAAAAAATAAAAGCTAATGACCCGCATCAAACCCTTCAGCTACAACACATTGAGCAAAGAATTTTTGATCTCGTGGGTCTTGACCTGCCAGTGTCCCAGAATGCGATTACAGAGCTGTTATCCTTCTTTAGCGAACTGGCTAACACAGACAACAAACGTCCTGCTCCTCCCGCCAACCAAGAAGCCACCACGCTCTCCGAATACTATGAGCTCTTTCGACGCATTACAGAAGTGGCAGTGCGCTACCTAGGGAAAATGATTGTCACCAACTATTGGTTGCTGACCCGTCCCCGTGAAAGCTGGCTGGCAAAAATTCAAGTGGAGCAGTTCCACAACCGTGACTTTAGACCCTGTGACCAGCTGCTCACTAACCAGGAGGCAGAAACCCTGAAACAGTGGATTCATAATTTCATTCAGCATTGCTGTCCGGTGCTGCCAATTCTTCCTCGCCTTCTTTTAGAAGCGGGGATTCCTTGCTACTTGTTCTACGATCTGGTTCATTGATAGCAGCAATTATCTGAGGGATTCCCCTCGAAAGAGGTCAAAGGGTTCTAAAAGTCTTTGCAGTACAGTTGCCAAGTTTGCATTTAGCGTTTGGGGAGTGTCATAGACAAAACGCTGACGACTGGGAACTTCAATGGGTAGAAGTGCCCGCTGGCTTGGGTGCTCCTGCTGAATAACAAGGATTTGATTGCGCCGCTTACTGGCAAGGGCGTAGCCTAATTCCAGGGCAATCAGGGTGGGCAAGTGGCCATTTTCAACTGCTGTACCATCGGCAATAAACAGGAGCGAGCGACGCAATTGGCTGATCACAGGACTATCGAGATGCAGAGGGGCAGTGGCTGAGCGTGGACTTTCGACCAGTGCTAAGGGGAAGCGGCTGGGGGTATTGGCCACAAATGCTTTGAGAGCTGTGCGAATCTCGTCACTACTGGAGCTATCTGCGGCACTGAAAAAGAGAATCGGTTCTAAGTAAGCCTGGCGATCGCTCTTGATGAAGTAGATTTCATGACTGAGAATATCAATGTTAGCGATCGTATAGCTACCACTGCCCTCAATATAAAATTCCACCGTTTCGCCGAGGCGATAGCGTTGAAACCACTCCGAACGCTGGACTGTTTCCAAGTCATCAAGAAAGTCAGCCCGCAGGGCCGTTTTCAGTAGGCTACTCTTGTTGAGCCGTAAATCGTGGGGGCGTTGCTCGAGCTGTTCGAGGGGTTCATACTGCGGTAGGTACCATGCCCGCAGCACAATAATCGCCATTCAATCCTTCCACCTAGATACTGCCAATTATGTTAGAGCATAAAGTGAAGTCCTACGGGCGCAGGAGATAGCCAATGACAGCAAAATTACTGCTAGTGGATGATGAACCAGGGGTACGCGAGGCAGTGACAGCCTATTTAGAGGACAGTGGCTTTGAGGTGACAGCAGTGGCCAATGGCCAAGCTGCCCTAGAGTACCTAGAAACCAATGTACCCGACCTGATGATTACGGACATTATGATGCCGCACATGGATGGCTATGCCTTTTTGGAAAAGGTGCGCCAACAGCCCCATCTCAACCATATTCCCGTCATCTTCCTCACAGCGCGGGGCATGACGCGCGATCGCATCCAAGGCTATGATGCTGGCTGTGATGCTTACCTGGCCAAACCCTTTGACCCCGAGGAACTGGTGGCCATTATTAAAAATCTGCTGCGCCGGCAAGCGGCTGCCCGGGATGAGGCAGAACCCAATCTGGCTAACCTAGCCCAACAAATTGCTGAACTGCGGGCAATGCTCCTCCAACGGGGCAAAGGCTATCCTACTGCTCCCCCGATTCAACTGGAGCTCACCCCCCGTGAAGCCAGTGTCCTGCAACTGGTGGTTAAGGGTCTGATGAATAAGGAAATTGCTAGCCAACTAAATACCAGTGTTCGCAATATTGAAAAGTACGTCAGTCGCCTTTTTGTGAAAACGGGTACTAGTAGCCGCACAGAACTCGTGCGCTTTGCCCTTGAACATGGCCTAGCTGACTAGGAGAGGCTAGGGTGGATCATTTTGCCAGAACCAGTCGGCAATGCCGGGTTTGGCTTTTTCGGTTGCTGTGGGATTCAGGAGGATAATTGCTTGGCGGAGGTTGGGGGAAAGCCGTCGCTGTACCCGTTGGGGAATGCCATCCCCAAAATAAACATGACCCCGCCCCGTCAGCACCACAATCAGGCGATCGGGATGCTGCTGATGATGTTTAGCAACGACTTTGGCCATGGTTTCATCCCAAAGGACTTGGGCTTGGTAAAAGAAGTCAAAATTCATACTGTGGCTTACCCCTTCATGGGCAGCAATAAAAATCTCCTGCAGGCGATCGCGGTAGGCGGTGTTACTCAAGTCAATATCTGCCAGGGGCGGAATATAGCGAAAATCCTCTTCCCCTAGGCTCTCTAGGCCTTGGCGTGCCACTTGGCGAGTGACTTCGGTGGGTGTATTCAAGGCAATTAGGGGAATCTGCTGCTCCTTGGCAAAGCGAAAAATCGGTGCATACAGCGACCAAGGAAAGCCCCAGCGCTGGGCATATTGGGTTTGCACCAGCAATTCCATCTCTGTGATTTCACCGCCAATGTAGGCATCCAGGGCGGCTTGAAAAGGACACTGAATCATTTCTAGGGCGATCGCCAGGGGGCGCCGCCGCTGCAATTCCTGCAAAATCAACAACTGTGCCGCATGATCAGCAACGCTGTCATGGGTTTCACCGAGGTAGAGGATGTGCTGCCGCTGCCACTCCCCATAGGCTCGCTGTAGGGTGACTGCTTCGGTGCCTCGCCACACCTGCTGCGCTTTGCCGCTGGGGGTTCCTGCGAAAAAGAGGGCGATCGCCAGAGTGAAGACTAAAGGCGGCCAGGGAGGGAGCGATCGCCCCTGCCACAACCGCTGTCCAAGGGGGGATGCCAAACGGTAAAATATCTGCCAAGATCGAGATAGAGTCGTTGACAGTATAGTGACGACAATTCTCTTCTGGGCGTTCCCCATTGGGTTCAACCCTGCTATCCAACGCTGAAACAACTATGCACTCTCCCTATCCAGTTGAAGTCAGTGAATCTGCTCCCAGTGACGTTGAGGCGACACACCTTGAACTGAATGGTAACGCACTGGTGAAAGCAGACACGAGCAAAACGGATTTAGTGAAGGCAGAAGTTCGCTTGAGTGACCCCCGTGCTGAGGCCCTACGGCAAATGCTAGAACGCCATCGTGGGACGCGTCAGTTGATTATTCTCCAAGACTTTCCTGACCCAGATGCCCTCTCGTCGGCATGGACCTATAAGCTGATTGCTGAGCAATTTGAGATTCAGTGCGATATTGCCTACGCCGGTGCCCTCAGCCATCAGGAGAATATTACCCTAGCCCGGCTGACGGGGATGCCCCTAGTGCGCTGGTCTGTGCAGGGAACTAAAAATAAAGAGCAGCGGGACTGTAGCTGCTACCAGGGCTATGTCCTCATTGATAACCAAGGCACCACCAGCCAATTGCTCCCTCTGGTGCAGGAGGCCAGGCTGCCAGCGATCGCCATTATTGATCACCACAGTCTCCAAGAAACTATTCAAGCCGAGTTTACAGATATTCGGCCAACGACCCGCGCCACCGCCACTATCTTTACCCAATACCTGCAAGCAGGGCTCCTCACTCTCGATAGTAGCAACCCGGTCCATGTGAAATGTGCCACAGCTCTGATGCATGGTCTGCGCTCCGACACCGATTGCCTCAAACAAGCCAAAGAAGAGGACTTTCTAGCAGCGGCCTTTTTGAGTCGCTTCATTGACTATCAACTGCTGAACACCATTTTGCAGTCCCACCGCTCGAAGCAGGTGATGGATGTCATCGAGCGATCGCTGAAAAACCGCTCTATTCACAACAATTTCTCAATATCTGGCGTGGGTTACATCCGCTACGAAGACCGCGATGCCATTCCCCAAGCAGCAGATTTTCTGGTAACCGAGGAGAACGTCCACACCGCCGTTGTTTATGGCCTTGTCCACGACGAAGATGAAGAGGTAGAACTGATTATTGGCTCGCTGCGCACGACAAAAATTACCCTTGACCCCGATGAGTTTATCAAGGAGGCCTTTGGTAAGGATAGTCAGGGCCGCTTCTTTGGTGGTGGTCGCTCCCAAGCTGGCGGTTTTGAAATTCCCGTGGGCTTCTTGTCGGGGCTCAATGAGAATCCAGAATACGCTAAACTCAAGTGGAGCGTTTACGATACCCAGATTAAGCAGAAGCTCCTCCACCTCGTCAATCCCAAGAACAATGTCCTCCACGGCACGGAGTGAGGCACGGTTCGCAGTCGTCAACTTTTAGGTCTTTATGACGGAGCTAACAGTCTTTTTTTCCGCCACGGCCTTGCGGTCGAACGGGAGATGTTTGCAGGCAGTGATAGCGATCGCCCCCTAACGGCCAAAGGCGAAAAGAAAACCCAGCAGATTGCGCGGCGGTTACTCGATTTAGGCATTGAGGCAGAACTCATTCTCTCCTCCCCACTGGTGCGGGCACGGCAAACGGCAGAAATTCTCCTTGAAGTGGGGGTTGCTCCCGAGCTGATAATTTCTGACCTACTGGCTCCGAGTGGCAGCCTGCAAGAATGGCTCCGTTGGCTCAGCCACTGGCGTCAAGAACATGCGGGTGCCCTAATGGCGGTGGGTCATGAACCCAATCTCAGTCACTGGGCAGAACTTCTCACCTGTGGCAAAGCCTTGGGACACATCGAACTCAAGAAGGCAGGCATCATTGGCTTGAAGATTCCAGAAACTGATCCCCTTGGCAATAGTCAACTCTTTTGGCTGACGTCTCCCAAGTTGTTGCTCAGTGGCCGTGGCCTTGCCTGACTACAAGCGTCTATTCCCATACCTCGACCCGCTCGCACGACTTTCCCTAAAGCGACAAAATAGAAAACAAAGAAAACAAAATAGAAATACTGCCTGCCAAAGGATAGAATCGTGAATTCTGAGTCGCCAATTACAGAACATTTACCGCCAGAGGTTCTCAGTTGGCTGTATGCCTATCAGCGGGAGCATCAATTGGCTAGCCTTGAGGCGGCAATTGTTGACATTGTTTGCAAATTTTATACCCAAGCCAATCATTTGCCTGAACGGGTGGCGAATCTAGAGCGACGAGTCAATGCTCTCAGCCGTGAAGTGATTTATCTGCGCCAACAACTGTCCGAGAACTGCGATCGTCTGCGGGAACAGTTAGCAGCGGTACGCCTGAGTCATTCTGGTATTCTCCACAATTTGCGCGATCGCGTAGAGGCCTTAGAGTCCGAGGTGTTTTCCAGTCGCCCTAGCGCTGCTGACGCAGAGGCTGATAGTTGAGGAGTTCCTCCAAGGTGGCTAGCAAATCCACTTTCACAAACGTGATTTGATTCTTAGGATTGAGGCCAAATTGCCAAGCGACATTGACACTAAAGAGGGGGAGCTTAGCTTTACCGATGAGGCGGTAGCGACGTTCTATGCCCTCTGTGCTCAGTAGTTCTCCTGTGCGGGGTTCTGCTCGCATACCCACGGCTTCCAGGTGGAGATAGTGGGCGATCGCCCCACGGCCAATGATGGGATCCTCAAAGGGTGGATAGAGCACTCCCTCCTCAGCAAACAGGCCAGCCACATCCTCGTAGCGTTCACCATTGAGGGCAGCAAAATAGGCAATCAGCGTCGGTTCATCAATACCGGGAATGGAATGAACAAGATGGGTCATATTTTCAGGTCCTCAGGGGTTTGAATCGAGAAAAAAAGGGAGCAAGTTGCCCCCTGGCGTAACCCATGGCATCTCAATTAGACGGCAAGGGGATCCACACCCATGGCGACCACCGCATTCCGCAGGACGGTAATCTGTTGACCAAAGTCAAGGGCTTTGATGGCCTCAAACACGCGATCAGCATCGCGGCTCAGGGTATAACCGGGGGGCACAGGTACCACAAACCCCTGTTTCATCAGTTCTGCCAGTTGGTACCAGAAGCCGAGCTTGGTGTTGGGGCTAAAGACCCCGTAGGCACGGGTGAGAGGGGTGTCCACATTGGCCACCAAGTCACGCATAAATTGGAGTTGCTCATCAAAACTGAGGGCTTTGACCTGATTGAGTAGCCCTTCCGCCAGCTGTAGGCGAGCCGTACCA
This sequence comes from Thermosynechococcus sp. NK55a, assembly GCF_000505665.1. Lineage (NCBI taxonomy): Bacteria > Bacillati > Cyanobacteriota > Cyanophyceae > Acaryochloridales > Thermosynechococcaceae > Thermosynechococcus > Thermosynechococcus sp. NK55a. The sequence continues at coordinate 725,133 of NC_023033.1, read as the reverse complement.
GGGGCGGCGGCTGTAATTGAACGACCCGTTTCAGTGTAGAGGAACCACAGGACTCCTAGTTTGTCATCGACGCTCAGGCAGTTGAAAAGCGTGGTGACCTCTTGAACGGCCGTAGCGAGTGTTGAGGGAGTGAAACGAGTATCGGTGGTGTAGGTCATATGCTTCAGAGATGTTAAATATCTAGCGTGTTGCTATGGTTATCTCTGCCTCCTAGTCAATAGTATGTTACATATCTTTATAGAAAGCAACATAAATTCATAAATACCACCAATAAATCTATCTTATGTATTGCTTGAATAGATTGGAGTAAATCTATTCTAGGTACCCAGCGGGAAATGAGTGATTCAAAAAAGACTCTGGGAATACCACTAGCGAGTTGTTACAAATGTTAAGATTGCATCGGTTTTGGTAAAAACACCCCAGTGGCTCGACCGGCTCTCTACGTGGCAATCACCAATCATGGCTTTGGTCATGTGGCGCGGACAACGGCGCTCGTGAATGCCATTCGCCGCCAAGTGCCGGATCTTTTGCCGCTCATCGTGACGGCCGCTCCCTATTGGTTGTTGCAGGCAAATCTGGAGGGGGAGTTTATTCATCGTCCCCGTGCCCTTGATCTGGGGGTTGTACAAGCCGATAGTCTGCACATGGATTTGACCGCAACCCGTGCCAAGCTCTTGGCCCTGCAGGCGGCAGCCCCTGAGTTAATCCGCGCGGAGGTGGATTTTATTCAACAGAATCGGGCGCAGTTGGTGTTGGCGGATGTTCCACCGTTGGCGGTGGCGATCGCCCATGGAGCCGGGGTGCCCTGTTGGATGGCCAGTAATTTTGGCTGGGATTTTATCTATCGCTCCTTTGGCGATGATTTTATTGAGATTGCGGATTGGGTGAGTGATCTTTATAGCGGGTGCGATCGCCTGTTTCAACTGCCCTTTGCTGAGCCCCTCAATGCGTTTCCCTGCAAGGAACCGGTGGGACTGACGGGAGCCGAACCGCGTTTTGAACCAGAGGAGTTGCGGCAGCGCCTTGGCCTTGCTACCCCCCGCGATCGCACGGTTCTATTGACCTTTGGTGGTTTGGGCTTGCAAGCCATTCCCTACGAAGCCCTCAAGGCGTTTCCCGATTGGCAGTTTCTCACTTTTGATGGAGCTGCGCCGGAGAATATGCCAAACTTACTGAAGCTCTGTGGTCGTCAACTGCGGCCGGTGGATGTGATGCCCCTCTGTGGTCGAGTTGTGTCCAAGCCCGGCTATGGCACCTACGCCGAGGCCTGTCGCTTGGGGGTACCGGTGGCAACGATTCGACGTGATGATTTTGCTGAAGGCCCCCTTTTGGTAGCCGGATTACAGGCACACCACTACCATCAAATCCTCAGCCATGAAGAGTTTTTGGGTGGTCATTGGGATTTTCTGCGAATAGAACCGCAGCCGCCCCAAGACCCCACCCCCTTGAATCTCAACGGGAATTCTACGATTGCCACCGCTGTTGCCTATTATTTGAATAACTGCTCATCACAATAGCCGTGGGTATCTTTGGGTGGCGGACTGCCTCGCTGCTAAAAAAGGCTTGGCAACTGTATCAACAACAGCACTGGAGCAAAGCACAGCAGTGTGCACGTCAAGTTATTGAACAGACGCCGCAGCCAGAGGCCTACTATCTATTGGGGTTAATTGCTGAACAACTGGCACAGCCCCTTGAGGCGCGGACAGCCTACGAGCAGGCGATCGCCCTTGATCCGTGGCATGCTCCTTCCCATTATCGCTTGGCAGTCGTTCTCCATGATTTGCTGCAGCAACCGGCGGCTGCCCTTACCCATTATCAACGTGCCCTTGAAGTCAAGCCGGAGTGGGTAGAAGCCCATAGCAACTTGGGAAATGCCTATCTGGACTTGGGGGATACTGAGGCAGCGATCGCCTGCTACCAAAAGGCTCTCTCCTTGAATCCCGACTTGCCCACGACCCTCTATAACTTGGGACTCTGTCTGCACGCCCAAGGCAAACTCACAGAAGCCACTGCCTGCTATGAACAGTCACTGTACCTTGAACCGGGTCAAGCGGATGTCCACAACAATCTGGGCAGTGCCTATTTAGAACTGAAGAACTATGCAGCCGCCGCTGTGCAGTTTCAAGCTGCCCTAGGTGCCAATCCAGAACTCTTAGCCGCCCACTACAACCTGGGCTACGCCCTCCATTTACAGGGCAACCTCGCCGCTGCTCGCGATCGCTACCAAGAAGTGCTGCTGCGGGATAACAAGCACCCCCAGGCGCTGTTGCAACTGGGTCAAATTTGCCTTACTCAAGGAGACTTTGCAGCGGCAATTAGTTATTACCAACGTTGTCTCAGTGTCGATCCCCTCAATAGTGCAGCCCAAGCAGGGTTGGCCACAGCCCTTCTGGAAAGCGGCGATCCTCAAGCTGCCCTCCTTCACTTTCGCCAAGCCGTTGCCCTTGACCCCCAAGCGGTGGAGGTGCGGCTCAATTTGGCCTTGGTCCTGCTCATGTTGGGGCACTTCCGGGAGGGATGGCAGGAATATGAGTGGCGCTGGCAGCAGTCCAAGGGGGGATTGCGTTCTTATCCCCAACCCCGCTGGCGAGGTCAGTCTCTGGCGGGAAAAACACTCTTTGTCTATAGTGAACAAGGCCTAGGGGACTGTATTCAGTTTGCACGCTTACTGCCTTTGCTGGCCCGCCGTGCCCAACGGGTGATTTTTGCTGCCTACCCCCCCTTGATGCGCCTCTGTCAAACCCTGCCCGCTATTCAGGTGATCAGTACTGAGGATATCCCGCCGGAGTTTGACTACCACAGCCCCCTGTTGAGTTTGCCTGGCTACTTAGGCATCGATCAAGAGCACTTTCCCAAGTTCAGTCCCTATTTTCAGTTACCCGCCCCCCGACCCCACAGTATGTTTAATGTGGCCAAACCGCGGATTGGTCTGGTTTGGGCCAGCCATAGTCAAACCTGCACCACAGCCCAGCGGTCCTGTCCCCTCGAGTACTTCCTGCCGCTGCTGCAGGAATTGGATGTCCAATGGTATAGCCTGCAAAAGGAGCGATCGCCGGCGGAGGGTGAATCCCTACGGCAGGCGGGGGTGATTGACTGCCAGCCCTATATGGGGGACTTTCTGGATACGGCGCTTTTGATCCAGCAGTTAGATGCCGTAGTTACCATTGACACAGCCGTGGCCCATCTAGCGGGTGCCCTGGGGAAACCCCTGTGGATTCTGTTGCCCTTTGTGGCAGATTGGCGGTGGTTCTCTCAGGGATCGCGATCGCCTTGGTATCCTTCAGCACAGCTCATTCGTCAACCCCGGCGCGGCGATTGGCCGGGGGCGATCGCTCAACTGCGCAGTGCCCTTCAATCCCACTATCGGACACGCAGCAATGGGATACCCAATTGAAAAGAAATTAGTGATTGCGGTGGCCTCCAGTGCCCTCTTTGATTTGGGGGAGGCGGATGATGTCTTTCGCAATGAAGGGACCGAAAAGTACCGCCAATTTCAGCGAGAAAGGAAATATGATGTCTTGCCGAAGGGGGTGGCGTTTCCTTTTATTCGCCGCTTTCTGAATCTCAACCGTGCCTATCCCGAACAGGAGCCAGTGGAGGTGGTGCTCCTCTCTAGAAATGATCCGGACACAGGTCAGCGGGTCTTCTATTCAATTCAACACTACGGCCTCAATATCACCCGCGCCGCCTTTTTAGGGGGAAAATCTCCCCACCCCTACATTCCTGCCTTTAATGTGTCTCTGTTTCTTTCGGCAAATGCAACGGATGTGCAGCAGGCGATCGAGGCTGGTTATCCTGCAGGCATGGTCATTCCCTCCACCATCACCGATCACGAAGAGGATGCCGAGTTGCGGATTGCCTTTGACTTTGATGGCGTACTGGCGGATGATGAGGCCGAAGTGGTCTTTCGCCAAGGGGATCTCGAGCAATTTCAAGCCCATGAACTGCAAAAGGCCGATATTCCCCACAATCCAGGCCCCTTGAGTGATCTCTTCAAAAAACTGTCGGCCTTTCAACAGTTAGAGATGGTCAAAGAGCAACAGGATGCCAGCTATCGGAGGCTATTGCGAATTGCCATTGTCACTGCCCGCAATATCCTGGCCAGTGAGCGGGTGGTAACCACACTCAACAGTTGGGGAGTCATGCCCGATGAAACCTTTTTCCTAGGGGGTATCGAGAAAGTGCGCATTCTTCGGCAACTCAAACCCCACATTTTCTTCGACGATCAACGGACCCACCTGGAATCAGCAGCAGGAGCAATTCCCTCTGTGCACGTGCCCTTTGGTGTGCGCAATCATGGGCAGACTTGAGGCCCATGGCATCAATTTTGAACATCAATTTTGAATTTTGAACGATGTGGGGGTGTGATTTCCCGATTGTCAGTTAGCGGCTGGGCTCAAGACACTCCGTTTCTAGCTGCTGTTGACCGCCGATGAACGACAGAGAACAAGCGGCCTCGCCTTAGCGCATTTCCCGCACATGGGGTTGGCCATCCAGGATTTCGCCAATGAGAATCACATCAGCAAGGTTGACAAAAAGACCATTTTCGACAACGCCGGGAATGTTGTTAATTGTTTTCTCCAGTTCAGCGGGGTTAGGAATATCATCAAACTTGACATCAAGGACAAGGTTCCCTTGATCTGTGACCACTGGGCCGTCTTTTTTGACCCCCATCCGTAGTTCCGGCCGCCCCCCCAGGGCCTGCAGGGCACGGGTGACAGGAGTGATAGCAAAGGGTAAGACTTCCACCGGTACGGGGAAGGTGGAACCCAATTGCTGCACCAGTTTACTACTATCCACCACCACCAAGAACTGCTCTGCCAGGGAATCAACGATTTTTTCACGGGTATGGGCTGCCCCGCCCCCTTTGATCAGGTTTTTGGCGGGATCTACTTCATCGGCACCATCAATGGCAATGTCGAGTTTCTCCACATCATCGAGGGTGACGAGGGGAATGCCATGCTTTTTGGCCAAGACAGAGGCTTGAAACGAGGTGGGCACACCGGCGATGTTACTGAGCTCTCCATTGCGCAGGCGATCGCCCAAAAACTGAATAACAAAGGCCGTGGTTGACCCTGTCCCCAAGCCCACCACCATTCCCGACGCCACGCGATCGGCGGCGGCTTTGGCAACAGCTTGCTTCATCTGTTGAATTGCATTATCACTCATGGGCGGGTTCCCTTATTTTTTCCAAAAGCACGATACCACAGCATGGAACCTCTCCCTCAGGGCACTCGTCAGGTAGGGCAGGACTCGCCTGTACTTTTTTATCCTCGCGTTCGTGGAGTGGATTGAGGCTGCAGTTTCATTGTCAAAGCGAGGATTAAACTGGTTTGTAGATCAGAATAATACAGTAAGTAATGTTGCAGGAATTAAAGGTGTTTTAGAAATGGCGATCGCGCCCACAAAGAAAAAATGGCAGTGGTTCTCCCTCTTGGGGGCAGCTGCAACCATTTGGACACAGACTGGACTTGCTGCCGAACAAATTAGCCTTGTTTATCCACCCTTTGGTACCTTCAACATTCAAGTGAGCGACCTTGCCACATTTGCGGCAACCGGTCAGGCTAGCTCGGATCTCAAACTTTTAATTCAGTTGCTCCCCAGTGATCAACAGGCCAACCTGCGGGAAGGCTTAACCACCCGCATGGACTTGAAACCCACCACCGTCAGCCAATTTGTCAACAGTCCCCTGGGTCAAAGCTTTTTAGAGCGTATCGGCCAAGTCATCCATGCCGATAATGATGTCAATGGTGGCCAGGCTCTTGGGAAAGCTCTGACAACCGCCGCCAGCTCTCCCTCAGGCATTACTTTACTCTCAGTGCTACAGGCCTTTCCCGGCAAGAGTGTGAAAGTCAATGGTGAATTGGGCCTAACGGCAGTGGGCGCTTTTATCCGTGCAGTGAATCAAGAACAGCGGGCGCAAGACTTTATCGAACGCTTGGCGCAACTCCAGCCAAGAACGTCGCTGCCCAGTGGTCTTTATCCTGCCCAGAAGGGGCCCTTCCAGTGGCAAAAGCAAAACATGACATTTACCAATCCCAATCGCACCACGGGCGCCATTCCCGCAGATCTCTATGTCCCAATAGGAATCACGGCGCCTGCGCCCCTGATTGTCATTTCCCATGGTTTAGCCTCAGACCGCACGACCTTTGCCTACTTGGCAGAGCACTTGGCCAGTTATGGACTGGCGGTCTTAGCAGTCACTCACCCCGGTTCCGATGCCAGTCGGGTTGGCAGTTTCCTCTCAGGGGCACCCCTCGACTACGAGAACTTGCCGAAGGACTGGGCGCAGCGTCCCCTCGATTTAAAGTTTGGGATAGATGCCGTGGCCGCTTTGGTTCAGAAAAACCCTGCCCTGAAAATTGACACCAAGAATGTTGGTCTCTTTGGTCACTCAATGGGGGGCTTTACGGTACTGGCGGCGGCGGGGGGTACCGTTGACTGGAATGCTGTTAAGCAACGCTGTTTAGCAGCAGCGAATGATCTTTTTATCTTTAATATCTCCCTGCCTCTGCAATGTCGTAGTCTCGGTCTGTCCGATGCGCCCTCTACATTGGTAGATCCACGGGTCAAATCTGTGATTGCCGTCAATCCAGTGAGCAGTATGCTGATTGACGAACGGGGTATGGCCAATATCAAGGTGCCTGTGCTCATTGTTTCCAGTAGCAAAGATGTCTTTGCGCCACCGCTAGAGGAGCAGATTTTGCCCTTTACATGGTTGCAGGCCGAGCCCAAGTATCTTGCCATGCTCGTTCCCGGTACCCACTTCTCGGCGCTAGGGGTCAGCGAAGCGGGGGTGTTGCCAGTACCTAATGATCTCATTGGCCCGAATCCCCAGTTGGCACAGCCCTTTTTCAAGGGGGTGAGTGCAGCCTTCTTTGGAGTCTTTAATCAACAGAATGAGCAATTGCGTCCCTTCTTGAGTCAAACGTTTGTTAGCCAAGTGGCGCAGCCAACCTTTCAAGCCTATTGGGTTGATCGCATTAATCCGCAGCAGTTACAGGAAGTGCTGGCGGGGCGCATTGGCGCTCAACCGCAAAGATAAACTGCTCCAGAAATCAGCGTGAGGGCGATCGCCCCCCCATAAGCAATGAGTATTCCCCCCTGCCAAGCAGGAGGTAAGGGAGCCAGAAGCAACGCCACGGCCACAATCTGGCTAACGGTTTTGGCTTTCCCCCAAAGGTTCGCCCCCTGAATGTGAGATTGCTGAACCCGCCAGCTGGCAATTCCTAGTTCCCGAAAGAGGATCAACGCCACTGACCATGCAGGCACCTCTGCCCACGCAATACAGAGCAAAAGAGGCACAAGAATCAGCAGCTTATCCACCAGCGGATCAAGCACTTTGCCCAAATCCGTCACCTGATTGAAACGGCGGGCAATGTAGCCATCCAGCCAATCCGTGAGGGCGGCCACCAGAAACAGACTCACCCCCCACCAACGGTAGACCGCTCCATCATTGAAGGAGAGCAAACCTAGGATCACGAACACGATCAACAGGCGAGCAAAGGTAAGCGTGGTGGCGAGGTTCACAGGCATGGCACTTTACAGGCTGAACTCATGCAAAAGCCTCCCCCACAGGGAGGGAGTCCATTATCTTTGGTCTATCTTTGGTCGCAGTCAGTGCTTAGTACAACTGGAGCGACTTCAATTGCTTATCGAACATGTGGATCGTATCCACAAAGCGTGCTGTCTTCGACTGGGTGGAAATAACCAGAGATTGGGTACGGGCACCTCCCTTGAAGAAACGCACCCCTTTCATGAGCATGCCGGGGGGTAATGCCACAGGCGGCAAAGAGCACCGTTTCCCCAGAGGCCAATTCTTCGGCTTCATACACTTTATCGGGATCGGTGATGCCCGCTTTTTTCAGCTCTTCAAGGTTGCCTTCGCGGGTGCGATTGGCCCATTCCTTGGTCATGACCACAGCGGGATCATAGACCAGTTGCCCTTGGAAGTGCCCACCTAAGGCGCGCATGGCAGCGGCAGAAATCACCCCTTCGGGCGCAGCGCCAATCCCCATGAGGGCATGAATGTTGGTACCAGAGAAAGCACAGGCAAGAGCTGCGGAGACATCCCCATCGGAGATCAGTTGAACGCGGGCACCCGCATCGCGGATTTCTTGAATTAAGTCATTGTGGCGATCGCGCTTCATGACCACCACCACCAATTCATCGATGGCGCGGTCAAGGCATTCAGAGAGAATTTTCAGGTTTTCTGTCGCGGAGTTGCGAATATCCACTTTGCCCTTAGCAGCAGGGGGCGCTGCCAATTTCTTCATATAAAAGTCGGGAGCTGCAAACAATCCCCCTTTTTCAGAAATGGCCAGCACTGCCATCGAGCCTGGTTGACCATAGGCACAAAGGTTTGTCCCTTCGCAGGGGTCAACGGCAATGTCAATTTCAATGAGCTCTTCAGGGTTACAGTATTGGGCAGCATCGGGACGGGTACAAATGCCCACTTCTTCGCCAATGTAGAGCATTGGGGCTTCATCCCGTTCCCCCTCACCAATGACAATGCGACCACGCATATGGATTTGATTCATGCGGTTGCGCATGGCATCGACGGCCGCCTGATCCGCCATGTTTTTGTCACCTTTGCCCATCCACCGCGCTGAGGCGATCGCCGCCTGCTCGACAACTTCAATAATCTCTAAGCCGATGACGTTATCCACACAACCCTCCTAACTGCACAAGTTGATCCCGCAGAGGTTTCCTATCTGAGCTTACAGAACTTTGGCACGCAGAAAATAATCTCTCGCTGCAAATTATTCTCCCTCCATGGTCGCTTGATCGGGAAGCCTAAGCACTCTCCTGTTGCTGTGGAGCAAAGGTTGCCCCCTATGGTCTAAGGTGTGGTCAAAAAGAGCAGTTGCTCTGGGGGTAGATGATCCAAGTAATAGCCATCCTGGGCCAACACAATCAGTAGATGAAGACCACAATCGGGATGCAGGTGCAGATCCGCCCAAGGAATCGCTACTTCTAGGCAGATGCCCAAGGCATAGCGGGCATGGGTGGGGCGCTCTTGCCACTGATAGTTGGCGATCGCTTCCTTGAAGGTCATCTGTTGGTTTTCAAAGTCAATGACCAGTTGATGGTGGTACAGGTAATTCAGGGGTGCTTCATCGGGGTAATCTCGCAGATCCGAGAGGGGGCTATTGTACGTCACCCTGTTGGGGTAGTACCAGCAAAAATGGATGGCACTGATCTCATGGCCAAAGGGCTGTTTCTGGGTAGGGGCATCAAGACGTAGATAGATATTTAGGTGATCCACCCCATACCAGAGGCGATTGATCAGGGTTTGGCGGTGCATCGTCCCTCGGCTGCCACCAATTTGAATCCGGCCGGCAAAGTTCCAGTCCTGCTCATCACCGCCCCCATCAATCTCAGGGTGAATAAAGCCTTGGGGCGGGTAGGTATCCTTGGCTTCGTGAACTTCTAAGGGCTCCTTGAGAACCTCAGGAATCGGCTCCCCCAGTGCTGTGTAGAGCGCCATCAAATGCTCACGGAAAAGCTGATCAAACATGGCATCGTGGTTCGAGGAGTGGCCTTCACCAAACCACCAGAACCAGTCAGAGCCTTCAGCCGCCAAAAGGGCTTGCCATGCCGCTGGATTGTTTGTTTCTGTTGCTTCGGGGTGACGTTCAAGGGTTTGGCGGGCAGCCCCTAAATACTCCCAAGCTTTGTTTTTTACCGGATCGCCAATCCACGTGCAGAAATTGCCATCAATCCAAGAGCCACTGTGGAGAGTAGCGCCCGAAATCACTGCCCGCGGGGGATAGTGTTGCAGATACTCTGCCACAGAAACACAGGCAAAGTGCTCGCTCTCACTCAGCCCTTGATAGAGCCTTTCTAAGAAGGGCAGGCCATCACGGGGATAATATTCCCAGCAGTTTTCACCATCGAGGGCAATGGTCACTAGCCATGGCTGTTGTAAACTGGTCTGGCCGCTGTTTTCATAGGCAATGAGTTGCTGGCGAATGCCCTCAAGCTGTTTGAGTAAATCCGCTGCCGCTGCTTCGGGAGCCATGGCACTGTAGGTAAAGCCAATCAAATCCGAGAGGCGGTGATCACGAAAGACAATGTTGAGATCCCCTTTGGCTGTGGTCAGGCGGTAGGGTTGGTAAAGAACATCAGCCTGTTGGACAACCCCTGCTTCGTTGCGGTGAAAATAGGTTCCCGTTGTCCAGCCCAAGATTGCTTCATCGGAACAAATCCACTCAAATCCTTGCTCGACAATTGGTTCAAGAATAGCTGGACTTACGGATTGCTCTGACGGCCACAGTCCGCGGGGCGATCGCCCAAAGAATTGTTCATAAAGAACTCGGGCCCGCCGCAAATGCCGAGGAACATCTTCGGGATATTGGAACCGCTGTTGGGGCAAGGCAATGTTGGGAACCGCCACTTTTGCGGCATCGGTATCCACCAAGAGGGGCAAAATCGGGTGGGTGTAGGGGGTGGTGGTGACTTCAATTTGACCCCTCTGTTGCAGGGCGCGATGCTGGGGGATGATTTGGCCAAGAATTTCCCGCTGTTTGGCAATGATTCGCTGGCGATCGCTAAGGCTAAAATCCCGCCCTTGGGAGAACCATTGGGCAATCTCTGGCTCCTGCCAATACAGAGGATCAATCCACGCTAAATTGTGCCAAGCCAACAAATCCCCATAATCCTGGGGCTGCCAATTTTGCCAACACCATGTTTTCCCGCGAGTTTGCCGTTGCTCGTAGAGTTCACGATAGCGGGGGTGGGGATCAATCATGGTGCGGTGGTGGGCATCAAAGAAATGCTCAATGATAAACCAGCGCTGTTGATCCGTGAGTTGCTCGACCGGGGTCAGTGTAGCTGTCAGGTAGGGATCCAGAGCCGTCCCGTTGACATAATCCTGAATTTGGAGCAACAGGGAGGGCACAAGGTTGACGGTTTGCTTGAGGCGGGGATATTTGGCGAGGATTAGGATCAGGTCTAAGTAATCCTTAGTGCCATGGAGCCGTACCCAAGGAAGCAGGTATTGACCAGTGCGACAACTTTTGTAGAGGGGTTGGTGCTGGTGCCAAATGAAGGCTATATGCAAAGGATACGCCACAACAAACTTGCCCCCCGTATTTAGGACTCTTCCTCTAGTATTTAGTATTTCAAGTATTTCAGGGGAGTTTCTTCTATCACCACTTTGTTGCGTAAAATGTCAAAAGCAGCAAAAATCTTAATATCTTAATGTCATATCTTAATGTCGGCCGTTGCAAAGGTATGGGCTATGGCTCGCCCGCCCCTCCTCACCATTACAGAAATACAGAAAGCTCTGAAGAGCTGCAACCCCGTCTAACCGGTTTTCTATTCGGTTGAATATCTTGCATTGAATTGGTGGCGTTGGGCAAGTTATTCCTAGTAGGCGCGACCCAAGGAGGGTGTCCAAGGGGTCTCAGGTGTTGTGACTACTGAAAGCAGGCTACCAATGCCCTCTATCTCAACGCGCACGCGATCGCCCACTTGTAATGGACCAATTCCTGCGGGTGTCCCCGTCAATACCACATCTCCCGGCAGCAGCGTCATCACGTAACTAATGAAACTCACCAACTTTGCGGGTGAGAAAACCATCTGATCAATTGTTGCTGATTGGACCGGTGGTGCCGCCTCATTAATAAACGTTTGCAACCGCGCATCACTGGGAACCTCTCGCACAATCCAAGGACCTAGGGGGCAAAATGTGTCAAACCCCTTAGCCCGTGTCCATTGCTGCTCCCGCTGTTGCAGATCCCGAGCGGTGACATCGTTGGCGATCGTGTAGCCCCAAATATGCTCAAGGGCTTCATTTTCAGGGCAGGCACGGGTACGGCGACCAATGATTACCGCCAATTCCCCCTCATAGTCCAGGCGCTGCACTTGGGGCGGATACCAAATGGGACAGCCGGGGGCTTGAACCGTTGTCGGTGGTTTCAGAAAAATCAATGGCTCAGGGGGAACACTATCGCCCATTTCCGCAGCGTGTTTGACATAGTTGCGCCCCACAGCAACGATTTTCGAGGGGGAGCAGGGAGCCAGCAGTTGGTAGCGATCGGGACTGAGGACTTGGTGGGTGGGTTGGCCGTGGAGCCACGGTGCTGCATCCCAAATAATCACTTCACGATTGAGTTGCAGTGTGCCGTAATGAATTTGTCCCCCCGTGGTCTGCACCCGCACAAATCGTTCCACCATAGTGAATGAGTCCCCTTTTCTCCTTGCCAAGAATGGCAAACTGCGGTGCTAGAATTATAAAGCCTTGCTTTTTGCATCCGTCAAAAGGCCATTTGTCCAAAGGGAGTTGACCTAAATGATCACACGTAACTACGAAACGCTTTATATTATTCGTCCTGATGTGGGCGAAGAGCAATTGGAGCAAACCATTAGCCAATTTCGCGCTTTTTTAGAAGAACAGGGCGCTACAAAGCTCAAGGTACAAAATCGCGGTAAGCGTCGGTTTGCCTATCCGATCAAGAAGCTGCGGGAGGGCTACTATATTCTGATGACCTATACCGCTCCGGGGACGGCGATCGCCCCCCTTGAACGCGCCATGCGCCTCAATGAAAATATTCTGCGCTTCATGACGATTGTCCTCGAAGAAGAGACTGAAACCGAAGACGCAGAAGAGGAAAATCCTGTGCTTGCCCGTGCCTAAAACAGTACACTGACTCACATTCCCTTGAAGGGGGGCACCATGGCACCATCTCCCAGTTCTTGGATTTGCGACGGTGTGCCTAAAAACGGCAGAACCTACCCCAATGCCAGCGGTGCCCATCCGCCCTACGAAAATTTTGGCCCCGACTGTGCGGTGTGTGGGCTCCCCCGTGAGGCCATGGAGCCAGCGAACAGGGCCAATAGCAGCAAAAAATCGCCCCTGCCCCTCGTTGCTGTGGCCCTTGGGGTGGCTTTACTCCTGATGGGCGGCATGGGCTTCCTCAGTTATCGGCTGTTCTTGACCAACCGTGAGAATAACCCGCCATCGCTGTCGGGCCGATCGACCAGTGGCAGCCAACTGGTGAGCAAAACCACCGCCCGCAACGCCGCCTACATCAGTCAAGGGGAACGCATTCTCATCAGCGAACCCAATCCCCAGCGAGTAGCCCTCAAGCAGGAGGCCGCCCTTGCCTTTGATCGGGGAGACTGGGCGCTGGCGATCGCCAAATATCAAGAACTGGTTGCCCTCGATCCCAATGATCCAGAGTCACGCATTTATCTCAACAATGCCCGTGCTCGCCAAGCTGGCAACCCTATGACAATGGCTGCCGTTGTTCCCATTGGCACCAGTCCCGATACCGCCAAGGAAGTGCTGCGGGGTGTGGCTCAATACCAAGAACAGTTTAATGCCAGTGCACCTAATCGTCCCCTCGAAGTCGTCATTGTGAATGAAAACAGCCCCAACGGTGTGACCAGCTTGGCCGAGGATTTAATCAACAGTTCAATTCAAGGGGTACTGGGTCATGGGACCGACGCCAACAGTCGTGCAGCCCTACAGGTTTACGAACAAGCAGGGATTGCCGCTCTTTCTCCCCTGACCACAAATGTCATCCCCCAAGGCAACAGTAGGGTGCAGGTACAGACGCTATCCCTCAATGAAAAAGGGAAACAACTCCTCAACACCTACCTTGACAATGCCGCTCAGACCCTAGCTGAGGCTGTAGCGAAAAAAGTACCCCATGCTAAGGTGGCTCTTTTTTACAACAGCGATAGTCCCTATAGCAATGAACTGAAAAGCAAGTTGACAGCCGTCCTACCGCAGTTTGGTGCTCAGGTGGTGCAACAGAGGGATGTGGCCGCCGGCTTTAATGCCAACACGGCGATGACCGCGGCCCGGCAAGCGGCGGCCAATGCGGTGGTTTTGGCCTTCAGTCGCGCTCGAGTCAACGAGGCCGTTGCCCTGGCGATCGCCAATCAAACCCAGACTCCGCCACTACAATTCTTTGGGAGTGATCAACTCTACGGTCCCGATCTCTTGATCAAGGGAGATAGTGCCATCAATGGCATGATTTTGGCGGTGCCCTGGAGTACCAACCCCAATGATCCCTTTGCTCAGCAGGCGGCGCAAGCGTGGCGGGGTCAGATTAGCTGGCGCACCACGACGGCCTACGATGCCACCCAAGCCCTAGCCCAAGCCATGGCCAAAGGGGGCGATCGCGCCAGCACCCAGCAGCTCCTGCGCCAAGGAGTGCAAATTCAGGGGCAAACCGCCAGTGGTACCTTTAATCGGGTTCCTCTCGTCCAAGCGGCACCGGGGCCCAATGGCCCCAAGGGCTCCAACTACCAGTTCAATCCCCTCAGTGGCATCTAAAACCGTCCAACTAGTGCTAAGCTATTGCCGATTGGTGTTTTAGGAATCTCCATGACTGCAAAAATTGGCATTATTGGCGGCAGTGGTCTCTACAAGATGGAGGCTCTTACCGATGTCGAAGAGGTACGCCTGACTACGCCCTTTGGTGATCCTTCCGATGCCTTTATTTGCGGCAAGATTGCTGGGGTTCCCGTTGTCTTTTTGGCACGCCATGGCCGCCATCACCATCTACTGCCGACGGAGATTCCCTTTCGTGCCAACATCTATGGCTTCAAATCCCTTGGGGTCGAGTACCTCCTGTCTGCCTCGGCGGTGGGTTCGCTCCAGGAAGCAGTCAAGCCCCTTGATATCGTGGTTCCGGATCAGTTCATTGACCGCACGCGCAACCGCATTTCTACTTTCTTTGGGGATGGTATTGTGGCGCACATTGGCTTTGCTGACCCCGTTTGTCCTGTCCTTGCTGGGGTTCTGGCGGATGCCATTGCTGATCTGAACCTACCCGATGTCACCCTTCATCGCCAAGGTACCTACGTATGTATGGAAGGCCCTGCCTTCTCAACCTTGGCGGAGTCCAATCTGTATCGCTCTTGGGGGGGAACTGTCATTGGCATGACCAATCTCCCTGAAGCAAAGTTGGCTCGTGAAGCGGAGATTGCCTATGCAACCCTAGCGCTCGTTACCGACTACGACTGCTGGCACCCAGAGCATGATTCAGTAACGGTGGAGATGATTATGGGTCACTTGCAGCGCAACGTCAAAAATGCCCAAGCGATTATCTGTGAAACCGTCAAACGTGTCCATGCCCATCCACCGGTCTCTAAGGCCCACTGTGCCTTGAAGAATGCTATCCTCACTCCCCTTGATAAAGTACCCACAGCCACTAAGGAGAAACTCCACTTGCTCCTAGCCAAATATCTCTAGAAATATCTCTAACTGATTGATTGGGTAGCACTGTGATGACCATGGTCGCTATCAAAGTGCGTCTGATCACACAGTTGCGGATAGGTGGTCTTGGGATTGAGACAGCGGCAGCGGTTGAGGGCAGCGGCAAGGGCTTCAATTTTAATGGGTTTACTGATGTAGTCATCCATGCCGGCAGCAAAGCAGCGCTCGCGATCGCCCGCTAGGGCATTTGCCGTCATGGCAATAATCCAGGGGCGCTGACTGGGAGGCCATTGAGCACAGATGCGTTCGGTTGTTTCTAGTCCGTCCATTTTTGGCATTTGCACATCCATGAGGATCACGTCGTAGGGACGCTGCTGCAGAGCTTCAAGCACCTCCAGCCCATTGGCAGCCACATCGGCGCGGTAGCCCATCCGCTTGAGAAGGTGCAAGGCCAGTTTCTGATTCACCGCATTATCTTCGGCCAGCAGAATACGCAGGGGGAAACGAGTGCCCAAGTTAGGATCAATGCCTGTTTTAGGCAGTGCAGACTGGGTTCCCAGTTCACAACTGAGTACCCTAATCAGGGTTTGCCGCAGGCTCAAGGGGCGAATAGGTTTAGGCACGTGAGCAGCAATCAGTTGTTTGTGACTCGGGGGTTCCAGCCAACTCAGGGGCGTGAGCAACACGATCGGTTGTTGCTGAAAGGACGGCTGAGATTGCAACCGCTCCGCCAGCTCAAGCCCGGTCATTTGGGGCATATTCAAATCAATCACCGCCAAATCCCATTGGGGCAGAGCCTCCAAAACCAGTTGGGGATCGCCATAGCCAATGGGCAACATGCCCCAGTTTTGCAGCAGTGTGCAGAGATTCTCACGGCTGGCGGCATTGTCATCAATAACTAAGACCCGCTTGCCTTCCAAAGCCGGATGAACCATTGGCGGCACATAGGGTTTTGCTCCCTCAGCGAGGATTGTAAATGTGAACGTCGTGCCTTGGCCTTCGGTACTCTCAACGGACATATCGCCGCCCATCAACTCACAGAGGCGTTTGCTGATGACTAGCCCTAGGCCGGTACCGCCATACTGGCGAGTGGTTGAGGCATCCACTTGGCTAAAGGGCTTGAAGAGCCGATTGAGGCGATTGCTGGGAATACCAATGCCTGTATCCTGAACTTGAAATTGGAGAAAATCCTTGCCCTCGCGCTTGATCACCCCTAGGTGAACAGCGACTTGGCCTTCATGGGTAAATTTAATGCCATTGCCCACGAGGTTCACGAGAATCTGCCGCAGCCGTGTCACGTCCCCTTTGATTTGCGCTGGCGTTTCGGGGGTGCAGGTATAGAGGAGTTCTAGTTGTTTCTCCTCGGCCTTGCTGGCAAGCAGACTGAGGACGTCCTCAACACACTCGCGGACATCGAAGAGTTGCTGCTCGAGCACCAATTTGCCGGATTCAATTTTCGAAAAGTCAAGGATGTCGTTAATAATCGTTAACAGTGCCTCACCGGCCTGGTGCAGGGTTTGTAAAAAGTCCCGTTGCTGTTCATTGAGGGGGGTATCCAAGAGCAAATTGGTAAAGCCCAAAACAGCATTCATGGGGGTGCGGATTTCATGGCTCATGGTGGCCAAAAATTCACTCTTGGCACGGTTGGCCAGTTCTGCTTGCAGGCGGGCTTGTTCAAGTTCTTGATTTTGCTGAGCGAGTAATTGTCGCTGCTGCTGTTCGTGGCGTAGGAGTTCCGCCTGGGCGATCGCAATCCCCACTTGCGCGGCCACGGCTTCCAAAAGTTCAATTTCTTCGGGGGTCCACTGCCGCTGGCGATCGCACTGATGCAGACCAATGATGCCGTTGGGCACCCCCTTATAGGAGGTACGGATAGCCAGCATGGACTGAATCTGGAACTGATGGCACAGGTGTATGGCATTAGCCAAAAGGGGATCCTGAGTCACATCATTGGTGACAACAGCAGCATCCGCATTGAGAACTGCCAAGGCATGGGGATTGTTCTCCACTGGTATACTGATGCCTCTCATGGAGGCGTAGCCCGGTTCCAGATACTCAGCCACATCTGGAATGCGGGGGGGCGGCCCGGGTTCATAGCGATGAATCAAGCAGCGATTGACACCAAAGGCCTGCCCAATTTGGGTCACAGTAGTTTCAAAGACCGTTTCCGTATCGAGGCTTTGGCGAATCTGTTCGGTAATTTGATTTAGGAGCAATGCCCGCTGCATTTGCTGTTGCAGTTGCTGACGTTGGCGGGTTTCCTGTTCAAGAAGCTGTACTTGGGCCAGGCCAATGCCCACCTGGGCCGCCACACTCTTGACGAGACTTTTAATCGCATCTGTCCACCGCCGTTGGCGATCGCACTGGTGCAAAATGAGTAAACCATTGGCTTGATTGCGATAGGCCGTGCGCACAATCAGCGCAGATTTCACACTCAAGGCTTCGCAGTAGGCATGCAGGGGGATGAGGCGATCGTCATTTTGCGCATCGTCGCAGCTAAATACCTCATCAGAGGCAAATACCGAAACCAGAAACGGGGCACGCATCTGTGTCAAATCAAGGTCGCACTCATTGACAGAGGGCACTCCCGGCGCACAGTATTCTGCCACCAGTTGCATTGGCGAAGGGGCATTCTCCTGATAGACAAACAAAAGGCAACGACTGACATTGAGGGTTGCTCCTACTTGCTGAACTGCTGTACGGCAGATATTTTCCCGCTCGATTTGCTGGCGAATTTCCTCAGTAATACGATTGAGCAGGAGCGTGCGCTTCACCTGCTGCTGTAAAAACAGCTGTGCCCGCTGCCGTTCGGTGACATCACTTTGGATGCCAATGTAGTGAGTAATTTCGCCAAACTCGTTATAAATGGGTGAGATGGCAAGTTCATTCCAGAAAAGCTGGCCGTTTTTGCGGTAGTTGCGCAGCACTACACGGCAGGATTGACCTTTTTTAATTGCATTGCGGAGCATTTCTAACCCCGGCTGCTGGCGATCGCCCCCCTGCAGAAAGCGGCAATTCTTACCAATCACTTCCATAGCACGGTACCCCGTCATTCGCTCAAAGGCGGGATTGGCGTAGATCACTGGATTGTCTGGTTGGCGGTAGTCGGTAATGACAATGCCGTTGGTGCTGGCAACAATGGCTCGCTCCCGCAGTCGCAGCTCCGCCTCAATTTTTTCTTGTCAGTAATATCAACTGCCAACTCCAAAAAGCCAATCAGTTGGCCTTGGGTATCATGAATTGGGGTGATTGACAGGGACACAGGGAAGCAAGAACCATCGCGCCGTACAAATGTCCACTCCTGCTCATCCGCCAAGCCACGCCGTGCCCGGGCCACCAGAGTCTCAAACCCCGCAGGAATGGATTCCCCCAATTGTGCACTGAGAATCTGAGCATAGCGTTCCACCTCTTGGGGATCATGAAAACGTTCGGGAGTCGCTTTGCCCACTAGTTCTGAGGCAGGGTATCCCAGCCATTCCTGGGCAGCTCGATTCATCAAGGTAATGATGCCATCGGTACGGGTGGCAATAATGGCGTGGTTACTACTATTGAGGATCGCCCCTTGGAGACTGCTCATCTGCTCGATGTGGGCCAGTTGTTGCCGGGTAAGCTCCAAGTGATGGCGGATTTCCAGCTCATTAATGACTTGGCGGCCAAGGGTGCGCAGAGTTTGCTGTTGAAGAGGTTTGAGCTCCCGCGGCTGGTAGTCCACGACGCAAAGGGTACCAATCCCATACCCTTGCGGCGTCACCAAGGGCATCCCGGCATAGAAGCGGATATAGGGGGGGCCTGTAACCAGGGGATTATCGGCAAAGCGCGGATCAAGGCGAGCATCTGGCACAACCATTAGCTCATCTTGCAGAATGACATGGGCACAGAAGGCAACGTCCCTTGGAGTTTCACAGGCATCAATGCCCACCTTAGACTTAAACCACTGCCGCTGGCGGTCAACCAGACTAATGAGAGCAATGGGAGTTTGGCAAATTGCTGCCGCCAGATTGGTAATCTCGTCAAAGATCGGTTCCGGGGGCGTATCTAAGACTCGATACTGCTCAAGGGCACGTTGTCGTTCCGATTCATTTGCTGGCAATGGAGCAGCAGGCATAGCCCAAATGTACCGCCTTCTTGTAGGAGCAAACCTTGCACATTATGCAAGTCTTTCATCATTATAGGGATTGCCCTGGCGCCAGAGAGGGTCCCCTAGGCGGTACAGAACACCCTACTTCTCTTTGTAGGACCTGGAGGGCAGTGACAGAACAAAAAAGGATGTAGAAGCAAGCCCTACACCCTTCCTCAATCGTTATTTATCGTTATTTTCAGAGGGGGCAATCCTAACCTGCCCAACCCTTAGCGGCTTGATCGAGCACGTAGGCGGCCACATCTTGAATTTGTTCATCGGTGAGACGACCGGCAAAAGCGGGCATTGCATTTTTGCCGTGCTGCACTTGGTAGATAATGGCATCCTCAGAGTACATGCCAAATTGCTCAAGGGCTTCTTTTTTCAGGGTTTTGTTCGCCATTACCACATTGCCGCCCCCCATGTGACAGGCTGCGCAGTTACCGCTAAAGACTTTGGCACCATTGGCCAAATCTGCCGCAAAGGCCACAGGGGTAAGGCCGACAAATAGAACCATTGCAATCGCGCAAACACTAATGAATAGCTTTTTCAATGGAGTTCTCCTTCCATGGAATGCGTCAGGGTATGGATAAGGCCCCAAAAATCAAGGGGTGCAAGATTCATCAAAGGTCAGTGTAGCAAAGTTCCCAACCTAGGGGGCACTGTCCGGAAAGCTTTCTACGCCCCAACCGGGGGCTACGGCTGCCGCTCGCAAAATAAAGGCAGCTAAGGTCTCAAGCTGTTCCGTCGTCAACCAGTCCTCACTCACGCGGCGACAGGAATAACTCTCTTGGCTGCCATCGTAGGATCGCGGCGATCGCTGGAAAGCCACGAGGCTGGCGATCGTATCCCGTGGCGGCGTTGCCCCCTTGAGATCCTTCAGAGAGAGTGACACCAAAGGATTGGGTAACGTACTGCCACCGACATGGCAGTTTTTGCAGTTTTCCTCAAAGAGCCGCTTGCCACGGGTCAAATCAACTGCGGTGAACGTTTTGGTCTCACCGCGAGCATTGAGGGGTAGTTCTACGGTATCCGTTACCTTGAGGTATTGGATCACATAGTTATCTACACCGGCGATTGCCAGTGCTGTTGCCGGCGCCATTGCCCAGGTCAGCAGCAGAATCAAAAGACCACTACAAAGCCAGCCGATAGATCGTTGCCAAAAGTGAGGTTGGTACATGGGTGTTGGGGAAATCCTGGTTACGAGTCATTAGTAATAAACTTTGCCACCGCCCCATTTATCACCCAAGATTTTGGGTTCGACGAGAATATGGCCGGCGATCGCCACCAAATCCTTCTCCGTCAGGTTGCGCATTTTCGGGAAAATGTCGGCACTGCGCAGACTGGGGTGCACCTCAGCAATTTCTTGCTCACCATCGTAGGTGGTGGGGTTCTTCATGTAGTCCACCAGGCCTTCAATGTTGTCCCGTGGCGGCGTGGCTAGGGCCAGGGTTTCCGTGCGCAAATCCAAGCTGGGGTTGGTTTTGGTGATCCCTCCCACATGGCAGGAGGCACAGGCATACTGGAAGAGGCGCTTACCCTCTAGGTATTGTTTTTCCGTCAGCGTAATTGTTTTGCCCTCGCTGTTGAGGGGGACAGTCAGGACTTCAGGGGTCAGTTCGGCGGCCAGTGCTGTGCCCGTGGTGAGTTGCCAGAGGCAGAGGCAGAGAGCGACCGCAAGCCAAACGCATTTTTTTAACATAGTTCTCCCAATAAGCAGGTCTTACGATTGCGGTGTGTCTGGTTGATCGTTGGCGGGCGCCGGGGTCGTCAACGCCAAAATAATTGCTTTGGCATCTTCCAGGGGCAAGCGTGTTTGTGGGCTGGTATAGCGGATACCTAAGCGATCGCACCACGCACAGACCGTTTCGACCGATACGCCGTAGTCCGCCGCCAGATCCGCGATCGCAATGTCCACAAATCCCATGCTGCCACTCCCCGCTTGGGATCAACGACCAAGTATCATTATCATGCCATTACGTAGCTTCTTTACCAAAAGGCGTCCCCTTCGCAAAGAGAAGTGCCGCCACAGCGTACACTGTTGATGTGGCCGTTCAGATGGAGTTTTCAATGAAACGAGTCCTGGCGATTATCCTTGGGGGCGGTGCCGGAACACGTCTGTATCCCCTGACCAAGCGTCGCGCCAAGCCTGCGGTTCCCCTTGCTGGAAAATATCGCCTCATTGATATTCCTGTGAGCAATTGCATCAACTCCGAAATCCATAATATTTACGTCCTTACCCAATTTAACTCGGCCTCCCTCAATCGTCATATTGCCCGTACCTACACCTTTCCCGGTCTGACGGGCGGCTTTGTCGAAGTCCTGGCAGCCCAACAAACCCCCGAAAATCCCAACTGGTTTCAGGGCACTGCTGATGCGGTACGTCAATACCTGTGGCTGTTGGCGGACTGGGATGTGGATGAATACCTGATTCTTTCAGGAGATCACCTCTACCGCATGGACTATCGCCTGTTTGTCCAACGCCACCGCGACACCGGTGCCGATATTACCCTTTCCGTTCTGCCGGTGGAGGAAAAGGCGGCCTCTAGTTTTGGCCTCCTTAAGGTAGATAGTACGGGGCGAGTGACTGACTTTCGCGAGAAGCCCAGCGGGGATGCCCTCCGGGATATGCGAGTGGACACCACCCGCTATGGCCTGACCAGCGAGGAAGCCCATCGCAAACCCTACATTGCCTCGATGGGGATTTATGTCTTTAAGCGGCAAGTCCTCATTGATCTGTTGGAGCAAATGGCCGATGCCACGGACTTTGGCAAAGAAATCATCCCCGCTGCGGCCCGTTCCCACCTTGTCCAAACCTATCTCTTCAATGGCTATTGGGAAGATATTGGAACCATTGGCTCCTTCTACGAAGCCAACCTTGCCCTCACCCAACAGCCCCAGCCGCCCTTTAGCTTCTACGATGAAAACGCCCCCATCTATACTCGTCCCCGCTATTTGCCCCCCAGTAAGATTCTCAGTGCCACCATCACGGAGTCCATCATTAGTGAGGGCTGTATCCTCAAGGAATGCCAAGTTCACCGCTCGGTCTTGGGGGTGCGATCGCGCGTGGAATCCGGCTGTGTCATTGATCACTCCCTGCTGATGGGGGCAGACTACTACCAAGACTCAGCTCACCGCAGCCAGCTACGGTTGCAACATAAAATCCCCATCGGCATTGGGGCCAACAGTGTCATTCGCCGGGCAATTGTGGATAAAAATGCCTGCATTGGCCGCGATGTCAA
The DNA here is from genome assembly GCF_000505665.1 of Thermosynechococcus sp. NK55a. Taxonomy (NCBI): domain Bacteria; kingdom Bacillati; phylum Cyanobacteriota; class Cyanophyceae; order Acaryochloridales; family Thermosynechococcaceae; genus Thermosynechococcus; species Thermosynechococcus sp. NK55a. The sequence continues at coordinate 702,596 of NC_023033.1, read as the reverse complement.
AATCATCAACAAAGACAACGTTGAAGAATCCAATCGAGAGGATCAGGGATTCTATATTCGCAGCGGTGTGGTCGTCATCATCAAAAATGCCGTGATCCCCGACGGCACCATTATCTAAGCCATAAGCAAATTTGAATTGGCAAGTGGTGAAAACCTGTGTAGCATATCAACAGTAAGCCTCCAACCCTCTAGCGGAACTGCCATCTATGCCCACGATAGAGACTCGCACTGAACCCATGGTCATCAACATGGGGCCACACCATCCCTCAATGCACGGGGTGTTGCGATTAATGGTGACCCTTGATGGCGAAGATGTCATTGACTGCGAGCCGGTGATTGGCTACCTCCATCGCGGCATGGAAAAAATTGCTGAAAACCGCACCAACATCATGTTCATTCCCTACGTCAGTCGTTGGGACTACGCCGCAGGAATGTTTAACGAAGCGGTCACCGTTAATGCGCCAGAAAAATTGGCGGGGATTCCCGTGCCCAAACGCGCCAGCTATATCCGCGTGATCATGCTGGAGTTGAACCGCATTGCCAATCACCTCCTGTGGTTAGGCCCCTTCTTGGCGGACGTCGGTGCCCAGACGCCCTTTTTCTATATCTTTCGCGAGCGGGAGTACATCTACGATCTCTTTGAAGCCGCTACAGGGATGCGCTTCATCAACAACAACTACTTCCGCATCGGAGGAGTGGCCGCTGACCTCACCTATGGCTGGGTAACGAAATGCCGTGACTTTTGCGACTACTTCCTACCCAAAGTTGATGAGTACGAGCGCCTGATCACCAACAACCCCATCTTTGTGCGTCGCCTACAGGGGGTGGGCAAAATTAGCCGTGAGGAGGCCATTAACTGGGGGCTATCGGGGCCGATGTTGCGTGCATCTGGTGTGAAGTGGGATCTGCGCAAAGTGGATCACTACGAGTGCTATGACGATTTTGACTGGGATGTACCGGTGGCCACCGAAGGCGACTGCCTTGCTCGCTACATTGTTCGTATTCAGGAAATGCGCGAATCGGTGAAGATCATTCGTCAAGCCTTAGATGGCCTGCCCGGTGGCCCCTACGAAAACCTAGAAGCCAAGCGGATGCTGGAGGGTGCCAAATCAGAATGGAACGGCTTTGACTATCAGTACATTGGCAAGAAGCTGTCTCCCACCTTCAAAATTCCTAAGGGGGAGCACTATGTGCGGGTTGAATCGGGCAAAGGGGAGCTGGGCATTTACCTGATTGGAGATGACAACGTCTTCCCTTGGCGCTGGAAGATTCGTCCACCGGATTTCAATAACCTGCAAGTGCTGCCCCAGTTGCTGAAGGGGATGAAAGTGGCCGATATTGTGGCTATCCTGGGCAGTATCGATGTGATTATGGGATCCGTCGATCGCTAGGCAACTACTGAGCCACCCGCGAGGAAACTATGGCTGTTCAATTACCGTTCCTCACCTCTACCAACTTTAGTGGCCTCTTTAATGAGCGGTTTTGGCAAAATGCGTGGCCAGTACCGCCCCAAAATCAACTGCAGCGGGGGGCGCTGGTTCCAGACGTGGAGCTGCCCGCTGTAGGGCTCAGTGCCCCTGTTCGCCTTTCAAAGGTGTGGAAAGAGCAGCCGCTGCTGCTAGTGTTTACCCGTATCTTCACGGAGCACCAATACTGCCCACTGTGCTACCCCTATCTCAAGACCTTGAATGAAAACTATGAAACATTTCAAGGCAAGGGAGTGGCCGTTCTTGTGGTTACCAGTACCGATGCCCAGCAAAGCGAAAAGGTCAAGGTGAATATGGCCCTAAAGATGCCCTTGCTCTATGACCCCAGTTGCCAAGTCTTTCGCAAATACCGCACGGGTCAAGCCCTGGGGGCACCGCTGCCGGCCCAGTTTCTCATTGATCCGGAAGGCAAGCTGCGCTACAAACATCTCTTCTCGTTTTTAGAACCCAATGCTCCCCTAGAGCGCTTGTTTCAAGAGATTGATGCTTTAGCTCAGGGGGCAACAGTAGCGACAGCAGCCTAGGAGCGTCGAAACTCGCTAGGATAGAAGGTATCCCTTTGGGGCTGTAGCTCAGTCGGATAGAGCGAGCGCCTCCTAAGCGCTAGGCCGTGCGTTCAAATCGCACCAGTCCCGTCCTTGGCCTTACAATAAAAGGCAAATATCTGTAAGGTCTTTGTAACCTCAGTGTGGCATCTGTGATAGAGCGATCGCCAGCGCAGTCTCTCCTGAAGGAACTTCAAGGGACCATTGATGACCTTGAAGACTACCAAAGTGCCCTTAGCTATGCAGCGGCCAAGAGTGCTCTTGAAAAATTACTGGGCGAGTGCAAAGCCACTGGCACTGGAAAAGCTTCCCTCGTCCGGGCGATCGCTGACCTCGAAGCCATGCTCGACAAACTCCACCAGGGTGTGGTGCAAATTGCTGTCTTTGGCATGGTGGGGCGGGGAAAGTCCTCCCTGCTCAATGCGCTGCTCGGAGAACCCTACTTTGCCACTGGACCCATTCATGGTGTCACCCAAGAGGAAGCCAGTGCCCTTTGGCAAATCTCTGCAGCCCAGCGTGGCAATCCCATTCGCCTCATTGATACACCGGGGTTAGATGAAGTCAATGGTGCCGCCCGGGAACAACTGGCACGGGAGGTGGCTGCCCAAGCGGATTTGATTCTCTTTGTCATTGCTGGGGACTTGACTCGTCTTGAATACCAAGCCCTCAGTGAGTTGCGGCAAGCAGGCAAGCCAATGATTCTGGTCTTTAACAAAGTGGATCAGTATCCAGAGGCCGATCGCGAGGTCATCTATGCCAAAATTCGCGATGAGCGCGTCAAGGAACTCCTCTCCCCCGCAGAAATTGTGATGGTGGCGGCAGCGCCCCTTGTGCCCCAGGTGCAGCGGGATAGCCAAGGACGGCTACAGGTGAAAATGACTGTCGGTGCCCCCCAAGTGGAACCCCTCAAACGGAAAATCTTGGAGGTCCTAGAGCGGGAAGGCAAGGCCCTGATTGCTCTCAATTCAATGCTCTTTGCCAATAGGGTGAGTGAGGAATTGGCCCGCTACAAGCTGGAACTGCGGGATCAGGAGGCCAACCACCTGATTTGGAAAGGGGCTGTTGCTAAGGCGCTGGCGATCGCCCTCAACCCGGTCACCGTTCTCGATATGGTCAGCAGTGCGGTCATTGACTTGACGACGATTCAACTGCTCTCGCGCCTCTACGACATTGAACTCACAGAAGCAGGGGCCAAGGAACTGCTCCAAACGATTGCCCTTGCCATGGGCAGCATTAGCTTAGGGGAATTTGCCGTTAATTTGGGACTGAGTTCCCTCAAGGGACTGTTGGGATTGGCTACGCCAATGAGCGGTGGCCTTTCCCTTGGCCCTTATCTATCGGTGGCTATGACCCAGGCGGGGATAGCTGGCTTTTCCTCCTATACGATGGGACAGGTGGCCAAAACCTATTTTGCCAACGGCGCAGGCTGGGGGGCGGCAGGGCCAAAAACGGTTGTTCAGCAAATCCTCAGTCAACTGGATCAGCGCCATATCCTCAATCGGCTGAAGTTAGAAATTCAGGAGCAGTTGTACCCGAGTTGAGCAAGACGCGCTGTTCCATAGGCGGCCTCAGTGTGGGGTGAAATGGCCACCGGAACCCCTAGGTATTGCTGGCGCAGCGCTAACCATGCTGGATTACGGGCACCCCCTCCCGCTGTCCAGACCTGTTTCAGAGGTGAGGCACCCAAACGCTGCAATTGGGCATAGCCTTGGGCCTCAATGCGACTGAGACTTTCAAGGAGGCCCTGCAAAAAGAGGCGCGGGTCATCGGGGCGTGGTTCTAGGCGAGGCGCTAGGTGAGGATCATTGATGGGAAAGCGCTCACCCCGCTTGAGTAGGGGATAGTAGTCCAAACCCGTGGGTTGACTGACATCTATTTGGACACTGAGGTGTTCGAGTTCCTCTGGGCTAAAAAACTGGGCTAAAATCGCTGCACCGCAGTTGGAGGCGCCCCCCACGAGCCAGCGATCGCCCAAGCGATGACTATAGATGCCTGCTGTCAAATCCTCTACCCTAGAGGCACTCAAAAGCTTCAGCACAAGGGTTGAGCCCAAGGAGGTCACGGCTTCACCCACCTCAGAGGCACCACTAGCCAAGAACGCGGCAATGCTATCGGTAGTACCCGCACACACCTGACACTCTGGAGAGAAGCCTAGATCAGTGGCTGTGACCTTTCCCAGAACGGTCCCCGGAGGAACGACCTTAGGCAGCAGGGACTGCAAGGGTGCAAGTATGGGGTGGCTGAACCAATCGGGGTAGGCTTCCTTTGCGGGGTCATAGCCCAACTTCAGGGCATTGTGCCAGTCGGAAATCCCCAGTTGACCGTGAAGTAAGAAGGCTAGCCAGTCAGCTTGGTGTAGGAAAAAGGCATTGGCAGTGGCATAGTGGGTCTGGAGCCACAACAGCTTGACCAGACTACTGGTGGCACTAAGGACAAGGTGATCTGTGGCTAAAATCTGCCGCAACCTTTGAAGATAATCTTGGGCGCGATCGTCGTTGTACAAAAGGACGGGCGAGGAGGGCTGCCCCTGAGCATCACAGAGGAAAACAGTGCTCGAGGTTCCATCAATTGCAATCCGCTGAATTTGCTGACGGATAGCGCTTGGAATATCTAAAATCAACGCCCACAATGTTGCTGCCCATTCTTGGGGTTGATCGGGTTGGTGTAGCGGCCGACGGGCAGTAGCCAGAACATTGCCCTCAGGATCGATGGCGATCGCCCGTGCCCCCGAGGTCCCAAAATCAACGCCTAGGGCTGTGACCGTTTTTCCCATGACTTATTGGAGCAGCGTAAAGAGCTCACTATCCAGCTCATAGCCAAACATCGCCGCCATGCCTTTAATTTTTTCAATGGCAGGATAGCCCTGGCCCCGTAGCCATTGCCAAAGGGTAAACACCTTGGTCATCACAAAAATATCAAGGGCTTGCGGGTTGAAGATAATCCCCTGCTGCGGATGAAATTCGTGGGGCACCAGCATCGCCCCATAACGCACCAGTTCACCCGCTGACCAATCCAGTAAGTAGGGCAGCCACGGGTAGGATACATCGGCACGAATGAACCAAAGGCGCACGGGCGCCAATTCCGAAAGTTCCAGATCAGGCTCATCCACTGGCCGCGGATAATCAATCGTAAAACGCAGTGCTTGGTGGTAATCCAGAAGCTGCTCTGCAGTCAGGGGGTTAAGTACTTGTTGTAGGGGAGATAAGTCCAGACGATCAATCTGCTCTGGGGTTAACTCGATGGCGATCGCCATTTTCTATCTCTCCCCAGCAGCCAGTAACTTAGGGAACCTGCTGGACTTCAGCAATCTCTGGAATGGATTCCTTCAACTTGCGCTCAATGCCCATGCGCAGCGTCATGGTTGAGCTGGGGCAGGAACCACAGGCACCCTGCAACCGCAGCCGTACCACAGGCCCCTCAATTTCCACCAGCTCGACATTGCCGCCATCGGCCATCAAATAGGGGCGGAGTTCATCAAGGACTTTTTCGACGTTTTCTTGACTCAATTCAAGGGTTGCAGCCATTGTTACTGTCCTTGGCGTATCATTCACATTGATTTTCAGTGTAGCATTGACAGGAGCGATCGCCCTTTGGGAATTCCAAGGGGTGCCAATGGATCCTGCTCTAGGGAAATCTGCTCAACAGGGTTAGGAACGGCAGCGCTCAGGGATACAATAATAGCTTGGTGAACTGCACGGTAGGACATGATTTCCAGTAATGATTTTCGCCCCGGTGTAAGTATTGAGCTAGATGGTGCTGTCTGGCGAGTCGTCGAATTTTTGCACGTCAAACCCGGTAAGGGTTCTGCCTTTGTGCGGACAAAGTTAAAGAATGTGCAAACGGGCAACGTGATTGAGCGCACCTTCCGCGCCGGCGAGACTGTTCCCCAAGCCACCCTTGAAAAACGCACCATGCAGCATACTTACAAAGATGGCGAAGACTATGTCTTTATGGACATGGAAAGCTATGAGGAAGCTCGCCTCACCCCTGCACAAGTGGGCGATCGCGCCAAGTATCTCAAGGAAGGCATGGAGGTCAATATCGTCAAATGGGGTGAGCAAGTCCTTGAGGTGGAGCTACCCAACTCCGTTGTTTTAGAAGTGGTGCAAACCGATCCGGGAGTTAAAGGAGATACCGCCACCGGTGGATCAAAACCCGCCATTGTCGAAACCGGTGCCCAAGTCATGGTACCGTTATTTATCTCCGTAGGCGAACGGATTCGCATTGACACTCGCTCAGATACGTATCTTGGCCGCGAATAGGAGTAATGGGTGTGGAGCTTGACCTCAACCAAGTACGCGAACTGCTACTAATGTTTGACCAAACCAGTGTCACCGAACTCAACCTCAAGAGTGGCGAACTAGAACTTCAACTCCGCAAGCGTGAGCAGATCAGTGGCAGCACCCCTGTGGTTGTGGCTCCAGCTCCGGCATCAACCCTCACACCCACACCTGCGCCCCCTCCAGCCGTTACCCCCGATCCGGAACCAACGCCACCCCCTGCCAATCGCAAAACCATAGATATTGTGGCGCCAATGGTCGGAACCTTTTATCGTGCCCCTGCTCCCGATGAACCCCCCTTTGTTGAAGTGGGTGACACAGTCAAAAAAGGCCAAGTGGTTTGCATCATTGAAGCCATGAAGCTGATGAACGAAATTGAAGCCGAAGTCAATGGCCAAGTGGTGGAAATTCTGGTGCAAAATGCTGAACCAATTGAGTATGGCCAAACTTTAATGCGCATTTTGCCTAGCTAAGTGAACTTAAATACTTAAATAAACGCTGTTCTTGCCGCCAAAAAAGGCAGGGACTAATTGCAAAGATATGTTAAGCATTGAGGAGTTGAAGGCCAAGAATTCAATGCTTTCAAGCCGTTGCGCTCTTGCCGAGACCCTCATTGAAAAATTAGAATTTAAAAATATCTACCACCACTGCCTGACGAGGTCGGCCTGTGCAAGCAACTGGAGCATACATTCTGATTGATACCCTATGCCGTCACGGTGTTAAGCATATTTTTGGATATCCCGGTGGAGCCATTTTACCCATCTATGATGAACTTTACCGTGCTGAGTCCAAGGGCATCATTCAGCACATTCTGGTGCGCCACGAACAGGGGGCAGCCCATGCCGCTGACGGCTACGCTCGTGCCACAGGTCAAGTGGGGGTGTGTTTTGCTACTTCGGGACCAGGGGCGACGAACTTAGTGACAGGCATTGCCACAGCCCACATGGATTCAATTCCGCTACTGGTGATCACGGGTCAGGTACCTCGCTCTGCCATTGGCACGGATGCTTTTCAGGAAACAGATATTTTTGGCATTACGCTGCCCATTGTTAAGCACTCGTACGTAGTGCGTGCAGCCAAGGACATGGCACGGATCATTGCTGAGGCCATTTACATTGCCACCACTGGTCGGCCTGGGCCTGTGCTTGTGGATATTCCCAAGGACGTGGGGTTAGAGGTCTGTGAGTATGAGCCGGTCGAGCCGGGGCAGGTCAAGCTGCGGGGCTATCGCCCCACGATTCGCGGCAATGCCCGTCAAATTGCCCAAGCGGTCCAATTGATTCGTGAGGCCAAGCGACCTTTGCTCTATGTGGGGGGCGGGGCAATTACAGCGGGTGCTCACGAGGAGGTACTCAAGTTAGCCGAGCTCTTCGAGATTCCGGTGACCACAACACTCATGGGGAAGGGGGCCTTTCCTGAGTCCCATCCCCTCTCTGTGGGTATGTTGGGGATGCATGGCACCGCCTATGCCAACTTTGCCGTCAGTGAATGTGATCTGCTAATTGCTGTGGGGGCACGCTTTGACGATCGCGTGACCGGTAAGCTGGATGAATTTGCCTCCCGCGCTAAGGTCATTCACATTGACATTGATCCTGCTGAGGTGGGCAAAAACCGTGTACCTGATGTGCCGATCGTTGGCAGCGTCAAACCAGTGCTCCAGCAGCTTCTCAAGCACATTGAAGACAGTGGTCAAGCTGTTGAACCTCAGACCCAAGCCTGGTTAGAGCGTATCAATATCTGGAAACAGGATTATCCCCTCATTGTTCCCGAACCCAGTGGTGAACTCTCGCCGCAGGAGGTAATTGTGGCTTTTGGCCGTCACGCCCCCGATGCCTATTACACCACTGATGTGGGTCAGCACCAGATGTGGGCAGCACAATTCCTGAAAAATGGCCCTCGGCGTTGGATCTCTAGTGCTGGCTTGGGCACAATGGGTTTTGGTATGCCTGCGGCTATGGGAGTCAAAGTGGCCTTGCCCGATCAACAGGTGATTTGTATTAGTGGCGATGCCAGTTTCCAGATGAATTCCCAAGAGCTGGCCACCCTGGCTCAGTACGGTATTGCTGTCAAGACTGTCATTATTAATAACTTTTGGCAAGGAATGGTGCGGCAATGGCAGCAGGCCTTTTACGAGGAGCGTTATTCCCATTCCAATATGGCCAAGGGGATGCCCGATTTTGTGAAATTGGCGGAGGCCTATGGGGTTAAGGGGTTACGGGTGAGCGATCGCCAGCATTTGGATGCCATTGTCCAAGAGGTTTTGGCCTACGATGGGCCAGTGCTGCTGGATGCCCATGTCACCCGCGATGAAAACTGCTACCCGATGGTTGCCCCCGGCAAGCCTAACTCTCAAATGCTTGGTCTGCCGGAAGCCAAGGTTCTTGAAAAGGCTGCTGAACTGGTCTACTGTGCCAATTGTGGAGCCAAGACCATTTCAACCCATCGCTTTTGTCCAGAGTGTGGCAGCAAGCTCTAGGTCCTTGGACAAGTTTGGTTAAAGAGCCGCCGTGGCAGGGGCTGGCGAAAATGAAAGAGGAGCCGACTTTGGCGGTGATCGCGGGGATCCGGACCCCGTTCCCACAGGGTTTCAAAGGAGAAAAAGGACACTCCTAACCCGGCTCGCAGGGCAGCCTCTACCTTGGCATCCACTAGGGCCATCGGCACAGGGTTGGTACGTAGCCCCGTGAGGACACCAACGGCAGTGGGAACTTTAGCTTGGGCCTGGCGTATCTCCGGCTGCGTCAACTGTTGCACAAAGCTGGAGAGATGGTAGCGATACACTTGCACAATTACTTCATCGAGGAGTCCAAGGGCGACCCACCGCGGCCAATCTTGGAGAAACGTTTGGTAGGCGGTTGGCAATGTGGTCGGTGAGAGGGAAAAAATGGCATTGGGAAATTCCTGCTTTACTCGCTGCCGCAACGTTTGCACAAAGGCAGTGAGTTTGTCAGCACGCCAGCGCATCCAGTCCGGATCACGGGGATTGTCGGGAACGGGCTTTTGGGTTTCCTGCTGATAGAGGGCACGGGTGTAGTCATCATAGCCAAACTCCACGGGCAGGCTGAAGTGATCATCAAACTGCACACCATCCACCGGGTATTGCCGCAGTACCTCAAGGACAATATTGGTGAGAAATTCTTGTACTTGTGGATGAAAGGGATTCATCCAAGCCACTTCCCCGGCCGCCGTTAAGCGAGTGGTCTGACCATTGATAGCCTGGGTGAGCCAGTCCGGATGGGCAAGGGCGAGTTCTGAGGTTTCTGGCACCATAAAGCCAAATTCAAACCAGGGAATGACTAAGAGATTGCGGCAGTGCGCCTGCTGGGTGAGTTCGGCGAGAATCTCGTAGTCTTGGATTCCCCGCAGCACAAAGGGCTGAATTCCCAGATTCTTGGCGGTAGTACTGGGGAAACTGACATAGCCGGAATTCCAGACAACGGGGTAAAGGGTGTTGAAGTTTAGTCGCTGTAGATCATTGAGGGCTGCCACCAACCGCGGGCGATCGCGCAGGATTGGGAAATCATTCTTGGTCAGCCAAACCCCACGAATGAACCTTGGGTTTTGTGCTTGTACGGGCCCAATCGCCCAACACAAACTCCAACAGAAGAGAATGAACAACAACCAAACACGACGACGCAGCATGGGCTACAACCCTAGGGGACACAGATGTCCTGACTCAAGGAGAAAAATCTGCGTACAGACGGCGCGTAAAAACGCAAGGTCATGGCTGACAACTAGACCGGGAGTGGCATTGGTTTGCAGAAACTCAATCAAGGTGCGGCAACTCCGTTGGTCTAAAAAGGCAGTGGGTTCATCGTAGAGGATTAGCTTGGGCTGCATGGCCAAAATGCCGGCGATCGCCACCATGCGTTGTTCTCCCCCCGACAGTTGATGGGGCACGCGATTGGCCAAATGCAAAGTTCCGGTCATCGCCAAGGCTTGATACACTCGCTGCTGCACTTCTAGGGTTGAACAACCTAAATTCTCAGGGCCAAAGGCGACATCCTCAGCCACAGTAGTCCCAATTAACTGATCCGCTGGGTGCTGCAGCACGACGCCCACTGCGGGTTGAAACTGTCCAGCCACCACTGACTGCCCCAAGCAGGTAATCGTTCCCCGCTGTGGCTTGAGAACAGCAGCACAGAGAAGGAGGAGTGTGGTTTTGCCAGAACCATTGTCACCAATGATGCCAAAGCGATCGCCCCCCGTCACCCTCAGATCAATCCCTTGGAGCAGTGAGGGGGTTGTTCCATAGCCAAAATGAAGATCCCTGATTTCCAGCAGGGCAGTCACTGTTTAGAGCGTCAATGCTTGGGGATTAGTTTCAATCAGTTTTGCCAAATCCTGAAGGAAGGCAGCTGCATCAGCACCATAGATCACCCGGTGATCACAGGTAATATTCACCTTCATCTGCCGTTTTACCCCCAGCAGGCCATCCTCTGTGGCAACTACCGTCGGACGCGACGCCCCCACCGCCATAATCGCCCCTTGACCGGGCGTGAGAATGGCATCAAAGAAGTCAACTCCAAACATGCCGAGGTTCGAGAGGCTAAAGGTGCCCGTGCTGTACTCATCGGGTTGCAGTTGCTTGGCGCGTGCCCGTTCCACCAAGTCTTTCCAAGTACGCGAGAGGCTGTAGATGTCAATTTGATCGGCGTTCTTTAGCACCGGTGTAATCAGACCACCCCCCGGCATCGCCACCGCAACAGCAATGTTAATATCACGACGGTATTGAATCCCCTGCTCTGTGTAGTAGGCATTCATAATTGGGTGTTTTTGCAATGTCAGGGCGATCGCCTTGGCAAGGAGCACCGTCATTGTCACCCCTTTGGACTTAATTTGCTGATACAGCCGATCCAAGGCATCGGTTGTGATCGTGTAGGCGACGTGGAAATCGGGAATGCCCAGGCTGGCCACCATATTGCGCACAACGGCATTTTGCAGCGTTGTCAGGGGCACCAAATCCTCCTTAGCCACCACCGGAGCAGTAGCAGGGGGGGCGGTGGGGAGAGGGGCAGGGGACGTTGCCACGGGGGGGGGTGCAGGCGCACCAATCAAAGCTTCCACATCGGCGGCTGTAATCCGACCATTGGGGCCAGTTCCCTTGAGCGTCTTCAAATCAATTTTGTGTTCCTTGGCCAATTTGCGGGCACGGGGGGAGGCAATCACTCGCCCAGCCGGTACAGCGGCAGCACTGGCGGCAGGAGCCGTTCCTGAGCCATTACTCGTGGCTGGAGCCCGGTCAGAACTGGTAGCCTTCCCAAGGGACTTGGCCTTTGCCTCTGCTTCCGCAATTTCTGCTTCTGTTTCTGCCACAAGGCCAATGGTGGAGCCAACGGCTGCTACTTCGCCAGCAGGTACGGTAATCACTGCCAAATAGCCGTCGTAGAAGGACTCCACATCCATATCGGCCTTGTCGGATTCCACAATCAGCACGGTTTCCCCTTTAGCCACCTTATCCCCGGGAGATTTCAGCCAAGAGACAATTTTCCCTTCGGTCATGGTGGAGCTGAGGGCGGGCATGAACAGTTCACGAATCATAGAGGCTGCTATCCTTAGTTGGCAATTGAAAGGGAGTCAAATCTCAAATTCCCTAAAAAATAAAGGGTAAAACCTAGAGCGTGCCACGAATTTCTTCGATGACACCATTGCGCAGGAGAATTTCCACCTGCATCTTTTGAATCAGGTTATCCCCTTTGGTGACATAGAAAAAATTATCCACCTGACCTTGATCCACTTCCTGACCCATTTGTAGGCGTTGCACCTGATCCAATTGCTGAAGAATTAGATTTTTTTGCTGTAAGAGTTGTGCTTTTTGGTTGTTGGCTTGCCCTTGAACGTCTTGAATACGGGCATTGACCACATCCGCTGCTTCATTACTTTTGCGCAGTTCGTCAATCACTTGCTGCACTTGCAGATCCAACTGCTGAATTTGGGCATCCACTTGATTGAGTTGTGCCTGAAGCTGCCTTTGGGCATCGTCTTTCCACTCGGGAGTGACAATGGCTTTCACCATAATCTGGCGCCGCAGGAGCAGTTTGCTATCCATAGGGTCTGTCATGAAGATTACTCAAACATGGCGTTAATCATATCGCGGTAGCGATCGCTCACGACATGACGGCGAATTTTTAGGGTTTGGGTCAAAAGACCATTCTCTATCGTAAAGGGTTCGAGGACAAAGCGAAACGTGGCAATGCGATCATCTGGGCGATAGCCGGGGCGATTTTGCACTTCCCGCAGCAGTTCTTGACGGTAGAGATCAATAATGACTTTGCTTTCCAGCGTCACCACCTCACCACTGCCCGCTCCTGCCGGTCGGTTTGGCAACTCCAGTCGGTACCCCTTGGCAGCCACCCACTCCGCCAATGCCTCTAAATTGGGCACAATGAGGGCACCAAGAGCTTTTTGATCTTGACCCACCAGCATAATTTGGTCAATATAGGGGCTGCGGACACAGGCATCCTCGATAGGCTGCGGTTCAATATTTTCACCGTTGCTGAGAACAATCGTGTCCTTCTGCCGTCCCGTCAGCACCAGATCTCCATTGGGGGTGAGGTAGCCCAAGTCGCCGGTGTCAAACCATCCCTCCCCATCTAGCACCTTAGCGGTGGCCTCTGGTTGGTTGTAGTAGCCGCGCATCACCTGTGGCCCTTTGGCCATCACCAGTCCTTTTTGGCCAAACTCAAGGGGGGCTTTAGTTTCTGGGTCAACAATTTTAATGGCGGTATCGGGAATTGGACGGCCAGCGGATCCCCGTAGGTTTGCCCAAGGGCGGCGAGCGGTTAGCACTACGGCCGTTTCGGTGAGACCGTAGCCCACCAAGACTTCTAGGTTAATCACTTCATAGAAGGTGTCCAAATGGGGAGCAAGGGCACCGCCACCACTAATTATCTGTTTAATCTCACCGCCGGTGGCTTCACGAATTTTGCTATAAACACGCTTCTCCCCCAGTTCGTAGAGGGGCTTGAGGAGGAGGGTTTGCACGCGAGCCACCAATTTCTGCCAGCCGCTGGGATGGGGGTTGGTCAGGCTCAGGCCCGTGAGCAGTCGCCGTTGCAGTATATAGTGCTGGCCAACACTGAGGAAAAACTGGGCAAGACGCCGCTTTGTAGCCGGACTATCCCGCAGTTGCTTTTGCACCCCTTCGTAAAAGCCTTCCCAGATGCGGGGGACGGCAATCATGTAGTGGGGTTTACACCGTTTCAGGTCATTCTTGAAGTGGCGGAGATTGGTATAGGTTTGGCTGCAGCCACAGGCAAAGAGAAAGTACTCGGCCACCCGTTCATAGGCATGCCAAATGGGCAAGATACTGAGGATGCGATCGCCCACCTGCGGTTGCACAATTGTCCAGAGATTAACAATTTGACTCAGGAGCCCCCCATGGGTAACCATCACCCCCTTGGGTTGACCCGTGGTACCGGAGGTGTACATTAGCGTTGCTAGGTCAGCGGGGGTAATGGCCACTGCCCGCACTGTGCCATATTGTCCTTCCGTAAAGACTTGACCAAAGTTCAAAAGCCGCAGGGGAAAACCTGTCAATTCAGGGGATTCTCCACTCAGGAGCACCACTGTTTTGACTGCTGTATCCACCAAAGACCCTTCCAGCTTCCGGAGGGTGGCTAGGTTTTCGATGAGCAGTAGGGTGGCTCCACTGTCGCGCAAAATGTAGAGCAGTTCTTGAGCAGCGGCGGTCCCACTGCGCACCACATTGATGGCACCAGCCATCATACTGCCTTGATCGGCAATGAGCCAGCGGGGGCTATTGTCAGCAAATAGGGCCACGCGATCGCCGGCAGCGACACCCAGAGCCTGTAGGCCAGCTGCAAAGCGTTGAATGCGTTGATAGAGTTCACTGTAGGTAATGCGGGTCGGGGGATCTTCGTAGGGAGCATCAAGAGCCACCACATCCCCATGACGTTGCGCCAATAGGGGCCACATTTCCGGCAGCGACTGGAGTTTTTTGTAGGTCAAAAAGTGATCGGGTAATGGTGCATCCTGGGGTAGTCCGCTGGGGGGAGTGTAGGTGTAGGCCGCACTCGTCATTTGTCTGACTCCAGACGCAACACCTAGATAATAAACCCTCAATAGGACACCTCATGCAGGTTTGATAGTTTCAATATGAGATCATAAAGACTGGTTGCCTCAAACACAGCCCTATGGTGCCCTTTGTTCTTGCCTCTGCCTCCCCGGCACGCCGCCAATTGCTGCAACAAATTGGCATTGATCCCATTATTCAGCCCAGTCACTTTGATGAGTCGGTTATTCAAGCAACAACGCCAACAGAACTGGTGCGGTTACTGGCACGGTGCAAAGCAGAAACTGTCGCTCAGAGTTATTCAGCCCCCGCCTTAATTTTGGGCTGTGATTCTGTGCTGGTGCTTGGCGGAGAAATTTACGGTAAACCGGCCTCGCCAGAGATGGCGATCGCCCGCTGGCAGAAAATGCGCGGTCAAACGGGAGACCTGCTGACAGGCCATGCTTTGATTGATTTGGCACAGGGTCGCACCTGTGTTGAGGTGGAGTCTACCCAAGTTGTCTTTGCCGATATTAGCGATGCCGAAATTGCTGCCTATGTGGCTTCCGGTGAACCCCTTGCCTGTGCTGGCTGTTTTGCCCTCGATGGCCAAGGGGGTGCCTTTGTCGAGAAGATTGTCGGTACTCCCAGTAATGTAATTGGCTTGAGCTTGCCCCTACTGCGGCGGCTGCTGCTGAAGTTGGGATACACCCTTGGCGATGTGCAAAGCAAAAAATAAAAAATTGGCCTAGACAAGTCTAAACGCTTAGGGTACGCTAAGAGATTGCGAGTTAAGGAACTGTCATGAACGCCCAAGAGATTATTCGCTCGATTGAAGCGGAGCAAATGAAGACTGACTTGCCCGTGATTCATGTGGGCGATCGCGTTCGGGTTGGGGTCAAAATTAAAGAAGGCGATAAGGAGCGCGTCCAGCCCTACGAAGGGGATGTGATCGCTATGCGCAACACGGGTATTAACCGCACCATTACCGTGCGCCGTGTCTTTCAAGGGGTGGGCGTTGAGCGAGTCTTTTTGCTGCATTCGCCACGAATTGATAGTATAAAAGTAATTCAGCGGGGTAAAGTGCGCCGGGCCAAGCTCTACTACCTGCGCGATCGCATGGGTAAAGCTTCGCGGATCAAGCCACGGTTTGATCGCCCCCTGTAAACAGGCTTGCGTCCTTAGTTCAGTTGGTAGAACGTCGGTCTCCAAAACCGGATGTCGGGGGTTCGAGTCCTCCAGGGCGCGTTAGGGCAGACAGCTACAATCAAGGCTGCCATTTTTCTCCATCCTGATTGTCGGCTGCTAAAACAAGCTAGCGGATTTGTGAAGCAACCGCTATTCCGCCATCCCCCCCCTGAAATTGCAGGGCTGTTTTTGCCAGTTCCAATAATTGCAGTTCTGGGGGATAGTGCCTTTCTTGCTTGAGGCGTTGAATGTCCTGTTTCCCCAGTTGCCAGTGCAACCGTTTGGCCAAAGCCAGTAGAACATCACCGCGATCAATAACGCCCGCTACGGCATCTGCAGGGGTTAAAACAGTAATAAAGCGTTGTTGTTGCTCCTCTAGGGTGCAAACAGTCTTGGCGAGAGAGTCGGATTCTTTGACGGTGGCGATCGCCCGCAAGGGTACGGCTAATTCCGCGACTGGCGTTACTTCCCAACG
Source organism: Thermosynechococcus sp. NK55a (assembly GCF_000505665.1). Taxonomy (NCBI): domain Bacteria; kingdom Bacillati; phylum Cyanobacteriota; class Cyanophyceae; order Acaryochloridales; family Thermosynechococcaceae; genus Thermosynechococcus; species Thermosynechococcus sp. NK55a. The sequence goes on along the minus strand of NC_023033.1, from coordinate 686,607 downwards.
GCTGCGCTCCACATGGTTCAGGGCTTGGGAATCTAAATAGCCACAATAGCGGCCATCGGTGGCGACAAAGTAGGCTGTGGGCTGGCGATCGGCCAGTAGGAGATAGCGATCGGCAAACTCCCGCAGGGATAACGTTCCCTCAATCACCCGAAAATCCCGTGTCATGGCATCAGCCGCCGTCAGGGTCACCAATGCTTCCTGGAGTCGGCTAAGGCGATCGTAGAGCGTGGCATTTTGCAGGGCAAACCACCCCAATAGACCCAACCACAGGCCATTGCCACTGCCAAGGAGTGTTACAAATAGCCCAAAACTAATGGCCAACCAGCCCAACACTTGTCCCGATCGCGCTGCCCAACGCATCCCCTGAAAGCGATTGCCTGTCAATTTCCAAACCGCTGCTTTGAGGACTTGGCCACCATCGAGGGGAAGTCCAGGTAAGAGGTTAAAGACCCCTAAGACAAAGTTGATGTGCGCCAGATAGAGTAACAGTTCATGGAGGGGATGACCTCCCGGCAGTAGGACAGCTACCCCCTGCAACAGGGCAAAAAGGGCAAAACTCACCAAGGGCCCGGCGATCGCCACCTGAAAGGCTTGACCAGGAGTATTGGATTCCCGTTCAATGGCTGCCACACCACCAAAGAGAAAGAGGGTAATTGAGCGTACTGTAATTCCTTGGGAGCGCGCCACTAGACTGTGCCCCAATTCATGGAGTAATACTGAGGCAAACAACAGTAGGGAAACCCCAAATCCCATCAGCCATACCAGTGCTCCCCACTGCGGGTACGTGTCCTGCCAGTCACTACCATTGAGAAAAGTAAATAGCAGAATCACCAGAAACCACGACCGATCAATATACAGGGGAATGCCAAAGACACGGCCCACTTGCCAACCTTGTCCCATGCCCACCTCAGTGCATCGCGCTCTATCTCTATTATCGCCCCAGATTCTGAACACACATGATTTACAAAAATTTGTGTCTCAAAATGTTACGTTCTCATCCCTGGCCTAAAATAAAAGCAATGCTGCTAGAGGATCGTGCGATGTCTCAAGCCCCTGTACGGGTCTCTGCCAATGGATATGTGCTAGACCTGCCCTTTGATTCCTTTTGGCAAAGGATGTACGAGGTTGCCTCCTATCTGCTGTGGTCACTGTGTCTTTCGCTGTTCTTGAGCCTTCTCCTCAGTCTGGTTAGCTACTGGTTCAGTGTGACCTTTGGTGTACCGGTATTCCCCTTTTTCTTGATTGTTATCTAGCGTTATCTCAATAGTTATCTAAATAAATCATAGGAGCTGCCTATGTGGGGTTTACTCATTACTTGGATTGTGACCAGTATTAGCTTGTTTATTGTGTCTCGCCTCTCATTTTTGGGGGTAGAAATTGACAAGTTCTCAACTGCTCTGTGGTCGGCGATTGTCTTTGGTCTGCTCAATGCCACCCTTGGCGCAGTGCTCAAGTTTGTAACGTTCCCCTTTATTTTTCTCACGTTTGGCTTAGTTGCCCTGATCATTAATGCAGCCATTTTTGCCCTTGCTGCTGCTTTTGTGGATGGATTTACCCTCCGAAATGGTTTTTGGAGTGCCTTTTTTGGCTCGATCGCCCTCAGTATCGTCAACTGGGCTTGTTTTAATCTCCTCGGTCAGACAGGCTTGCTTTAGGGTTCCCTAGATAGCCACGAGGGGTAATCAGCCAATCCTGGAAGCGGCGGGTGCTGGCGTTGCCAATCAACACCAAGCTGAACATATCCACTGCTGCTGGTTCAAATGCCCCAAGGGTGGTAAGGGTGATGTGCTCCTCAGGGCGATAGGCGGCACGAACAATTGCCACTGGTGTCTGTGGTGAACGATATTCTAAGAAAATAGCTTTGGCGTCCACCAATTGTTGCTGGCGATCGCGGGAACGAGGATTATAAAGGGCGGTAACAAAATCCGCTTCTGCCGCCGCCTGTAGGCGTTTCTTAATGACTGGCCAAGGGGTCAATCGATCGCTGAGGCTAATGGTGCAAAAATCGTGCATCAGGGGTGCCCCCAAGCGAGCCGCGGCAGCATTCACAGCACTCACCCCTGGAAACACCGCTACCGGTAAATTGGTGATGTCCGCTTCTGCCAATAGCTCTAGTACCAGACCCGCCATGCCATAGATGCCACAGTCGCCCGAAGAAACCACCGCGACATTGAGTCCCCACTGTGCCAGATCAATCGCCACTTGGGCACGTTGTCGCTCTTGGGTAATGCCATAGGCCGCCACCATCTGTCCTGGTTGCCGTAGGGGAGCGATCAATTCGAGGTAAAGGGTATAGCCCACAAGAATATCAGCGGCCAAAAGGGCAGAGCGGGCTCCGAGGGTGAGTTGATCCAAAGATCCCGGACCAGTGCCAATGAGGCTCAGGGAGCCTTGGCGGGGAATGAATTCCCGTTCAGATTGGGCAATGGCGATCGTCACTGCCCCCCCCTCACCCCCTTGACGGTAAATCTGCTTAGGAACAATTAAACGACCTCCCTCGCTGGCCAACACTGCTGCGGCTTCGGCAACACTGGGGGTTCCCATCTCTGCAGCCACAATTGCTGAGGGGGTAGGCACTGTAACAGGTGCCAATTCTTGTGCGGAAAACCAGCGGCTGGGCCAATCGTGCGCCTTAGCCACTTGACATAACCCCACTTCATCGGCTTTGCGATCAATACTGGCAAGGCCGGCGATCGCGAGGGGGCTGAGTCTCGCTTGGGCAAGGGTCTGATCAATGGCGTGCTGGATCAGGGCTGCCGATGTTCCCCGTTCACAGCCAATACCTAGCCACAGAACCCGTGGATGCCAAGCTACCCCTGAGGTCACAGAGGAGGGTAACACTTTTTCGGTAATCCACACCGCATTTTCTAGGGGTGGGGTGCTGACTAACTCAAGGGGCTGGTCTGAACTGAGACCTGTGCGCCACAAAGCGCTACCGCAGGTTTGATACACTTGCAGCGCCTTTCCCTGCGCCTGTTGGCTGGCGATCGCATGCCAGTCTCCTGCCCCCCGTTGCCACCCCAAGGCTGTTCCCCAAGTATCCACGGCAAAGTAGCCTTGGCTATAACTTGCCCCTGTGAGAATTGGTGTTGCGCCAAGGGTAGCACTGAGGATGTGACAGAGGCGATCGCCCCCCGCACTATGCCCCCCCAGCAAACTCACGATCCATTGGCCATTCTCAGAAAGAACGCAAACCGCCGGATCCTGGCTTTTGTGGGTCAACAGGGGTGAGATTAACCGCACCACAGCACCGCAGGCCAAGGCAAAGATCCAAGCGCGATAGTGGCACCAGTGTTTCTGTAAATGGGCTGCCAGAGGACCCTCGTAGGTTTGTACGGGGCGGTGGGCACCTAACTGGGGCGAGACCCAAATGCTGAGGGGAATGCCTACATCAACAATGCGCTGGAGTTGAGCCAGTCCCTGGGAAGTGGTGGCGATCGCCCCCATGGGTTGAAACGGGTCTAAGGGCAGCATGAACTAGACATCAAAGCGATAGCGCACTGCCCCTGTCTCGGGGTCATTGAATACTGTGGCATAGCCGAGTCGCTGAGCCTCAAAGAGCAATTCCTCGACTGTTTGGGGATCTAGATGGGTATAGAGGGCTACTTGGGCTGCTGAGAGAACGCCCCCATGTTCTTTTGCGACTTGCAGTAAACGGTGTATCGATCTACCAGAGGCAGGGCTGAGGTCAGGGTCCTTCTCTGCTGTTAGATAGCGTCCCCGCAGGTAGGTTTTGTGGCGATCCACCAGCCCTGGAATCAGAAACAGATCAATGAATTGACCGACACCACAGACGCCGAAGGTGACTAGGTACAACAGACCCACTAGGGGCTGCCCGACATAAAAGCGTTGCAGGCCGCAGACCCCGACGAGGCTCAAACACCACAGCAGGTAGGCATTCGCCACACTCAGGGAGGGGGGTTGCGTTTGGGGGTGTTGGCGATGTTCAGACTGAGACAAGTGAAATCTTTCCACAATGCGCCCATGAGGATCTCACTCATTATCCATCCTAGCCTAAGTTCTTGAGAACCCCAAAGGGGGCGATCGCCCCCCAAGGACTGCTCCCTAAAAGTTCGGCTGATGGCGAATCAAGTTGAGAAACTCCTCACGGGTCTTTTGATCTTCACGGAAAACCCCCAGCATCGAACTGGTCACTGTCCAAGAGCCGGGTTTTTGGACACCGCGCATCACCATGCACATGTGGGTTGCTTCCATAACCACAGCCACTCCCTTCGGATCGAGAACGGTTTCAATGGCTTCAGCCACCTGACGGGTCAGGCGTTCTTGAACTTGCAGCCGCCGCGCATACATTTCCACAACCCGGGCCAATTTACTGAGGCCAATCACTCGCTGGTTGGGGATATAGGCCACATGGGCTTTGCCAATGAAAGGCAACATGTGATGCTCACAGAGGCTAAAGAAGTTAATGTCGCGCACCAAGACCATTTCATCGTGGCCTTCATCAAAAATCGCGCCGTTGACAAGGGTTTCAAGGGATTGGCTGTAACCACTGGTGAGAAATTGCATTGCTTCAGCGACCCGCTTGGGTGTTTTCAGCAACCCCTCGCGATCGGGATCCTCGCCCACATTCAGTAGAATTGTGCGTACTGCCGCCATCATTTCTTCCTTGGCAACCTCTGGGGGGGTGGTGGGGAATCGCTTCTTTGCCTTGGTGGGTGTTGCGATCGGGCAGAATTGCCGGTGTGGCCGCTTTACCGTTAATGATCGAATCGGGCATATTGAACGTTGCCATAAAAAGGGTGACAAGTAAAGGACAAGGTGGAGTCTAGAGGGTTCCGCCGAGGGGCATGACCACTAGCTCTTCCACAAAAGCCGTTTGCGGCAATTGAGTCGTGTACAAAATGGTGTTAGCAATGTGTTCGGGGCTGAGCATCCCCGTGCGGTCAAAGTCTCCTGCTACGTCTTCCCAAATGGGGGTGTCAACGGCGCCGGGACAGATGGCAATCACGCGGATACCGTGGGCGCGTTCTTCAGCCGCCATCGTTTTGGTCAAGGCCATGAGGGCAAACTTCGAGACACAGTAGGCGCCCCAGTCGGGAAAAACTTGGCGTCCAGCAATTGAAACAACATTGACTATCGTACCGCACTGGCGAGATCGTAGTTGCGGCAGTACCGCTTGGGAGCAGATGAGGGCACTGGTGAGGTTGACGTTCAGGATTTGCTGCCAGTCCGCCAAGGGTTGATCAATGAGGGGAGCGGTTCTTGCCATCCCTGCATTATTCACCAGTACATGGACATCGCCAACACTACTGAGAATCTCATCAAGGCGCGATCGCAGGGGTTCTGGATCACTGAAATCCACACTAAATGTGTGGGCTTGAACGCCATAGGCCACCACCTGGGCATGGACAGCGGCCAGTTTGGCGGGCGATCGCCCCAAGAGCACCACATTAAATCCCGCTTGGGCAAAGGCAATGGCCGTGGCTGCCCCAATGCCACTACTGGCTCCGGTGATTAGGACTTGTTGGGTCATACCGCTTCAGCAAAGACACCCATGCGCCGAAACTTCTGATAGCGCAACTCCCGCCGTTCACTACTGCTGAGGGCTTGCACTTCCGCCAAATTTCGCAGGAGAGCTGCCTTGAGATTTTCTGCTGCTTCTACGGGGTTGCTATGGGCAGCACCAACGGGTTCGGGCACAATTTCATCAACAATCCCTAGCTTCAGCAGGTCGCGAGCCGTGATTTTCAGAGCTTCCGCTGCTTGGGGCGCCTTTTGGGCATCGCGCCAGAGAATTGCTGCACAGGCCTCCGGCGGCGCCACACTATAGACGGCGTGTTCAAACATCAGCAGGCGATCGCCCACCCCAATGGCCAAAGCACCACCAGACCCACCTTCGCCAATCACAGTACAGATGATTGGCACCTCAAAGCGGAACATCTCCCGTAGATTGTAGGCAATGGCTTCCCCTTGGCCAAACTTTTCCGCCTCCACCCCCGCCCAAGCCGCCGGTGTATCAATGAAGGTGAGGATGGGCATCTGAAAGCGGTTGGCATGCTCCATCAGACGCAGGGCTTTGCGATAGCCCCCGGGGGAGGCCATGCCAAAATTGCGAGCCACATTATCTTTGGTGTCGCGACCCTTTTGCTGCCCTAGCATCACGACCGGTTGATCATTGAGCCGACCGATACCACCGACAATGGCGGGATCATCACTGCCCCGGCGATCGCCATGAAGTTCGATCCACTCTTCACTAATGGCTTGGATGTAATCCAACGTGCTGGGACGGCGCGGATGGCGAGCCACCTGAAGGGTTTGTCCCGGTGTCAGCTTACTAAAAATTTCATAGCGCAGTTGCCTGGCGCGCTCCTCCAATTCACGGATTTGCTCTGAGACATCAACACCAAACTCCGAAGACTTATCCCGCACCTGCTGAATTTGGGCTTCTAGCTCCACGAGGGGCTTTTCAAACTCCAACAGAAGCGTGCGACGTTCGTTTGCCATAGGCGAGTGGGTTCCTTTTGGTTTTACTGAGGGTTCAACAGGAGTGGCTTAAATCCGTGTTTACGGGAGACCTCACCAATTTGCTGCATCTTTTCCACAGTGATTTGATTGCGCCCCCAAGAGAAATTGGTGTGCCAGCCCTCGAACTCTAAAAGCATAGCCTCTGCAAAACAGGCAAACATCTGCCGCGAGGGCACATCCATATTCACAATTTCCATAATTTTCCAGTCAATGTCTAGGGCGTGCTCGACAATGCCACCACTGAGAACATGAATCTGGGGGTGCTGAATTTTGGTGGCCATATTTTTGGGGTAACCGCCATCAATCATCAGGGAGGGACGCTTTAACTGCTCAATGCTCAGCTCAACTCCCTTGGGCATACTGGCCACCCAAACCACAATATCGGCAAGGGGCAGCGCCTCCATCAAGTCAAGGATTTTCCCCCGTCCCAATTCCGCCTGTAGCTCCAGCAGGCGATCGCGATTCCGTGCGACCAGTAAGAGATCTGGCACATCCAAACAGGTATTCAACCAACGGCAGACGGCACTACCAATATCCCCCGTAGCTCCACAAACAGCCACGGTGGCCTGCCGCAAATCAATTCCCACTTGGGGCGCCGCCTGCTCAATTTGTTGGCAGATGATATAGGCGGTGTGGGTATTCCCCGTTGTAAAGCGGCGAAAGTCCAGCTCAATGTTGCGAACGTGGGAGATTTTCTCTAGATCAAAGTTCTCAAAGATGATTGAGGAGAAGCCCCCCAAGGCCGTAATGTCAATGTTGTGCTTTTGGGCATGGGCCATGGCGTTAATGATTTTGCGAGTCGCTGCCTTCACCCGCTGGTTGGCCAGCATCTCTGGTAAAAAGCAGGACTCAACGTATTTGCCATAGATGGTCTTGCCCGTTATGCTCGTCACCGTAATCTCATCGACGATCTGCGGCGGTGCCATACACCAAAACTCCAAGCCTTGATCGGCATATTCGGGGTAACCCAACTGCTGGGCAACGGCTTGGGCGTGCTCCAGATTCGTCAGATGACCAATTAATCCAAACATACAAGCGTGCGGTGACTGAAATGTAACGATATATTAAGTCACCATTATGCCGCAGTTAGGCCATAAACCGACATCTTCATAATTTCGCGGGTGGTAAAGCCGATATTTTCTAGGGCACCGCTGTACTGAATCATGAAGTCTTCCACAAGGGCATCTTTTTCCATGCCGAGCACTTTGGCATCGGCTTCCACTTGGTTGAGCATTTTCCAGACCAAGGGTAGATTGGCGCGATTGGCTTCTTCGAGCTCCGCTTTGACGCTTTCAAAGTTTTCCTTGAGCCAGATTTCACCAAAGTTGAGGTGGCTATATTCGTCCTTAACAACACCCTCAGTAATTTTACGGGCAAAGGGATCCGCCATTGGGATGTAGATGTTGTAGGCGGCGATCGCAAAGCATTCAATGATCAAAGCTTGAATCAGAAGACAAGTGGCAATTTTTCCCTCCGCCAGGGCTGCTTGAAAGTTACCGTGCAATTTTTCAAAGAACGCTTTGGCAAATCCCATATCTGGCGTTACATTCAGGTTGCGACCACAGGCCTCAAACCCCTTTTTGTGGCGGGCTTCCATCTTGGCAAGGCGGGTGAGTTCCTCTTGGTGTTGGGGCAGCAGCTTGGCTAAATCAATATAGTTATCGCAAGCTTTCTGTTCGCCTTCAATGACAATGGCGTTGATGCGGCTGTAGGCATCCTTGTAGCGATCGCTATGGTAGTCCAAGTCAGGTGTGGCGGTAGCCGTTGTCATTGCGAACTCTCCTAGACACAAATTTATTAGAGGTGATGAGGTAGGAAGCCTTCCCCTATCATACCGCAGCAGCGATCTCCTGACGAGGGGTAGCGTACCAGAGATTTTCGAGTTCCTGAATAGGCGAATCTCTATGCACTGATACCCCTAAAAGCTCCCCATATTGCTTGGGGATGGGATTTCTGGCAACGGTTGAGGAGGGGCCACCGACCGAATAGGGCCATTGTAGTCAATACGAATCATTGGATTGCTTGGGTCGGGGTTCACCGTGACAATACTTTCAATGGTTGGTGGCTCCGCGGGTGGCCCCCCTCGAAAACGAAAGGTAAACGTCCCATCACCATTATCCACGTAGGGGGATTGACTTGCAGGCCCAAACATGGATGCTTCAGCGCGGTAGCGACTCAACCCGCCATTTGCCCGCTCTGCCGCCTGTCGTGCCCAATTCCGTGCTCGCTGTAGGACTGGATTATCCACCCCAAAGGGATTGAAGTTTTCCCGTGGCGGTGGCTCTGTCTGTGCTAGCACTGGAGCTACAACTGTCAATGTGCAGGCTAGCCCTAGGCTGAATTTTATGGAGCGCAAGGACATCAACGAAAACTCCTGCTCCTAAACTTTACTTGGCCAGAACGTAGTCCTTAGGGTACGAGCAACTGAATCTTTCAGTGCCAAGACCAGTCAAGACCTTGCCCTAAAATAGGGGAGGCATCAAAGATGGATGCGACCTTCTCCCATAGTACCTCTGAGGTTTTGGGTTAGGTGTTGGGGTGGCTGCCAGCCCTGTGAAAAGAGCCGTAGTAGAGCAGCTCCTAATAGACGGATGCCTCGCCCCTGTTGATACAATGGGTAAGATGATAGGCTAAAAAGATTGCATGAGTTAAACGCACTGCGGTGCGCAATCCACAGTCTAGAGGGCATAACCTGAGTCAAGCTATGAGTGATCAAACCGTAACCAACCCCGCTGCTGAAGCCCAAGAAGGGGAAATTACCCCTGACGCCGTTGAGAATGCGGTTGGGAATGTTGAGAATCCCGCAGAAGCCACCACGGGCGAAGAGGGTCAAGCATCTGAGGCAACCTCTGCGGATGCAGCGGACTTGCTAGAGAAAGTTGCTGCCCTTGAAGCTGCCAAGGCTAGTCTTTCGCAGATGGTGGAGGAGCGCAATAGCCAATATATGCGCCTTGCCGCTGACTTTGAGAACTTCCGCAAACGCACGCAGCGGGAAAAAGAGGAGCTAGAGCTACAGATTAAGTGCAGTGTCATTGCTGATTTACTGCCTGTGGTGGATAGCTTTGAGCTAGCCCGCACCCACATTCAAACGGAAACAGAGGCGGAAGAAAAAATTCACCGCAGCTATCAGGGGGTTTACAAGCAACTGGTGGAGTGCCTGAAGCGCATTGGCGTTTCGGCGATGCAGGCCAAAGGCAAGCCCTTTGATCCCAACCTCCACGAGGCTGTGCTGCGGGAGGCAACCAATGAACATCCCGAAGGCACAGTAATTGAAGAACTCAAACGGGGGTATATGCTGGGCGATCGCGTGTTGCGCCATGCCATGGTTAAAGTGGCCGCTCCCCCTGAAGAGGGTAGTGCTGATAACACAAATCCCACCAATGATGTGACCGACGTATAGGGGCGCCTCAAGGGAATGCCACGCCGCTACTACATTACCACCTTTGGCTGCCAAATGAATAAAGCCGACTCCGAGCGCATGGCCGGGGTCTTGGAGGCGATGGGCCTAGAATTGGCCGCCGAACCGGATGAGGCCGATGTGTTGCTCTACAACACCTGCACAATTCGGGACAACGCTGAGCAAAAGCTCTATTCCTACCTAGGGCGGCAGGCTAAGCGCAAGCATCAAGACCCCAACCTAACGCTGATTGTCGCTGGTTGTGTCGCTCAACAGGAGGGGGAGCAACTGCTGCGGCGAGTTCCTGAAGTGGATCTGGTGATGGGGCCACAGTATGCCAATCGCCTGGGTGAGCTGCTTGAGCAGGTGTGGAATGGCAGCCAAGTGGTGGCCACAGAGCCGCTGCAGATTGTTGAGGACATTACCAAACCCCGGCGCGATAGTACGGTTACCGCTTGGGTTAACGTGATTTATGGCTGTAATGAACGCTGTACCTACTGTGTAGTGCCGGGGGTACGGGGACAAGAGCAATCCCGCCGCCCCGAGGCAATCCGCGCTGAAATTGAGGAGCTGGCAGCTCAAGGCTATAAAGAAGTGACACTCCTTGGGCAAAACATTGATGCCTACGGTCGTGATTTGCCGGGAATTACTCCAGAGGGCCGGCGACAGCACACGTTTACCGATTTGCTTTATTACATCCATGATGTTCCTGGGATTGAACGGATTCGCTTTGCCACCAGTCATCCCCGTTATTTTACGGAGCGATTGATTCGGGCTTGTGCCGAGCTGCCCAAGGTGTGTAAGCATTTCCACATTCCCTTTCAGTCGGGAGATAACGAGATTCTCAAGGCAATGGCACGGGGCTATACTCGCGAGCGCTATTTACAGATCATTGAAACGATTCGCCGCTATATGCCGGATGCTGCCATTAGTGCGGATGCCATTGTTGGTTTTCCCGGTGAAACAGAAGAACAATTCCAGCGCACCCTCGATCTGGTGGCGGTGGTGGGGTTTGACCAACTGAATACGGCGGCCTATTCGCCGCGACCCAATACACCAGCGGCCACGTGGCAGAATCAAGTGCCAGAAGAAATTAAAGAGGATCGCCTCCAACGGCTGAATCATTTAGTGGCTAAGATTGCTGGCGATCGCTCCCAACGCTATCTCGGACGGGAAGAAGTAGTGCTGGTGGAGGGGGTGAATCCCAAGGATTCGCAGCAAGTCTATGGCCGCACCGATGGTAACCGCCTCACGTACCTACCTGGCGATATTGAGACCCTACGGGGACAACTGGTGCGTGTCCGCATTACCGCGGCGCGAGCTTTTAGCCTCAGTGGCGTGCCCCTTGCAGACTACTCCTTAGTTTGCTGATTCAGGGGGTTCTAGATCGCGCAAATCACTTGATCACGGCAGAGGGTGGGATCTACGTAGGGCAGCATCGGCTTGTCACCAACGTAAATCCCCAATCCTTGAGCTGTGCGAATCAAGAAGCTATTTGGATCCACATGGCGCGGGGATTTAGCAACAACATCGGCAATGGGCACCGTCACCACTTGCCCCGCCTGCCACGCCACCATGCGGCCAAACGTCCCTTGAGCCGCCAAATCTACAGCGGTATTGCCCATGCCTGCTGCCAGCAGTCGATCCATGGCCATCGGGGCGCCCCCCCGCTGAATGTGCCCCAACACCGAAACCCGTAGCTCAATGGGGATGGGACTGTACTGGGCAATTTTATCGGCAATATACTGGCCAATACTGCAATGACGAGGATGGTTGGCGTCTTCCTCTAGTTCCTTGGAGCCTTCAGCAACGACGATGAGGGCAAACTTGCGTCCCCAGCGATCGCGCAACTTCTGGAGGTGTTGGCAAATGCCTTCAATGGAGTAGGGAATTTCTGGAATCAGGATAATGTCAGCGCCTCCGGCAATGCCCGAATACAGAGCCAAGTGACCAGCGGTGCGCCCCATCACTTCCACTACAAAAACACGATCATGGCTAGCGGCGGTGGAGGTAATTCGACTCAGAGCTTCGACAACAGTGTTGACAGCGGTATCAAAGCCAATGGCGCGATCGGTCAAGGCGACATCGTTATCAATGGTTTTCGGCACTGCAAGAAAATTCCAGTTTCCCTTTTGCGCCAGTTGATGCAAAATTTTCAGGCTGCCATCGCCACAAATGGCAATGAGGGCATCCAAGCCCAATTCATAGTACCCGGCAATCACTTCATCGGCATGGCCAAGGGTATCGCCCTTATTAATTGCCCCGAGAATGGTTCCCCCCATGTTGAGCAGTACATCCATGCCCCCGAGGCCTTCTGCATTGAGGGGGATCGCCTTCCGCTCAATTAGCCCCTGAGTGGCGTGGAGAATGCCAAGAACCTCCCAACCGTAACTTAAGGTGGCATGGGCAACAATGGCACGGATAGCTGTATTTAGACCTGGGCAATCTCCGCCACTGGTGAACACACCAAGTCGTTTGCGGCTGGTACTCATGAATATTGGCTCCCTATGTCAACGGTTATGGCCTCAAAGCCTGCCTCTGCGCCCAACAAGGGCAACGTCAACATCCTAGCGAAGGTGAATCGCCCTTGACTGCTCGAGTTAAGAGCTTGCAACATGCTCAGGAATTGTTGAATTTGCCGGAGGGGAATCTCTGATTTAGGGGATCGGCTAAACTAATGGTCTATGGACATTCCTCCCCTACACCCCGACACAATTGAGGCTGTGCGGCAAGCGGTCAACATTGTTGATCTGGTGGCCGAGCACGTTGTCCTACGCAAGCGCGGCCAAGAATATGTTGGCTGTTGTCCGTTTCATGAGGAGAAAACCCCCAGTTTTACGGTCAGCCCCCTAAAGGGTTTTTACTACT